>NZ_CAXTEM010000055.1:0-19589 GCF_964243315.1 uncultured Sphingomonas sp. | reverse complement strand
CCGCGATGCGCGACCTCGGCATCGACCAGCGCCTGCGGGATCACGCCGATCACCTCGCCGCCCGCCGCCAGTGCGCTGTCGGCGATCGCACCCATCAGCCCGAGCCGGCCGCCGCCATAGACGACCCCGATGCCGCGCTGCGCGAGCGTCGTGCCGACCGCGCGGGCGTCCTCCAGATAGAGCGGCTCCGCCGGGGTGGCGGAACCGCAATAGACCGCGACGCGCTTCACCGCGCGCCTTCCAGCATCAGCGCCGCCGTCGCCTTGGCGCTGCCGACGACGCCGGGGATGCCCGCGCCCGGATGCGTGCCCGCGCCGACGAAATAGAGGTTGGGGATGTGGTCGTCGCGATTGTGGACGCGGAACCACGCGCTCTGCGTCAGCGTCGGCTCCAGGCTGAACGCGCTGCCGAGATGCGCGTTCAGGTCGCGCGCGAAGTCGTTCGGCGCATAGGAGAATTTCGTGACGATGCGGTCGTGGATGTCGGGGATCAGGCGGCGCCCGATCTCGTCGAGGATCCGCTTTTCGAGGATCGGGCCGATCTCGTCCCAGTCGACCGGGAACTTGCCCATGTGCGGCACCGGCGCGAGCGCGTAGAAGGTCGAGTGACCCTCGGGCGCCAGCGACGGATCGGTGACGGTCGGATGGTGGAGATAGAGCGAGAAATCCTGGCTCAGCACGCCGTGATCGTAGATGTCCTCGAGCAGCCCCTTATAGCGCGGCCCGAACAGGATCATGTGGTGCGGGATGCCCGGCCAGCTGCCCTTGATCCCGAAATGCACCACGAACAGCGACGGCGAGTATTTCTTGTTCTCGAGCTTGCCCGCGGTGCGCTGCGCACTGCGCGATCCCGACAGCAGCGTGCGGTAGGTGTGGACGATGTCGGCATTGGCCGCGACCATGTCGGCGTCCGTATGCCAGCCGCTCGAGGTGGTGACGCCGGTGGCGCGGTCGCCCAGCGTCTCGATCTGCGCGACCGGATCGCCGAGGCGGATGGTGCCGCCGATCCGCTGGAATTGCGTGACCATTCCCGCGATCAGCCGGTTGGTGCCGCCCATCGCGAACCACACGCCGCCGTCGCGCTCCAGCTTGTGGATCAACGCGTAGATCGCGCTGGTGGTCATCGGGTTACCGCCGACCAGCAGGGTGTGGAACGACAGCGCCTCGCGCAACTTCTCGTTGCGGATGTACTTCGATACAATCGAGTAGACCGAGCGCCATGCCTGGTATTTCGCGAGCGCGGGTGCCGCCTTGATCATCGACGCGAAGTCGAGGAACGCGACATGGCCGAGCTTGCGATAGCCCTCCTCGTACACGCCGGCGGCATATTCGAGGAACTGGCCATAGCCTTCGATATCGGCGGGATCGAGCTTGGCGATCTCCGATTTCAGCAGGACGTCGTCGTTGGTGTAGTCGAAATTGGTGCCGTCGGGCCAATTGAGCCGGTAGAAGGGGCTGACCGGCGCGAGCGTCACGTCCTCGGTCATGTCGCGCCCGGTCAGCGCCCATAATTCCTGCAGGCAATCCGGATCGGTGATCACGGTCGGGCCGGCGTCGAAGGTGAACCCGTCGCGCTCCCAATAATAGCCGCGCCCGCCCGGCTTGTCGCGCGCCTCGACGATCGTCGTCGCGACCCCCGCCGATTGCAGCCGGATCGCGAGCGCCAGCCCGCCGAAGCCGGCGCCGATCACCACCGCCGACGTCATGACCGCCCCGCCAGCGCGCGGACTGCGCGGCCGATCGGCACCGGCGGCTTGCCGGTCAGTACGCGTGCCTTGTCGATCATCGTCGAAGTTCCTGCATAGAAGCGGCCGATCAGGGACGGATCGAGCCGGTAGAAGCGTTCCAGGATGCGATAACGATCCGCCGGTTCCGCCGCCTTGAACAACATGGTGTCTAGCATCCGGAAAAAACCCCGCTGCCGCCACTTTTCGCGTGCGAAGCCGTAAGTCGCCTCATGCAGGCTCGCGCCGGTAAAGTCGGTTCGCGCCGCGATCAGCGCCGCGGTTCGCACCGCGTCGGGTAGCGAATAGCCCGTGGTCGGATGGAAAAGCCCGGCGCGCATTCCGACCTTGGCGATGCCGGGTCCGCCCGACTGCCAATACGCCGCGAAGTCGCCGCCCATGACCACCGGCAGCACCCCTGCCTCCTCACGGGCGGCCTGCTCGACCTGCCAGCCTCGATCGACCGCGTACTCGTGGACGCGATCGCCGATCGTCGCCCGGTCGAGCGCGGGGTGGTCGCTGTAATAGGTGTCTTCGACGAACATCCGATCGGGCGCCAGCGGCAGGCAATAGACGAACCGGTAGCCGTCGATCTGATCGACCGTTGCATCCATCACCATCGGACGATCGCTGCCGTGCGGCGCGGACAGCCGCAGCTCGCGACCGACGAATTTCTGCCAGCCCAGATCGAGCATCGACAGGTCGCCAGCGCCGCGCGCATCGATCACGCCGTTCGCTTGCAGGCGGTCGCCGTCCGCGAACGATACCATGGTCGGCGAGATCTCGGTCACTGCACGCGACAGCATCAGCGCCGACGGTGTCAGCGTCCGTCGCACCACCGCATCGAGCCGCTCGCTGTCGATCGAATGATAAACGGTGTCGATGGAACGTCGATGCTCCGGGAAGGCGACGTCATAGCCCATCCAGCTGTTGCCGATCAGGGGCGCCACGATCCAACGATCGCTTTCCGATACGTCGCTGTCGAAGAACGACCACCGGTGATTGCCGCCGACGACCCGCGCGGCGTCGATCAGCCGCACGTCGAGCGCCGGGTGCCGCGCCTTCAGCGCGAGCGCGATCAGCCCGCCGGCCAACCCGCCGCCGACGATCGCAACGTCGCAAGTGATCGTCGATCCCATCGTCCGAGGCGACTAGCCGAAAGCATGGGCGGCGAGAAGGCTTGACCGGGACGATCGTACGCCGCCGTACCGCGCAGTGCTGGTCGGTGGCGCGGATTGCGGCTAACGAGCAGGAATGACCGTCGTTTTCGCGATCCTGCTGTCGGCGCTGGCGATGACGCTGATCGTCGGCGTCCGCTACCTGATCGTCTCGGGCGCGTTCGCGGCGGCGACCAAGGCGCGCCATCCCGGGCTGTACCAGGGCCTCGACCGGCAGATGCGGCGCGAGATCGTCTGGAGCCTGACGTCGGCCGCGATCTATGGCGCCCCGGCGGGCGTGGTCGCCTGGGGATGGCAGAACCGCGGCTGGACCAGGATCTACGACCGGGTCGACGCGTATCCGCTCTGGTATCTGCCGGTGTCGGTGCTGCTCTACATGCTGGCGCATGATTGCTGGTTCTACTGGACGCATCGGTGGATGCACCGGCCCAAACCGTTCAAGCTGGCGCATGCGGTCCATCACGCCAGCCGCCCGCCGACCGCCTGGGCGGCGATGGCGTTCCACCCGATCGAGGCGATCACCGGAGCTGTGGCAATTCCGCTACTGGTGTTCGTAATTCCGATCCATGTCAGCAGCTTGGGCTTCGTCCTGGCGATCATGACGGTTATGGGGGTGACCAACCACATGGGCTGGGAAATATTCCCGAAGGTCATGTGGCGGGGGCGGCTGGGGGGCTGGCTGATCACCGCGAGCCACCACCAGCGTCATCACGAGCAATATGGGTGCAATTATGGGCTCTACTTCCGCATCTGGGACCGGCTCTGTGGCACTGACGGCGGCGTCGGCGATTTCGCGCGGTCGCATGCGCAGGCCAGGCAGCGCGCGGCGAGCAGCGGCCCTGGCACTCCCCGCGATGGCATCGATGCTGGTCGGCGCGGTGCCGATCGGGCGGCTTGACGTCGCGGTCGACAAGCTGCGCTCGGCCAAGGGGCTGATCCGGGTCTGCCTCACCGCCGATCCCGCCAACTTCCCCGCCTGCGTCGACGATGCCGACGCGATCACCCGCAACGTTCCCGCCGGCACGCGCGGGATGCGCTTCGACGGGCTGCCCCATGGCAGCTACGCGATCGCGGTGATCCACGACGAGAACGCCAACGCCAAGCTCGACACGCTGGCCGGCATCCCGCGCGAAGGCTTCGGCTTCTCGCGCAACCCGGCGATCGGCTTCGGTCCGCCGCATTTCGCCGCGGCAAAGTTCGCGGTTGCGGGTGATGCCGAAATACAACGGATCAGGATGCGCTACATCTTCTGACCAGGCCGGCGGAAAGATACGCTTGCTGCTGCGTTGCGCGACCGTAACAGATTGGAGCCGTTTCCTTGCAGCGTCAGATTTTCCCCACGCTCGTCGCGGCGCTTGCGCTGGCGGGCCTCGCCACGCCGGCGCTCGCGCAGGACACCAACGTCGTTCCGCCCGATGCCGGCGCGGTCGCTGCGGCCTCCGATTTCGACGGCGATTCGATCACGGTGGGCGGCGGCTTCGTCTATCTGCCGGATTATGAAGGATCGAACGACTATCGGTTCACGCCCGCGCCGGGCGCGATCGGTTCGTTCCGTGGGCATTCGTTCACGGTGGCGGGCAACCGCGCGTCGGTCGACCTGATCCGCAATCAGCCGGGCCCGAGCTGGGACTTCCAGGCGGGGCCGATCGCGGTGGTCAACTTCAACCGCACGAACACCGACAACATCGACGACCGTCGGGTGCGCGCGCTCGGCGAACGCGACACCGCGATCGAACTCGGCGGTTATGTCGGTCTCGGCAAGACCGGGGTGATCACCAGTCCGTACGACCAGTTGTCGGTGTCGGTCAGCTATCGCCACGACGTCGCCGGTTCGCACGACAGCGGCATCCTGCAACCGACGGTCAACTATGTGACCCCGCTCAGCCGCAAGGCTGCGTTCGGCCTGTTCGCGTCGGCCGAGCATGTGGAGCGCGGCTATGGCCGTTCCTATTTCGGCGTCGATGCGGCGCAGAGCGTCGCAAGCGGATTCCCGGTCTATGGCGCCCCGCGCGGCTGGAAGAACTGGACCGTCGGCGCGCTCGGCACCTACGCGCTGACCGGCGACCTGCTCCACGGGTTCAAGCTCGTCGGCGGCGGCACCTATGGCCGCCAGTTCGACCGGTTCGCGGACAGCCCGGTGGTGCGGATCGCCGGCAAGCGATCGCAATGGCTAGGCGTGCTGGGTGTAGCCTACACGTTCTGAGCGAGATCGATCGCCAGGCATCATCCTGACCGTTCCTGCTAGCTAAGGGCCGCGTGAGTGATCACGCGGCCCTTGTCGTTTGGTCGCGCCGAGACTTGCGACCCGTTGATTATGGCCGTTGAATCGCCCAGACGCAGGGCGATGATCCGATACGGCAAGGCGAGGACCTGCGAATGACCGACAGCGAGCAACTGATCGACGCGCTCGACGCGCGGGTGAGGCGGCGCGAGGATCGCCGGGCGTTCTTCAAGACCGCGCTCGGTGCTGCGGCGGTCACTGCTGCCGGAGCGTCGGCGCTGTCGGTCGCCGGCGAGGCGACCGCGCAGACGGTGGCGCTGACCGATGCCGACATCCTCAACTTCGCGTTGAACCTCGAATATCTGGAGGCGCAATTCTATTCCTACGCCGCCAACGACACCGGCTTGCCGGCCGCGCTGCTTGGCGGCACCGGGCAACAGGGCGCGGTCGTCGGGGGGCGCCGCGTCGGGTTCACCGATCGCGTCGTCGCCGCCTATGCGCGGGAGATCGCCGCGGACGAGCTCGCCCATGTCACCTTCCTGCGCGCGCAGCTCGGCACGTCGGCGGTGGCGCAGCCCGCGATCGACGTCGGCGTCGGGCCGAACTCCGCCTTTTCCAATGCCGCGCGCGCTGCGGGCCTGATCACCGCGGGCCAGACCTTCGATCCCTATCTCAACGACGAGAACTTCCTGCTCGGCGCGTTCATCTTCGAGGATGTCGGCGTCACCGCCTACAAGGGCGCGGCGGCGCTGCTCACCAGCAAGACCTATCTGGAGGCCGCCGCGGGCATCCTGGCGGTCGAGGCGTATCATGCCGCGATCATCCGCACGACGCTCTCCACCAAGGGCTTCGACACGCCGGCGCTGCTGACCCAGGCCAATGGCATCTCGACCGCGCGCGACACGCTCGACGGCGGCACCGAGATCGACCAGGGCATCAGCCCGACCAGCCGTGCGGTGGTCGTCGGCACCACGACCACGACCTACACCGTGGCGAACGTCGTCCCGACCGACGCCAACGCGGTCGCGTTCAGCCGCACGCCGCAGCAGGTGCTCAACATTGTGTACCTGACTGCCACCGCGGCAGGGCTCGGCGGGTTCTTCCCGGCGGGCGTCAACGGCACCATCAAGACCGCGGGCCCCGCAGCGTGAGCCTGTGCGCCCCCTGCCCCGCGACTGGGAGACTATCATGACCGACCGCATCACCGACGACGTGTTCGCCGCGATCGACGCCAACGGCGTGCTCGCCGCCATCGACGAGCGGCGTGCGGCGCGGCGCGGCTTCCTGCGCTATGCCGGCGGGGCCGCCGCGGTGGCAGGCGGTGCCGCGCTGCTGTCGGCCTGTGGCGGCAGCGATAACCCTACCCCGGCGCCGACCCCGACCCCGACGAGCACCAACATCGACATCGATGTGCTCAACTTCGCGCTCAACCTCGAATATCTCGAGGCGCAATTCTATTCATGGGCGTGCTTCGGCCGCGGGCTCGACGCGTCGTTGACGACGGGCATCGGCGCACCGGGCACGGTGACCGGCGGTGCCGCGGTGCCGTTCCAGGATACGCTGGTCGCGGCCTATGCGCGCGAGATCGCGTTCGACGAGATCGCGCATGTCGCCTTCCTGCGTTCCGCGCTCGGCAGCGCGACGGTCGCGATGCCCGCGATCAACATCGACGGCAGCGCCACGGGGGCGTTCACCACGGCGGCCCGCGCGGCGGGCGTGGTCGGCCCGACCGGCGTGTTCAATCCCTATGCCGACGACAACAGCTTCCTGCTCGGCGCGTTCATCTTCGAGGATGTCGGGGTCAGCGCGTACAAGGGCGCGGCACCGTTGATCACCAACAAGACCTTCGTGGAGGCCGCGGCGGGCATCCTCGCCACCGAGGCCTATCATGCCGGGCTGATCCGCACGCTGCTCTATCGCAAGGGGCTCGACACTCCCGCGATCGCGACCAATGCGGGGCTGATCAGCGATGCGCGCGACAGCCTCGATGGAACGGTCACCAATGCGGCGACCGGGGTGATCGGCGACGACGACCAGGGCGTGCTAGGCACGGCGGACGTGTCGAATATCGTGCCCACCGACGGCAACGCGATCGCGTTCAGCCGATCGACGGGGCAGGTGCTCAACATCGCCTATCTCAGCAAGGCCGCGATCTCGAGCGGCGGGTTCTTCCCGGCGGGGGTCAATGGCAACATCCGCACCTCGGCGGCGAACGCCTGACGCCAGCGGCCCCTTTTCGGTTTGCGTCGAGAATGCATGCGCCTATGCTGGCGACGTCCCCGGGGGGCCGCGACTGAGCGGCTGAGAGGAGAGCCGCAGCTCTCGACCCGCTGAACCTGATCCGGTTAACGCCGGCGGAGGGAGGGAGCGGTCGCCACCCCAGGACCGTCCTCGCTCCGACGCATTTGGAGCAAGCACGATGGCCGACATTCCTGCGCATTACGAGAAGGAAGCCGCCGCGATCGGCGTCACCACCGGCGCGATCCGCGGCAGCCGCAAGATCCATGTCGGCGAACACCGCGTCGCGATGCGCGAGATCATGCTCGATCCGTCGTGCAGCGAACCGCCGCTCCGGGTCTACGATACCAGCGGCCCGTACACCGATCCCGCGGCGCAGATCGACATTCATGCGGGCCTGCCACAGCTGCGCCGCGCCTGGATCGAGGCACGTGGCGACGTCGAAAGCTACGACGCGCGGGAGATGCGGCCCGAGGACAACGGCCAGCTCGGGCCCGATCGCTCCGGCGGCGTGCCGCGCTTCCCGAACCCGGTGAAGCGGCCGCTGCGCGCGAGGGCCGGCGCCAATGTCAGCCAGATGCATTATGCGCGCCAGGGGATCATCACCCCCGAGATGCACTATGTCGCGACTCGCGAGAATCTCGGCCGGGCGCAGCTGAAGGAAGCGATGATCCGCGACGGCCAGGATTTCGGCGCGTCTATTCCCGATTACGTGACGCCCGAATTCGTCCGCGACGAGATCGCGCGCGGCCGTGCGATCATCCCCAACAACGTCAACCACCCCGAAAGCGAGCCGATGGCGATCGGGCGCAATTTCCTGGTCAAGATCAACGCCAATATCGGCAACAGCGCGGTCGCGAGCAACGTCGCGTCGGAAGTCGACAAGATGGTCTGGTCGATCCGCTGGGGCGCGGACACGGTCATGGACCTGTCGACCGGGCGCAATATCCACGACACCCGCGAATGGATCATCCGCAACTCGCCGGTCCCGATCGGCACCGTGCCGATCTACCAGGCGCTCGAGAAGGTCGGCGGCGTCGCCGAGGACCTGACCTGGGAGATCTTCCGCGACACGCTGATCGAGCAGGCCGAACAGGGCGTCGATTACTTCACGATCCATGCGGGCGTGCGGCTGGCGTATATCCCGATGACCGCCAAGCGCGTCACCGGCATCGTCTCGCGCGGCGGATCGATCATGGCGAAATGGTGCCTCAGCCATCACCGCGAGAGCTTCCTGTACGAACGCTTCGACGAGATCACCGAGATCATGAAGGCGTACGACATCGCCTATTCGCTCGGCGACGGCCTGCGGCCGGGTTCGATCGCCGACGCCAATGACGAGGCGCAGTTCAGCGAGCTCTACACGCTCGGCGAGCTCACCCACCGCGCGTGGAAGAGCGACGTCCAGGTGATGATCGAGGGCCCCGGCCATGTGCCGATGCACAAGATCAAGGAGAATATGGACAAGCAGCTCGAGGTCTGCGGCGAGGCGCCCTTCTACACCCTCGGGCCGCTCACCACGGATATCGCGCCGGGCTACGACCACATCACCAGCGGCATCGGTGCGGCGATGATCGGTTGGTATGGCACCGCGATGCTCTGCTACGTCACGCCGAAGGAGCATCTCGGCCTGCCCGATCGCGACGACGTGAAGGTCGGCGTGGTCACCTACAAGCTCGCCGCGCATGCCGCCGATCTCGCCAAGGGTCACCCGGCGGCGAAGATGCGCGACGACGCGCTGAGCCGCGCACGGTTCGAATTCCGGTGGCGCGACCAGTTCAACCTGTCGCTCGATCCCGACACGGCCGAGCAGTATCACGACCAGACGCTGCCCGCGGAAGGCGCCAAGACCGCGCATTTCTGTTCTATGTGCGGGCCGAAATTCTGTTCGATGAAGATCACGCAGGAGGTGCGCGATTTCGCGGCCAAGCAGAACCAGCCCGCGGGTTCGTTCATCGCGGCCAGCGACGCCGAGGCCGGCATGGCGGCGATGAGCGACAAGTTCCGGGAAAAGGGCAGCGAGGTCTATCTGCCCGCGGAATAGCGCGCGGTGCCGACGATCCTGCTGCTGGCGCTGTCGAACGTCTTCATGACGATCGCCTGGTACTGGCATCTGAAGGGCGGCATGGCGAAGCCGCTGGCGCTGGTCATCGCGATCAGCTGGGGCATCGCACTGTTCGAATATTGCCTCGCGGTGCCCGCCAACCAGCTCGGCTATGCGGCTGGGTGGAGCGCGGGGCAGCTGAAGGTCACGCAGGAGGCGATCGCGCTGCTCGTGTTCGGCGTGTTCATGGTCGCGGTGCTGGGTGAGCCGCTGACCTGGCGACACGTCGCGGCGTTCGTCTGCCTGATGGGCGCGGTCGCGTTCCTGTTCGTCGGGCGGGGGTAAGGCTACGCAGAACCGCGTCCCCGCGGGCGCGATATGTGGCGGGGGAGGCGAGCCTCCCCCGTGCGCCATCACATCGCGTTGGCGACCTGACCTTCGACGCGGGCGTCGTCGTTGTCGTCGGCTTGCTCCGCCTTCTCCTCGCCCATGTCGCGGACGTTGTCGGCGCGATCCTCGAGGACATCCGACGCCTGTTCGTTGGTCGTCGCGTCGGCCTGCGCGTCGAGCGCGTCGGCGCGGTTTTCAGTCATCGCTTCGATATTGTCGGCCGCACGGTCATCGGCATTGCCGCCGCATGCAGTCAGAAGAAGCGCACCGGCCACCGCGGCGGCCTTGATCGTAAACGACATTATTGATCTCCCTGTTGAGTGCGGCTCAATGAGCGAGCGATTGCAGAGGTTCCGCCGAGTCTCTCGGCACCTGGGTTGCCCGACCCTTACCCGTTCGTCCTAAGTAGGGATCGACTAGCCCGCAGGGCGTACCGAGAGCCCGTATCGAAGGATAGGTTGGCACGCAGAACCCGTGCTTCGATACGAGCCCTCGGTTCGCCCCCCTGCGGTAGCTACTCTGTCTCCACTCAGCACCAACAGTGAGGGGGCAGCATCGTTAGGCCGGCAACGCCCAGTCGATCGGCGTCCGCCCGTTGGCGACCAGGAACGCGTTCGCTTTCGAGAAATGCCGGCATCCGAAGAAGCCGCCATGTGCGGACAGGGGGGAGGGATGGGCGGCGGTGAGGACCAGATGGCGGCCGCCCCGTGTCACGTTCTCGACGAACGCGGCCTTCTTCTGCGCATGCGCGCCCCACAGCATGAAGACGATCGGCTGGTCGCTTGCCGCCACCGTGCGGACGATCGCGTCGGTGAAGCGTTCCCAGCCGCGCTTCTGGTGCGAGCCGGCGACGCCCATCCGCACCGTCAACACCGCGTTGAGCAACAGCACGCCTTGCTCGGCCCAATGTTCGAGGAAGCCGTGGCGCGCAGGATCGATGCCGAGATCGCTGCGCAGTTCCTTGTAGATGTTGACCAGGCTCGGCGGCGTCCGCACCCCGCGCTTGACCGAGAAGCAGAGGCCGTGCGCCTGCCCCGGGCCGTGATAGGGGTCCTGGCCGAGGATCACGACGCGCACCGCGCCGGGTGGCGTGAGATCGAGCGCGCGGAACCAGTCCGCCCCGCGCGGGAAGATGCGCGTGCCCGCGGCGATATCGGCCTGCAGGAACGTACGCAGTTCCGCCATGTACGGCGCGTCGATCTCCGCGGCGAGCGCGTCGCGCCACGCATCGGGCAGCATCACCCGGTCGATGCTGACGGGATCGGGCGAAAGGGCGTCGGTCATCGCCGTTCTTGTCGACCCCCGCGTGCCGCTGTCAATCGCGGCGCGTCCGCGTCAGGGCTTGGGCGACGTCTCCGGCGCCTTGCCCTTGGTCGTGGGGTTCGACGCGTTCTGCTTCGGCGCCTTCTCCGCCTTCGGCTTGCGGGTTTCCTTGTTCGACTTCATCTGACCCTTGGCCATCGCAACTCTCCGTTGGGCAGTTCCGTTACGTGTTTACGTCATCCGATCCGGCGCGGCTATCCCTCGAGGCTTTTGGACGCTTGCTCGAACAGGTCCTTGGACAGTCCCGGCACCCCGACGATCCGCTCCAGCTCGGCCCGCATCAGCGCGGACCGATCCGCGGCGAAGCGGCGCCAGCGGCCGAGCGGCGGCAACAGCTTCGCCGCGGTCTGGGGATTCAGGCGATCGAGCGCGATCAGCTGGTCGGCGAGGAACCGATAGCCGGCCCCGCCGGGCGTGTGGAAGCTGCGCTGGTTTGCGCCGAACGCACCGATCAGCGAGCGCGCCCGGTTGGGGTTCGCCAGCGTGAAATCGGGGTGCTCGGCAAGCCCTGCCACCACCGCCGCAGTGTCGTCGCGCGTCGCCAGCGCCTGGGTCTGGAACCACTTGTCGAGCACCAGCGAATTGCCGGCATAGCGATTGTAAAAGATGTCGAGTGCCGCCTCGCGCTCGTCCGCGGCGCCATTGGCGAGGATGGTCAGCGCACCCTGGCGATCGGTCATGTTGTCCGCGGCGTCGAATTGGCGGAACGCGAGCGTCGCCGCGTCAGCCGCGCCGCTCGCCGCGATGTAGCTCAGCGCGACGCTGCGGAGCCGGCGGCGGCCCTTGGTGGCGGGGGTGTAGGCATAGGGCTCGGCGGGGGCGCCGGCATAGGCCTGACGCCACGCGGCGGACAATTGCCGGCCGATGTCGGCACGCAACGCCTCGCGCGCGGCATAGATCGCGTCGGGCTCGACCGTCGCCATCTGGTCGCCGATGAACGCTTCCGACGGGAGCAGCACGGCTTCGGCGACGAAGGCCGGGTCGAGATCGGGATCCGCGAGCGTCTGCGCGATCGCGGTGATCACCGCGCGGTGATGGCCGCGCCCGCCCGACACCGCGCCCGCGACCAGCGTGTCGAGCATCAGCTGCTGCATCGCCTCGTACCGCGCGAACGGATCGTCGTCATGCGCGCTGAGGAACGCGAGCTCGTCCGCGGTCCGGTCGCTCTCCACGATCACGGGCGCGGAGAAGCCGCGGTTGATCGACAGGATCGCGCGCTCGGCGAGGCCATCGAACACGATCGTCTCGCTCGGGTCGGCCAGCAGCACGAGTCGCTCGTCGATCAGCGCACGGCCGGTCGCGCTCGCGAACAGCTTCACCTTCAGCGGCAACACCATCGGCGCCTTGGCCGGCTGTCCGGGGGTGGCGCAAACCTGCTGCGCGAGGCGGAGTTCGGCGCGTCCGCCACCGGGTTCCTGGATCAGGCTGGCCGACACCCGCGGCGTGCCGGCCTGGCTGTACCAGAGGCGGAACTGCGCGAGATCGACGCCGCTCGCCTCCTCCATGCACGCGACGTAATCTTCGCACGTCGCCGCCGTGCCGTCGAACCGGTCGAAATACAGGTCGCAGCCGGCGCGGAACGCGACCGGGCCTAGAACCGTCGCGATCATCCGGATCAGCTCGGCGCCCTTGTTGTAGATCGTCGCGGTGTAGAAGTTCGAGATCTCAAGATAGCTTTCGGGGCGCACCGGGTGGGCGAGCGGGCCGGCGTCTTCGGGGAACTGGGCGGCGCGCAGGGCACGCACGTCCTCGATCCGCTTGACCGCCGCGGATCCCTGGTCGGCGGAAAAACCCTGGTCGCGGTAGACCGTGAAGCCTTCCTTCAACGACAGCTGGAACCAGTCGCGGCAGGTGACGCGGTTGCCCGACCAATTGTGGAAATATTCATGCGCGACGACGGTCGAGATCGCGTCGTAGTCATAATCCGTCGCGGTGTCTGGGTCGGCGAGGATGTAGCGCGAATTGAAGATGTTGAGGCCCTTGTTCTCCATCGCGCCGAAGTTGAAATCGTCGACCGCGACGATGTTGAACACATCGAGGTCGTACTCGCGGCCATAGACCCGCTCGTCCCACGCCATTGCGAGTTCGAGCGCGTGGAGCGCGTGCGCGGTCTTGGCGAGATCGGCCTCGCGGACCCAGATACCGAGGCTGACCTCGCGTCCCGACCGCGTCGTGAAGCTGCCGCGATTGACCGCGAGATCGCCCGCGACCAGCGCGAACAGGTAGCTAGGCTTGGGGAACGGGTCGTTCCATTCGGCCCAGTGCCGCCCGCCGTCGAGATCGCCCGCGCCGACCGGGTCGCCATTCGCGAGCAGCACCGGGAAACGCGCCTTGTCCGCGGTCATCCGCACCGAATAGCGGCTGAGCACGTCGGGCCGGTCGGGGAAATAGGTGATGCGGCGGAACCCTTCCGCCTCGCATTGGGTGCAGAGGATGCCGCCCGAGGCGTAGAGTCCCATCAGCTGGGTGTTGCGATCGGGGGCGATCTCGACCTCGGTGACGACGACATGCGCATCGCCGGGGAGCGGTATCACCAATTGCTCGCCCTCGATTCGCCAATCGTCCGTGGCGATGCCGTCGATCGTGACCGACAGCGGATGTTGTCCGGCGCCGTCGAGCCGCAGCGGATCGCGGCTCCCCGCGCTCCGCGTGACCGACAGCGTCGCGCGCACCCGTGTCCTGGCGGAATCGAGATCGAAGTCGAGCCGCGTGTCGGGAACCGACCACGCAGGCGCGACATAGTCGCTGCGACGCGTGGCGACGGGATGGGCGAGGCTTTGCTGAACGTCGAGCATCGGCCTTCTATAGGAGAGCGGGGGGCACAGCGGAAGCTTGCGCGACGGCGGCGCTGTGGTAGCGAACGCCTGTCGTTTCCCGAGGATTTCCCGCATGTTCCGTACGATCGCAGCCCTGTCCCTGCTCGCGCTCGCCGCCAGCGTCGGCGCGCAGGACAAGACCGCGACCGCGCTCAACGCCCGGATCGCGGCGCCGCTGCCTGCGGACCAGGCGGCGATGAAGGCGCATGTGCTGTTCCTCGCCGACGACGCGTTGAAGGGGCGCGAGGCGGGCACCCCGGAATTCGATATCGCCGCCGCCTATGTCGCCGCGCAATTCTATGCCGCAGGGCTGCGGCCCGCGGGCAACGACGGCGGCTATCGCCAGCGCGTGCCGCTGGTCTCGTACCGATCGGCCAGCAAGGGCGACATGGTGTGGAGTCCGAGCCGCGGCGGCGCACCGGCGCCGCTGGCGTTCGGCGTGGATTATGTTCCCGCCGCCAACCCGGCGCGCGCCGACACCAGCGTATCCGCGCCGGTGGTGTTCGTCGGCTATGGCATCGTCGCGCCGCAATATCGCGAGAACGGCTATGCCGGGGTCGACGTCCGCGGCAAGATCGTCGCCGTGATCGGCGGTGCGCCCGCGCGTTTCGGGGGCGAGGAGCGCGCCTTCTTCGGTTCGCCCGGCACCAAAGCGACGATCGCGCGCGATCATGGCGCGATCGGGATCGTCAACCTGCCGAGCGCGCGCAGCCGCGCGCAGCCCTTCGTGCGCCAGGTGGAGAGCTACGAAAACCCGCGGATCACCTGGGCGCGTCCCGACGGCACCGGCAACGCGGTGGCGCCCGAGGCCCCGGTGCTCGCGACGCTGAGCGACGCCGGTGCCACCAAGTTGTTCGCTGGTGCCGCAACGAGCTGGACGAAGGTCGCGGGCGAGGCGCAGAAGGACGACGCCCGCTTCAAGGCGGCGGCATTGCCGGGGACGCTTTCGGTGGCGACCAGGACGGCGTTCACCGCGCTGTCGAGCAGCAACGTCGCGGGGATGATCCCCGGCGCCGATCCGGTGCTCGGCAAGGAGGTCGTGGTGCTGTCCGCGCATCTCGATCATATCGGGGTCAGCAAGACCGGAGCGGGCGACCGGATCAACAATGGCGCGCTCGACAACGCGATCGGGATCGCGAGCCTGATCGAGGAGGCCAAGCGCTTTGCGGCGAGCGGCCAGCCGCCCAAGCGATCGATCCTGTTCCTCGCGGTGACGGGCGAGGAGAAGGGGCTGGTCGGCTCCGATTACTTCGTCAACAATCCGTTGATGCCGCTGTCGTCGATCGTCGCTGACGTCAATTTGGACATGCCGATCCTGACCTACCCGTTCGAGGACATGATCGTGTACGGTGCCGAACGGTCGACGCTGGGGCCGATCGTCCGCCGTGCGATCGGCACGATCGGGGTGGGTCTGTCGCCCGATCCGATGCCGGAACAGGGGATCTTCGTCCGATCGGATCACTTCCGCTTCGTGCAGAAAGGCATCCCATCGGTGTTCCTGTGGCCGGGACCGAAGGGCGCCGGCAAGGCCGCGACCGATGCGTTCATGGCCAACAACTACCACAAGCCGAGCGACGATCTGTCGCAGTCGATTATGTGGGACCAGGGCATCCGCTTCGTCGACGCCAACTACCGGATCGCACGCGACATCGCCGACGGCCCCGCACGCCCGGTGTGGAACAAGGGCGATTATTTCGGCACGCTCTACAAGGGGCCGATGGCGCGATAATGGCGCGGCTGCTGATCTTCGGGTTGGGCTACGCCGCATCGCATCTCGGCGCGCGGCTCAGCGGTGAAGGCTGGCACGTCGTCGGCACCTCGCGTGACGGCCGCGCGGGGACGCTGCGCTTCGACGATCGCGACGCGGTGGCGGCGGAGATCGCGGCGGCGACCCACATCCTGTCATCGGTGCCGCCGGTCGACGGGATCGATCCGGTGCTGGTCGGCTATGGCGTCGGCATCGCGCGCTCGGCGCGGTGGATCGGCTACCTCTCCTCGACGGGAGTCTATGGCGACGCGGCGGGCGGCTGGGTGGACGAGACCGCGCCGATCTCGGGCCGTCGGCCCGCGCGCAACGCCGCCGATCGCGACTGGCTGGCGATCGGCGCACGGGTATTCCGCCTGCCGGGAATCTACGGACCCACCCGATCGGCGCTGGAGCGTGTGCGCGAGGGGCAGGCGCACCGTGTCGATCTGCCCGCGCAGGTATTCAGCCGCGTCCATGTCGACGATATCGCATCGGGCGTCATCGCCGGGTTCGACGGGCCCGCGGGCGCGTACAACCTAGCCGACGACCAACCCTGCTCGCAAAATCAGGTGATCGAATTCGCAGCGCACCTGCTCGGACTGCCGCCGCCGCCATTCGTCGCGATCGATACGCTGTCGCCGATGGCGCGCGGTTTCTATGCCGAGAACCGGCGGGTCGCGACGGGCAAGGCAAAGCGCGTGCTCGGCTGGGCGCCGCGCTACCCCGATTACCGCGCGGGCCTGCGTGCCCTGAGCGCGACTACCAGCCCGATCCCGGTGAGCACCGCGCCACCGGCCGCGAGCGGCGACCAGCGGTAACCCTCGAACAGGGTCGAGAGCAGCATCGCGATGACCGGTACGATCACGCTCGAATAGGCCGCCTTGGCCGGGCCGATCACCCGCAGCACGGTGTAGTAGAGCGGGAAGGCGAGCGCCGACGCAAACAGCCCCAGATAGACGATGCCCGCGACATAGCCGAGCCGCGCCTCGAACACCGGCGGGCCGGTCAGCCACCAGGCGAGCCCCGCGTCCATCGCCGCCCCCATCAGCATCGCCACCGCCAGTAGTGGCGCCATCGGGTAGAGCTTGGCGGTCTTGGTCGCCTGCATGACGTTGGCGATCGACGCCGATCCGATACCGAGCAGGGTGAAGCCGATGCCGGCCAGCGACGCCGACGGCCCATTGGGATCGCTGCGCGCCTCGTGGAGGAACAGCAGCGCGACGCCGCCCATTGCGATCGACGATCCGATCACCAGTTGCCGCCCGAGCCGCTGGCCGAGGAAAACGCGCGCCAGCCCGGCATTGGGAATCAACAGCAGCGCAAACACCACCGCGACAAGGCCCGAGGTGATGAACTGTTCGGCCCGGTATACGAAGTTGAAGTTGAGACAGAACTGAGTGAGTGCGGTTGCCGCCGCAAAAGCCCAGCCCCGCGCGTCGAGCCGGAAGCGCTCGCCGCGGATCAGCGCGTAGATCGCCATTGCGATGCCGGCGATCAGGAAGCGGTAGCTGACCGACCAGCTCGGCGGCACCACCGCGATCTGGTCGCGGATGACGAGCCAGGTCGATCCCCAGATCAGCGTGACGATCCCGAACGGCACCAGGATCGCGGCGCGCGACGATTGCGGCGGCGGGGCGTCGGTCACGCGCCGGTCAGAGCCCGGCGATCGCGGCGGCAAGCCGATCGACATGATCGATATCGGTGTCCCAGGCGGTGACCAGCCGCACTTCGCCTGGCGCCCAATCGTAGAAGTCGAAACCCTGCGCGCGTAGCGCCGCGGCTTCGTCCGGGGTGGCGTGGAGAAACACCTCGTTCGCCTCGACCGCGTGGATCAGCCGATCCCCCGCCGCCGCCGCGATCGTCTGCGCACGGTCGTTGGCGGCGCGGGCGCAGTCGAGCCACAGGTCGCCGTCGAGCATCGCGAGGATCTGCGCGGCGAGGTAGCGACCCTTGGACAGCAACAGGCCGGCGCGCTTGCGGCGATAGAAGCTGGCGCCGGTGAGCTCGGGGCGGAAGAACACCAGCGCCTCCGCGCTCATGCCGCCATTCTTGACGAAGCCGAAGCTCAGCGCGTCGACTCCTGCGCGCCAGGTAACGTCGGCGGGGTGGCAGCCGAGATGCGCGACGGCATTGGCGAAGCGCGCACCGTCCATGTGCAGCCCGAGCCCGCGGCGGCGCGCGAGGGCGCCGATGGCAGTGACTTCGGCGGGAGTGTAGACGCGACCATATTCGGTGGCGTTGGTGATCGAGATCGCGTGCGGCTGGACGCGGTGAACGTCGTCGACGATCGCATCGAGAGTGTCGGCGATCGTGTCCGGGGTCAGCTTGGCGCCGTCGCCCTCGGCGAGGAACAGCTTGGCGCCGTGCGTATAGAATTCGGGCGCGCCGCCCTCGTCGTTCTGGATGTGCGCGTCACGGTGGCAGACGATGCCACCGTGCGGCGGGCAAAGCGCCGCCAGCGCCAGGCAATTGGCGGCGGTGCCCGACGGCACCCACAACACGCGGCATTCGGTTTCGAATAGCGCGGAGAGGCGGGCGTCGAGCGATTTGGAACGGGCATCGCCGTCATAGGCGGTGTCGAGCGTGTTGGCGTCGACGATCGCCTGCATCACCTTCGGATGCACCGCCGCGGCATTGTCGGAAAAGAAGCGCATGGCCGGCTTTGCTGCGCGTGCGAGCGTGGGTCAACGGTGATGAGGTGAGATCCCGGTGTTCTTTCGTCCCCCGCTGATTCACTACCCCGGCGAAGGCCGGGGCCCAGGTGGAAAGGCGGAGGTAACGGAGGGCTGCCTGCAATCATGATCGCCTCGCAACTGGGCCCCGGCCTACGCCGGGGTGGTAGAGAGATTTGGAGGATCAGAACCCGTCGTCCGGCGACGGCTCCTCCTCGGGCGGTCGGCGATCCTCGCGGGGCGGGGGCGGTGGTTCGTCGCGGCTTCGGTCGGGACCGACGGAGAAGCTGCCGTCGCTATCGAGCTTCATCTCCACCCCGAGCCCGCGCAGCGTGGCGTCGGTGGGCAGGTCGCCGCCCTCGACGCCGTTGTCGAGCGCGCCGTCGCCGCCCTCCTCGACCAGCACCGGCTGCACCGGCGCCGCGAGACCCAAGCCGGCCTGCATGAACGACCGCCAGATCCGCGCCGGCACGGTGCCGCCGTGAAGCCCCGGATTGGCTGAATTGTCGTCGTTGCCGACCCAGACGCCGACCACCAGATCGCCCGCGAAGCCGATGAACCAGGCGTCGCGGCTGTCTTGCGAGGTGCCGGTCTTGCCGTACGCCTTCACGCTCAGCACCGCCTCGCGCCCGGTGCCGCGGATCGACGAATTGAGCAGCGACAACATGTTGTCGCGAACCTCCTCGGGCATCTCGGTCGTGCCGCCGGTCAGCGACTTCAGCCAGCCGCCGTCCTCGCGCGGCTTTTCGACCCCGCGCGGCTGGACCGGATAGCGGCCCGACGCGATCGCGGCATAGGCCGAGGTGAGTTCGAGCAGCGACACTTCGGCGGTGCCGAGCCCGATCGTCGCTTCTTCCGGGATCGGCGTCGAGATGCCGAGGTCGCGCGCGGCCTTGATGACGTTGCGGACGCCGAGTTCCTGGGTCAGCCGCGCGGCGGCGACGTTGGACGATCGTGCGAACGCCTGTGCAAGGCTGATCCGGCCGAGATAGCGGCCGTCGTCGTTGCGCGGCTTCCACCCGGCGATGTCGACCGGCGAATCGTCGACCGTGGACGACGGCGTCATGCCGGCGCGCATCGCCGCGAGATAGACGAACAGCTTGAAGGTCGACCCCGGCTGGCGACGCGCCTGGGTCGCGCGGTTGAACGGGCTCTTGGCGTAATCGCGGCCGCCGACCATCGCGACGACGCGGCCGTCGGGGCGCATCGCCACCAGCGCGACCTGCGCCTGGCGGAG
>NZ_CAXTEM010000054.1:0-20240 GCF_964243315.1 uncultured Sphingomonas sp. | reverse complement strand
TGATCGCGGGGCGGATGCCCGCGAAGAACAGGTCGGTTTCGAGGAAGATCTGGCCATCGGTGATCGAGATCACGTTGGTCGGGATGTAGGCCGACACGTCGCCTGCCTGGGTCTCGATGATCGGCAGCGCGGTGAGCGAGCCCGATCCATTGTCCTTGTTCATCTTCGCCGCGCGCTCGAGGAGGCGCGAGTGGAGATAGAACACGTCGCCCGGATAGGCTTCGCGGCCCGGCGGGCGGCGCAGCAGCAGCGACATCTGGCGATACGCCACCGCCTGCTTGGACAGATCGTCATAGACGATCAGCGCGTGCATGCCGTTGTCGCGGAAATACTCGCCCATCGCGCAGCCGGTATAGGGCGCGAGGAACTGCATCGGCGCAGGATCCGACGCGGTCGCGGCGACCACGATCGAATAATCCATCGCGCCGTTCTCGGTCAGCGTCTTGACGATCTGCGCCACCGTCGAGCGCTTCTGCCCGATCGCGACATAGATGCAGTAAAGCTTCTTGCTCTCGTCGTCGCCGGCGTTTGCCGCCTTCTGGTTGATGAACGCGTCGATCGCGACCGCCGACTTGCCGGTCTGGCGATCGCCGATGATCAGCTCGCGCTGGCCACGGCCGACCGGCACCAGCGCGTCGATCGCCTTGAGGCCGGTCTGCACCGGCTCGTGCACCGAGGTGCGCGGGATGATGCCGGGCGCCTTCACCTCGACGCGGCTGCGCTGATCGCTCACGATCGGGCCCTTGCCGTCGATCGGGTTGCCGAGGCCGTCGACGACGCGCCCGAGCAGGCCCTTGCCGACGGGAACGTCGACGATGGTGCCGGTCCGCTTGACGACGTCGCCTTCCTTGATCTCCGAATCCGACCCGAAGATCACGACGCCGACGTTATCGGCCTCGAGGTTGAGCGCCATGCCCTGCACGCCGTTCGCGAATTCGACCATCTCGCCCGCCTGGACGTTGTCGAGCCCGTAGATGCGCGCGATGCCGTCGCCGACGCTCAGCACCTGGCCGGTCTCGGAGACCTCGGCCTCGGAACCGAAATTGGCGATCTGGTCCCTGATGACCTTCGAGATTTCTGCGGCGCGGATATCCATTGTCAGCCTTTCTGAACAGCGTGCGCTGTCAGCCTTTCATTGCGTGCGCGAGTGAGTTCAAACGGGTGCGGATCGACGAATCGATCATCTGGCTGCCGATGCGGACGACGAGCCCGCCGAGCAGCTGAGGGTCGACCGACAGATCGACCGAAACCTCACGACCGACGCGGGTGCGAAGCTGCTGCTTCAGCGCCGCGACCTGATCGTCGTCGAGCGGATGGGCGGAAACCACCTCCGCGGTGGTCTCGCCGCGATGCTGTGCCGCGAGCGTGCGAAACGCGCGGATGATCTTGGGGAGATCACCCAGCCGGCGGTTCTGCGCGAGCACGCCGAGGAAGCTGCGCGTCGTCGGATCGAGGCCCATCGTCTCGGCACTGGCGAGGATCGCCGCGGCGGCGTTGGTACGCGAGACCAGCGGGCTGGTCGTCAGCGTCTTGAAATCGGGCGACTGCGCGAGCGCATCCCGCACCGTGGCGAGACTCGCCTCGACCGCGTCGATGCGCTTCGACTCGCGCGCGAGATCGAACAGCGCCAGCGCATACCTGCCGCCTAAGCTCGCTTGAATACCGCCGGATGTCTCCACGCGATCGAAGTCCTCGTTCTCAACGGTTGATCCCGGACCTGCGAAGGCGACGCCTCCACCGGATCCTTGGCCCCATGCGAACAGGTGCGCAGCGAGTGCGCGTCCGATGGGTGCCGGGCGGTTAGCATCGGGGCCGGATCGATGCAACCCGTGCGGCCCCTGCCGATCCGCGACGCTTGGCGAAAGCCGCCCCCCGCGCTACCCGGCCGCAAGCGAACGACACGCGACAAATGGAGATCGACGATGGCCGACGGCAGCATGGCAAGGATGACGATGGCCGACGGCGCCCAGGTGGCGGTCTACCACGTCCACCCCGCAGGCGAACGGCGCGGCGGTCTCGTGCTGGTGCAGGAGATCTTCGGCGTCACCGATCACATCCGCGAATTGTGCGACGACTATGCGAAGGACGGCTACGAGGTGCTCGCCCCCGCGCTGTTCGACCGCGAGCATCCCGGATTCGAAGCAGACTACAGCGGCGACGGCCTGGCGGAGGCGATCCGGCTCGCACGCGAGGCGCACCCGTTCGCGCAATCGCTGGCGGACGTGCAGACCTGCGTCGACGCGCTGGCGGCGTCAGGACCGGTATTCGTCGTCGGCTATTGCTATGGCGGCTCGGTCGCGTGGTTTGCGGCGACGCAGCTAAACGGCGTCGCCGCCGCCAGCGGCTACTACGGCAGCCTGATCCCCGCCGCAGCCGACCAGGAACCGAAGGTGCCGGTGATCCTGCACTTCGGTCGCTACGACACCGGCATCCCGATGGAGGGCGTCGAGCAGGTGATCGCCAAGGGGTGGCCGAACGCGACCGTTCATGTCTACGACGCCGGCCACGGCTTCAATTCGGATCGTCGCAAGGATTACCACGAGCCGAGCGCCGCCCTGGCGAAGGCGCGCACGCTGGAACTGTTCCGCGCGAACGGGGGCTGAGGGCGGAAGCTTGTCACCCGGCACCTTCTTACCCCGACGTCTACTACCACCCCGGCGAAGGCCAGGGCCCAGTTGGGAATAGAGGGTAACGGAGCGCATTCCGTCGTCGCAAAAGCCTGCCCACCTGGGCCCCGGCCTTCGCCGGGGTGGTGGTGATACCGAACTGGGTGCAGGGTAGTGGTAGAAGTGGCGCGAAAGGCCCCCCTCAGTCGCCCTCCCCTTCCCCCGCCGCCTCCATCGCCTTCATCGCCGCAGCCGCCGCCTTGGGATCCTTCAGCGTATCGATCACCGCCAGCAGCTTAGCCGCCGGGTTGTCCGGCGCGGCGTGTGGATCGAAGGCGATCGGACGGAGATAGGTGCGCGCGGCGGCCAGATCGCCCTCCACCAGCTTCTGGCCCACCAACGCCATCCGGAGGGAACCGTCCTGGGGGATCAACTCGAACGCGCGTTCCAGTCCCTTGGCGGCGCTGGCGGTGGGTGGCTGATCCGCCATCTCGAAGCTTCGGTAGAACAGCGCCAGCGGCCATGCGCAATCCGGATCGATCCGGTTCGCCTTCACGATCCAGCTACGCGCGTCGGCCCAGACTTTCTTGTCGGTCGATTTCGCCTCCGCCGCGCGACGCAGGCGGACCTGCGCCTTGTATAGCATCGCCTGCACCGATTTCGGATCTACGGCCAGCGCGCGATCCGCCGCCGCCTCGGCCTCGTCGTCGCGCTTGGCATCGTACGCCATCTCCGCCAGCCATGATTGCGCCAGCGCATCGTCCGGATAGCGCGCCGCCAGCGCCGCCGCCTTGGTGTAGAGCGGCAGCGAGGTTGTGGCATTGACGCCGCGAACCGATCTCTGGCGGAACGGCATCAGGGCGCGCGCGCCTGGCGACAGCGTGTTCACGGTCACGGTGATCGCTGGCAGATTGACATATTGAATGGCCATCGCCGGTAACGTGCTCGCACGCAGATAGCGGTTGAGATCCCGATCGAGCGCCTTCAGGTCGCCGAACGCCTTGGTCGCCGCCGCGAGCGGGGGCATGCCGTCATTGATAAATTTTAAATACGCGTTGAACTTGGCGAAGCGCGCGGGATCGAACATCAGCCAGTGCGTCATCAGCCACCCGCGGCCGTACAGCGCCTCCCGCTCGACGTCGGACAATTTATGCGGCCGCGGATCGAGCAGGCGTTCGATGCTGATCCCGTTGGTCTCGATCAGGCCGTAGGCGCGGTGCTGCGCCGCGACCCCGACCATCGCCGAGGCCTTGTCGAACCGGGTGGTGGAGACGAACTCCGCATAGCCCTCGCTGAACCAGTTCGGGTAGGCGATCGTCGAGTTACCGAGCAGCAGGTGATGGCCATATTCGTGGAACAGCACGATCTGCGGCTGCAATCCGCCATCGCCATCGCCGCGTCCGGGCGTGAACGCGACCGAACCGCTGGCGCGAGGGACGTAGAACCCCGCAATGTCCCTGTCGCCGCCGTACAGCTTCTGGACCGAGGAGCGGCCGGACAGCACGAACACCGTCAGCGGATTGCTTGCCTGACCGTCGGAGACGTCGAATTTGTGTAAGCGGCGGACCACCGCGTCGAATCGCTCCAGCCGAGTCGCGAGATCGCGGATCCCGCTCTCGCTGTCGTCGGCGTAGACGATGAAGTGCGAGGAGCGCGCCTCGCGCCATTCCGCGGTCGCCGCGCCGCCGGTCGCGAGCGCGACCGCCGCGAACATTCGACTCGATGCCTTAAATGCTCCCATGTCTTCGTTCCTCCCCCGCCTGAACTTGGCCGACGCCGCCGCGACTTGTCAAAGAACTTGTCTCGTCATCATCGAAGGTTGCCCGCGGTTTGATCGCAAGTCCCGGGGTGCAGCGGCGGCGGCGGCGGGCTAGACCCGCGGCATGACGACGATCGACGAGACCATCGCTTGGGCGGCCTTCGAAGCGCGCGATCGCAATCACGACGGTCGCTTCGTCGTCGCGGTCCGCACCACCGGCATCTACTGCAAGCCGAGTTGCCCCGCGCGCCATCCCAAGCGGGCGAACGTGGAGTTCCACACGGATGCCGACTCCGCCCGCGCCGCCGGATTTCGCGCGTGCCTGCGCTGCAAGCCCGACGCGATCGGGCGCGACCGGCTGGCGGTCGCCGAGGCGCTGGCGCTGCTGGCCGGCGATGGTGCACCGATCGGGCTCGACGCACTCGCGGCCCGGGTCGGCTATGCCCCGCATCATTTCCACCGGCTGTTCAAGCGCGCGACCGGGGTGACCCCCGCCGCCTATGCCCGCGGCCTGCGCAGCACCCGCGCCGCCGACGCCCTGTCCAAGGAGAGCAACGTGACCGACGCGATCTACGAGGCAGGCTATTCCGCGCCGAGCCGCTTCTACGCGAACGGCGCGCGGCGGCTGGGGATGGCACCGAGCGCCTGGGCGAACGGCGGCGCGGGCGAGACCATCCGCTGGACGATCGTCGATACGAGCCTCGGCGCGATGTTCGTCGCCGCCACCGCGCGTGGCTTGTGTCGGGTGTCGTTCGACGAGGACGAGACCGCGCTGAGGACACGCTTCCCCGCCGCCGAGATCGTCCCAGGCGATGCGGCGCTCGCCGAACTCGCCGCGCGGGTGGTGGCCGCGGTGGAATCGCCCGATCGCGATCACGATCTGCCGCTCGACGTGCGGGGCACCGCGTTTCAGGAGGCGGTGTGGCAGGCGCTCAGGACCATTCCGCAGGGGGAGACCCGAACCTATAGCGAGTTGGCCGCGATAGCGGGCAATCCGAACGCGGTGCGTGCCGCGGGCACCGCCTGCGGACGCAATCCGGTGTCGATCGTCATCCCCTGCCACCGCGCCCAGCGCACCGACGGCACGCTCGGCGGCTACGCCTATGGCCTGGATCGCAAGCGCGCGTTGCTGGCGCGCGAGGCGCAGTCCGCCGCTCGGCCGGAATAGCGGCTTCTCGCTGCTCCATGCCTCGGATGGTCCGGCTTGGCACAAGGTTTGGTTAGTCAAATCTCAAGCTCTGGGCCCTACCCCTCGATTGATCTTGAGAGGTGCCATGGCATGAGTGCGTTCGGACGTCGCAGTGGAGTAGGAAGCGGGCAGTCGAGCCGTCCGGCGTTCGGCGTCGCGCGCCCGATGCAGGGCGGCGGCGCCCAACGCTCCGACGCCGATGCGCCGGGGTCGCAATTCCCGCCGATCGATTCGTTGCCGATGCCGGGCGAGACCGCGCTGCCACCGCTCGACAATGGCAGCGGCATCATGGGCGTCACCACCGGCGACGCGATGCAGCGGCTCACCGAGCGGCAGAACGCCAGCGGCGATGCCGGCAACAGCCGCGTCGAGGGCTTTGAAAGCTCGATCCACAAGATCAAGGAACAGGTGCTGCCGCGCCTGCTGGAACGTGTCGACCCGGAAGCGGCGGCGACGCTCGGCAAGGACGAACTCGCCGAGGAATTTCGCCCGATCATCGGCGAAGTGCTCGCCGAACTGAAGCTGACGCTCAACCGGCGCGAACAATTCGCGCTGGAAAAGGTATTGGTCGACGAGTTGCTCGGGCTCGGGCCGCTAGAAGAATTGCTCGCCGATCCGTCGATCTCCGACATCATGGTCAACGGCCCCGAACAGACTTTCATCGAACGCAAGGGGAAGCTCGAACTCGCGCAGATCCAGTTCCGCGACGAGGAGCATCTGTTCCAGATTGCGCAGCGCATCTGCAACTCGGTCGGCCGTCGTGTCGACCAGACTACCCCGCTCGCCGACGCCCGGCTGAAGGACGGCAGCCGCGTCAACGTCATCGTGCCGCCGCTCAGCCTGCGCGGCACCGCGATCTCGATCCGTAAATTTTCTGCGAAACCGATCACGCTCGACATGATGGCGAACGGTGGGTCGATGAGCGCGAAGATGGCGACCGCGCTGAAGATCGCGGGTGCCAGCCGCTTCAACATCGTCATCTCGGGCGGCACCGGTTCGGGCAAGACGACGATGCTCAATGCGTTGTCGAAGATGATCGACCCGGGCGAGCGCGTGCTGACGATCGAGGACGCCGCGGAGCTTCGCCTGCAGCAGCCTCACTGGCTGCCGCTCGAAACCCGCCCTGCCAATCTGGAGGGCCAGGGCGAGATTAGCATCCGCGATCTTGTCAAGAACGCCCTGCGTATGCGCCCGGACCGCATCATCCTAGGCGAAATCCGTGGCAGCGAGTGTTTCGACATGCTCGCCGCCATGAACACCGGTCACGATGGCTCGATGTGTACGCTCCACGCCAACTCCCCGCGCGAGGCGCTCGCGCGAATGGAGAACATGGTGATGATGTCGGACATCAAGGTCCCGAAGGAGGCGATCAGCCGCCAGATCGCGGACTCGGTCGAGCTGATCGTCCAGGTCAAGCGGCTGCGCGACGGCTCGCGCCGCGTCACCAACGTCACCGAGGTGATCGGCATGGAGGGCGCGGTGATCGTCACCCAGGAATTGTTCAAGTTCGAGTATCTGGACGAAAGCGCCGACGGCAAAATCATCGGCGAATACCGCGCCATGGGCCTGCGCCCGTACACGCTCGACAAGGCCAAGCAGTACGGCTTCGACCAGGCATATCTGGAAGCGTGTCTCTAGAAGGGCAGCGGATGACCAGCTTCTCGGACACGCTCGAGCCGTCGCGCGCCGGCGTTCGCCCGGCGTCGGGGCGCCCGACCGCCTTCCTCGATATGGCAGTCTTCAATCCGGCGAGCGGCTGGCGGCACCGATTGCTCACCCCGACCCTGTTGCTGGTGCTGCCGCTCGCGATGTTCTTCGCGTTCTTCCATCCGGCGACGCTGCGGATCGACAATCCCGGCTGGCTGATCCGCGGCAGCGACAATGGCGAGAATGCGCTGGGCGCCCATGCCTATTGGCACGATCCCGCGGCTGGCGCGTCGCTGAAGACCGGTCTGCTCAACGCCCCCAACGGGGTGCCGGTGCTCTATACCGACAGCAATCCGTTGCTAACCCTGGCCGCAAAGGCCGTCGCGGCGTGGTTGCCGGCCGATGCGCAGCTCGTCGGCCCGTCCATCCTTGCGAGCCTGATCCTGCAAGCCCTCTTCGCCTGGCTGCTGCTCCGCCGCCACGCACCCGGCCCGGTCGCTTTATGGGCGGGCGTAGTCCTCCTCGCCTTCCCCCCGACGCTCGCCCACCGTTTCGTCCACGTCAATCTGATGGCGCACTGGACGATCCTGGCCGCGCTCTACCTGTTCCTCGACGCCAAGCGTGGCGAGCGGATGCGATGGTGGGCGCCGCTGATCGCCGTCACCGCGCTGATCCACAGCTATCTGTTGGTCATGGTCGGCGCGATCTGGGCGTCGGCGATGCTCGCGCGCTTCGTCGACGGGTCGGCGCGGACGCGGCTGACGACGTTGCTGCACGGCCTCGTCATGCTGGCGCTGGTCGCGTCGCTGGCCCTGTGGCTGGGAGTCGGCGATCAGGAGGCGGCGCGCAACTTCGGTGCGTTCTCGATGCCGCTCGATGCCTTGTGGAATCCGGGGATCACCAGCTTTTCCAATCTGCTGCCTGCGCATGAGGAGAGTCCGGGCCGCAACTTCGAGGGGTTCCAGTATCTCGGCGCCGGCGGCCTGGTGCTGATCGCCGCAGCGATCGCGATCGCGCGTCGCCTGCCGGCTCGCGAGGGTGAACGCGCTACCGGGCAGCGGCTGCGCAGGCTGGTGCCCGCGCTCATCGTGCTCGCGATCCTCGCGGTCCTCCACATGCCGCTGCCTCCCTTCTTGCAGGTGGTGCTGGATCCGGTGCGCGCGTCGGGACGGCTGTTCTGGCCGGTCGGCTATGTGCTGGTGCTGATGGCGGTGCTCGCCGTCTTCCGCCTTTCGGCCGAGCGCGCGGCGCTGACCCTAGTCGCGCTGGTCGCGCTGCAGGTCATCGACTTGTCGGGCATGGCCGACGCGGTCCGGGCGCAAAGCCGGGAAGCCGGCAAGCACCGGCTCTACGTCCGCACCTTGGACCCACGATGGGAGCAGTTGGTCGGAGCGTCGCGATCGATCGCCTTCCTGCCGGGCGACGTGACCCAGGATCTCGCGCTGTTCCAGGAGATCGCCTGGCGCGCGGTGAAGGCCGGGCGTCCCGTCACCAGCGTCTATGCCGCGAGAACCAGCAAGGCCACGCAGCGGCGCCTCGTCGCCGAGGAGGCAGCCTTTGCGCGTGGCGAACTCGTCCCCGGGCGGCTCTATGTCCTGCTCTCCGATCTGCCGCTGCCCGGCATCGCCGATGCGCGCGCGCTCACCATAGACGGTGTGACCGTCGTCGCGCCGGACGATCCCACCCCGGGACCCTGAATCCTCCTCACCGATCCGGGCGCGATCGGCCTATAGGACCGGCGATGCTTCGCCTTTCCTCGGTCCTCGTGCCGCTCCTGCTTGCGGCCGCGCCCGCCACTCCGCGTGACGGCATCGCCACGCTCAGCGCCGATGCGGAGGCGCGCTGGGTGCCGTTCGATCTGACGCCCGGCAACCAGATCCGGTTCGCGATGACGCTGGACGGCAAGCCGATCGTCGCAGTGCTCGACACCGGGGTGAGCTATTCGGTGCTCGCGGCGGCGTCCGCTGCCACGATCCCGGCGCGAGTCGTGAAGGGCGGCACCGCGACCGCGATCGGCGGCAAAGTCGGGATCGGCTGGATGCCGACCGCGGAACTCACGATCGGCGGGCTGACCCGCCGCGGCGGCCGCGTCGCGGTGGCGCCCCTGCCCGCGGCGGCGACCGGCAGCGCGGATGCGGTGGACATGCTCGTCGGGCGCGATGTCACCGGCGCACAGGCGCTCGACATTGATTTCGCCGCTCGCCGCTTTCGCCTGTTGCCCTCGGGCCGGATGCCGTTCGTTGGAACGGTGGCACCACTGTCGATCTCGGCCAGACGGCAGATCTACGAGAGCGCGATCACGCTGGCCGGACGCCGCCTGTCGCCGATCGTGGTCGACACCGGCGATGGCGCCGCGGTGACGCTATCCGCCGCATCATGGCGCGCGACGGCGCCACACGACGCGCGAACGACGACGACGATCTCGTTCGGGCTCGCCGGATCGACGGTCAGCACGCTGACGATCGTGCCGACGCTGACGATCGGCGGTCTTACCGCGCGACAGACCGAGTTGCGTGTCGAGCCCGCCGGCGGCTTCTCGGACGGGATCGGCGTCGCGGGGCGGATCGGCTCGGGCTTTCTCCAACGCTACCGCGTGCTGCTCGATCCCGCCGCGGGGCGCATGGTCCTGCAACCCGGCCCCACCGCGGATCGCCCCCCGCTCCGCTCCACCAGCGGCTTGCTCGTCCGAGTCGAGCCCGATCGGTTACGGGTGCTGCACGTGATGCGCGGCAGCCCGGCGGCGGAGACCGGCTGGCGCGACGACGACCAGATCTGCGCGGTCGACGGATCGCCGATCACCGCAGCCTACACCGGCAGCCCTCTTGCCGCCTGGTCGATCGGCGCACCCGGACGCATCGTCGCGCTGCGGCTGTGCGACGGCAGCGTGCGCACGCTGACGCTGAAGCACTTCTACTGAACCGCGTTACTTCAGGTTCGCACCCAGGCTGATGCAGATCGCCGCGACGAGCAGCGCCGCCATCTGCACCGATCGCCAGTCCACGAGCCCCACCCGATCGGGATCGACGCGACGCCGGCGGCGGCGTTCACCCAGCCCGGCGACCACCGCGACCGCGATCGAGGCGCCCGCAGCGACGAACGGCAACGGCATCGTCAGGCGAGCTTCTCGACCTTGTCCTGCAACCGCGACAACTCCTGCTTCAACGCCGCGATCTCGTCGTCCTTGCTGGTTCCGGCGGGCGCGGCGGGGGTCGTCGGCACCACGCCCGGTGCGCCCGCGCCGCCCGGCTTGAACGCCTGCGTCGCGGCCTCGAACATCGCCATGTTGCGCTTCGCCATCTCGGCGAACGGCGAATTGGCGAAGGCACCCTGCACCGCCGACTTGAACTGTTCCTGGTTGCGACGGAAGCTGTCCATCGACTCTTCGAGATAGCCCGGCACCATCGCCTGCATCGAGTCGCCGTACATCGAGATCAGCTGGCGCAGGAAGTTGACCGGCAGCATCGTCTGCCCGCGGCTTTCCTCCTCCATGATGATCTGGGTGAGGACGTTGTGCGTGATGTCGTCGTCCGACTTCGCATCCACGACCTTGAAGTCCCGCCCCTCGCGGGTCATCGTCGCGAGATGGTCCAGCGTGATGTAGGACGAGGTTTCGGTGTTATAGAGCCGGCGGTTGGCGTATTTCTTGATGATGACGACACCATCACCGTTGATCTGCTTCTTCATATGGCCACCCCGAGCGTGAATGCTAACCATACTACAGGCTTTCATACCGCACCGCAACACGGGCCCAGGCCGCTACCCTTGTTCCTGGACATGCTGCGCAGCGAAACCGCAGCATCGCCCGATCGCTTGGCCGCCGCCATGGCCGGATTGCAGGCCTATCAGGTCGCAGAGCGTCCGCCGTTCCCCGCTCCGCCTGCTGCACCGCACCGCGTAGGTCGCGCGTCTCTGCGTGATTATGGATCACCCGATACGCGCGGTCGTCACGTCGTGCTGGTCCCGTCGCTGATCAATCCGCCCGACATTCTAGACCTTGGGCCCGACCGATCGTTGCTGCGGTGGCTCGCCGAGCGCGGGCTGCACCCTTGGCTGGTGGACTGGGGCACGCCCGGCCCCGAGGACCGCGACCTCGACATCGCCGCGCATGTCGAGCGGCTGCTGGTGCCGTTGATCGCCGAACTCGACGCTCCGCCGGTGCTGGTCGGCTACTGCCTCGGCGGCACGATGGCGGTCGCCGCCGCCGCGATCGCCCCCGTCGCCGGCCTGGCGACGATCGCCGCGCCATGGCGCTTCGAGGGCTATGGCGCCGGGCGCGACGCGATCGCGGCGATGTGGGCGAGCGCCCGACCGACGTGCGAGGCGCTAGGCGTCGTACCGATGGAGGTGTTGCAAGCCGGCTTCTGGAAGCTCGACCCCGCTCGCACGGTCGCCAAGTACGAACGGTTCGCGACTCTTGCGCTCGACAGCGACGCCGCCCTCAGCTTCGTCCGGCTCGAGGATTGGGCGAATGCCGGCGCGCCGCTGCCCTATGCTGCGGGCCGCTCGCTGTTCGAGGACCTGGTCGCCGCCGACCTGCCCGGTCGCGGCACGTGGCACGTCGGCGGGCGCATGATCGACCCGCTCACGCTCGACTGCCCCGCGATCGAGTTCGTATCGCGGACCGACCGCATCGTGCCCGCCGCCACCGCCGCAGGCCTGCCGCAACGCCGCGACCTCGCGATCGGCCATGTCGGGATGATCGTCGGCGGCCGTGCCCGCGACCAGCTCTGGACGCCGTTAGCCGACTGGATCGACGCGCTCGGCTAGCCTATGGGACCGGCAACCAGTCGAAAAGGACATGTGATGACCGATATCGTGATCACCGCCGCGAAGCGTACCCCGGTCGGCAGCTTCCTCGGTGCCTTCGCCGCGACCCCCGCGCATGAGCTCGGCCGAGTCGCGATCGAGGCCGCTCTCGCGCAGGCCGGCGTCGGCGGCGACGAAGTGTCGGAGGTGATCCTCGGCCAAGTGCTCACCGCCGCGCAGGGCCAGAACCCCGCGCGCCAGGCATCGATGGCCGCGGGTATTCCCAAGGAGGTGCCCGCCTGGGGCGTCAACCAGGTCTGCGGCTCGGGCCTGCGCGCGGTGGCGCTCGCCTGCCAGGCGGTCGCGACCGGCGACGCCACGATCGTGGTCGCGGGCGGCCAGGAATCGATGTCGCTCAGCGCGCATGCGCAAACGATGCGCGGCGGGCAGAAGATGGGCGATCTCGCGCTCGTCGACACGATGGTGAAGGACGGCCTTACCGACGTCTTTAACGGCTATCACATGGGCATCACCGCCGAGAACTTGGCGGAACAATATCAGGTCACCCGCGGCGAACAGGACGCCTTCTCGGTCCGCTCGCAAAACCAGGCCGAGGCGGCGCGCGCATCGGGCCGCTTCAAGGACGAGATCGCGCCGGTCACGGTGAAGGGTCGCAAGGGCGACACGATCGTCGCGGACGACGAATATATCCGCAGCGACGCGACGCTCGACAGCGTGTCCAGCGTACGGCCCGCGTTCAAGAAGGACGGCACCGTCACCGCCGCCAACGCCAGCGGCCTCAACGACGGCGCCGCGGCGCTGGTGATCATGACCCGCGAAGAGGCCGAGCGCCGCGGCAGCCCGATCCTCGCCACCATCAAGAGCTGGGCGAGCGCGGGCGTCGATCCGTCGATCATGGGCATCGGCCCGGTCCCCGCCACCCGCCGCGCGCTCGAAAAGGCCGGCTGGACGATCGCCGACCTCGACCTGATCGAAGCCAACGAAGCCTTCGCCGCACAGGCGCTCTCGGTAGGCAAGGAACTCGGCTGGGACGCCGACAAGGTCAACGTCAACGGCGGCGCGATCGCGATCGGCCACCCGATCGGCGCCAGCGGCGCGCGCGTGCTGACGACGCTGATCTACGAGATGCAAAAGCGCGACGCCAAGAAGGGCCTCGCCACCCTGTGCATCGGCGGCGGCATGGGCATCGCCATGTGTTTGGAGCGGTAATCCGCGAAGTCGGTGCACGCGGCAACGTGCTCCTGCGAACGCAGGAGCCCAGGGTTAAAAGCGTTGGCGATCGTCACCCTGGGTTCCTGCCTCCGCAGGAACACGCGCTCATGATCGACGGCTCGCCTAGAACCAGCTTCTCTCGAACCGCTCGCGCAGGCCGGTCAGCAACTCATATTGCGACACCCCCGTCGCGATCGACGCGGTGGCCAGATCATAGTCGAGCGGGACCCAATCGCCCTCGGCGATTACGGCCCGGCTGGTGACATCGATCGCCACCAGGTCCATCGACACCCGCCCCAGGACCGGCAACGCACCACCCCCGGCGCTGCCGACCCCCGAAAAGGCGCGGCGATAGCCGTCCGCATAGCCGATATTGAGGATCGCCACCTCGGTCGGCGCGGATGCGGTCCAGGTGGCGTTGTAGCCGACCGTCTCGCCGGCCGCGACGCAGCGCCGTTGGAGGATCTGGGCCTCGGGCGTGACGACCTGGCGGATGATGTCCGCGAACTCGGGGCGAGGTACACCGCCGTAGAGCGCCAACCCCGGTCGAACGAGATCGAACGCGTAGCCCGCCCCCAGCGCGACCGCCGCCGAGTTGGCGAGGCTCATCCGCCGCGCGCTCGTCTTCCCCACCAGCCCCGCAAAGGCCGCGCGCTGGCGTTCGTTCATCGCGCTGTCCTCGTCGGCGCAGGCGAGGTGGCTCATCAGCGTCTCGATCGCGAGCCCGTCGAGCAACCCGCCCGCGACCGCCTCCGGCGACACGCCAAGCCGGTTCATGCCGGTATCGACCATCACGTCGCACGCGCCGCCGCTCGCGGCCTTCCACCGGGCGACCTGCGCGTCGGTGTTGAGCACCGGACGCGCGATCCCGCCGGCCGCGACCGCCATGTCCTCCTCGCGAACGCCGTGCAGCACGGACACCGTGACCCCCAGCGGGGCAAGCGCAGCCGCTTCCGCCCAGGTCGCCACGAAGAAGTCGCGGCAGCCGATGCCCGCCAGCGTCCGCACGACCTCGACCGCGCCGAGGCCATAACCGTCGGCCTTCACCGCCGCCCCGCACGCGGCGCCGCCGGCTAGCCGGTCGAGTGCCCGCCAATTGTCGGACAGCGCGGATCGATCGAGGCGGAGGCGGAGGGGGGAGGCGACGGTCACCGCGCCGCGATAGTCGCCCACGCGCCGAGCGTCGATGGCGCAGCGATCAGCGGACGAGTTCCTTTTCGTTCAGCCCGATCACCGTGACCACCAGCGCCATCGCGACCACCGCCATCGTGTACCACAGGCCCGCGAACGGATCGCCGGTTCGCGCGACGATGTACTGGCTGATGAACGGCAGGAAGCCGCCAAAATAGCCGGTGCCGAGATGATAGGGGATCGACAGCGAGCTGTAGCGGATCGCGGGCGGGAACATCTCCGACAATAGCGCCGCGACCGGTCCGAAGGTGATGCCCGACAGCGCACCCATGACCAGGATCGCGAGGAAGATCACCAGGATGTTGCTCGCCGACGGCACCACCTTGGCGAGGTCATATCCCGCCCGGGTCAGCGCCGCATCGAGTGCCGCGGGGCTATGATCCGCGATCGGCTCGCCCCCGATCGCGACCATCGTCACCGTGGTCACGCGCTTGGTGTAGGGCACGCCCTTCTTGCTGAAATAATCGAGCAATTGCCCGCATTCGTCCGCCTGCTTCGCCGCGAACGGGCTGTAGGCGCAATGCGGCCCAGCGACGATCACCGGCGCCCGGTCGGCCGCCCGCGCCAGCGCCGGATTGGCCGCCGCGCCGATCGTCCAGAAGATCGGGAACAGCAGCAGCAGCGTCATCGCATAACCGATCACGATCGGTGTCTTGCGCCCGACCCGGTCCGACAGCCAGCCGAACAGCACGAACCAGCCGAGCCCCGCCAGCGCCCCCGCGCCGGTGATCAGTTGCGCGACGGTCTCGTCGACCCGCATCGTCGTCTGCAGGAACGACAGCACGGTGAACATCGCGGTGTACCAGATCACCGTCAGCCCCGCGGCGATGCCGAACAGCGCGACGATCATCCGCCGCAGATTGCCGGGATAGGTGAAGCTCTCGACCAGCGGATTGCCCGCGCGCTCGCCCGCCGCGCGCATCTTCAGGAACACCGGGCTTTCCGACAGCTTCAGCCGCATCCACAGCGAGATCGCGAGCAGCAGGATCGAAAACAGGAACGGAAACCGCCAGCCCCCGGCGGTCCACGCCTCCGACGACAACACGCCCTTGGTCGCGAGCACCACCGCGAGGCTGAGGATGAAGCCGCCGACGACGCCGGCCTGGATGAAGCTGGTGTAGAAACCGGATTTGCCGCGCGGCGAATGCTCGGCGACATAGATCGCCGCGCCGCCATATTCGCCGCCGAGCGCCAGCCCCTGCATGATCCGCAGCAGCAGCACCAGCGCGGGCGCGGCATATCCGATCGTCTCCGCCGACGGGATCAGCCCGACCCCCGCGGTCGCGACGCCCATCAGCGTGATCGTCACCAGGAACGTGTATTTGCGCCCGAGCCGGTCGCCCAGATAGCCGAACAGCACCGCACCGAGCGGCCGAAACCCGAACCCGACTGCGAACCCAGCCCAGGCGAGCAGCGTCTGGACGACCTCATTCCCCGCCGGAAAGAAGGTCCGCCCGATGATCCCCGACGCGGCCAACGTGCCGTAGATGAAGAAGTCGTACCATTCGAACACGGTGCCGAGCGACGACGCGCCGATGACCAGGCGGATGTCCTTGGCCGACGGTGGAGGGATGGCGATATCCTCGCCCGCAATCGCTGTGTCCGCCATCTCGCCCCCCTGTTCCGGGCAGGTCTATAGCCTGATGACATCGGCCTCAACCGGGACGTTCGCGAACGTCATTGGCGGGAAGGAGGCTCGACCACCCTCCGTTTGTCCTGAGTAGGGATCGAGTAGCCCGAAGGGCGTATCGATACCCCATTTCGATACGCCCTGCGGGCTACTTAATGGCTACTCAGGACGAACGGTAATGAGAGCTGCGTACGCGCTCACCCCCGCAGCATCCGGATCAGCGCGGAGAAATCGAGCCCGCCCTGCCCCGCCTCCGCCAGCCGCTCGTACAGCGCACGCGCTTCCGCCCCCATCGGCGTCGGCGCGCCGGTGTCATCTGCCGCGGCCATCGCCAGCCGCAGGTCCTTCAGCATCAGCGCCGCCGCGAACCCGCCCTGATAGTCGTGATCCGCCGGCGTATCCGGCCCGACCCCTGGCACCGGGCAATAAGTCGTCATCGACCAGCTCTGCCCCGACGAAACGCTCGCGATGTCGTAGAATTTCTGCGCATCGAGCCCGAGCTTCTCCGCAAGCAGGAACGCCTCGCACGTGCCCGCCATCGTCACGCCGAGCAGCATGTTGTTGCAGATCTTCGCCGCCTGCCCAGCGCCCGATGCACCGGCATGGATCACCGCCTTGCCCATGTCCGCCAGGAACGGCTCCGCGCGCGCGAAGCCCTCCGCGCTGCCCCCGACCATGAAGGTCAGCGTGCCCGCATTGGCCGCGCCGATCCCGCCCGACACCGGTGCATCGACCGCCACGAGACCTTTCGCGAGCGCGGCCTCCCCGACGCGCTTGGCGGTGGCGACGTCGATCGTCGAACAGTCGATCAGGACCGCGGTCGGCGCGGCGTTGCCGAACACCGCGTCGGTATAGACGCTCTCGACATGCGTGCCCGCGGGCAACATCGTGACGATCGCTTCGGCCCCCGCGATCGTCTCCATCGCGCCCGCGGCGGGCAAGCACCCCGCGGCTTCGGCGCGCGCGAGCGCATCGGCGGAGAGATCGAAGGCGCGCACGTCATGCCCCTTCTTCGCCAGGTTCGCGGCCATGCCGCCGCCCATGTTGCCCAGACCGATGAATGCGACGCGTGCCATCTACTTCACTCCCCTCCCGCCTGCGGGAGGGGCCGGGGGAGGGCCTTTCCGCGAACGGAGATGTTGTTTGGGAGGACAGGCCCTCCCCTAACCCCTCCCGCAAGCGGGAGGGGGATCGCTACTTACCAGTCCACTTGCCCGGACGCTTCTCCACGAAGGCGGCCATGCCCTCCTTCTGGTCCTCGGTTCCGAACAGCCCGTGAAACAAGCGCCGCTCGAACTGCACGCCCATCGCCAGACCGGTCTCGAACGCCGCGTCGACCATCTCCTTGTTGGCGAGCACCGCCAGCGGCGCCATCGACGCGATCGTCGCGGCGGTCTTCACCGCCTCCTCGACCAGTTCCGCGGCGGGCACCACGCGGCTGACCAGCCCCGCGCGCTCGGCCTCGGCAGCGTCCATCATCCGCCCGGTCAGGCACATCTCCATCGCCTTGGCCTTGCCGACCGCGCGGGTCAGCCGCTGCGATCCGCCCATGCCTGGCGACACCGCCAGCTTGATCTCCGGCTGCCCGAACTTGGCGGTGTCCGCCGCGAGGATGAAGTCGCACATCATCGCCAACTCGCACCCGCCGCCGAGTGCATAGCCCGCCACCGCCGCGATCACCGGCTTGCGCGTCTGCGTCAGCCGGTCATAGCCGGCAAAGAAGTCGCTGCCGTACATCGCCGCGAAGCCCTGCGCCGACATCTCCTTGATGTCCGCGCCAGCCGCGAACGCCTTCTCGCTGCCGGTCAGCACCGCACACCCTTGCGAGGGATCGGCGTCGAACGCGGCGAACGCCGCGAGCAGGTCGCTGAGCACCTGCGAATTCAGGGCGTTCAGCGCCTGAGGCCGGTTGAGCGTGACGAGCGTCACCGCCCCGCGCTGCTCGACGAGGATGGTCTCGTAATCGGTCATCGCTGTTCCTGTTCGTTCATGCCGCCCCTCATGACGGCGTCCACGCCTCGCCCGCCGAAAGCGGCGCGAAGATCTGGTCGATCACGTGATCGGTCACGCCCTCCGGCTCGGCCGGGTCCCAGCGCGGCGCATTGTCCTTGTCGACGATCACCGCACGTACCCCTTCGAGAAAGTCGTGGCGCTGCACCACCCGGCTGCCGACCGCATATTCATGCGCCATCTCGTCGGCGAAGCTCGCCATCCCCGCGCCGTCCTTCAACAACCGCAGCGACACCTTCATGGTCTGCGGCGATTTGGTCCGCAGCGTCGCCAGCGTCGCCGCCGCGAAGTCGGATCCGTCCGCCGCCAGCGCCGCATAGATGTCCTCCAGCGCATCGCTCGCGAACAGCCGGTCGATCGCCGCGCGGTTCCCCAGCAGTTTCGCCTCGCCCGCCGGCACCGCCAGCGCGTCGAGCGTCGCGCCGATCTCCTGCGGCGCGGCGGCGATCCTGCGCTTGGCCTCGTCGAGCGACGCGCTGTCGAGATAATGCGTCGCCATCCCCAGCGCGTGGCATTCGGCGCCGTCGAGCCTGTATCCGGTCAGCGCCAGATACTGCCCGATCCGCCCCGGCAGCCGCGACAGATACCATCCCGCGCCGACGTCCGGGAACAGCCCGATCCCGGTCTCGGGCATCGCCAGTTTGGTGTTTTCGGTGGCGATCCGGAAGGTGCACGGCAGCGCCAGCCCGACCCCGCCGCCCATGGTGATCCCGTCCATCACCGCGACGATCGGCTTGGCATAGGTGAACAGCCGGTGGTTCATCCGGTATTCGACATGGAAGAACGCCCGCGCCGCGACCCCGTCCGCCGCGCCCGATTCCGCCAGCATCCGGATGTCGCCACCCGCGCAGAACCCGCGCCCCTCGGCATGGTCGATCACCACCGCCTCGACCGCTAGATCGTCGCGCCACGCGTCCAGCGCCTCCAGGACGCCGGCGCACATCGCGGTGGTCAGCGCATGCAGCGCTTTCGGCCGGTTGAGGCGGATCCGGCCCAGAGGGCCTTCGACTGCTACGATCAGTTCATTGGTCATCCAAATTCCTCCCCTGCAAGGGGAGGGGGACCGCTCGCGCAGCGAGTGGTGGAGGGGGCGTGCCTCGGGCGGTGTCGCTCGCGGTGAGCCCCCTCCACCAGCCTGCGGCTGGTCCCCCTCCCCGTTCCGGGGAGGATCTGTTCGTCCCCCTCATTGCCGCGTCAGCTCGCGGCCGACGATCATCCGCATCACCTGGTTGGTCCCCTCCAGAATCGAATGCACCCGCAGGTCACGCCAGAAGCGCTCGATCGGATAGTCCATCAGATACCCGTAACCGCCATGCAGCTGCAGAGCCCGGTCAACCACCGCCGACCCTGTGTCGGTCGCTAGCCGCTTCGCCATCGCCGCGAACTTGGTCTTGTCGGGCGCGTTCGCGGTCACCTTCGCCGCCGCGACGTAAAGCAGATAGCGCGCCGCCTCGAGCTCGGTCGCCATGTCGGCGAGCGTGAACTGCGTGTTCTGGAAATCTGCGATCGGTTTCCCGAACTGCTTGCGATCCTTCGTATACCCGATCGCCTCATCCAGGCACCGTTGCGCCCCACCGAGCGAGCACGCGCCGATGTTGAGCCGCCCGCCGTCGAGCCCCATCATCGCGATCCGGAACCCCTCGCCGAGCCCGCCGACGAGGTTCTCTCCCGGCACCCGCACGCCGTCGAAGATCACCTGAGCGGTCGGTTGCGAATGCCAGCCGAGCTTGCGTTCGTTGGCGCCGAACGACACGCCCGGCATGTCCTTCTCGATCACCAGCGCGGAGATGCCCTTCGGCCCCTCCTCACCGGTGCGGACCATGGTCACATAGACCTCGTTCTCGCCCGCGCCGGAGATGAACTGCTTGGATCCGGTCACGATCCAGTCGTCGCCGTCGCGCACCGCCTTGGTCTTCAGCGCCGACGCGTCCGATCCGGACCCCGGCTCGGTTAGGCAATAGCTCGCGAGGCGATCCATCGTCACCAGGCTCGGCAGGTACTTGTCCTTCACCGTCTGCGACCCGAACCGGTCGATCATCCACGATGCCATGTTGTGGATCGAGATGAACGCGCTGGTCGACGGACAGCCATAGGCCATCGCCTCCATGATCAGCGCCGCCTCCAGCCGCCCGAGCGCGATCCCGCCGCTCTCCTCGCTGACATAGATCGACGCGAAGCCGAGCTCGGCCGCCGCCCTGATCGTGTCGCGCGGAAAGATGTGCTTCTCGT
>NZ_CAXTEM010000053.1:0-20703 GCF_964243315.1 uncultured Sphingomonas sp. | reverse complement strand
GGACGACGCCCAGCGTATCCTCCAGCGCGCGGATCTGCTGGCCGACCGCGGCGGGGGTCACCGCGAGCTCGTCCGCGGCACGGGTGAATGACAGATGCCGCGCCGCCGCGTCGAACACGCGCATCCCGTTCAGCGGCAGGTGAGTCCGCTTCAACTCGTCACCGCAGGAGCGATGAGGGTGAAGGGAGGGATCGCGATCTCGAGCAGCGCGCCGTCTTCGGCGATCATCCGGTAGCTGCCCCGCATCGACCCGGAAGGGGTGGCGAGCGGGCAGCCCGAGACATAGTCGAAGCTGCCGCCCGGTGCGATCACCGGTTGTTCGCCGACCACGCCCTCGCCCTCGACGGAATGACGCGCGCCGCGGCCGTCGGTGATCACCCAATGCCGGGTGAGTAGCTGGACGGTCGTGTCGCGCTCGTTCTCGATGCGGATGTGATAGGCCCAGAACCAGCGGCCGCGGCGCGGCTCGGACTGGTCGGAAAGGTAGCTGACCGACACGCGCACGGTGACGCCGTCGGTGGTCGCGGCGTGGGGGAAGAATTCCTTCACAACCCCGCCGCCGTCAGCGCCTGATCGAGATCGTCGATCAGGTCGCGGGGATCCTCCAGGCCGACGTTCAGCCGCAACAGCCCCTCAGTCACCCCCATCTCGATCCGCTTCTCCTCGGCGACGCCGTAATGCGTGGTCGAGGCGGGATGCGTCATCAGCGACCGCGAATCGCCGATGTTGTTCGAGATGTCGACCAGCGCCAGCGCGTCGAGCAGCGCGTGCGCCTGTTCGCGTCCCTCGACCTCGAACGCGAAGATCGGGCCACACGCATCCATCTGGCTCATCGCCAGATTGTGCTGGGGGTGGCTCGGCAGGCCAGGATGCAGGATACGCGGCACCCGCGCCTCCAGGAAGCGGCCGACGGTGACCGCGCTTTCCGACTGGCGACGGATCCTGAGGTCGAGCGTCTCCAACCCCTTCAGCACCACCCAGGCATTGAACGGCGACAGGTTCGGGCCGGTATTGCGCGTGAAAGGGAGCAGCGTGTTGAGGATGAAATCCTCGCTGCCGCACACCGCGCCCGCCAGCACCCGCCCCTGCCCGTCCATCATCTTGGTCGCGCTGTACGCGGTGATGTCGGCGCCGAATTCCATCGGGCGCTGCAGCGCGGGGGTGGCGAAGGCGTTGTCGACCACCGTCGTGATCCCGCGTTCGCGCGCGATGCCGCACACCGCGCGCAGATCGACGATGTCCATCGTCGGATTGGCGGGCGTTTCGAAGAAGAAGAGCTTGGTATCGGGCCGCACGGCGTCGACGAACGCCTGCGGGTCGCGCGCGTCGACGATGGTGGTCGCGATCCCGAACTTTGGCAGCAGCGTGTCGGTCAGCCAGCGGCACGACCCGAACGCCGCGCGCCCAGCGACGACATGATCCCCAGTCTGCAACTGGCAGAGCAGCGCCGCGGTCATCGCGGCCATGCCGGTCGCCATCGTCCGGCATGCCTCCGCCCCCTCCAGCAGCGCGATGCGATGTTCGAGCATCTCGACGGTCGGGTTCTGAAGCCGGGAATAGGTCATCCCGTCCTGCTCACCCGCGAACCGCGCCGCGGCGTCGGCAGCCTTGTCGTAGCTATAGCCCGAGGTCAGGAACAACGCCTCGGACGTCTCGCCATATTCGGACCGCGCGGTGCCGCCGCGGATCGCGAGCGTCGCGGGGCGCCAATTGGCGGTGATCGAACGGTCCTGGCCAGCCTTGCGCTTCATCTGCGCGGCTTTGCCCCCTTCGCAGCGGGCTTTCAAGCGCGGTGGTCCCTTGAAAGCCCGTGGCGAAGCAGGGACAAGGGCGCGTGCGCACCGTCCTTAAACGCCCTTTACCCGCTGCGATCGCGATCGCCGCCGCCGCGCAACTGCTGTTCGCGTGGCGGCTGACGACACCGCACAAGCTGGTGTTCGACGAGGTGCATTACGTCCCCGCGGCGCGGACGCTCGCCAGCCTTGCCGGGCCGGTGAACATCGAACATCCGTTGCTCGGCAAGACGATCATCGCGCTCGGCATCCTGTTGTTCGGCGAGGGACCGCTCGGCTGGCGGTTCTTCTCGAGCGTTGCGGGCACCGCCGTGGTGATCGGGGTCTTCGCGATCCTGTGGGTGACGTTCGGGCGGTTGCGTCCGGCGGTGATCGGCAGCCTCCTCGCGATTTTGAACTTCACGATCTTCGTACAGGCGCGCATCGCGATGCTCGACGGGTTCATGGCTGCCTTCGTGGTCGGCGCGGTGGCGATGCTGGTATGGTCGATGCGCGGCACTGGTGCGCAGGTCGGGCGCCGCTGGCTGGCGGGGAGCGTGCTCCTGGGGCTGGCGGTCGGTACCAAGTGGACCGCCGCACCCTATGTCGCGTTCGCCGCGGTCGCCTATGTCCTGCTCCGCCGCGACCGCGCGGATCGCTGGCCCGGCCTGCGCCCGACCCCGGCCTTGGCGATCCTCGGGTTGGCGAGCGTCGGGACCTATCTGGCGACCTTCGCGCCGGCGTTCTTCTACGCGACCGAGCCGATGACGCTGGCGAAGCTTATCCCGTACCAGCTCGACATCTATCACCAGCAGACCCAGGTGCTGCCGCCGCATACCTATCAGTCGGCCTGGTATAGCTGGCCGCTCGACCTGCGGCCGATCTGGTATCTGTACGAGCCCGTCGACGGCGCACAGCGCGGGATCCTGATGCTCGGCAATCCGGTGGTGATATGGGGCGGGCTGGTCGCGGTGCTCGCTTGTCTCTGGGGCTGGGCTCGCCACCGCAGCACCGGGCTGGGCGCGATCGCGTGGATTTGGATCGCCAGCGTAGCCATGTGGGCGATCATCCCCAAGTCGCTCGGCTTCTTCTATTATTATTATCTGTCGAGCATCTGGCTGGCGATCGCGATCGCCGCCGCGCTCGACCGCTTCGGCCGCGGGCGGCTCCGCTATCTCGACGAGGCCGCGGTCACGCTGGCAGCGATGCTGTTCGTTCACTTCTACCCGATCCTCGCGGCGACCGCCCTTCCCGGACCGAGCGCATTCCAGCGCTGGATGTGGCTGTCGACCTGGCCTTGACGGCTAGTATCGGCCCCAAGTGAATTTGGACGACAGCGCGTAATTCCAAACCGCTCCCACGACTATACCGATCAACGCCGACGCCGCGATCCCGCCCGCGCGTGCGTCATGGACGAAGGCGGCGATGCCGACATTGGCGACCAGCCCGACCGAGCAGACCACGCAGAACGACACCCAGCCGTCGAGCAACTGCCGCCAGCCCTTCAGCCGCCGGTCGCGATAGGTCAGCGCGTTGTTGAGAAAGAAATTCACCGTCATCGCCGCCATCGCGCCAAGGATCTGCGCGAACAGGAAGGTCGCGCCGCCCAGTATCGCGAGCGCCAGCACGCCCATATGAATGGGCACCCCAAGCAAGCCGATCGCTGAAAACATCGCAAACCGCACCGGCACGAACCGCCCGAACATGCGGTCGTACAGCGCGATCAGATATTCCATCGCGACGACGTGATCGAGCTTGCTCTCGCCCTCAGTGCGGACGCGAAAGGTGTAGGGCAGCTCGGCGAAAGCCAGCGGCACGGGGCTCGCGGTCATCAGGTCGAGCAGGATCTTGAAGCCGATCGCCGACAGCTCGGGCGCCAGCCGCCGCGCGACGTCGCTGCGGATCATGAAGAACCCGCTCATCGGATCGCTGAGGTCACCCTTCAGCACCCGCCGCGACAAGCGGGTCGCCAGCGCCGACTTGGCGATCCGATCGCGATCCCACTCGCCGGTCCCGCCGCCGGACACGAACCGCGAGCCGATCACGACATCGAGTGCGGCGTCTCCTTGAAGCAGGTCGAGCATCCTCGGCAGCAGCGTCTCGTCATGCTGCAGGTCGCCGTCGATCACCGCCACCGCGGGCGCCGCGGTCGCCAGCATGCCCTCGATACAGGCGGAGGACAGGCCGCGCCGCCCGATCCGCTGGATGACGCGGACGCGGCGATCGGTGCGGCCGAGTGCGCGTGCTTCGCTCGCGGTCCCGTCCGGACTGTCGTCGTCGACGAAGATCGCTTCCCAATTGCGTCCGGCAAGCGCCCGATCCAGGCGGGCCACCAAGGTCGCGACGTTACCCCGTTCGTTGAACGTCGGGACGACGACCGCGAGCTCGAGCGCGTCGTTCACAGCGCGGCGAGTACCGCGTCACCCATTGCCCGCGTCGACAGCGCGCCGCCCAGATCGCCGGTCCGCGCGCCCGCGGCGATCGCCGCCGCCACCGCGCCGTCGATCCGATCCGCGGCCTCGCCCAGATGAAGCGAATGCCGCAGCATCATCGCCGCGGACAGGATCGCCGCACAGGGATTGGCTCTGCCCTGACCGGCGATGTCGGGCGCGGAGCCGTGGATCGGCTCGTACATGCCCTTCGACCCGGTATCGAGCGACGCCGACGGCAGCATGCCGATCGAGCCTGCGCACATCGACGCCTGATCCGACAGGATGTCGCCGAACAGATTGCCTGTGACGATCACGTCGAACTGGCCGGGGTTACGTACCAGCTGCATCGCGGCGTTATCGACATACATGTGCGAGAGCGCGACGCCCGGATAGTCCGCCGACACCTCGATCACCACGTCGCGCCACAGCTGCGAGGTTTCGAGCACGTTCGCCTTGTCTACCGAACACAGCCGCGCGCGGCGGCGGCGTGCGGTCTCGAAACCGACGCGCGCGATCCGCGCCACTTCGGCCTCGTCGTAGCGCATCAGGTCATAGCCTTCGCGCAGACCCTCCGAAGTGGTTCGGCGCCCCTTGTCACCGAAATACACGTCACCGGTCAGTTCGCGGACGATCACCAAGTCGATCGCGCCCGCAACCTCCGGCCGCAGCGCCGACGCGTCTTCTAGCCCCGCGAAGAGCATCGCCGGGCGCAGATTGGCGAAAAGCCCGAGTTCCTTGCGCAGCCCGAGGATCGCCTGTTCGGGTCGCAACGCGCGTTCGAGCGCGTCGCAGGTCGGATCGCCGACGGCGCCGAACAATATCGCGTCGGCGCGGCGCGCGAGATCGAGCGTTTCGGGGGGTAGCGGGTGTCCGGTGGCGCGATAGGCGACGCCGCCGACCAGCCCCTCTTCGAACTGAAGATCGAGGTCGAGCGCTTCGAGCACGCGACGTGCCTCGGCGGTCACCTCGGGTCCGATGCCGTCGCCGGCGAGGATCGCGATCAGGGCCATGGACCCGCCCTTGCCGCCCCGTGCGGCGTCACGCAACCGCCCTTTTCAGCCGGTCGACCAGCCGCGCCCGTGCCGCGAGCGGCTCGGCGCGACGATCGACCAGAATATCGCGCGCCAGAAAATGGCCGGTAAGCGCGACGCCGGCGAGGATATCGGGCCAGTCCGCCTCCCCGCCGACGCGCACGAACGCGGGCAAGGCGAGCAGCCGTTCCTCATAGCCCTGCGCCGCCTGCCGGCTGACCGCTGCGCCGCTCTTCGGGCTGACGAAGGCGAGATCATCGGTGCCACCGCTCGCCACGCACTGGTCTAGGTCGAGCCCGAACCCAAGTTCGGCGAGCAGCAGCAATTCGTAGCGGACGAGCGCCACCGCCCAGCCCCGCGCCGCCGGCGCCGCCTCGGTCGCGTCGAGCATCCCGGTCAGCGCGTCGAAGATTCGTGGGTAAGCCTGGGCCTCGGGCAAGGACGTTGCGGTCAGCGCCGCGACCCACTCGATTGCGGCGGCGGCGAGCGGCTCGCGGTGCAGGGTGGCGCGGCTGTGGACCAGCTCCACGGTGAGTGCCGCGAGTTGCTCGCCGGTGCGGGCACGCCAATCGCCGAGCACGATGTTCGCGGGCTGCAGGATCGGCCGCATCGCACGCGACCGGCCGCCGCGGACATAGCCCGGCTGGACGCCGTCCTCGCGGGTGAAGGCACGCACTACCGAGCCGTGTTCGCCATGCGCGCGGGCAGCAAGGATCACGGCTTGAGCGCGCAGATGCATCGCATGGCTCTACGCTTCAGGCGACGCCTTCCGCAATTGCGTCACCGTCAGGCGACACGCTCCGCGACCCAATTCGACCAGAGCTGTTCGGCCTGTCGCCAGCGGGTGCGCAGCATGTCGGGACCGAGGGGTGCGTCGTCGGCATCGAGCCGGAGCGAAGGGCGATCCTTGAAGTGGACGGTCGGCAGGTCGTCGCGGCGGTCGTCCAGCAGGCTGCACAGCGCTTCGAACCGGCGGACGTGAACCATGTTGGCGCGGGTACCGGCACGATTGGCGAGTTCGAAGCCGTGGCTGACGATCGTCACCGCGGCATGGCCGGCGGCGGCCGCGTGGTCCAGCGCGTCGCTCGCTTCATTCGACGACAGCGCGCAGAGCTGGAAGGTGCGGAGCGAGCCCGGGCTGTCCTCGATCACCGTCACCGGCACCTCGATCACCGTGCCCGCGACGGGCGAGATACGGCGCGGCGGCAGCGACAGGCGGCTGGTCCGCGACGCCTGGGCGCCATTGTGGCTGCTGTCATAGGTGAAGCCGTGCGCCGCCAGGACGCCGAGCGTGTTGTCGTCGGCGCCGTAGTTGCCGGCGCGGAACGCGATCGGCGCTGGTGCGCCGGCCGCCGCCAGCAGGTCGGTCGCGCCCGCGATCAGCGCGCTTTGCTCGGCGAAGTCGTATTCGTGAAGCTGGAAACGGCCGTAATGCGCGCCCGCATCGTCGGCCCGCGCTCCTGCCCAATTGGGGTGAAGGTGGAGCTGGACCTCCTGCTCTGCCTCCAGAATCGCATCGACGATCCGCCGGATCGGGTCGAGCCCGAACAGCAGCGCCGGCATCGGATCGACGAAGAAGCAGACCTTCAGTTCGTGACGCCGCAACGTTTCCAATTGAAAGGCGAGGCCTACCCCGGCGGGTTCGATCGATCGCTGGTACATGCCGTCCAGATCATGACCCGCGGCATGATGCCGCCACGCGAATTCGATGTCGGCGGTAAGGAATACGGGCGTCACCATCGCGCCTGCCTAGCGCGAGGGGGTAAATACTTCGGCAAAGGTCCGCACGATCATCGTGCGTGGTAGAAGTCGTACACCTGTTGCGCGACCGCGGACGACACGCCGGGCGCCTGTTGCAGATCCTGAAGGCTCGCGTTGCGCACCGCGCGGCCGGTGCCGAAGTGCATCAGCAGCGCCTTCTTGCGCGCCGGACCGATGCCGGGAACCTCGTCGAGCGGGCTGGCGCCGATGGCCTTGGCGCGCTTGTCGCGGTGCGCGCCGATCGCGAACCGGTGGACCTCGTCGCGCAGCCGCTGGAGGTAGAACAGGACCGGTGCGTTGACCGGCAATTGGAACTCGCGGCCGTCGAGCATGTGGAAGACCTCGCGGCCGTCGCGGCCGTGCTGCGGCCCCTTGGCGATGCCGACCATGCACACGTCCTCGATCCCGAGATCCTCGAGCACCGCCTTGGCCGCATTCAGTTGCCCACGACCGCCGTCAATCAGCACCAGATCGGGCCATTCGCCGCCGTCGCGATCGGGATCCTCGGCCTGGGCGCGGGCAAAGCGGCGGCCGAACACCTCGCGCATCATCGCGAAATCGTCGCCCGGGGCGGTGTCCTTGTTCTTGATGTTGAACTTGCGATACTGACCCTTGCGAAAGCCCTCCGGCCCGGCGACGATCATCGCACCGAGCGCATTGGTGCCCTGGATATGGCTGTTGTCGTAGACTTCGATCCGGTCGGGCGGCTCGGGCAGATCGAACAGTTCCGCGACCTCGCGCAGCAGTCGGGCCTGGGTGGTGCTTTCCGCCAGGCGGCGTTCGAGCGCCTCGACCGCGTTGCGCTGCGCCTGTTCCATCAGCCGGCGCCGGTCGCCACGTTGCGGCACCGATAGCGCGACCTTGTAGCCCGCGCGTTCGGCAAGCGCCTCTTCCAGCAAGCCGCCCTCATTCAGGTCGCGATCGAGCAGGATCGTTTTGGGCGGCGGCACCTCTTCGTAGAATTGGGAGAGGAAGCTCATCAGCACCTCGTCCTCCGGCACGTCGTTGGTGTGCGCAGGGAAGAAGCTGCGATGGCCCCAATTCTGGCCGCCGCGGATGAAGAACGCCTGAATTCCCATCGTTCCGTCGCGGCAGGCGAGCGCGAACACGTCGGCGTCGCCGACCCCTTCCGCATTGATCGCCTGGGTTCCCTGGATAAAGGTCAGCGCGCGCAACCGGTCGCGCAACAGCGCCGCGAGTTCGAAGTCCATCGCCTCGGCGGCGGCCTGCATCTGCGCGCCGAGCTTCGCCTGGACGCCGGTCGACTTGCCGCCGAGGAACTGCTTGGCGTCCGACACCAGCTCGGCATAGCCGGCTGCGTCGATCCGGCCGACGCAGGGCGCCGAGCAGCGCTTGATCTGGTAGAGCAGGCACGGGCGATCGCGAGTCTTGAAGAAGCCATCGGTGCAGGAGCGGAGCAGGAACAGCTTCTGCAGCGCGTTCAGCGTGTTGTTGACCGAGCCGGCGCTCGCGAAGGGCCCGTAATAGTCGCCCTTGGCGCGCCGCGCGCCGCGATGCTTCTGGATGCGCGGAAAATCGTGATCCGCCCGCAAGAGGATGAACGGGAAGCTTTTGTCGTCGCGCAGCAGCACGTTGTAGGCAGGGCGATATCGCTTGATCAGCTGCGCTTCGAGCAGCAGCGCTTCCGCTTCGTTGTTGGTAGTGACGATCGTCATCGATCGGGTCTGCGCGACCATGCGCTGGAGCCGCTTCGACAGGCGATCGACTTGGACGTAATTGGCGACGCGGTTCTTCAGCGCACGCGCCTTGCCGACGTAGAGCACGTCGCCCTTGGCATCGAGCATCCGGTAGACGCCCGACCGGATCGGCAGCGTCTTCAACACGTTACGGATCGCCGCAACCCCGGCAGCGAGATCGGGCGCGTCGGTGCCGCGAACCGTGAAGGTGTTCTTTTCTTCGTTGAACCGGTCGGGAGCGTTGGGCGTCGACATCGATGCGAATCTAGGAACTCGGGAGCGGCGGCGCTAGGCGGTGACGCCGCTATCGAGGGATCATTGGCTCACGCTCGATGCCGCATCTCGTGTCCCCGCGAAGGCGGGGACCCAGTACCGGGCTCCCGCCTTCGCGGGAGCACAAGCAGCTGAGGATCAGTTCGGGCGGCCGAGCCCTGCAATCGTGCGGTCGACCAGCGCCTTGTCGGCGGCCGCGCCGTGCTGGTCGGCGATGATCGCGGCGGCGGCGCGGGCGGCGGCGTCGGCGGCCTTGGCGCGAACCTCGGCGATTGCGCCGCGTTCGGCGGCGGCGATCTTGTCTTCCGCCATCTTCTGACGGCGCGCGACGAGATCGGTCGAGTCCGCTTCGGCCTTGGCGAGCATCGCCGCGGCTTCGGCCTCGGCATGCGCGACGATCGCGGCCGCGTCACCCGCACTGGCGGCGTTGCGCGCCTTAGCGTCGGCGAGCATCGCCTCTGCCTCCGCGCGCAGCTTGCTGGCCTCGTCCAGATCGGTACGGATCGTCGCGATCCGCTGATCGAGCATCCGGCCGACCAGGGCGGGAACCTTCTTCCAGATCAGGATCGCGATAACGACCAGCATCGACAGGGCGACCCAGCCGGGGGCCGAGATTCCGAGCGCGGTCGGCGCATGATGCAGTTCGGCGGTGCCGGCAGCGGCGGTCGCCACGTTGGCGTGGGGGTCAACCATGCGCGAGTTCCGCCTTCACCTTCTGTTCGACGACCGCGCGATCGGGCACGACGCCCGACAGCTTGGCGACGATCGCCTCGACCGCATCGACCGTCGCGGTTTCGATCTCGGCGAGCGCCTGCCCCTTGGACGTCGCGATGCTTGCGGTCGCCGCGTGAAGGCGGTCGGCCGCGGCGGCATCGCCCGCCTTCATCTTGGTTTCCGCGGCGGCCGTGGCGCGCGCCTTGGCGGCGCCGACGGTTTGCGCCGCCTGGGTCCGGGCGATGTCGAGACCGCCCTGATAGGCTTCTTCCGACGCCCGTGCCGCGTCACGGGCCGTCGTTGCCGCAGCGAGATCCCCGGTGATGCGGGCGTTACGATCGTCGATCGTCCGCTCGATCTTGGGGACCATCGCCTTGCCGATCCCGAAATAGATCAGGCCGAACACGATCACGAGCCAGAACAGCTGTGACGCGTAGATCTCGCCTATTTGGGAAAGCTGAGGCATCGACGGCGGTCCGCGCTTACTTGACGACGAAGAGAATGAGGATCGCGACGACGAACGCGATCAGGCCGAGCAGCTCCGACGCCGCAAAGCCGATGAACAGGCGACCCTGCTGGCCGTCTGCGGCACCCGGGTTGCGCAGCGCGCCTTCGAGGAACGAGCCGAAGACGTTGCCGACGCCGAGCGCGGCGAGGCCGACGCCGATCGCCGCGAGGCCGGCACCGATGTACATTGCACCAAGATCAGTCATGTGAAGCTCCATTGATTAGATACGAAAAGGAAACTGGCCGCGACCCTAGTGCAGGTGCACCGCGTCGTGGAGGTAAAGCGAGGTGAGCAGCGCGAACACATAGGCCTGGATCGCGCAGACCAGCAGTTCGAGCGCACTGACGCCGATGATCATCACGAAGCTCAGGGCGCTGACGACGACGCCGAGCGGACCGCCGGCGTTGAGGCCCTGGACCACGAAGCTGCCGAACACCTCTAGCAGGATGTGCCCCGCGGTCATCGCGACGAACAGCCGCAGCCCGAGCGAGAAAGGACGGACCATGAACGACACGAACTCGACCGGGATGATGACGGGCATCAGCCACGCCGGCGCGCCGTGCGGCACGAACAGCGAGAAGAACTTCAGGCCGTGCTTGGCGAAGCCGACCGCGAGCACGATCGCGAACGATACGAACGCCAGCACCGCGGTGACCGTGATGTGGCTGGTCACCGCGAAGGTGTGCAATCCTGGCAGGATCGCGAGCGGCAGCACGCCGACGAGGTTCGCGAACAGGATGAACATGAACAGCGAAAAGATGTACGGCGCGAACTTCTTGCCGCCGCTGCCGATGTTCACGCTGACCATGTTGTCGATGAACCCGATCACCGATTCGGCGGCGACCTGCCACCGGCCGGGCACCAGCTGACGCTTCATCCCGCCCGCCATGAACACTGCGAGCAGCACGAACACCACGACCATGAACAGCGCGGAGTTCGTGAACGAGACGTCGTACCCGCCGATCATGAGGTGACGGCCGAGCACGGGCTCGACCATGAACTGCTCCATCGGGTCTATTCTGCCGGCGCTCACTCTGCGCGCTCCTTCGAAATCTTGAAGATGTTGCGGAACGCCGCGATCACCGCGAGCGCCAGGAAGATGAGCAGCAGCCACGGGCTGGTGCCGAACCAGCGATCGAGCGCCCAGCCGATAATGCCGCCGCCGATCGGCGCGCCGATCAGCTCGGCGAGCACCCGCGAGCCCTGCGAATAGCCCTTGGCGGGCTTGACCGGCGCCACGCCATCGACTCGCGCCGACTGCGCCCGCGCGAGGCGGGCGTCGAGATCGGCGGGATCGGACTGGCGGTCGTCGGCCAACAAAAACATCCTGATAAAGAAACGCCGCCGGAAACGACCCGGCGACGAAAAGCATCCGCGGCGGACCTGCGGTTGCGACCCGGCGTTTATAAACCGGGGGTGGTGAAGTCAACCGCAGCGGGATTTTGCGCGAAGGTCGTGCTGCGAATGTTGAGAAAGTTGAGGGTGGGTGGATGGACTCACGGGTGGGTGGCGGCGGGAGGGTAGCGGGATGCCAGTCGAGCGAGTCGGTGGTTGCGCATGGGGCGGCGCTGACAAAACGGGAGGATGTGGGACAAGGAGATTAATCGTCGACCTCGTCTCACGGTTTTCTCGCGGACGCAGGAAGCCAGAACTTCAGAGTGACGAGTTGCTGTTTTACTCACCACCCCGGCGGAAGCCGGGGCCCAGGTAGGAGACGTCGGTTGGCAGGCGCTGCGCGTCGTTACATCCGCCTTCCCACCTGGGCCCCGGCCTCCGCCGGGGTGGTAGAAGCGCTTAGCGTTAAGCGCCGAGCGGCGGACCGGCCCCGGTCCTACGCGCAGCGCGGATCGCGCTTCGGCGCGCCGCTTCGGGCTTCCCATGCGCCCGCCGGCGTCTTGTACATCTCGCCCGCCTTGGTCTGCGCGATCAGGTTGCAGCCGCTGGTGAAGGCGAATTGTTCGACGGTGGCGCCGCTCGCCTGTGCGCTCTGGGTGTAGGCGGCCTTGCGGCGAATGTTGATGTCGTTGACGAGCGCACGCAGCGCGGGCGAGCCGCCGCCGACCACGCCGAGATAGCCGTCGGGCTGCTCGCCGACCTGCCCCGCCGCCCGCGCCGCGGCATAGGCCGGATCGCGCGATTGGGCGTAAGCGACCGCGGCGACGCCGGTGAGCGCGAGCGCGCCTGCGATAAGGATGGCCTTGTGGGTGAAGCGATGCGTCGTCATCAAAAGATTCCCGGGTTCTGCTGGATCAGCGATTTCGCCTCTCCGTCGAGACGATACACCACTTCCTGTGTCACGTTGATGTTGAGATTGATCTCGATCGGCTTGTCGGGCGCGGTGACGTTGATGCAGCCACTCGTCGCGACGGTCAGGCCGAGCATGATCAGGCTCGTCATTGTGACGGTGATGGTCCTTTCCAGCTTCTCATATCCTGCGGTCATGACATTTTCTCGCTTTCGGTGGGCTGAATGGCGGGTGCTGGCGCGGGAGCCGGCGCCCGTGCAGGTGACGGCGCAGGTGGGCTCGTGGGTTGAAGCGGGGCCCGGCGGTTCTGCCGTTCGAGCAGTTGCGGCAGGTTGCGCTGGATGAGGCGGCTGGGATCGTAGAACGACGCCGCCGAATCCAGCAGCCCGCGGAAGGGGGCGCGAATCTTGATGTTGAACACGAAGGGCAAGCGCTGCAGCCGGCGAACGAGGAAGTTCGACTTGGCGCCCGCCCCCTGGCTGATCCCGGCGAACCGCACTTCGGTGATCATCTCGCCCGCCAAGGCCCCGTTCATGACGATCCCGAGATTGCGGTAGCGGAGCGACTTCAGCGCCTGGAACGCCAGATTGCCCCATAGCCCGAGGTCCTTCTGGGTGAGATCGCCGACATAGGCGAGCCCCCCGCCCCCGGCGCGTACCGTCAGGCGGCCATTCTCGATCCGGCCGCCGGTCTCGTCGAAGACCATTGGCACCACCCCGTCGAACACGCCGGTAGCGTCCAGGTTCTTGAAGTCGAACTGCTGGAGGAACTGGTCGGCGGCGGCGCCGTCGATCCGGAAGGTCATTCGCCGTGATCGCTGGGCCGAGAAATCGAGCAGCGTCGGGTCGAGCGTCAGGGTGCCGCCCGCGAATGGCCAGCGCGCGCCGGCGACATCGACGCGGCTGTTCGGGAGCGTCTGGTAGACGAGGCGGCCGTCGGTCACCGGGATGCCGGGGTTGAGCGTGGCGATCGTCGCGACCTGCCCCCGCGCGCTTTGCAGCGCGAGCAGATCGGTGAAGCGGATCGTGCCCGCGATCCCGGTGACCGGGCCGAACGCGGCGGCGAGATCGGTGCCGTCGGTGCGGAACTCGCCGGTCGAGGTCACGCCGGCGGGGGACCAGGCGATGTCGCCGCGCCCCGCCACCTTGCCGCGGACATCCGCGATCACGCCGAAGGTCAGCCGGGTGAGGCGTTCGGGCTGGAACGCCTTGTCGAAGGCGATGCCGGTCACCGCGATGCCGGCTTTGCCGATGCCGGTGGCAAGGCGGTGGGCGATCGTCACGTCCGCGACCTTCACGCGGGCGGTCGGCTCGATCAGGGTTCCGGCGGCGGTGATGGCGCCGCTTGCGAGGCGCAGCGACACCGCCTCGGCGGCGAGCGGCTGGAAGCGCGGCGCGGCGGTGGCGGCATCGGCGACGGTCATCGCGCCGGTCAGCCCGAGCACGCCGCGGTCGAGCGTCCAGTCGCCCGCGGCGGCGCCGAGCAGCAGCGGCACGTTGGCGATCTGCCCCGCGCCGCCGGTGAAGCTGCCGGTCGCGGTGCTGCCCGCGATCCTCGCGGTCACGGTGCCGAAGTCGAGGCGGGTGACGCGGTCGGGCGCGCCGAGCCTCGCCTCGACCCCGCGAACGGCGATGCCGCGATCGGCGAGGCGGAGGTCGGCGCCGGTCATGGCGATGCTCAGCGGGGTGGCGCCGAGCCGGCCGCGAAGCTGCGTCACGCCGAGGCTCGCGCCGCCGGTGACGCGGCCGGCGGCGACCTGCACGAGCGTGCCTCGGGACGGGCAGAGCGTGACCCGCGTAGGATCGAGCACCAGGCCCGAGACTGCGAGCCGATCGAACGCGAGCGGCGTGCAGGCGGGGTTTAGGCTGAGCGCGCCGCGATCGAGCCGCGCGTCGATCGGTAGGACGAGGCGATCGATGCGACCGTCGCCGAGCGGGCCGGACAGCGTTGCGGTGGTCGCCAGGCGGGTCGTGCCGCCGGCGGCGATCGCGAAGGTCAGCGGCGTCAGGGCGAGCCGCGCGTCCCCAGCGGCATAGGGCGCGACGGTCGCGGTGCCGCGCAGGGCGCGGCTCGCCGTGCGGACGAGGTGCGCGTCGACCGCCGGGAGGCCACCGCCGGCTAACGTAACGTCGCCGTCGAACGCCGCCCCGGACGCGCGCGACCAGGTGATGCTGCCGGTCTGGGCGAGCTTGGCACCGCTTGCCGAGGCCGCGACCAGCCGGGTCAGCCGCGCGCTGGGCTCCGGGGAGGTCGCGACATCGACGACCGCGGAACCGGCGAAATCGGCGGCTGCCCGCGCCGCCGCGGTGGTGAGCTGGCGGAGCAGCGGTGCGAGCGGGGTGCCCGCGCCCGCGGTCGCGGCAACGGTGGGGAGCAGCGACGCCGCGTTCGCCTCGGCGAAGGCGATGCGACCTCGATACCCGACCGCGCCGCCCTGCACCGCGAGATCGCCGTCGAGCGCGACGCGGCCGGCGGTCAGGCGCCCGCCTCGCACGGCGCGCGCGGTGAGTGCGATGGGGCCGCGGCTCGCGCGGCTGTCGCCCGCCAAGGCGATGGTCCCGGCGATCGACGGCGCGGTCACGCCGGGCGCGCGGACATCGACGACAGCCAGGCGTGTATCGATCGACCAGCCGAGCCGGTCGGCAGTCGTCAGCGTAGCGGTCAGGTCGCTTCGCACCGCGCCGGTGGTCATGCCGTGGCAGCGCATGCCGGCGCTGCGAACCGGACCGTCGAGCCGGATATTGCCGCCGCGCGCGGTCGCGACGCGCAACGCTGCCTCGACGCGACCGGTGGAACAGCCGGGGATCGCCAGCCCTGCGCCGACCAGTGCGACGCGACCGGCGAAGCTGCGGTCGAGCCGGCCGCGCCCGGCGAGTGCGATGCCGACGGTGCCGTAGGGCGTTTCCAGCCGCATGCGGCCGTCCTCGACATCGAGGTCGAGCGCGGGGAGCGCAAACGGCTTGCTCGACGAGGCGGGCAGCAACCGGTCGATCGCGCCGAGCGAGACGCGCCCGTTCACCAGCCGCCCGCGGAGCCGTAGCCGGCCCGCGCGGACTCCGACCAGCGAAGCCCCGCCAAAGCCGACACGCGTGTCGGTTTCGATCCAGTCGGCGACCAGATCGGGATGCGCGGGGTCGCCGATCACGACGTCGGTCAGCCGCTGGCGGCCGAGCCCGAGGTCGGCGATGCCGTAGCGCGCGGGCACGCCGCTGCTCGCCAGCGTACGATCGATGTAGCGTTCCGCGATTGGCTTGCGGACGATCCAGAGCGCGACCAGCGCGGCGACAAGCAGCAGCGCGACGACGCGCGCGGCGCGGCGGCGGCGCCTGCCGACCGGGCGAATTGCGAGCGACTCCTCGTCTTCCGTCACGCTCACGCTCGCCACCACATCGCGCGACCATAGGCAGGTGCAGGGTTTCCACGCAATTGCGGGCATCTTCCGGCCGGCCTAGGCTATCCTATATGGCTGCCAATCCTCTCCTCGACGGCCTCGGCGCCGACGACACCGCCGGGCATCGCGCGCGGCTCCGCCAGCGGCTTCTGCTCGGCGAGGCGGGGGCGTTGCTCGATCACGAGCTGATCGAATATCTGCTCGCGCTGGCTATCCGGCGGCGCGACACCAAGCCGCTCGCCAAGGCTCTGCTGCGCGAGTTCGGCGGGATCGGCGGCGTGCTGACCGCGGACGCGGCGGCGCTGGCGCGGGTGACGGGGATGGGCGAGGCCTCCATCGCGGCGGTCAAGATCGCGCATGCCGCGGCGATCCGGCTGCTGCAGGCAGCGGTGGCGGAACGGCCGGTGCTCGCCAATTGGCAGGCGCTGCTCGACTATCTGCGCGCGGACATGGCACATCACGCGGTCGAGCGGTTCCGCGTGCTCCATCTCAACACCAAGAACATGCTGATCCGCGACGAGGTGATGAGCGAGGGATCGATCGATCAGGCCGCGGTCCATGTCCGCGAGGTGATCCGCCGCGCGATAGACCTCGGCTCGGCGGCGATCATCCTGGTCCATAATCACCCCTCGGGTGATCCCTCACCGAGCCGCGCCGACATCGAGATCACGCGGACGATCGTCGAGGCGGGCAAGCGGCTGGGGATCGCGGTGCACGATCACATCGTGATCGGTGCGGGCGGGCATGTGAGCTTGCGGGCGCAGGGGCTGATTTAAGAGTTGAACCGTCCTTCCCCGTCCCTTCCATCTCAACCACCCCGGCGAACGCCGGGGCCTAGTTGGGAAGGTGGCAGTAACGAAGCGCTGTCCGTCGCCACGTTCGTCTCCCACCTGGGCCCCGGCCTTCGCCGGGGTGGTAAGGGAGAGGGCGCCATCTCCACACCAGCCGTTGGACGACGCCGCCCACGCTGCTAACGGCTGCGCGACTTTCCCGACGTGAACGGAGCCGCGCCATGATTCCCCGTTATTCCAGGCCCGAGATGGTCGCGATCTGGACCCCCGAGGCGCGCTTCAGGATCTGGTTCGAGATCGAGGCGCATGCCACCGATGCGCTCGCCGAACTAGGCGTGGTGCCGAAGGAGGCCGCCGCCGCGATCTGGGCGAAGGGCGCGTTCGAGGTCGACCGGATCGACGAGATCGAGCGCGAGACCAAGCACGACGTCATCGCGTTCCTGACCAACGTCGCCGAGCATGTCGGCCCCGAAGCGCGCTTCATGCATCAGGGGATGACCTCGTCCGACGTGCTCGACACCTGTCTGTCGGTGCAGCTGGCACGCGCGAGCGACCTGCTGCTCGCCGATCTCGACGCGCTGATGACGGTGCTCGAACGCCGCGCGCGCGAACACAAGATGACGCCGACGATCGGCCGTAGCCACGGCATCCATGCCGAGCCGGTGACCTTCGGCCTCAAGATGGCGCAGGCGCATGCCGAATTTGCGCGCTGCCGGTCGCGGCTGGTAGCGGCACGCGCGGACGTCGCGACTTGCGCGATCTCGGGCGCGGTCGGCACCTTCGCCAACATCGATCCGTTCGTGGAGGAACATGTCGCCGCCAAGCTCGGGCTGACCGTAGAGCCGGTCTCGACCCAGGTGATCCCGCGCGATCGCCACGCGATGTTCTTCGCGACATTGGGCGTGATCGCGGGGTGTATCGAGCGGCTCGCGACCGAGGTCCGGCACCTGCAACGCACCGAGGTCCTGGAGGCCGAGGAGTATTTCTCGCCCGGCCAGAAGGGCTCGTCGGCGATGCCGCACAAGCGCAACCCGGTGCTGACCGAGAACCTCACCGGGCTCGCTCGGATGGTGCGCGGCTATGTCACGCCGGCACTGGAGAATGTCGCACTGTGGCACGAGCGCGACATCAGCCATTCGTCGGTCGAGCGCTATATCGGTCCCGACGCGACGATCACGCTCGACTTCGCGCTCGCGCGGCTGACCGGAGTAATGGACAAGCTCGTCGTGTACCCCGAGCGGATGATGAAGAATTTGGACAAAATGGGCGGGCTGGTCCACTCGCAGCGGGTGCTACTGGCGCTGACCCAGGCGGGGGTCAGCCGCGAGGACGCGTACCGGCTGGTCCAGCGCAATGCGATGAAGGTGTGGGATTCGGACGGCGCGCTGTCGCTGATGACGCTGCTGCAGGACGATCCCGAGGTGACCGCGGCGCTGTCCGCGGAGGAGATCGCGGACAAGTTCGACCTCGGCTATCATCTGAAGCACGTCGACACGATCTTCGAGCGGGTGTTCGGGCGGGCTTGAAGGCGATGGAATAGGCAAGCGTCGGGACCTGCACCGTCGTCGATTTCGGCGGAGGCGGGATCAAGCGGTCATCTATCCTGTTCTCCCGCGAAGGCGGGAGTCCAGGGTTCCGATAGACGTAAGTCGTTGTCTTGCTTGACCCTGGGTCCCCGCCTGCGCGGGGACACGGCTGTCCATGTTGCGGCCGATCCCCTTATGCGAAGCTTGCGCGGACAGGTAGCCGAGTGCGCCAGACGCACTCGCGATTGATTGTTACAAAATTGCGACGAAGCGACATAAAAGCCATATCGCTCTTGCCGGTTATTTCACCGGCACGGAGACCTTACCATGCGCATGCTCGAGACCGTGACCAGCAGCCTGCTGGCGATCGCGGCCCAGGCGCTGGTGGTCGGGGTGGTCGTTACCATCCTCTGACCCATCGGCCCCCGCCCTCTCTTGCGAGGGGGCGGACAGGGCCGGCGGGGTCGAATTTATGACGGTGCCGCGTCGTTCGCGTAGTTAGTAGATGCGAAAACACGCCACGCCGTTGCCGCTCATCTTACCACCCCGGCGAAGGCCGGGGCCCAGGTGGGGGACGACGGTTGGCTTGCGTTGCGCTCCGTTACATCCATCTTCGCGACTGGGCCCCGGCCTTCGCCGGGGTGATTGGTGAGGCGGATTCCTGCTCCTAGGGCCCCCCGCCCCCCGATCAGCCAAATGCGCCCTTCAGCTTCGCGAAGAAGCCCTGGCTCGCCGGGCATTCGTCACCGGTTTCGGTCTCGCGGAACATCTCGAGCAGTTCCTTCTGGCGGAGCGACAGCCTGGTCGGGGTCTCGACCTCGATCTGGATGACCAGATCGCCGTTGCCGCGTCCCTGGAGCACCGGCATGCCTGCACCACGCTGGCGTAGCTGCTTGCCCGACTGGATCCCGGCAGGTATTTTGATGTCATGGCTGCTGCCGTCGAGGCCCGGGATCGAAATTGATCCGCCGAGCGCCGCGGTGGTGAAGCTGATCGGCGCGCGCGCGAACAGGGTCGTGCCCTCGCGTTCGAACAGCGAATGCCGCTTCACGTGGAGGAAGATGTAGAGATCGCCCGCGGGCGCGCCGCGTGGCCCCGCCTCGCCTTCGCCAGTCATGCGGATGCGCGTGCCCTCGTCGACGCCAGGGGGGACATTGACGGTCAGCGTCTTGGTGCGTTCGACGCGGCCGTCGCCGCGGCAATCGGGGCACGGATCCGCGATCACCTCGCCCGCGCCCTGGCAAACCGGGCAGGCGCGTTCGACCACGAAGAAGCCCTGCTGCGCGCGGACCTTGCCGTGGCCGCCGCAATGCTGGCAGGTCTTGGCCCGGGTGCCGCTGCGCGCGCCCGATCCGTCGCAGGTCTCGCACAGCGCCGAGACATCGATCGTGACCTCGCTGGCCTTGCCATGGTACGCTTCCTCGAGCGTGACTTCCATGTCGTAGCGCAGGTCGGCGCCACGTCGCGCGGCCTGGCGACCACCGCGCTGGCCGCCCATGAATTCGCCGAACACGCTTTCGAAGATGTCGGAGAAGGCGCCAAAATCCTGCGCGCCGCCGCCACCGCCGCCGCCGTTCTGGAACGCGGCGTGACCGAAGCGATCATAAGCCGCACGCTTCTGCGGGTCTTTCAGCACGTCATAGGCTTCGCTGACGGCCTTGAACTTGCCCTCGGAATCCTTGCACCCGGCATTCTTGTCCGGGTGATATTTCATCGCGAGCTTGCGATAGGACGATTTGATCGTCCCCGCGTCCGCGGTCCGCTCGCATTCGAGCAGCTCGTAATAGTCGGTCTGGGTACTCATGCTACGCCCCCGGCCCCACCCCGCCGAGTTGGCCTGAACCGGCCCGGCGGGGGGAGTACATCACCTTACGCTTTCGCGCTGTCGTCGACTTCCGAGAATTCGGCGTCGACCACGTCGTCCTTGGGCGCGTCGGCCGAATCACCGCCTGTCGGCGACGCTTCGGACTGCTGCTGCTTCTCGTAGATCGCCTGGCCGAGCTTCATCGCGACCTGCGCCAGCGCCTGGCTCTTGTCGGTCATCGCATCGGCATCGCCGCTCTCGACCGCCGCCTTGGCCGCGTCCACCGCCGCCTGGATCTCGGACTTGAGCGACTCGTCTACCTTGTCGCCATTGTCCGCAAGCTGACGCTCGGTGGTGTGGATCAGCGATTCGGCGTTGTTCTTTGCCTCGGCCGCGGCACGGCGCTTCTTGTCCTCCTCGGCGAAGCTCTCCGCGTCGCGGACCATCTGGTCGATATCGGCGTCGGACAGACCTCCGCTGGCCTGGATGCGGATCTGCTGCTCCTTGCCGGTGCCCTTGTCCTTGGCGCTGACGTTGACCAGCCCGTTGGCGTCGATGTCGAAGGTCACCTCGATCTGCGGCACGCCGCGCGGCGCCGGCGGGATGCCGATCAGGTCGAACTGGCCGAGCATCTTGTTGTCCGCCGCCATCTCGCGCTCGCCCTGGAACACGCGGATCGTCACGGCACCCTGATTGTCGTCCGCGGTCGAATAGGTCTGCGACTTCTTGGTCGGGATCGTCGTGTTGCGGTCGATCAT
>NZ_CAXTEM010000052.1:0-21643 GCF_964243315.1 uncultured Sphingomonas sp. | reverse complement strand
AAGATCCAGCTCCAATGATAATTGTCGGAGATGTAGCCGCCGAGGATCGGGCCCATGATCGGCGCCACCAGCGTGGTCATCGACCAGATGCCGAGCGCGGTGGCACGCTTGTCGCTCGGAAATACCGAGATCAGCAGCGCCTGGCTGCCCGGCATCATCGGCCCCGACACCGCGCCCTGCAATACCCGGAAGGCGATCAGCGACGGCAGGTTCCACGCGATGCCACACAGGAACGACGCGATCGTGAACAGCACCACCGACGCGCAGAAGGTCCGCACCACCCCGAACCGTCCCATCAGGAAGCCGGTCAGCGGCACGCCGATCCCGTTGGCGACCGCGAAGGCCGTGACGATCCAGGTCGAATTGTCGCTGCTGACGCCGAGGTTGCCCGCGATCGTCGGCAGCGACACGTTGGCGATCGTGGTGTCGAGCACCATCATGAAGGTGCCGAGCGCCAGCGCGAACGCGACCAGCGCGAGCGGACCGCCCTTCAGCGGCGGCAATTGCGCGCCGCCCGCGGCGGGGCCCGGCGCAGCCATCAGCGGTTCGCCGCGATGATCTGACGGATCTTCGCCTCGACGATGGGATCGTTGGCGTCGGTGGCCATGCCCTTATAGGCCTGCCGCGCAGGCGCCCCGAGCCGTGGCCCACGGACGTCCTCGGTCGCGACCGTGGCGGTCACCGAAAGCCCGACGCGCAGCGGGTTGGCGCGCAGCTCGCGCGGGTCGATCGCGATCCGCACGGGAACGCGCTGGACGATCTTGATCCAGTTGCCGCTGGCATTCTGCGCCGGCAGCAGCGCGAACGCGTTGCCGCTGCCCGCGCCGACGCCCACCACCTTGCCGTGATAGGGCAGGTCGTCGCCATACATGTCCGCTACTACCGTCACCGGCTGGCCGACGCGCAGGTCCTTCAGCTGGGTCTCGCGAAAATTGGCATCGACCCAGACCCGATCGAGCGGCACCACCGACATCAGCGGCATGCCCGCCGCGACCTGCTGGCCGAGCTGCACCGTGCGCTGCGCGACCACACCGTCGATCGGGGCGGTGACGTGCATGTGCGATCGCGTGATCGCCGCACGGCGGTAGGCTGCGATCGCCGTCAGCACCGCGGGGTTGGTCGAGGTGTTGGTGCCCTGCACCGCGCTGCGCGACTGTGTCTGCTGGCTGATCGCGAGCTGGAGGTTGGCCCGCGCGACCTTCACCGCGTCGGCGGCGTGGCTCAGCTCCTCGCCCGAAATCGCGCCCTGCGCCGCGGCACCGCGCCGCCGCGCATAGTCGGCCTCCGCCGCCGCGAGCGTCGCCCGCACCTGCGCCACCTGCGCGCCGCTCTCGCCGACCTTGGAAATGTCGGCGCGGGTGGCCCGCACCGCGCGCGCGAGCTCGGCCTCCGCCGCGGCGACGTTGACGTCGGCGGTCGCGGAATCGAGGTCGATCAGCGGCTGCCCCGCCTTCACCATCTGCGTGTTGTCGGCATGGATCGCGAGCACCGTGCCCGGATCGCGCGCGGTGATCGCCACCACGTCGCCCGCGACATAGGCGTCGTCGGTCTCCTCCTCCGGCTTCGCGAGTAGGAAGTGGAACACCGCCCAGATCAGCAGCCCGATCACCACCACGACCGCGAGGATCAGGAACCCGCGCTTGCGGCCCGAAGGATTGCCGCGCTCCGGCGCCGGGGCAGGCGTCGTACCGGGCGGGGGCGAGGCGGTGTCGGTCATGGTCGAACGTCCTGATCGGGAGAGAAACCGCCGCCGAGCGCGAGCAGCAGCGCGACCCGCTGCCGCGCCGCATCGGCCGCGAGGTTGGCGTCCGCCAGTTGCGCATCGAGCAGGCGGACGTCATTGTCGATGAGGTCGAGCCGGCTGCTCAACCCGCTGTTCACGCGAACCGAGTTGAGCCGGTTGGTCTCGGCGAAACCGCGCACCACCTCGCGGCTGCGCGCGCGCTGGTCGACCAGATTGCCGGTCAGCGCGATCGCATCGGCCGCCTCGCGCACGGCGCCGATCACCCGCTGGTTATAGTCCGCGGTTGCAAGGTCGAGTGCCGCGGTCGCGCCCGCCAGGTCGGCGCGCAGCCGGCCATTGTCGAACAGCGGCAGGTGGATCGCCGGACCCGCCCCCGCCGTGCCCGCATCGAGCGACAGCAGATTGCCGAGCCCGATCGCCTGCAAGCCCGCGAACGCCGCCAGATTGACGTTGGGGTAGAAGGCCCGCCGCGCGACCTGCCGGCCTGCCGCGGCCGCCGCGATCCGGGTCTCTGCCGCCGCGATGTCCGCGCGCCGCGACAACAGATCCGCGGGCAGCACCGCAGGCACCGGCACCGCCGCGTCCAGATCGACCCGCGCCGGTGCGATCGCCGCTGCATAATCCGGCCCGCGCCCCGCCAGCGCCGCCAGCGCGTTCGTCGCCAGTGCGCGCGCGCCCTGCGCCCGCACCAGCGCGCCTCTCGCCTGCGCGACCAGCGTCTCGCTCGCGGTCGCATCGAGTTCGCTCGCCAGCCGGTTGCTGATCCGTACCCGCACCAGCCTCAGCGACTCCTGCCGGGTCGCGATGGTCCGCGACGCCAGCGCCGCGACGCGTTCGGCGCGCGCCAGATCGATATAGGTCTGCACCACCGATCCGGCGATCGCCAGCCGCGCGGCCGCGAGATCGAGCCCCGCCGCCCGCGTCGATTCGCGCGCCGCCTCGATCGCAGCCCGCTGCCGCCCGAACAAGTCGAGGTTCCAGGCGAGGTTCGCCTGCGCCTGCCCGACGGTCCGCAGCGTCCCCGCAAAGGGCGGCGGGATCGTATAGCGCCCCGACAGCCGCGCCGCCTGCACGCTACCGTCGAACCCCACGTCGACGCCGTCCTCCGCCCGCCGCGCCGATATTACGGCTTCGGCCTGCCGGACCCGTGCGAGCGCGGTGTCGAGATCGGGGTTGCCCGCAGTCGCGTCCGCCACCAGCCGGTCGAGCTGCGGATCGCCGAGCTGCTTCCACCAATTCCCCGCAACTATTGGCGCGCTCGCTTCGCCGAGACCCAGCGCCGCGGGCGCGATCGGCGCGACCGCGGGCGGTGACGCGGGGATCGCGCACCCCGACAGCAGCAGCAATGGCAGGAACCGCTTGATCGTCATTCGCCGGTCCCCGTCGCGATCTTGGATTGTCCCTCTGCCATTTTGACCTGCAACGTCTCGTGCAGCTTCTGCAACAGCCGCAACAGCGTCGCCGAATCCTCGTCCGCCCAGTCCGCCAGCCAGTCGTTCCACCGCTCGATCACCCCCATCCGACAGTGATGCGCGACCGCCTTGCCGGCTTCGGTCAGCGTCAGGTTGATGACGCGCCGGTCGTCCGCATGCCGCGTGCGGGTCACCCATCCGCGCTCGACCAGCGTATCGATGATCCGCGTCGTCGCACCCTTGTCGTGCGCCAGGTCGCGCGCGAGCTCGGCGCAACTCGTGCCCCGGTCGAAATAGATCGATACCAGCGCCGACCACTGCGTCAGCGTAATTCCCTCAGGCGCGAATACGGGCTCGAGCCCGACCGATGTCAGCTGCAGATTGCGCCGCAACAGATAGCCGATCGATCGATCGGGGTAGAAGTCGGATTCGTCGTAGAACGGCATGTAGTTGCCGTGGCAATCATTGCCACGGCAGTCAAGTGCATCGAGCGCAAGCGCATAGTCGCCCTGCGTAACCGCTTCTTAGGAGCGACCCGGTAAGCCGGCGCACCACCACACCGGATCCCGCCCATGTCACGACTTCCGCTGATCGCGCCCAACCCGCCGCGGCTGAGCGAGCATCTGGATGCGCTCCGCCGCGTCGAGGCATCGGGCGTGTTCAGCAACCACGGTCCGGAGGTCCGCGCCTTCGAAGCAGACATCACCGCGCGGCTGTTCGGCGGCCACGGCGCCAGCCTTGCGGTCGGTAACGCGACGCTCGGCCTGATGATCGCGATCCGCCAGGCCGCCGGCATGAACCCCGAGCCGGGCACGCTGGCGCTGATGCCCGCCTTGACCTTCGCCGCGACCGCGCAAGCCGCAGCCTGGGCCGGGCTCACGCCACTGATCTGCGACATCGACCCGCATAGCTGGGAAGCCGACCCTGCGACCGAGGAGCGCCTGATCGAGGCGCATGCAGGCCGCATCGGCGTTATCGTTCCCTACGCCACCTTCGGCAGCGCGATAGATCTCGATCGGTATCGTCGTCTGCAAGAGCGCTACGGCGTCGGGATCGTGATCGACGCCGCTGCCTCGCTCGGCACCATCGACGATGCCGGCCACGGCTTCGGTGCCGACGCGCCGTTCGCGATCGTCCACTCGATGCATGCCACGAAGACCTTCGCGGTGGCGGAAGGCGGCCTGATCCACAGCGGCGACGCCGCGCTGATCGCCGAATTGCGCGCGATGACCAATTTCGGGTTTGACGGTGCCCGCAGTGCCACCCTTCCCGGCATCAACGCCAAGCTGCCCGAGATCGTCGCGATCCTCGCGCAAGCCAAACTCGACGAGATCGATTCGATCGCGGACCACCGCGCCACGCTCGACGCTGCTTACCGCGGCGCGCTGTCCGACTTCGATCTCCAGCGCGTTGCCGGCCGCCGCCGCGCGACCCAATTCATGCCGGTGCTGTTGCCGCCCGCACTCGCGCGCCACCGCGACGCGATCCAGGCGCGGCTTGAAGCCGCCGGGATCGGCTGCGGCCGCTATTTCAGCCCTCACCTCGGCGAGCAACCCTGGTTCCGCAGGACCGCGGTGATCGAGCCGACTCCGGTCGCCGATGCGGTCTCCGCGCGAATGCTGTCGCTTCCGATCACCGATGCCATGACCGTCGCCGACGTGGAGCGTGTCGCCGCCGCCTTCCGCAAAGCGTGCCGTGTCACCAGGGCACCCGCCGTCGTCCGTACGACGCCGCGGCTCGCCTCGGTGGTCGTGATCGGCGGCGGCCCCGCCGGCACCGCCTTGCTCACCGCGGCGACCAAGCGCGGCCTGCTGCCCGATCTCGCCGCCTCCGGGCTGGTGATCGTGGAGCGCGACGCCGCGATCGGCGGCGGACGACTCGGCTCTTACGCGATCACCTCGGACTCGACCGCACAGACTTTCCTCAGCGCGATTGCGGACAATGTGCACCCGGAGATTGCGGCGCTCGCCGATCATCCCGCCGGCCGCACCGTCGCCCGCTATGTCGACCGGCTCGGCGTGCCGCTCGCCGATGTCGGCCCGCTGCTCCGCGCCACCGGCGATCGCCTTGCCGATGTCGTCCGCGACAATGGCGGATCGATCCTGACCGGCCACGCTGCGCTCGGCGCCCGTCGGCTTCCCGACGGCCATTGGAGCGTGCGCCTCCGCAACCTCGCCGACGGCATCGAGTTTGACCAGCCGACCCGCGCTCTGGTCGTCGCCACCGGCGGTCATCAGCCCGCCGATCGCCTCGATGCCCAGCGAATCGGCGGCGTGCCCCTTCGCGCCTTGGCCGGAGACCGTCTGGTCCAGTCCGACGAGGTCCTCGCGATCGGCGGCTACGACCGCATCGCCGAACGGCTCGGCAGCCTGCGCACTCCCAAAATCGCGGTGATCGGCGGCTCGACCAGCGCCCTAACGACGGTCGCCCTGCTCCTGAAAGCACGCCCCGTCCTCCCGCTCGCGGCCGGCGCCATCACCCTTCTCCACCGCCGCCCCCTGCGCCCCTTCTACCCCTCCGTCGAAGCTGCGCATGCCGAAAGCTTCACCGATTTCGGGCCCGACGACATTTGCGCCGTCTCGGGCTTCGTCTACCGCTTGGCAGGCTTCCGCCTCGAGGCGCGCGATCTAGTCCTGCGCATGCTCGCGGTCGACGGTCGCCAGCCCGACCCACGCGTGGTCTGTCACCGCATCGTGGGCGAGGACGCAGTGGCACACGAGATCCTAGCCAATGCCGATTTGGTCATCGCTGCTCTGGGCTATCGCCCGGTCTCGCTGCCGATCGCCGGCTTGGACGGCATCCCGATGCCGCTCGCCGCCGAACGAGGCGCGCCGATGGTCGACCGTCACTGCCGCATCGTCGATGCAGATGGTACGGCGATCCCCGGCCTATACGGGATCGGCCTCGCCGCGGGCTTCGTGCCTTGGGGCGCGCTCGGCGGCGAAGCGAGCTTCTCGGGTCAGGCCAATGGGCTATGGCTCTGGCAGAACGATGTCGGCCTGATGATCGTCGACCAGATCCTGGAGGAACGCGCACGGGTCGCGGCATGACCGCGCCACCGCCTTCTTCCACGCCCGTGCTCAGCGTCATCATGCCCGCCTATAATGGCGCGGCCCTGATCGGTGAGACGCTCGACAATCTTCGCGCGCAGACCATGCCCGATTTCGAGGTGCTGGTGGTCGACGACTGCTCCACCGACGACACCCGCGCGCTGCTCGCGAACTGGCCCGACCCCCGGGTCCGGCTGATCGCGCTCGACGTCAACGGCGGGCCGGTCCGCGCGCGTAACCGCGGCGCCGCCGAAGCCCGCGGCCGCTACATCGCGGGGATCGACCAAGACGATCTCTCGCGTCCCGAACGCTTCGCACGCCAGATCGCGTATCTGGAGAGCGACCCGGCCACGGTGCTCGTCGCCACTGCTGCCGAACAGCTGATCGATGGCGCGATCCGGTCGATGAACTATCCGGTGACGACGACGCCGACACTGATCGCATGGCTCACCTGGATCGAAAATCCACTCGTGTGGAGCTCGGTGATGATCCGCGCCGATGCCGCACGTCGGCTCGACCCGTTCACCCGCCCCGACATCCTCTATGCCGAGGATTTCGACCTCTACCATCGGCTGCAACGGCTCGGTCGCATCGCGCGGCTGGATACGCCGCTGACGATCTACCGCCAGCATGCCGGCGGTGTCTCCAAACGCTTCGCTGACACCATGGCCGCGAGCGCAACGCGGGTCCTCGCCGAAACGCATGACACCCGCCTTGGCGATCAGGCCCAGGCGGCCGCCGCAGCGCTGGTCGCGCACAACATGGCAAAGGCGCCGGTCCGCGACGTCGCGACACTGAAGTTGATCGGCAGCACTCTCGTCGAACTCGAAACCGCGTTCCTCGCCGAACGCCGGCCCGACCGATATGACCGCATGCTGATCGCCGCCGAGACAGAAAAGCGCTGGACCGCGATCCGCCGCACCGCGCTCCGCACCGGCAATCTGGGGCTCGACGCCATCACCGCGAGCAGCCAGCCCACGCTCGAACCCAGCGGCACCAACAGCCTGCTATGGTCCGGCCTGATCGGCACCGCCCGGCGCGCGCAGAGAACGATCGCGGCTAAACGCGCATAAATCGGTCGTTGGCGTCAGCGCGACTGGTGCGAAGTCGTCATCAACCGTGGGGAAGCAACAACTGACTCAGGACGCCACGGCCACAGGACGAGGCTACCGGGATTATTCCCGAGACCTTGCCTAGACTAGAAGACGGTGATGCGGCGCCGCTCGTCAGGGCACTCGCGTCGATCCGGCACCTCCCTAGCCGGGGCGGCCTGCGCCCCGGCGTCACGATCAATGCTTAATGTCGCGCCAGACGTTCTGATAGGCGCCCCAGGTCAGGAAGCAGAAGATCAGGATGAACAGGATCGCGGCGAGACCCGCTGCATGGCGTGCCTCCAAATTGGGCTCGGCGGTCCAGGTCAGGAAGGCGGCAACGTCGCGAGCCATCTGGTCCTTCGTCGCGCGGGTGCCGTCGGTATAGGTCACCTGCCCGTCCGAATTCAGCGGCGGCGGCATCGCGATGTTAAGGTTCGGGTACACCGGGTTGTAGTGCAGCCCCGGCGGGGTCTTGGCGCCCGGGAACTCCTTCAACAAATTGGCCGGCTGCGCACGGTAGCCGAGCAGCAGCGCGTGGATGTAGTTGCTGCCGTCCTCGCGCGCCTTCGCCATCAGGGAGAGGTCGGGCGGAAGCGCGTTGTTGTTGGCGGCGCGGGCGGCGACTTCGTTGGCGAAGGGTGACGGGAATACGTCGGACGCGACGTTCTTGCGGGTCGCGGGCTCGCCGGTGTCGGGGTTCACATTTGGCTGTTCGATCACCCACTGGTTCGCGATCGCCTTCACCTCGGGCTCGGAATAGCCGATCCGGGTGAGGTCGCGAAAGTGGACGAACTTGAGCGAGTGGCAGGCCGCGCAGACTTCCTTGTAGACTTGGAAGCCGCGTTGCACCTGGCGATCGTCGAACTTGCCGAACAGGCCGTTCGACGCCAGTCCGATATTCTTCGGATGCTCACGGAACACATGCTCCGCGCTCTCCGGCGCCGGATCGGTGATCGCGCTCTTGGCGGTCCCGAACAGCGCGATGGCGAGGACGAAGACGAACGCCGCGCCGATCAGGGTTGCGATGGTACGAAGCATGAGTTGGTCAGTCCCCTAGTCGGATCAGTGCGCGAGCGCGGTCTTGGCGGGCGAGGTCCCCGCATGCTTCTCGAGCACCGCCTCGGTAATCGAATTCGGCAGCACCCGCGGCGTTTCGGACCGCGAGACCCAGGGCAGGATGACCAAGAAATGCGCGAAGTAATAAGCCGAGGCGAGCTGCCCCAGGATGACGTTGCGCGCATTCGCCTCCGCACCGCCGACATATCCGAGCAGGATGATGTCGAACAGCAGCACGATCAGGAAGGTGCGGTACTTCGGGCGGTAATTCGCCGAGCGCACCGGCGACGTGTCGAGCCACGGCAGGAAGAACAGCAGCAGGATCGACCCGAACATCGCGAGCACGCCCCACAGCTTGGCCGGCAGGATGAAGTCCGCGGTGAAGCTCTTGAGGATCGCGTAGAAAGGCAGGAAATACCATTCGGGCACGATGTGCGCCGGCGTCGAGAGCGGGTTCGCCTCGATGTAGTTGTCCGGATGGCCGAGCAGGTTCGGGCTGAAGAAGATGAACGTCGCGAAGATCAGCATGAACACGCCGAGCCCGAAGCCGTCCTTCGCGGTGTAGTAAGGATGGAACGGCACGGTATCCTGCTCGCCCTTCACATCGACGCCGGTCGGGTTGTTCGATCCCGGAATATGGAGCGCCCAGATGTGGAGGATGATCACGCCCGCGATCACGAACGGCAGCAGGTAGTGGAGCGAGAAGAAGCGGTTCAGCGTCGCGTTGTCGGGAGCGAAGCCACCGAGCAGCCAGACGCGGATGGTGTCGCCGACCAATGGGATCGCCGAGAAGAAACCAGTGATGACCTGTGCACCCCAGAAGCTCATCTGCCCCCAGGGGAGCACATAGCCCATGAAAGCGGTCGCCATCATCAGCAGGAAGATGGTCACGCCGAGCAGCCACACCATCTCGCGCGGCGCCTTGTACGAGCCGTAATACAGCCCGCGGCCGATATGGATGTAGACGACGGCCAGGAACATCGACGCGCCGTTGGCGTGCGCATAACGCAGGAACCAGCCGGCGTTGACGTCGCGCATGATACTCTCGACCGAATGGAACGAGGTGTTCGCATCGGTGGCATAGTGCATCGCCAGGACGATGCCGGTGACGATCTGGATCGCCAGCGCGGCGCCGGCGAGAACGCCGAAGTTCCAGAAATAATTGAGGTTGCGCGGCACCGGATAGCCCGCACCGACCGCGTTGTAGACGAGGCGCGGCAACGGCAGCTTCTCGTCGAGCCACCGCATCAGCGGCTGCTTCGGCTCATAATGCTTGGCCCAGGGAAAGCTCATCTGTCGCTACCTCAACCCACCGTCACGACGGTGTCGGAACTGAAATTATAATCCGGAACCACGAGATTCGTCGGCGCCGGACCCTGGCGGATGCGCGCCGCAGTATCGTAGGCCGAGCCGTGGCACGGGCAGAAATAGCCGCCGAACGGGCCCTTGTTCTCGCCCTCGCCCGCGCCCAGCGGCACGCAGCCGAGATGGGTGCAGACGCCGAGCGTGATCAGCCAATTCTCCTTGCCCGCCTTGGTGCGCTCCGCCAGCGTCTGGGGGTCGCGGAGGGAGGAGATGTCGACGGCGTTGGCGGCGGCGATCTCGGCGGGGGTCAGGTTGCGGACGAACAGCGGCTGCTTGCGGAAGCTGGTCTTGATCGCCTGCCCGACCGCGATCTTCGACAGATCGACCTCTGTGGTCGCCTGCGCCAGCACGTCGGCGGACGGGTTCATCTGGTTGACCAGCGGGAGCACGATCGCGACCGCGCCGACGCCGGCGAAGGCGACCGCGGCGATGTTGATGAAATCACGGCGGCGGGGATCGTGCGCCTCGTCGTGGAACGGCTCCGGTGATTCACCGGGAGGAACCATGCTGTCAGTCGCCATCGAATCGAACCCTTGAGCTTCTCTATCGGGACGGGCGCCTTGCGTCTGGAGACGAAAATCGCGCCCACCAGCCCGATCCGTCCCCACGGCAGGCTGCCGGTCTGATAGACGGGGGTAACATGTTTTGCCAACCTGATTTTGCGGTGGGCCCAGTGGGTGGTTAAGGCGCGGCGATGCGCATCGCCCTCTACCAGCCAGACATCGCCGGCAATGTCGGCGCCATCCTCCGCCTCGCCGCCTGCATGGGGGTCAGCGTCGACGTCATCGAACCGACCGGTTTCACCTGGAACGATCGCAAGCTCGCCCGCGCCGGGATGGACTATGCCGACGCGGTGGAGGTGACGCGGCATGTCGACTGGGCGGCGTTCGAGGCGCAGGCGGCGGGCCGGCTCGTGTTGCTGACCACCAGCGGCGCGGTGCCGCTTCCCGACGCGGTGTTCCGCGACGACGACATCCTGCTGCTCGGATCGGAGGGCGCCGGGGTTCCGCCAACGGTGCACGACCGCGCCGACCTGCGCGTGCGGGTGCCGATGCGCCCCGGCTTCCGCTCCCTCAACATCGGGATCTCGGCGGCGATCGTTCTCGGGGAGGCGATGCGGCAGACCGGGTGGGCGATCTAGCCCGGGAAGATTTTACATCGCACGCTGCTGGCGGCAAAGGCGGCGGCATGGAACTCGACGACCAACAAGCCGCCGCCCGTGCCTGGTTCGAAGCGCTGCGCGACCGGATCTGCGCGGAATTCGTCGCAATCGAGCGCGAGGCGGGGTCGGACGCTGGGTTCGATTATGTAGCGTGGGACCGAGTCGATCCGTCGGGGCTGCCGGGCGGCGGCGGCGTGCGCGGGGTGATGAAGGGGCGGGTGTTCGAAAAGGTCGGGGTCAACGTCTCGACCGTCGGCGGCACCTTCGAAGGCGACTTCGCCAAGACCATCCACGGTGCGGCGGAGAACCCGGAGTTCTTCGCGACGGGAATCAGCCTGGTGGCGCACATGGCAAACCCGCATGTGCCCGCGGTGCACATGAACTGCCGCTTCCTGGTGACCAGCAAGCGCTGGTTCGGGGGTGGCGCCGATCTCAACCCACCGCTGCCGATCGAGGCGGACACCGCCGACTTCCACGAGACGCTGCGTGCGGCGTGCGAAACGCACGACCCGGGCTATTACCCGCGGTTCAAGCAATGGGCGGACGATTACTTTTATATCCCGCACCGCCAGGTGCATCGCGGCGTCGGCGGTATCTTCTTCGATCATCTTGAGAACGGGTTCGACGCGGATTTCGCGTTCACCCGCGCGGTGGGCGAGGCGTTCCTCGACACCTATCCGCGGATCGTCCGGCGGCGGATGCACGAGCCCTTCACCGCCGCGGACATCGCCGCGATGCTTGCGTGGCGCGGGCGGTATGCCGAGTTCAACCTAGTCTACGACCGGGGCACGCTGTTCGGGCTGAAGACCGGCGGCAATATCGACGCGATCTTGATGAGCCTGCCGCCGGTCGCGACATGGGACTGATCGCGGTTCCGGAAGACGAGGTCGCGACGGTCGTCACCACGCTGGAAATGACACGGCGCCCGCCGCTGCGCCCCCTGCCCGCGTCGCCGCTGCGGCTGGTGGCGTGGCCCGCCCCCTCACCCGAGCGCTATCGTACGCTCTTCGCGCGCGTCGGCACGCCGTGGCTATGGTATTCGCGGCTGGTGATGGACGATGCGGCGCTGATCGCGATCGTCCACGACGCCGCAGTCGCGGTGCACGCGGTGACCGATGCGCAGGGCATCGAGATCGGCATGCTCGAGCTCGACCATCGCATCCCCGGCGCGTGCGAGATCGCCTATTTCGGCCTGGTGCCGGATCTCGCCGGGCGCGGTCACGGCCGCTGGCTGATGGCGGAGGCGCTCACCCGCGCGTGGCGCAAGGATGTCGAGCGGGTGTGGGTCCATACCTGCACGCTCGATCATCCGCGCGCACTCGGCTTCTACCGGGCGCAGGGCTTCGTCGCGGTCAAGCGAACGCTGGAGACCTTTCCCGATCCGCGCGCGCTGGGCGTGCTCCCCGCCGACGCCGCGCCGCAGGTGCCCTATTTGGCCAAGCGGCGGTAAGCCGACACCGCGATCAGCGCGAGCGCGAGCTGGGTGACCATCGCCACCGCCGACGCCGCCGCATCGACCACCGCGACCGCCACCGGATTGGGTGCACCGGTGCTGCGCATCCATGCATCGAGCAGCATGAACGGCTGGCCGCCGAGCAGCCCGACCAGATAGACGAACGCCGCCACTCCCATCAGCGTCAGCCCCGACCCGCGGGTCAGCGACAGCGAGCGGCGGATCGCGGTCCAGGCGCCGGTGCCGGGTTCGGCGAGAAGGACCGGCGCGGTCAGCATGGTCCGGCCCAGGATATACAGGCCGGGGATCACCAGCCACATGCCGAGCCCGGTGGGGATGGACACGAGGATCATCGCGAGCACGAAGCGCGGATAGATCGACAGCGCGCGCCGCAGCGCCTCGCGCAGGTCCGGCCGCGCCGGATCGAGATACAGCGCCATCACTACCGCGACCCCAAAATAGACCAGCAGATGCGCCAGGCCGAAGCCGATGCTGTAATCGCCGATCCAGCTGGTGAGAGCGTCGGCCCATTGCTGCGCCTGCGCCTCCCGGTCGGCGATCGCGGCGTCCGGCATCGGCATCGGCGGCACGAACAGCGTCAAGCCGAACGCGGGCAGGAACATGAACGCTGCGGCGATGCGGAGCAGCAGATCGGAATCGCGGCGAAACCGGCCCCAGGCGTCGACCACGACGCCCGCGAAGTTGATCCTCATATCCGGGTCGGCTGCCGGGCGGCGAGGGCGACGTAGAGCTGGGCGGTGAAGGTCACCGCGATCACCGTGAAGGCGGTGGTCACCATCGCGCCGGTGACGCCGGCGAGCATCAACGCGAGCGGGATCCGCTCGGCCCCGAGCAGGAGACGGAAGACCACGCCGACGACGCTCTGCACCGCGGTGCGGACGATCGCGAGGACGATGAGGTAGAGCAGGACGACCCCGAGCAGCCGCCAGCCATGCCCGCGAGTGAGCGCGAAGCTGCGCCGGATCGCGCCGAGCCCGAGCCGTTCGTGGAGCACTACCGCGTTGAGCGGCGCCAGCCGCGCCAATGCCCAAAGCGCGAGGACCAGATAGGCGGCGTAATAGACCGCCAGGAACGTGGCGGTCCCGCTCGGCACCCTCGCGGCGCCGGCGCCGGCGAGCGCGGCCATGCCGAGCTTGGCCTGCCACAGCACGAACACCGCGGGAAGCGACGCGACCACCGCGACCAGGATCAACACCGCCGACACGCCGATCGCGGGCCCCACCCGCTGCCGTGCCAGGCGCCAGGCGTCGCCACGCGTCGTTGCCGGATCGCTCGCCAGTGCGAGCATCGCCAGCACGCCCAGCACCCCTATCGCAGCCACGACGAGCAGCAGGAACAGCGTGACGATCGCGGTGGATGGCGCGGTCGGCGGCAGGATCAGCGCGACCAGCAGCATCGCCACCAACGGCAGGAACAACGTCACCACCGCGATACTCGCCAGCGCACCGGCGCGCCCGCTGAGGACCTGGGTCGTGCGATCCCAGACATCGCCCATCTTGACCTTCGTCATATCCGTGCCCGTTCCCGTCATCGCCGCCACGCCTAGCCGAGGCGGCGGCGCTTTGCCACTCGCTTGCACAATCGATCGGGATTGCGGCAGGGGATGCTCGTGACCTTTCCTGCCGAGATCGAGTGGCGCGTGTCGCCGGGCCTGTCGCCCTATGCCGAGACGCTCGCGGCGATGGAGGCGCGCGCGGCTTCGGTACTCGACGGCAGCGATCGCGAGCTGGGCTGGCTGCTCGAACACCCGCCGGTCTACACCGCGGGCACCAGCGCAGACCCTGCCGAGCTGGTCGATCCCCGCTTTCCGGTTGTCGCGACCGGGCGCGGCGGGCGCTATACCTATCATGGGCCGGGCCAGCGGGTCGGCTATCTGGTGCTCGATCTCGGCAAGCGCGGCCGCGACGTTCGCGCCTATGTCCACGCCCTCGAAGGCTGGGTGATCGCGGCGCTGGGCAGGCTTGGAGTCGAAGCGTTCCGCGCCGACGGTCGGGTCGGGATCTGGACGCTCGACCATGGCCGCGAGGCGAAGATCGGCGCGATCGGGGTGCGGGTGCGCCGCTGGGTCACCCTCCACGGGTTCGCGGTGAACGTCGATCCCAACCTCGCGCATTTCGGCGGGATTGTGCCGTGTGGGCTGCCCGACTTTGCGGTCACCAGCCTCGCCGCGCTCGGCATCGACGCGACGCTTGCAACTTTCGACGCCGCCCTGGCGTTCACCGCACAGGCATTTCTGGATACTCTTTCTATCAGGCCCGAAAACGAGGCTTGAGGCTCGGGCGTAATCCGTTTAATGTCCACCGTGATTTGGGTATTAAAGGCAGCAAGCCGACCAGATCCTCTTTCTAGGGAGCTTCCAATGCGTGCTATCATCTCCAAGATCCTGACCGGCTCGCTCGTCGCCGGCGCTGCGCTCGCCGTTTCGGCTTGCGGTCCGAAGACCGAAACGACCACTGAGAACACGATGGTCACCGAAATGAACACGACCGACGACATGGGCACCATGACCGACAACATGACCGCCGTCGACGGCGCGATGAACGACGGCATGATGGCGAACGACACCATGATGACCACGAACACCACGTCGACCACCAACGCGATGTAATCATCGCGGTCGGTTGTCCGATCGGGTTCGAAGAAGGGCCGCCCGGGAAACCGGGCGGCCCTTTGCTATTAGGCGCGTATCCGGCGGCACCGGTCGGCTCGACCTGGGCCGCGCGCTGGCCGACGACTCCGGAAACTCCAGGCGAAAACATCGTTAAAAAGACGTTGGGTCGCGGCGCAAATCGCTCTAGAATCAAAATCCTAAGTTGATCGATGCGTTGTTCAGGAGAGTGGGGATGTCCATCATGCGTACCGTCACGGCGCTAGGCGTTGCGGCGGCCGGGTTCGCGATGGCGGCACCGGCATCGGCGCAGTTCTTCTTCCGGTCGCATGATTTCAGCGATCAGGGCGTGAAGGGCGACGAGGCCAACCTGGGCCAGGTGCTGCCCGGCGCGACCGAGGTCGAGCTTCGCGCGGCGATGGCGTGGAACATGCGCGCGGCGCTCAACGTCGCGGCGCTGCAATGCCAGTTCGAACCGACGCTGCTTAGCGTCGCCAACTACAACGCGATCCTCACCGATCACAGCGCCGAGCTGAAGGCCGCGTTCGTCACGCTGGGCAAGTATTTCACCCGCGTTGCGAAGACGCCCAAGGCCGGTCAGGCCGCGCTCGACCAGTTCGGGACGCGGACCTATTCGAACTTCGTCACCGTCGGCGCGCAATACGGCTTCTGCCAGACCGCGTCCGACATCGGCCACGACGCGGTATTCGCGCCCCGCGGCGGGTTCAGCGCGATCGCGATGCGCCGCATCCGGGAGCTGCGCAACAGCCTGATCCCGTATGGCGAGCAGCACTTCAAGCGCTACCTGACCAGCGACGTCGCGACGATCCCGCGGCTCGATCCGGTATGCTACGACAAGAAGGGCCAGTGGGTCGTCAAGAAGTGCGGCGCGCCGAACTGGCCGCCGGTCGGCACGGGCTTGGCGTCGCGCTGAGGGGGGGTGAGGGTGCTTACCTTGCGCCGCCACTCCATTGAGGCCGTCTTCCCCATACATGTAGCGTAGCTGTTCCCCGGCGAAGGCCGGGGCCCAGGCTGGAAAGCGCCGGAAATCGAGGGCTGCAGTCTCTCCGCTCGACCTTCGCGACTGGGCCCCGGCCTACGCCGGGGAACAATAGATGCTCGAGCGGTTTAGGTGCCCTCGATCGATTCCTGCCGACGCCTGCCTCTCCTTGTATTCCCGCGAAGGCGGGGGACTCTGTACTGGGCTCCCGCCTTTGCGGGAGCGCAAACGGGAGAGCCGCTCCTAACGCAGCCCCAGATACTTGTGCGTCTGCAACGACAGCCGCCACTGCGGGCGCGCCATTACCAGATCGATCGCCGCCTGCATGTTCGCCGCCGCGTTCGGATCGTCGAGCGGCTGGATCAGGCGGTTGGCGAAGTCCCAGCGTTCGACCTCGTCGATGTCGGTCCCGGCTTGTGGCCAGACCAGCTTCAGCTCGTCGCCGCGCCGCTGGATCACGACGCTGCCCGCCTTCGGGCTGATGCAGACCCAGTCGATCCCCGGATGCGCGGCGAGCGTGCCGTTGCTTTCGATCGCGATGCGAAAACCGGCGCCGTGAAGCGCATTGACCAAGGCGTCGTCCACCTGCAGCATCGGTTCGCCACCCGTCAGCACGACGAACCGCTGCTCCAGGCCGGCTCCCCAGAAACCGGCCACCGCCGCGACCAGCGCATCGGCATCGGCGAACTTGCCGCCGCCCGCGCCATCAGTGCCGACAAAATCGGTGTCGCAGAATCTGCACACTGCGGTCGCGCGATCCTGCTCGCGGCCTGACCAGAGGTTGCAACCCGCGAACCGCACGAACACCGCACGCGCACCGGCGTTGACGCCCTCCCCCTGGAGCGTGAGGAACATCTCCTTGACCGCATAGGTCATCGCGCGATCATCCCGCGTCGGTCGCGTAGACGGCCGGGTCCGCGACGCCGGCCTCTTCGAAGCCCTTGCTGCGCAGGCGGCAACTGTCGCACAGCCCGCAATGCATGCCGCCCGGCGCCGGATCGTAGCAGGACCAGCTGATCCCCATATCGACGCCAAGCCGTACGCCCTCGCGGACGATGTCGGCCTTCGTCATGTGCTGGAGCGGAGCGTGGATGCGGAACGGTTCGCCCTCCACCCCGGCCTTGGTCGCGAGTTCGGCGAGGCCTTCGAAGGCGCTGATGAATTCGGGGCGGCAATCCGGGTAACCCGAATAATCGAGCGCGTTGACGCCGATGAACAGGTCGCGCGCGCCCGCCGATTCCGCCCAGCCGAGCGCAAGGCTGAGGAAGATGGTGTTGCGGGCGGGCACGTAGGTGACCGGAATGCCCTCGCCCACACCCGTCTTCGGCACGTCGATATCCGCGGTCAGCGCGGAGCCGCCGAATGCCGACAGGTCCATCGGCAGGACGATGTGGCGTTCGGCACCCAGCGCGTCGGCGACGCGGCGCGCCGCCTCCAGCTCGACACGGTGGCGCTGGTTATAGTCGATCGACAGCGCGAGCACGCGATACCCGGCGTCGCGCGCGTGCGCGGCGGAGATCATCGAATCGAGCCCGCCGGAGACGAGCACGACGGCTAAGGGTGAGGATGTCATGATCCGCGCGGCGCTAGGCGAATGGCGGGCAAAAAGAAAGGGGGCCGCGGGTTAGGCGGCCCCCCAGTTAGAGCGCTAGGCTCTCAAGGGAGAAACACGTGCTGAAACAAAAGCACAAGAAGGGCTCTACCGCGACTGGGTTAACATCGCCTGAAGGCATCAGGCAGGAACGTCTTCCGCAGCGACCGGAAACTTGATCGAGCAGAACGCGCAATCGACGTGGATCAGGCCATTCTCGTCGGCCATGTCGCGGCGTTCCTCGACCGGAAACTTGGCGAGCACCGAGGCGATGTGGGCCGCGGTGCACCGGCACCCACGCGCCAGCGGGGTCGATGCGAGCACACGGACATCGTCCTCCTCGTTGAACAACCGCCACACCAATGTTTCGAGCGGCAGCGCCGGGTCCGCGAGCTCGTCGGCGCCCATCGTCTGGCCGAGCGCGGCGACATGCTCCCATTCGGGGTGATCCAGCCGGGTGTGGAGCCGTTCGCGCCCGTCCTCGCCCTCGGGAAGATGCTGGAGGAACAGGCCCCCTGCGACCAGCGCACCGTCCGCGGCGCGCGCCATGCCGACCCGAACCATGCTCGGGATCTGTTCGGACTGCACGAAATAGCTCTGCGCCGCCTCTGCCAGCGTATCGCCGTCGAGCGGCACGATCCCCTGGTAACGCTCGCCGGTGGTGGCAAGGTCGAAGGTGATCGCGAGATAGCCCTTGCCGAACAACGCGAACAAGGTGGGCTGCTCGGGCGCCTCCGCCAGCTTGTCCGCGTCGTACTGAACGTACCCGCGCAGCTCGCCGCCGCGATAGTCGCAGACCAGCAGCTGCACGACGCCGCTCTCGCTGCGGGTCTGCATCGTCAATTGGCCGTCGCTGTCCTTCAGCGTGGACCCGACCAGCGCGGCGAGCACCAGCGCCTCGGCGAGCAGCGCCTCGATCGCGGGCGGATAGGCGTGCGCGTCGAGCACCTGCGTCAGCGCGGGGCCGAGCCGGACGATACGCCCCCGCGCGCTGCGGGCGGGGATCGCGAAACCGAGCGCGCGGTCGATGTCGATGGTGGAGTCTGTCGGGAGGATCGTCACCGCGCCAAGATGGTCGCGGCACCCACGCAGATCAACCGATCTGGCCGAAGCACCAGCGGAGGATCGATTTCTGCGCGTGGAGCCGATTCTCGGCCTCCGCCCAGATTGCGGATTGCGGCCCGTCGATCACCGCGGCATCGACCTCCTCGCCGCGGTGCGCGGGAAGACAGTGGAGGAACGTCGCGTCTGGCTTCGCCGCCTGCATCAGCGCGGGCGTGACCTGGTACGGCATCATCGCCCGCAGCTTGGTGTCGGCATGCGCCTGCCCCATCGATATCCAGGTGTCGGTGACGACGATGTCCGCGCCCTCCACCGCCTCGCGCGGATCGGCGACGACGCGCGCGCGGCCGGAGGCGCGGACGATCGCCTCCTCCTCGGGCTGGAACCCCTGCGGGCACGCCGCGACGACGTCGAACTGCATCAGCGACGCCGCCTCCACGATCGAGGCGAGCACGTTGTTGCCGTCGCCCAGCCACGCGACCTTCAGCCCGGGGAGCGATTTGCCGCGTTCGATGATCGTCAGCAGGTCGGCCATGATCTGGCAGGGGTGCGACGCGTCGGTCAGCCCGTTGATCACCGGCACGCTGGCGTAATGCGCCATCTCCTCGACCTTGGCGTGGTCGTCGGTGCGGATCATGATCGCATCGACATAGCCCGACAGCACCCGCGCGGTGTCGGCGACGCTTTCGCCGCGGCCGAGCTGCATGCTCCCCGCATCCATCACGATCGCGCTGCCGCCGAGCTGGCGGATCGCCATGTCGTAGCTCACCCGCGTCCGCGTCGAGCTCTTCTCGAACACCATCGCGAGCACATGGCCCGCGAGCGGCGCATCGGCATCGACCCGCCCCTTCGTCCAGCCGGCCCGCGCCGCCTTGCGATCGAGCGCATCCGCCAGCATCGCGGCGATACCGTCGGCGCCCGCATCGGACAGGTTCAGGAAGTGGCGCACATTCATCGAAGATAGACCCCTGCTAAGCCAATGATCGGTTCGTGGTGAGTAGGGGCTGAGCTTGTCGAAGGCCGTATCGAACCACCTATCCTTCGATACGCGGCTTCGGCTTCGCTCAGCCGCTACTCAGGACGAATGGATGTGGATTGCTGCGTTTCGCAGCCGTCAGTCGTCGGTTTCGGGCACGTACACCCGCGCAGCGGCGCTCAGCTTGTCGACGCATTCGGCGATGTGGGTCTCGTCGATGACCAGCGGCGGCACCAGGCGAATGACGTTGTCTCCCGCCGCGACCGTCAGCAGCTGGTGTTCGTCGCGCAGGAACCCGACGAAGCGGCGCGCGTCGCTCTTCAGCTTGAGGCCGAGCATCAACCCGTGGCCACGCACCTCCTGAAACAGATGATCGTGGTTCGGGATCATCTGTTCGAGCGACTGGCGCAGCCGCGCGCCCATTTCGGTGACGTTGTCGAGGAAGCCGGGTTCGTGGATCACCTCGAAGACCGCCTCGCCCGCCGCCATCGCCAGCGGATTGCCGCCATAGGTCGATCCGTGGGTGCCCGCGACCATGCCCTTCGCGGCTTCCTCGGTCGCGAGGCATGCGCCCAAGGGGAACCCGCCGCCGATCCCCTTCGCCACCGCCATGATATCGGGGGTGATGCCGTAGAGTTCGTGCGCGAAGAACTTGCCGGTTCGCCCGTAGCCGCACTGGACCTCGTCGAGCACCAGCAACAGCCCGTGTTCGTCGCACGCCGCGCGCAGCCCCTTCAGGAACGCGTCGGACGCCGGGCGAAGCCCGCCCTCGCCCTGGATCGGCTCGACTAGGAAGCCCGCGGTATGATCGTCGATCAGCGCCAGCGCGGCGTCGAGATCGTCGAACGGCGCATAGGCGAAGCCCGGCAGCAACGGTTCGAACCCGTCGCGCATCTTCGCCTGGTTGGTCGCCGAGATCGTACCAAGCGTGCGCCCGTGGAAAGCATTGCTGAAGGTGATCAGGTTCTGGCGCTGCGGGTTGCCGTTGGCGAAGTGATAGCGCCGCGCGGTCTTGATCGCGCACTCGACCGCTTCCGCACCCGAATTGGTGAAGAAAACGGTGTCGGCGAAGGTCGTATCGATCAGCCGCTGCGCGAACTTCTCACCCTGCGGACTCCCATACAGGTTCGACACGTGCATCAGCGTCGCCGCCTGCGTCGCGATCGCCTCGACCAGCTTCGGGTGGCCATGCCCGATCGCGTTCACCGCGATCCCGGCCGCCATGTCGAGATACTGGGTGCCGTCCTCGCCATAGAGGTAGCAGCCCTCGCCTCGGACCGGACGCACCCCGCACCGCGGATAGACGGGCATCAGGGCGGTGATCGACACGGGCGGCTCCTGTCAAAAAGCAAAGGGCGGTCGAAATGACCGCCCGCCCCCTGATACGAGCGTTGGGGGGAGCCGGTCAACCGAGGGTTGATTACGGGGCTGCTGCCGATTTAGGGCGTCGCCGCGGTCCCTGCGGTCGTGTACTCGTGCTCCCGCGAAGGCGGGGACCCAGTACTGAGCTCCCGCCTTCGCGGGAGCACAAGCGGAGCGGGGTCAGCCAGCACCTCGGATAAGGCCTATGCGGCGCGTCGCCTCAAGCCCGAAACTACCCGTCATCCCCCATCCGCAATGCCGCGATGAACGCCTCCTGCGGGATGCTGACCGAGCCATATTCGCGCATCCGCTTCTTGCCTTCCTTCTGCTTCTCCAGCAGTTTCTTCTTGCGGCTGGCATCGCCGCCATAGCATTTCGCGGTCACGTCCTTGCGCATCGCGGCGATCGTCTCGCGGGCGATCACCTTGCCGCCGATCGCGGCCTGGATCGGGATCTTGAACAGGTGGCGCGGGATCAGGTCCTTCAGCCGTTCGCACATGCCGCGGCCGCGGGTCTCCGCGGTGGCGCGGTGGACGATCATCGACAGCGCGTCGACCGCCTCGTTGTTGACGAGGATGCCCATCTTGACGAGGTCGCCCTCGCGGTAGCCGATCTGGTGATAGTCGAAGCTGGCATAGCCGCGGCTGATGCTCTTCAGCCGGTCGTAGAAGTCGAACACCACTTCGT
>NZ_CAXTEM010000051.1:0-22016 GCF_964243315.1 uncultured Sphingomonas sp. | reverse complement strand
GCGGGGCTGTAGCTCAGATGGGAGAGCGCTGCAATCGCACTGCAGAGGCCAGCGGTTCGATTCCGCTCAGCTCCACCACCGCCCCGGATCGCCTGCCAGCGGCGATTAGCGCTGTTCGCGGTTCGACCGATCTGCCACCGCTTGGATAGCGCCGACCTACCGGCCCGACTTCCGAAAAGAGCGCGCCGATGACGTCGGAACCCCTACCCGCAGCGACGCTCGTGATCTTTCGCGACGGTCTTGGCGCGCCCGAGTTGCTGATGGTCGAACGCGCCAAGGCGATGGCCTTCGCGGGCGGTGCGCTGGTGTTCCCGGGCGGGCGGATCGATCCGGGCGACCATGCGCTCGCGGCGGCCCTGGGCACGGATGACGACGGCGCGGCGCGGATCGCGGCGATCCGCGAGACGATCGAGGAGGCCGGGCTGCCGATCGGGCTGCGGCCTATCCCTGATGCCCCGTCGTTGGCGGCGATGCGGGCGGGTCTTCATGCCGGCACGAGCTTCGGGGAGGTTCTTGCGACGGCGGGAACGTCGCTCGACCTGGATGCGCTGCACTACTTCGCGCGCTGGCGGCCCGCGCACGCGCAGATGCGGATCTTCGACACGCGCTTTTACCTCGCCAAACTGCCGAACGACGCGCCGGGTGCGGTGGTCGACGGCACCGAGAATGTCCGCCTGTTCTGGGCCACCGCGGCGCAGGTGCTTGCCGATGCGGATGCCGGACGCGCGACGATCATCTTCCCGACGCGCCGCAACCTCGAACGCCTGGCCTGCTATGCCAGCTTCCACGAAGCCACAGCCGACGCCGCCGCGCACCCGATCCGCACGATCACGCCCTTCGTCGAAGAGCGGGCGGAGGGCGCTTTCCTCTGCATCCCCGACGATCTCGGCTATCCGGTTACCGCGGAACGCATGACGAGCGCGATGCGCGGCTGATGCGGGCGCTGCGCCGCGTGATCGGCTGGCTGGTGGCGATCATCGCCTTAGCCGCCGCGCTGTTCCTGATCTGGGCGATGATGAGCGGTCGGCCGCAGGACCTGCCCTGGACGCCGCTCGATCTCGGCGAGCCGATCGGCCTGTCCACCGGCAGGAAGCTCGCGGCACTCGGCAGCGACTTCGGGCAATGCCGGGCGCTGCTCGATCGTGCCGGGGTGCGCTACACGACGCTGCCCGTGCGCCGGGAGGGCGCGCATTGCGGCTATGCCGACGGGGTGCGCTTCACCGCGGGCGGCGCACGGCGGATCGGCTTCGCGCCCGCGGCATTGGGGATCGCCTGCCCTGTCGCGGCGGCGCTGGCGATGTGGGAATGGAACGTCGTCCAGCCCGCGGCGCAGCGTCACTTCGGCAAACGCGTCACGAGGATCGATCATTTCGGCAGCTTCAACTGCCGCCGGATCTACGGTCGCGACTCGGGCACATGGAGCGAACACGCTACCGCCGACGCGATCGATGTAGCCGGCTTCCGCCTGGCCGACGGCACCCGGATCACCGTGGTCGGCGACTGGCGCGACACGGCTGCGCGATCGGCGTTCCTGCGCGAGGTTCGCGACGGAGCCTGCACGCTGTTCGCGACGACCTTGTCACCCGACTACAACGCCGCGCATCGCGATCACCTGCACCTCGACCAGGCGAACCGCGGCACGCTCGGATGGCGGGCGTGCCGCTGATCCTCGTCAGTTGGACAGCGTCGCCGACCCGGTGTCGACCTTTTCGACCCAATGCGGGAAGAAGGCGGGCTGCCGGTTCGACCAGCCCGACGCGGTCGCCGCGGCTTCGCTGATCGACTGGAGCAGCTTGCGCCGCAATTCCGGATGCAGGTGCGGGAGCGCGGCGGCGGCGCAGAACGCGCTCGGCAACCACGGCCGGACCTCGGCGCCGATCAGGCGTTCGTAGAGGAAACGGAACGCGGAGAAGCTGGTCAGCCGGCCCTGCCCCAGATCGAACGCGACCAACGTCACCAGCGGCGCCAGGAACGGCTCGACCGCCTGTAGATCGGCATCGTCGGGCACCATCTCGCGTAGCTCGGGCAGGTTGCGATAGATCCGGGCCTGCGCCCGGATGCTGGCGGATTCCACGACATCGCGCGACCAGCGCGCCATCGCATCGTCGCGGTCGAGGCCGACATCGAGCGATCGCCGGATGTAGCGCTGCGTGGCAGCCGGGAACCCGGCGAACTCCTTCATCTCGGCCAGTGTCATCGCGCCTTCGGCCGGCTTCATTCTCGAACCCATATCCGTCACCCCGCCCCGCCAGTGATACCGGCCGACTATATGGCAAGGTGGTTAACGCAACGCTTACCGCCTCGTCGTCCGATATTCAGATGGCATCATGAAAGCTGTTGCGCCGCAACATGGCTTGCGACGAACCGAGCGGTGAGGGCCGCTATCAGCCTGACGTGAGGATTTGCGGCAACAGAGGCGGGTGCCAACGTAGAGTCGTGCGCGACCAAGTTGATACGCCGTAGCCCCTCCCCTTCAGGAGCGGCGGGTGAGCCGCGCCCCGCGCGGTTCAGGTCAGGCCGGGGGCCTGACCGACCCGGCACTGGGTTGGGGTGGGGCAGTGCCGCAAGCGTGCCATTCGCGGATAGGCCCCTCCCCCAGCTCCTCACCTTAATGGGAGGGGAGGGGAGAGCAGATCCGCTCGCGAGCCACGCTAGGTGGAGGGTAGAAAATGCGAGGGCCGATAAACGATCAGCCCCGTCGCATCACTCCCTGCCGCGCAGCTTGCGCTCGGCTTCCTCGTCGAAGCCCGACGACGGCGCAGGCTCGTTTGCCGACGGCTGGGTCGAGGCGGGCGGATCGCTAGCGTCCATCGACTCGTCGAGAGCATTGTCCAGCCGCGCATCCTTGCTGTCGGGGTTCTTCTGCAAGCGGCGGGCGATCGACTTGTCCTGCCCCGCATCGTCGCGGCCGGGTGCGACCGAAAGGCTGTCGAGCGCGCGCTGGTCGATATCGGTCATGTGTTCGATCCTATCCGTGTTCGCCCGCTCGCGGGCTTGTTTCCGGTACGTGTCTGAAACGGTCGGTGCGTCCGATCCGTTCCGGTCTAGACCGTGACCACACGCACCGACTGACGCCGCATCTCGGTCCTGCCGAACGCGGTCATGAACGCGATGTCCGTGGCATCGCGGCCGACGCAGACTCGCGCGATGTCGCGACAATCGGCCATTCGCGTCGCGTCCACCAGATGCCACCCACGGTCGAGCCACAAATCGGCGACGGCATGGAAATCGGGCGGATCGACGCCCGGTGCATAGGCCGAGACGCATCGCGCCGGGATCCCGCCGGCACGGGCCAACGCCACCAGCAGGTGGGCATAGTCTCGACAAACCCCCGATCGACTGGCGAAGGTATCGAGCGCGGTGGTCTCGCCCGAACTCGCGTTGCTCACATAGTCAAGGGAGCCGGCGACCCATTCCACGAGTGCGACCGCGAGAGCACCGCCGGTGACGCCGCCGAACTCGCGGTGGACGAAACCCTCGAACCGATCCGATTGGCAGTAACGGCTCGGCAGCAGATACGGGATCAGGTGGCCGTCGAGATCGCGCACCTCGGTCGCGGCGAGGCCGTCGAGCGCGATCGTCGGGCGATCGATCTGGACGGTCGCGCGATACTCGGCATGCCACGCCCCCTCGCCCCGCCCGAGGCAGCGCTGCCCGATCCCGTCCTCCCCGATCACGGCGCGGATCGGCGAGTTGCTGAAAACGCTGAGCGACTCGCTCAAGACGCGTTGGTCGGGCATCAGCGCTGCCTCGATCTGCAGCAGCACGTCCGATGCTTCCGCGAAATGATATTCGAGATCTACCTCGATCGAGAGCCGCATCAGGTTTCCTTGCTAGGCGGGGAAGCACGAAAAAGGGCCCGGCGAACCGATCGCCGAGCCCCTTGTGGATGGTCGTCTATGCGACGCTTAGTCGCGGTTGCCGCCGAACAGGCGAAGCACGAACAAGAACATGTTGATGAAGTCGAGGTACAGCGTCAGCGCGGACATCACCACCGCCTTGCCGACCATGTCGGTGCCGGCGACCTGGAAGTACAGGCTCTTCGTCTTCTGCGTGTCGTAGGCGGTGAGACCCGCAAACAGCAGCACGCCGACCGCGCTGATCACCAGGCCCAGCGGGCCCGACTGCAGGAACATGTTGATCAGGCTGGCGACGATCAAGCCGACCAGGCCGATGATCAGGAACGTGCCGAGCGCCGACAGGTCCTTCTTGGTCGTGTAGCCGTACAGGCTCAGCGCCGCGAAGCCCGAAGCGGTCGCGAAGAACGCACCGGCGATCGAAATGCCGCTATAGACCAGGAAGATCGTCGACAGCGACAGGCCCATCAGGACGGCGAACGCCCAGAACAGGATCTGCATCGTCGACGTGCTCATCCGCGACTGGCCGAAGCTCATCGCGAAGACGATCGCCAGTGGCGAGAACATCAGGATGTACTTGAGGATACCGCCGCCCATGAACACCTGCGCCGCGGGCGACGTCGCGCCACCCCAAGCGAAAGCGAGAGCGACGATGCCGGTCAGCAGCACGCCGGAAGTCATGTAATTGTAGACCGACAGCATGTACGACCGCAGGCCCGCGTCGAACGCGACGTCGCGCGTCGCATCGGCGGACCGTGCCTGGAACGGCGAAGCGTTCGGGCGGGGGTCAGACCAGTTTGCCATTGGGTGAATAACTCCTTCGTCCGGCCGAGTGCCGGTTAGGGCAAATATCGGCGTTCTTCCGGGGTAATTCAAGCGGAACCCTTTGGAGCGTGCGTGTCCAGCAACGGAACATTACAAAGGGGTATGATCCGCCTTTTCGTCGCGCTGCGCCCACCCCCGCCGATCCGTGCACGCCTGCTCGCCGCGATGGGCGATATCGGCGCTGCGCGGTGGCAGGACGACGCCCAGCTCCACGTCACGCTCCGCTTCATCGGCGGTGTCGAACGCCCGGTTGCGGAGGATGTCGCCGCGTCGCTGGCGAGCGTCCATGCCGACGCGCCGATTGTCTCGCTGGCGGGCGTCGATCGTTTCGCGCACCGCGGCCGCACCGACACCTTATGGGCGGCACTCGCGCCCCATGACGCCCTTCGCGCACTCCACCGAAAGGTCGATCACGCCTGCGTTCGCGCCGGACTGGAACCCGAACGTCGCGCTTATGTGCCGCACGTGACCCTTGCCCGCCTGCCAAGGGGCGCGGGTGCGGAGATCGAGATCGAGCGGTGGCTCGCATCGCAAGCAGGGCTCGCCAGCGATCCCTTCGCGCTGCCGCATCTGGTTTTGTACGAGAGCATTCTCGGACGCGATGGCGCGATTTACGAGCCGGTGATGCGCTGGCCTCTCGGAACCGCGGCGGCAGCACCGGGTTCGTGACGCAGGTTAAGGGAGAAAATGGCATGCGGATGTTTTTGGCGATGACGGGCACCGTGACGGCACTGGCGCTGGCGGGCTGTAGCGACCGGATGGAGACCGGCGCCCCCGTCGCGGGCGGCGCGACCGCCACCGCGATGCTGGCGAATGCGAGCGGCGCTGCCGTGGGTCGTGCGACCGCGACCGACGTGGCGGGCGGCTTGCGCTACACCGTCGACGTGAAAGGTATGCCGCCGGGCACGCACGGCGTCCACGTCCACATGACCGGGCGTTGCGATGCGCCCGACTTCACCACTGCAGGCGGTCATTGGAACCCGACCGCGATGAAGCACGGCGCGATGAACGCGCAGGGCCCGCACGAGGGCGATCTGCCCAATCTGATCGTCGGCACCGACGGCCGCGGCACGCTGGGCGTGACGATCCCGGGCGGCACCATGGCGGCGCTGCTCGACGCGGACGGCGCGGCTCTGGTCGTTCACGCTGCAGCGGACGACCTCAAGACCGATCCATCGGGCAATAGCGGCGGCCGCATCGCCTGCGGCGTGCTCGCGGCAAGCTGATTGGCTAAATGATCTCGCCCGCCGCGCGTGCCCGCTCCTCGCGGGTACGCTCGGCGGCGGGGACGAGGCGGTACGCCGCGATCGCAGCCGCCAGCGTGATCGGCACGCTCAGCAGCAGCGACAGCATGCCCGTCGACAGACTTCCCGACAGCGTCGACACCCGACCCGCCAGATACGGGCCCATCGCCAGGCCGATGAGCGTCGTCCCGATGAAGAAGGTGGCGGTAGCGGTGCCGCGCATCCGTGGCAGCACCATGTCCTGCGTGGTCGCTGCCGCCGCACCCAGCGCGCAACTCGCGGTCATTTGCGCGATGAACAGGCCGATGTAGAGGATCGGGGTCGACGAGGCGGTGAATGCCAGCGTCAGGAAGGGCACCGGCACGACAGCGCCGAAGATCACCACAATCAGCCGCCCCGCCGGGTTGGCGCGCCGCAGCCGGTCCGCGACGATGCCGCCGATCGTCACGCCCAGGAACCCAGACAACGCACCGGTCGATCCGATGAAGAAGCCCGCATCCGCTGGCGAGGCATGAAGGACACGGAGCGCATAGGGCGCGGCCCAGAAGCTCGCGGCGTAGCTCACGAACGCATTGAGGCCGTAAGCTACGACCGTGCACAGGAAAGCGGGCGTGCCGACGATCAGCGCATAGGTCGGAAGGTCGCGGCGCTTCAGCGCGTTGGCCCAGGAAAACACCGCATAGACCCCAATGCCGACCGCGACCCATTGCGGCCAGGGCTCGCCGATCGCGATCAGCCCGGCCACGCTCGCGACCACCACCGCCAGCCCGATCAGGTTGACGACGAACGCGCGGGCGCCGCCCTGCGCGGCACCGATCAGGGTCAGCGGCGGCAGGATCGTGACCAGTTCGCCAAGGAACGCGCGGAACGGTGCCGGGTGTTTCGCGGGTTCGGGGAGTCCCTCCACGGCGCCGCGGATCGGCTCCTTCAGCGTCGCGATCCAGATCGCCACCAGCAGTCCTGGAATGCCGACCGCGAGGAACGCCGCCTGCCAGCCGACCAGCCCGAACGGCCCGCCCCCCGGATAAGCCTTGTTCCAGCCCTGCACGATCAGTCCGCCGATGAATAGCGAACAGCCGCCGCCGACGTACAGCCCCGCCGAATAGATCGCGAGCGCGGTGGCGCGCAGCCGCTTCGGAAAATAATCGGAGATCAGCGAATAGGCCGACGGGCTCGCGGTCGCCTCGCCGATGCCGACGCCGATCCGCGCCGCAGCCAGATGCCCGCCGGTGCGCGACAGACCCGACAAGGCCGTCATCGTCGACCACAGGGTCAAACCGATCGTCATCAACCGCACTCGGTTCCAATTGTCCGCAAGCCGGCCGAGCGGGATGCCGAACAGCGAATAGAACACGCCGAACGCGGTGCCGTAGAGGAAGCCGAGATCCTCGTCCTTCAGCTTCAGGTCGCGCTTAATGTCTTCGGCGAGGATCGAGATCACCTGCCGGTCGACGAAGTTGAGGACGTAGACCAGGAACAGGATCGCCAGCACGTACCAGGCGTAGCGCGACGTCTTCTGGTCGGCCGCAGCGATCGTCGTCATGCTCTCTCCCCGCTCTTTGCGACGGGGTATCAGAGGCGTGCGGGTGCGCGAAGCGGTTTCGTCAGCGGGTTTGGAGGCGGCGGGGTCGGGCGGATTCCAGGCGCTGGAGCAGCGATTCGATGGTCGGTTTTACCGATTCGCCGTCGTTCGGCGCGGGGGCGTCCGGCATTGACGGCGTCAGGTCGACCGTCTCGATCCACTCACCCGCGGCGAGCGGCTGCGGCACCAGCGGCGTCACCGGGCGAACCGGCTCGCGCGGCACTTCGGGAATTGCGGCGGGATGGAAGGCGGCGATCGGTTGATCGAGATCGGCAGGGATCGGGCGCACCGCGGGCGGCGGACCCGGATCGGGCACCGGTATCGCGCCGAGATCGGCATGCGCGGACAGCGGCCGGCGCGGCGGCGCATCGGGGTGGGCGTCGGCGTGACGGATCACCGGGCGCCCCTCGTCGCCGATCGCGAGCTTGTTGAACAGCCCACCGGGACCGAACAACAGGAACAGCGCGGACCACACCACCAGCCCGGCGACCGCTCCCGCCCCTACCGCGATCGCGATCACCGCGAGACGGCCGAGCGGCGGCTCCGCTGCGGCGAGCAGCGTTGACAGGCCGGTGGATACCACCAGTTCCTCGAACGCAAACAAGTCCATCAGCAGCAGCGACGACGTCACCGCAGCCCAGGCAAGCAATGCGCCAATCGGCGCGATCCAGCGCATCAAACGCGAACGGGTAATTGCAGCCATTGGTCGTCCATCGACGCGGCCCCCACCAGCCGCTGGTAAACGGGCTCGTAACGACGAATGTTTGACGACCAGTTACGATCTTTGTCAACGAAGTCGCGTGCGCGACGTCTTTGCGCGTCCCAGCCGCTGCGATCCGCGAACCCGGCGACGAGCGCGGCGGCGAGCGCAGCGGGGTCGTCCGGCGCGAACAAGATGCCGGTGTCACCGTGCCGGATCAGCTCGCGGTGGCCGCCGACGTCGGACGCCGCGACGAGCTTGCCCTGCGCCATCGCCTCCAGCGGCTTCAGTGGCGTGACCAGGTCGGTCAGCCGCATTCGCTTGCGCGGATAGGCGAGGATGTCGACCAGCCCGTAATAGCGCTCCACCTCGGTATGCGGCACCCGCCCGACGAAGCGAATCGCCGCCGCCACGCTCGACGCGGCGGCCTGCGCGCGCAGTATTTCCGCCATCGGACCGCCCCCCACAAGCAGCAGCTTCGCCGCAGGACGCGTGGCGACGATCGCGGGCATCGCCGCGATCAGGTCGTCGAGCCCTTCATAATCGTAGAAGCTGCCGATGAAGCCGATCACGTCGCCGCCATCGACGCCCAGTGAACGGGCGAGCGCCTCGTCTCGCTCCTGCGGCGTGCCGAACAGCGTGAGATCGACGCCGTTGGGCGAGACGATGATCTTGGAGGGTGCGATGCCACGCGCGACCAGATCGCCGCGCAAGCCCTCGCAGATCACCGCGACCGCGTCCGCCCGTCGCACCGCCCAGGTCTCGAGCGCCCGCGTCGCGCGATACCGCGCCGATCCTTCGCGACCGGTGCCGTTCCCCACCGCAGCATCCTCCCAGAAAGCGCGAATCTCGTACACCAACGGCAGCCCGCGTCGCCGCGCCACGCGGAGCGCCGCGATCGCGCCGAGTACCGGCGAATGGGCGTGGAGGATGTCGGGCTGGAAGCTGTCGACTGCTGCATCGATCCGTCGCGCGAACGCCGCGATCCCGCCGATCTCGCCGATCGGCCCACGCGGCATCGCGGCGTCGGTACGGTGGAAGGTGATGCCATCGAACTGCTCCACCGCGGCGCCAGCGGGCCCCTGCCGTGGTCCGGTGACCGCAGCGACGGTCCACCCGAGCGCCTCCTGCGCCTTCAGGATCGCGCGGGTGCGGAAGGTGTAACCGCTCTGCAGCGGCAATCCGTGATCGAGGATATGGAGGATGCGCATGACGGCCGGCCCTGCCACGCCGCCACTTAACGCCGCGTCAACCGCCCTGCCCTAAGGCAGCGTCATCAAGCGCGGGAGGGCAGCGGCATGATCGACAATTTCGCGCTCGCCCTCAGCCACGGGCTGATGCTGCTCGCGGCGTGGCGCCTGCTGAAGATGCCTCGCCTCGATCGCGAGCGCGAGGATGGGACCAGCCGGCGCAGGAAACCGCCCGTTGCGTGATCTCGTCTTCGTCGCGTTCCTCGCTGCACTGTTCGGCATGGGGCTTCGCCGCCCGTTCCTGCTGGTCTGCGCCTATGTCTATGTCGATATCGTCTCACCGCAGCGGCTGACCTACCTTCTGCTCAATTCGGTGCCGATCTCGATGATCGCGGCGGCGCTGGCGCTGGGCGGCTGGCTGCTCGCCGATGACAAGCACAACGCGCGGGTGGCGCCGCGCCAGGCGCTGATCCTGCTACTGCTCTTCTATTGCTGGACTACCACGAGCGTCGCCGACTTCCCGATCGAGGCGCAGGAGAAATGGGGCTGGGTGTGGAAGGCGCTCGCCTTCGCCGCGTTCCTGCCCCTGACGCTGCGCACGCGGTTGCGGATCGAGACGCTGCTGCTGTTCATGATCCTTTCCGCGTCGTCGATCATCATCATCGGCGGCATCAAGACCCTCGCCTCGGGCGGCGGCTATGGCACGCTGAACCTGATGGTCGACAACAATAGCGGCCTGTACGAGGGCAGCACGATCTCCACCGTCGCGATCGCGATCATCCCGCTCATCCTGTGGTTTATGAAATACGGCACGGTGTTCCCGCCCGACCGGGAGCTGAGGGCCTTCTGCGTCGCGTTGATTGGCGCCTGCCTGCTGATCCCGATCGGCACCTCGACCCGCACCGGGCTCGTCTGCATCGGGCTGCTCGCGATCCTGTCGCTCCGCACCGTCAAGCGCCGCGCGCTCTACCTCGGCAGCCTCTTAACCCTCGCCGTGATCGCGGTGCCGTTCCTGCCCTCCGCGTTCACCGACCGGATGAACACGATCAAAACCTACAAGGCTGACGAGTCAGCCTCCACGCGACTGGCGGTTTGGCAGTGGACGATGGATTACGCCAAGGAACACCCGTTCGGCGGCGGGTTCGAAGCATATCGCCAGAACCGCATCCGCTACGATCTGGACACCAGCGGCGGCGGCGCCGGTGCCGGCGGCAACCGCGGCAACGGGGTCGAGGTCGACAAGGCCCGCGCTTATCACAGCGCCTATTTCGAGATGCTCGGAGAGCAGGGCTATCCGGGACTGGTGCTATGGCTGACGATCAATCTGATCGGGCTGGTCCGCATGGAAATGCTGCGCCGCCGATATGGCGATCCCGAGGGCGACTTCGCCTGGGCAGGATCGCTCGCGGGAGCATTGCAATCGGCGCACCTCGTCTATCTGCTCGGCGCCGCGTTCATCGCGATCGCGTTCCAGCCTTTCGTCTACATGCTGATCGGTGCGCAGATCGGGCTCGACACTTATCTCGGCCGCCGCGCTGCCGCAGCGAGCTTTCGGCCTATGCGAGCACCTCGGCTCCGGTTCGCATGAGCGAGCTGCGCGGCTTGACCAGCGCGCGCGGCATCGCGGCGTGGCTGGTCGTGCTTTATCATATCAGGCTGTCGATCGCAGGGCTTCCCGCGCCCCTGATTGCCGCGCTCGGCAAGGGCTACCTGGCGGTCGACTTCTTCTTCCTGCTGTCCGGCTTCGTCATCTGGCTCGCGTGGCACGACCGGCTGCGCGAGGGCGGTGCGGCCACGATCGCGCGGTTCCTTCAAAAGCGCATCGCTAGGATATGGCCACTCCACGCCGTCATGCTTGCAGCCGCGGCGGCCCTAGCGCTGCTGCTGGCCGCAACCGGTCGAGCCGACCCCGCCTTCCCCGCGGCCGAACTCCCGCTGCATCTGCTCCTCGTTCAGAACTGGGGGCTGACATCCGAGCTGAATTGGAACGACCCGGCTTGGTCGATCAGCTGCGAGCTCGCCGCCTATCTGCTCTTCCCGCTGTTCGTGATGTCGACCGACTGGCGCCGCATGCGCACGGCAACGCTGTTGGCGCTTGCGAGCGGGCTGCTACTCGCGCTCCACATCGTCATGCGTGACCAGCCGACGCTGGGTGCCGACATCCCGCGCTTCGGGCTTCTGCGCTGCCTGACCGAGTTCATGACGGGCACGATCGTAGCGGCATTGTGGCAGCGGACACGCGTAACTTGGACGCCGGCGGCGGGCGCTGCGTTGCTGCTCATGCTATGGGCTGCCGGCGCAGCCGAAACCCTTGTGGTTCCTACCACACTGGCGCTGCTGCTGCTCGCGCTCGCCACGCACAACCGTCACCGCGCCACGTCGGGCATCGTCGAGCGCGGTCTCCACCGCCTCGGCGAGATCAGCTATGCCACCTATCTTAGCCACTTCCTGCTGTGGAAGCTGTTCAAGCTAGCGTTCGTCCGCGACGCCGCGGCGGTCGCGCCGCCGCTGATCGCGCTCTATCTGTTGCTAGTACTCGCCGCATCCGCGGGTCTCTACCGTTTCGTGGAGAGACCCGCGCAACGCTGGATCAACGCCCGTGCGATCAGGCGTCTTCGTCTGCGAGTTCTTCCACGAGCGCGTTGATGATCGCCTCGTTGAACGCGGGGATGTCGTCCGGCTTGCGGCTGGTGATCAGGTTCTGATCGATCACCACCTGCTCGTCGACGACCTCCGCACCGGCATTTTCAAGATCGGTGCGGATCGACGGCCAACTGGTCAGCTGACGGCCATCGACGACATCGGCCTCGACCAGCAGCCACGGCGCGTGGCAGATCGCGGCGACGATCTTTTCGTCCTCCATGAACTCGCTGATGATCTCGATCGCCCGCTCCTGCATGCGCATCGTGTCGGGATTGGCCACCCCGCCCGGGAGCACCAGCGCATCGTAGTCGTCGGTATCGACATCCTCGAGCGTGATGTCGGGCGTGATCGTGTCGCCCTTCTCGCCGCCCTTCTCACCCTGGATCGCGTCGGTCTTGATCGATGCGAGCGTCACCTTCGCTCCAGCATCGATCAGCGCCTGTCGCGGCTTGAACAATTCGTCATTCTCGAACCCGTCGGTGGCGAGCATCAGCACGCGGGCTTGCGAAAGATCGGCCATGGTAAACTCCTGTGAACACGTGCGCGCTCAACCCGCCGCCAGCCCCGCCGTTCCGGAACGAAGCGCTGCGCCGGGCATTTCTGAGGACGTTACGGTGGAGCATCGAGTGGCAGGCAAAATTGTTTATTCCGACGACTCGAAGCCCGGCATCACCCGCAAGAAGGTTCGCGGCGGCTGGGGATATTGGGACCCCAAGGGCAACAGGATCACCGATCGTGAGGAGATCGATCGCCTGAGCGCGATCGGATTGCCGCCGGCGTATCAAAACGCCTGGTACAATCCCAAGCCGAACGGCCATATCCAGGCTGTCGGCTGGGACGAGAAGGGGCGCAAGCAATACCGCTATCATCTCGGCTTCCGGGAGGCGCAGGAGGCCGCCAAGTACGAGAAATGTGCCGATTTCGGGCATGCGCTGCCTAAGCTTCGCAAGAAGGTCGAAAGCGATCTCGCGCAGAAATCATTATCGCGGACCCGCGCGGTCGCCGCCGTAGTGCGGCTGCTCGACATCACGCATATCCGCGTCGGCAACGAAGCCTATGCGGACGCGAACGAGAGCTTCGGCGCGACCACGCTACGCACACGCCACGGCGAGGTATCGGGATCAACGCTCAAGCTGCGCTTCAAGGGCAAGTCGGGCAAGGAACGGTCGGTCAAGATCGCAGACGCGGCTCTCGCACGCGTGGTGAAGAAGATGCAGGACCTCGACGAGGAACATCTGTTCGCCTGGCTCGACGATGCGGGCGAGGCGCATCCGGTGACCTCGTCGGACGTCAACAACTACATTCGCGAGGCGACCGGCGAGGATTTCACCGCCAAGCATTTCCGCACCTGGGCGGCGAGCGTCACCGCGTTCGAGGCGCTGGCGTCCGCCGAGCGCGATCTCAGCCTCAAGACGCTGCTCGAGCCAGTGGTTGCCAAGCTCGGCAACACCGCCGCAATCGCGCGCAAGAGCTACGTTCACCCTTCGCTCATCGATCTCGTGAAAAAGGGACAATCGAGCTTCCGTACCGCGCTCCGCCTGCCGCGCGCGAAACGGTATCTGAGCCGCGAGGAGTGCGGGTTGATCGCATTCCTCGAAAAGGGCACTCCTCCCGCGGCCGAGGCCGCCTGCGGGTGACGCGCGGCAGGCAGCGCGCCACCTGATCGCGGGCACCCTGCCCGCTCGACGAGAGCATTGATGTCCAAGAATTCCGTTGCCGCCGCCGTCAAACAGCCGATCATCGAACGCCGCGACATCCAGCAGCAGGTCACCGACCTGATCAAGGCGACCGAGGTCTGGATCCAGACACACTGGCTGCAGATGTTGATCGCAGCGGCGATTGCGACCGCCATCTCGTTCGCGTTGTTCGGCGCGCGCAATCTCGGTGCGAAACTGGCGCGGCGCAGCGAGACCGGCACCGGCTGGCCCGCGGTGTTCGGACGCGCGATCACCAAGACCAATACCTTCTTCATCATCATGCTGGCTGCCAAGCTGGTCCTCAACGTCGCGGGCGCACCGACGCAGGTGGCGACCACGATCAACTTCCTGTTTACCGTCGCCGCGGTGTTCCAGGCCGCGGTGTGGGCACGCGAGATCATCCTCGGCGCCGTCGAGCATCGCGCCCGGTCCGAAGCCTATGCGGGCGAGGCGCTGGGCAGTGCGATGGGGCTGATCCGCATCCTCGTCACCTTCGCGCTGTTCGCGGTCGCGTTGATCGTGGTGCTGGACAATATCGGGGTGAACGTCACCGGTCTAGTCGCGGGTCTGGGGGTCGGCGGCATCGCGATCGGCCTTGCCGCGCAAGGCATCTTCGCGGACCTGTTCGCGGCGCTGGCGATCATCTTCGATCGGCCGTTCCGGCGCGGCGACAACATCAGCTACGACACCGCATCGGGATCGGTCGAGGGTATCGGGCTCAAATCGACCCGCATTCGCGGCATCGACGGCGAAGAGCGGATCATCTCGAACAAGAACCTGCTCGACAAGGAGATCCTCAACAACACGCTGCGCAACCACCGTCGTGCGCGGTTCGCGATCGGGGTCAATTACAACACGCCCGCCGATGTCTGCGCGCGGCTGCCGGCGATGTTCCAGGAGGTGGTCGAAGCCAATGGCGCGATCTTCGTGCGGGCGGGCTTCGTCGGGTTCGGCGCCTCAAGCCTCGATTTCGAGGTGCAGTTCGACAGCGACGGCGCCGACTACGCCCGCTTCTACGACGGCCGTACCGCGGTCGGCATCGCCCTCCTCAAGCGGCTGAACGACGAGAAGATCGACATTGCCTTCCCGACTCAGACGACGCTGACCGCGGCGCCCGACGGCACGCTGATCATGCCCTATCCCGAGGTGCAGAACGTCCACGCCGTCGACCCGGTCGGGCTGGCGAACAGTGACGGTCGGGACCGCCGCACCTGATCGCATCGGTTGCAAAATCATCGCGTTGCCGGTATCGGCCGCCGCTTCCATCGTCACAGCGTTGGGATTCTATGCGGGAGGATGCGGTCAGCCGCGTCCGATCGAACCGCTAAACTTGGAAAAGAGTGAGACATGGCAAAAAAGATTACCGGCTATATCAAGCTGCAGGTGCCGGCCGGCGCCGCGAACCCGTCGCCCCCGATCGGCCCTGCGCTGGGTCAGCGCGGCGTCAACATCATGGAATTCTGCAAGGCGTTCAACGCGCAGACCGGCGACCAGGAAAAGGGCACGCCGCTGCCGACCGTGATCACCGTCTATGCGGATCGTTCCTTCTCGTTCGAGACCAAGACGCCGCCCGCGACGTACCTGATCAAGAAGGCCGCGAACCTGAAGTCGGGATCGAAGGAGCCCGGCAAGATCTCCGCAGGCCAGATCAAGCGCTCCGCGCTCGCCGGCGTTGCCGAAGCGAAGATGAAGGACCTGAACGCCAACGACATCGAGGCTGCGACCAAGATCATCGAAGGCTCCGCCCGCGCGATGGGCCTCGAAGTAGTGGAGGGCTGAGAACATGGCCAATCTGAGCAAGAAGCAGAAGGCGATCACGATCGATCGTGAGAAGCTGCACGCGATCGACGAAGCGATCGCTCTCGCCCGTTCGGGCGCGACGTCGAAGTTCGACGAGACCATCGAGGTCGCGCTGAACCTGGGTGTCGATCCCCGCCACGCCGACCAGATGGTCCGTGGTGTCGTCACGCTCCCCGCAGGCACCGGCAAGACCGTCCGCGTCGGCGTGTTCGCGCGCGGTGCGAAGGCCGAGGAAGCCCTCGCCGCTGGCGCCGACGTGGTCGGGGCCGAGGACCTGATGGAGATCATCCAGGGTGGCACGATCGACTTCGATCGCTGCATTGCGACGCCGGACATGATGGGCGTCGTCGGCCGCCTCGGTAAGGTGCTGGGTCCGAAGGGCCTGATGCCGAACCCGAAGCTCGGCACCGTGACGATGAACGTCGCCGACGCGGTGAAGGCGGCCAAGGGCGGTCAGGTCGAGTATCGCGTCGAGAAGGCCGGAATTATCCATTCGGGCATTGGCAAGGCGTCGTTCGCGCAGGAAGACCTGCGTCGCAACTTCGACGCGCTGGTCGACGCGGTCGTGAAGGCCAAGCCGTCGGGCGCGAAGGGCAAGTATGTCCGCAAGATCGCGGTCAGCTCGACGATGGGCGCCGGGATCAAGGTCGACACCAACGAGGTCGTCGGGGCGTAAGCCTCGCGGTCGACCGGTAGCGGATAGAGGGGCCGGGAGAGCGATCTCCCGGCCCCTTCTCGTTCCCCGATTGACATCGCCAGCGAACCCGCTAATGGCCCGCACTCGCCCGGCTAGCCGGGCTTTCCGTCCGAGACAGTGGGTGACCGGGATAGGCCGGTCTTAATCTCCCACCGAGACGGGGACAGCTTTCTTGCCGCGTGCGCCCTGCGTGCCCGGCCTGCCACCCGTATGCGGGTGCGTGCCTTCCCCATCGATGGACAATCCCGGTGGCGGGGTTTCTCCTCCACCGGTCTGTAACCGGATCGATCGTCCGCGATCGGTCCCGACACGTGGAGAATGGCATGGATCGTGCTCAGAAGACCGAGTTCGTTGCCGAACTGAACCGCACCTTTTCCGAGGTCGGCGTGGTGGTCGTCACCCGCAACCACGGCCTCACCGTCGCGCAATCGACTGCGCTGCGTGGAAAGATGCGCGACGCCGGCGCGACCTACAAGGTCTCGAAGAACAAGCTTGCCAAGATCGCCCTGGACGGCACCGACTACCTCTCGATCGGCGACATGCTGACCGGGCCGGTGGGCCTTGCCTCCTCGATCGACCCGGTGGCCGCTGCCAAGGTAGCGGTCGAATTCGCGAAGACGAACGACAAGTTCGAAATCGTGGGCGGAGCGATGGGTGCGACCGCTCTCGACGTCGCCGGCGTGCAGGCACTCGCCACGCTGCCGTCGCTGGACGAACTGCGCGCCAAGATCGTCGGTCTCATCGTGGCACCCGCCACGAAGATCGCCACGATCGCGCAGGCTCCCGCGGCACAGCTCGCGCGCGTCCTGTCGGCGTATGCCGAGAAGGAAGCCGCCTGAACCTCTTCAGGCGCGAAGATCTTGAACTGACATCGATGGGGCGTCGCCCCGCATACGGAGAATGAACATGGCAGACCTGAACACGCTGGTTGACCAGCTGAGCGAACTGACCGTCCTCGAAGCCGCCGAGCTGTCGAAGATGCTCGAAGAGAAGTGGGGCGTTTCGGCGGCCGCAGCGGTCGCAGCACCGGCAGGCGGCGGCGCAGCCGCAGCTCCTGCGGTCGAAGAGAAGACCGAGTTCGACGTGATCCTCACCGGCGACGGTGGCAAGAAGATCAACGTCATCAAGGAAGTCCGCGCCCTCACCGGTCTCGGCCTGACCGAAGCGAAGACGCTGGTCGAGTCGGCTCCGAAGGCCGTCAAGGAAGGCGTCAACAAGGAAGAGGCCGAGAAGGTCAAGGCGCAGCTGGAAGCAGCCGGCGCGACCGTCGAACTCAAGTAATCGCGGCACTGCCGAAGATTGCTCCGGCGCAAGCCGGATCCTGACAACGAAAAGGGCGGCCCTGCGGGGTCGCCCTTTTTGCGTTTGTGGATGTTTCAAGGCGGCGTGGAGCAAGCCGGTCAGTTGGGATGACACTTACTCACCGTTCGTTTCGAACGAAGTCGAGAAACTGCTACGTCATACGCGGCGACAGGTTTCTCGACTTCGCTCGAAACCAACGCAGTGAGGAGTCGAACCAGCCTCTTGCGCTATCCCACCGGCGCGGTCGCATTCGGTCGCGCGGCCACGCGGTCGTACATCCTTGCGGGCTGATCGAGCCAGAACGGCGCCAGCTTTGCGGCGTCATCGCGCTCGATGCCGACCACGAAGGACTGCACCGCCTGCCCATTCGTGCCGTCGGTCGAATAGCGGCAGTTGGCGGCAACGACGGGAACGAACATCGGGCGATTGCCCGCGGTTAGCGGCCTGATCGAGTCGCGTGGCAGCGCGACGACGACACGGGCGACGCGAGTCTCGCCGGGCGCGAGGGCGAAGGCGGGCACCGCCGGCCGCGCGATCGGCCGGGTGAAATGATCCGCGATCTCCGCGCCTTGTTCGGCATGCGCGCTGAGCAGGACGAGCGCGATCCTGACGTCGGTGGCCGAAGCGTCGCCAACATTGACGACGGTGAGTTCGGCCTCGACGGTCGCGCTGAGCATGTTGAAGCCCGCACGCGTAGGCCGCAGCGTCAGCTCCAGTCTTGCGCGCGCTACGGGCTCTGCTGGCAGCGGTGGTTCCGGTGAAGTGGGCGGCACCACCGCGGCGGAAATTTCGATGTCATCGATCTCGTAGCGCGACGTCCGACCCCTTCGCAGGAGCGCGACAATCGCGGCAACCGCAAGCGCCGCGAGCCCCCCGGCCCACCAAATTGCGTTGCTGTCGCGCCTCCCCGCGTCGACCGGTTCGGACGAGACGGGCGTCGCGGACGCCACAGGCGAAGGCTCCACAGCCGAACCGGCGGCCGGCTCTGCCGTGGGTTGCGGCGATGGAGCTGCCGCGGGCGCGGGGGTCGGCGTGTCCGCACGGGGTACGACGCTAGGCGATGCCGTGACCGGCGGTGGCGTTCGGCGGGCTGGGGCGCTGGGTGATGCTGCGGCGGTTGGCAGAACGACCGTTGCGGGTGCCGGGGTCGGCACCACCGGAACAATCGTCGGTGTGGGCGTCGGGGCGGGCGTAGGAGTCGCGGCGGGCGTCGGCGTCTGGGTCGATTGGCCCGGCGGCAGGCTATAGCCCTCTAGCCCAGGCAGCGTCTGCGCGCCGACGGTAGCGCCTGTCGCGATCGCGGCCGATACCGCAAACCGCCATACGAAAGTCGAGATCGCCATCATCCTCAACTGGGTGCCCGGATCAACTGGTACAAGCGCCGCAACGGGGCGGACGCGATCGGGCCAACCGCGTCGCTCTACGATGTGCGGCCCGGCTGCCATCAGTGGTGCGACCAACCGCCCGTCGCAGTCGGCGAATTGCCCTGCCCTCCGAACTCGTTAGCGCGCGCGAAGGGTTTGACTTGATCCAACACCGCACTATATCAGCCTCTCACCACAGCTTTCGGGACATGATGCGCCGTCGCGCAGTGCATCGTACGAATGGGAAGCTGCCGGTTCCTTGGACGCCAGAAGCCGACGCAGCGATTGCGATCGGCTTTTTTGCGTCCCTACCTGCGTCCAATTTTCGGCTGACGAGGCAAAAGCTACATGGCTACCAAGGCGATCGACGAAGGCACTGCATCGCAGCGCCGCAGCGAAGGCGGCACCGCGAAGCGCCGCATCCGCAAGGTTTTCGGCAACATCCACGAAGTCGTGCAGATGCCGAACCTAATCGAGGTCCAGCGCGAGAGCTACGAGCAGTTCCTGCGCTCCGACAAGTCCACCGGCCATGTGTCGGGCCTTGAGAAGACGCTGCGCAGCGTCTTCCCGATCCAGGATTTCGCGGGCACCGCGTATCTCGATTTCGACGATTACGTCCTCGAGCCGCCGAAGTTCGATGTCGAGGAATGCCGTCAGCGCGGCATCACCTATGCGGCGCCGATGCGCGTCACCCTGCGCCTGACCGCGTTCGAGGTTGATCCGGATACCGAAGCCAAGTCGGTCATCGATATCAAGGAGCAGGACGTCTACATGGGCGACATGCCGCTCATGACCGAGAACGGCACCTTCTTCATCAACGGCACCGAGCGCGTCATCGTCAGCCAGATGCACCGGTCGCCGGGCGTGCTGTTCGATCACGACCGCGGCAAGACGCATGCTTCGGGCAAGTACCTCTTCGCCGCGCGCGTGATCCCGTATCGCGGTTCGTGGCTCGACTTCGAGTTCGACGCCAAGGACATCGTCAACGTCCGCATCGACCGTAAGCGCAAGCTGCCGGTCACGGCGCTGCTGTACGCGCTTGGCATGACCAGCGAGGACATTCTCAACCACTTTTACAACCGCGTGACCTATGTTCGCGGCCAGGGCGGCTGGGAAATCCCGTTCGCGCCCGAGAATTGGCGTGGCGTGAAGCCGCTGTTCGACATCGTCGACGCGAAGTCGGGCGAGGTCGTGTTCGCGGCCAGCCAGAAGATCTCGCCGCGTGCCGCCAACAAGGCGCAGAAGGACGGTCTCACCACCCTGCTGATCCCGACCGAGGAAATCTATGGCCGCTATTCGGCCTATGATCTCATCAACGAAACGACGGGCGAGATCTATGTCGAGGCCGGCGACGAGATCGGCGCCGAGAACCTCGAACTGCTCGACAAGGCGGGGATCGAGCGCATCGAACTGCTCGACATCGACCATGTCTCGACCGGTCCGTGGATTCGCAACACGCTGAAGGCCGACAAGGCCGAGGAGCGCGAGCAGGCGCTGTCCGACATCTACCGCGTCATGCGCCCCGGTGAGCCGCCGACGCTGGAGACCGCGGAGTCGCTGTTCTCGGGCCTGTTCTTCGATCCCGATCGCTACGATCTGTCGGCGGTCGGCCGCGTCAAGCTCAACATGCGCCTCGACCTCGATGCCGAGGACACGGTGACGACGCTGCGCACCGAGGACATCCTCGCGGTGATCAAGACGCTGGTCGGCCTGAAGGACGGCCGCGGCGAGATCGACGACATCGACAATCTCGGCAACCGCCGCGTGCGCTCGGTCGGCGAGCTGCTGGAGAACCAGTACCGCGTCGGCCTGCTCCGCATGGAACGCGCCGTGAAGGAGCGGATGTCGTCGGTCGACGTGTCGACGGTGATGCCGAACGACCTCATCAACGCCAAGCCAGCGGTCGCTGCGGTGCGTGAGTTCTTCGGCTCGTCGCAGCTGTCGCAGTTCATGGATCAGACCAACCCGCTGTCCGAAGTGACCCACAAGCGTCGCGTGTCGGCGCTCGGGCCGGGCGGTCTGACGCGTGAGCGTGCGGGCTTCGAAGTTCGCGACGTTCACCCGACGCATTACGGCCGGATCTGCCCGATCGAAACGCCGGAAGGCCCGAACATCGGCCTGATCAACTCGCTCGCGAGCTTCAGCCGGGTCAACAAGTACGGCTTCATCGAGACGCCGTACCGCAAGGTCGTCGACCACAAGGTCACCGACGACGTCGTCTATCTGTCGGCGATGGAGGAGGCCAAGCACACGATCGCGCAGGCTTCGGCCGAGCTCGATACTGCGGGCGGCTTCAGCGAGGAGCTGGTTTCGTCGCGGCAGGCGGGCGAGTTCCTGATGGCGCTGCCCGACAACGTGACCCTGATGGACGTCAGCCCCAAGCAGCTGGTGTCGGTCGCGGCGTCGCTGATCCCGTTCCTGGAGAACGATGACGCGAACCGGGCGCTGATGGGTTCGAACATGCAGCGCCAGGCGGTGCCGCTGGTTCGTGCCGAGGCGCCGTTCGTCGGCACCGGCATGGAAGAGACCGTGGCACGCGATTCGGGTGCGGCGATCTCGGCACGCCGTGCGGGCATCGTCGACCAGGTCGACGCCGCGCGCATCGTGATCCGGGCAACCGGCGACGTCGATGCCGGCAAGTCGGGTGTCGACATCTACACGCTGATGAAGTTCCAGCGCTCGAACCAGTCGACCTGCATCAACCAGCGTCCGCTGGTGAAGGTGGGCGACGTCGTGCAGGCCGGCGACGTGCTCGCCGACGGCCCGTCGACCGAGTTCGGCGAGTTGGCGCTGGGCCGTAACGCGCTCGTCGCGTTCATGCCCTGGAACGGCTACAACTACGAGGATTCGATCCTCATCAGCGAGCGGATCGTGAAGGATGACGTTTTCACGTCGATCCACATCGACGAGTTCGAGGTGATGGCCCGCGACACCAAGCTGGGGCCGGAGGACATCACCCGCGACATCCCCAACGTCGGCGAGGAAGCGCTGCGCAACCTCGACGAGGCGGGCATCGTCTACATCGGCGCCGAGGTCGAGCCGGGCGACATCCTGTGCGGCAAGATCACGCCGAAGGGCGAAAGCCCGATGACGCCGGAGGAAAAGCTCCTCCGCG
>NZ_CAXTEM010000050.1:0-23031 GCF_964243315.1 uncultured Sphingomonas sp. | reverse complement strand
CCCGACCAGATCGACTGGCCGTTGGGGAAATCCTTGTTGGTGACGTCGGTGCCCTGCCAGGTGATCGACCAGCCGCCCGCGGCCTGGCCGATGCTGTCCGCCGCCTTTCCGGCGACCAGGATCGACGCGCCCGCCTTGATCGGCAGCACGCTGTTGTTGTTCTTCAGCAGCACCAGCGATTTCGCCACCGCCTCGCGCGCGATCGCACGGTGTTCCGGGGCGCCCAGCAGGTTGAACTTGCCCGCGAGCGGCCGCGCCGACGGACGCCCCGCCTCGAACGTCCCCGCCAACAGCTTTACCCGCAGGATCCGCCGCACTGCGTCATCGAGCCGTGCCGCGGGGATCGTGCCGTCCTTCGCCTCGCGCAGGGTGTTGTCGTAGAGCTGCTTCCAGCCCGGTCCCGAATACATGAACATGTCTAGCCCGGCGTTGATCGCGGGCGCGCAATCCTCGTTGGTGCAGCCCGGCACCTGGCCGTGCGCGTTCCAATCGCTGACGACGATGCCGTCGAACGCCATCCGGCCCTTCAGCACGTCGGTGATCATGCTCTTGTTGCCCGTCATCTTGACGCCGTTCCAGCTCGAGAAGCTGATCATCACCGTCAGCGCCCCAGCCTCGATCGCCGGCGGATAGCCCGCGGAATGGACGTCGCGCAGCACCGCTTCGGTCACCCGCGTATCGCCCTGGTCGCGCCCGCCGGTGCCGCCGTCGCCGACGAAATGCTTTACCGACGCGATCACGCGGCCGGGGCCCATGAAGTCCTTGCCGACCGCGCCCTGGATGCCCTCGACCATCTCGCCCGCATAGGAGGCGACGACCGCCGGCTCCTCGGAATAGCTCTCGTAGGTCCGGCCCCAGCGATCGTCCTGCACCACCGCGAGCGTCGGCGCGAAGCTCCAGTCGATGCCGGTCGCCGCGGTCTCGGCGGCGGTGGCCTGGCCGATCCGGCGCACCAGCGCGGGATCGCGCATCGCGCCGAGCCCGATGTTGTGCGGAAACAGCGTGCCGCCGACGATGTTGTTCGCACCATGAACCGCATCGGTGCCCCAGATCACGGGAATCGCGGGGCGTCCGTCGGCGCGCTTCATCATCGACGCGTCGTAGAAGGCGTCCGCCAGCTTCAACCATTCCGCCGCCGGCGCGCGCTCGTCGTTGTTCGGCGCCGAATTGCCGCCGTTCAGGATCGATCCGAGCTTGTACGTCTCGAGATCCTTCGGCTTGATGCTGGCGATGTCGATCTGCATCAGCTGGCCGACCTTGTCGTCCACCGACATCCTGGCCATCAGCGCGTCGATCCGCTGCTCGACCTTGGGATCACGGCGCAGCCGCGGCGTCAGCTTGGGCCAGTTCGCGGCATTCGCGACCGCAGAAACGGCGGAAGCCGGCGCAGCAGTCTGCGCGGCCAGAGGAGAGCCGCCGAGCATGAGCGCGCTGATCAGGGCGACGCCGAGCGTCCGGTGCTTGGTGGAATTCACGTATCTCTCCCGCGGGTCGTAATTAGATCGCAACCATATCACCGCTGCGGATCGATCCCCAGCCTATGACCCGATAATTCATATTTCAATTTTGTTTTTGCCGATCTCCGTGCATGATCGGGGTCTTCGCAGGGCAGACAAGACCCTGGACGACGGGAGAGCGTGATGAACAAGCGGGTTTGGGTTTCGGCATTGGCGTCGGCGCTGTCGATGTGGACGGTCCCGCTTGCGGCGCAGACCTACGGGCCGTTCAACGTCACCTTCCCCGCCGGCGGCGACGGTGTCACGCAGGCGATGGCGGGCAAGGACGCCGCGCCGATCTCTCCCGCGGCCTGGTCGCTCGCGACCTGGGTCGAACCCCGCGCGATCCCCGCTGGCACCGTACCGATCGGCGGCCTCGGTGATGCAGCTGGCGCCCGGCGCTTCCTCGCGCTGATCGATGGCCGCGCCGCGCTGGTGACCGAAGCCGGCGTGCTCACCGGCGGCGGCAAGCTGCAGCCCGGTCGCTGGCGCCACGTCGCCGCGAGCCACACGGAAGGCGTCGCCCGGCTGTTCGTCGACGGCAAGCAGGTCGCCGAACGCCGCCTCGCCGCCGCGCCCGTCCTCCCGACCGCGCTGCTCGCACCCCGCGGCGGCACCGCCTTCGCCGGCCGCATCGCCGATTTCCGCTTCGATGGCAGCGCGATCGACCCGGCGCAACTCCGCCGCACCGCCGCGACGCCGCCGCGTGTGGACATCGTCTACCAGACCGGCAGCCCCGACTGGCCGGTGCAGGTCCGCCAGATGTATGGCCAGACCGCCCCGCAGGACGCCTGGACCCTGCCGCGCTCCAAGGCACCGATCCCCGCCCCCGTCGCCAAGCCCGAACCCACCGGCCCCGCGCTGCTCGCCACCGGCGCGGCAAGCTGGGAGGTCCGCGGCTGGCGGCTGGCCGAGGCGCCAAAGGTCACCGCACCCGGCGCGACGATCAGCCGTGCCGGCTTCGACGCGAAACGCTGGTATGCGGCGACGGTCCCCGGCACCGTGCTCACCACGCTGGTCGATCGCGGCGTCTATCCGGACCCCGCCTACGGCCTCAACAACACCGTGATCCCGGAAAAGCTCGCGCGGCAGGATTATTGGTATCGCACCGAATTCGACACGCCGGCCGAGGCCGCGTCGCGTCGCCAGTGGCTGACGCTGAACGGCGCCAACTATGCTGCAGAGGTCTGGCTCAACGGCAAGGTGCTCGGCACCATGAAGGGCGCGTTCATCCGCGGTCGCTTCGACGTCACCGGCAAGCTCCTCCCTGGCCGCAACGCGATCGCGGTCCGGGTGTCGCCGCCGCCGCACCCCGGCACCGCGCATGAGGAGTCGATGACGGCGGGCGTCGGCGAGAATGGCGGCATGATGATGCTCGACGGCCCTACCTTCGGCGCGGCCGAGGGGTGGGACTGGATCCCAACGATCCGCGATCGCAACACCGGCCTGTGGCAGGGCGTGACCCTCACCACCACCGGGGTCGCGCAGCTCGGCGACCCGCAGGTCGTCACCACCCTACCGCGCGCCGACAACAGCGTCGCCGAGGTCGAGATCGGCGTTCCCGTCACCAACCTGTCGGATCGCCCGGTGACCGCCGGCGTCCGTGCGGCGTTCGACGATGTCGTGGTCGACAAGCAGGTCACGCTCGCCCCCGGCGAAACCCGCGACATCGTCATGAAGCCGTCCGAATTTCGTCAGCTCGCGGTGCGTAATCCCAAGCTGTGGTGGCCGAACGGCTATGGCGAGCAGGTGCTACACGCGCTCACCCTGACCACGACCGTGGACGGCACCGCGAGCGATACCCGCACGCTGCGTTTCGGCATGCGCCAGGTCACCTACGACATCTCGCTGATGGACCAGCAGGGCGATCTGGAGCGGGTCGGCATCGATCTGTCGCGCGCGCGCCAGATCGGCCAGCGCATCGTCGACGGGTCGCACACCGGCATCCGCAAGGTCGCCAACGGCTGGGCGGCGTCGCTCTATCCCGGCGCCGAGAAATCGCCCGCGGTGACGCCGGTGAAGGACGCACCCGGCCTCAGCCCGTATCTGGTGATCCGCGTCAACGGCGTGCGGATCGCGGCGCGCGGCGGCAATATCGGCATGGACGATTTCATGAAGCGCACCGAACGGTCGCGCCTCGAACCGTTCTTCCGGCTCCACAAAGACGCGCACCTCAACATCATCCGCAACTGGGTCGGCCAGAATACCGAGGAGAGTTTCTACGAACTCGCCGACGAATATGGCCTGATGATCCTCAACGATTTCTGGGAATCGACCCAGGACTACAACATCGAGGCACAGGACCCGCAGTTGTTCCTCGCCAACGCGGTCGACACCATCAAGCGCTACCGCAACCACCCCTCGATCGTCGTCTGGTTCGGTCGCAACGAAGGTGTGCCGCAGCCGATCCTCAACGAAGGGCTGCAGGATGCCATCGCGCGCTTCGACGGCACGCGGATCTATATGGGCTCGTCCAACCGCATCAATCTCCAGGGCTCCGGTCCCTATAATTGGCGCAACCAGGCGGAATATTTCACCGAACACGCCAAAGGCTTCTCGGTCGAACTCGGCACGCCCTCGCTGCCGACGCTCGAGGCGTGGAAGCGCGCCATCCCCGAGCCGGATCGCTGGCCGATCAGCGACACCTGGGCCTATCACGACTGGCACCAGACCGGGAACGGCGCGGTGAAGACCTATATGGATGCGCTCGATCGGCGCTTCGGCCCCGGCACCAGCCTTGAGGATTTCGAGCGCAAGGCGCAGATGATGCAGTATGAGTCGTATCGCGCGATCTTCGAAGGCATGAATGCGGGGCTGTGGACGCAGAATAGCGGCCGCATGCTCTGGATGACCCAGCCCGCTTGGCCATCCTCGGCCTGGCAGATCTTCTCGTCGGATTACGACACCCACAGCTCGTTCTACGGCGTGAAGAAGGCGTCGGAGCCGGTCCACGTCCAGATGAACCTGCCCGACGGCAAGGTCATCCTGGTCAACAACGGCCTCGCGCCACTGACCGGCGTCACCGTCGCTGCGAAGGCGGTCGGGCTCGACAACCGCGTCATCGCCGAACGCTCCGCCACCGTCACCGCGAAGGCGCAGGCCGAAAATGCTGCTTTCGCGCTCGATCTGCCGCGTATTACCAATGGCGGCATGGCGCTGGTCAAGCTCACCGCTACCGCGGCCGACGGCAGTTTGCTGTCGGCCAACCTTTATTGGCAGGGGCGCGACGATGCCGCCTACCGCGCACTGAACGCGCTCGCCCCGGTGACCTTGCAGACCGAAACGGCGCGTACCCAGGTCGGCGACGAAACCGAGGTTCGGCTCACGCTCCGCAACCCCGGCACGATTGCTGCACTCGCCGCCAAGATGACCGTGATGAACGCCGATGGGAGCCAGGTCTTGCCCGCATATTTCTCCGATAACTACGTGTCGCTGCTGCCCGGCGACACCCGCACCGTGACGATCCGATATCCGAACTCCAAGGCGGTGAACCCCCGCATCACATTGCGCGGCTGGAACGTCGCCGCCGCCACGGTGACCGTACAATGATGCGTGCGCTCGCCGCGGCGTTCCTCGCCACCACCGCCGTTGCAACCGCCGCCGGTGCGCAGACCGTCGCCTCGCCCGATGGCCGGATCGAGGTGACGCTCGCGCGCAACAACCAGGGCCAGCCGACCTATGCTGTCACCGTCGCAGACAAGCCGCTGCTCGATCCCTCGACGCTCGGCATCGAATTCGAACGCTATGCCAAGCTGTCGAACGGCCTCGTCGCCGGTCGGGTCGATCGGCGTGCGGGCGAGGATCGCTATACGCTCGTCGCGGCCAAGGCGTCCCGCGTCGATGATCGCTACCGCGAGATGGTGGTGCATTTCGCCGAGCCCGACGGGCTCGCACGCAAGCTAGACGTCGTTGTGCGCGCCTACGACGACGGCATCGCGATCCGCTACCGCATCCCGCGCCAGCCCAATGTCGGGCAGCTGCGGATCGCCAACGAACTCACGCAATTCGCCTTCCCTGCGGATTATGGCTGTCACGGGCTGAACCTCGGCACCTTCGGCACCAGCCATGAGGGCGAATATGACCCCGTCGCGGCGTCCGCGATCCGCCCGCAGAACCTCTACGAACTGCCGCTGGTCTGCCAAAGCGATGCCGGCCCCGCCTTCGCGATCGCCGAAGCCGATGTCGAAGATTATCCTGCGTCCTACCTCACCGGCACCGAAACCGGCCGGCTCGGCGTCCAGGTTCGGCTGACGCGTCGTCCCGACGATCCCGCGATCGCGGCGGTGCGTGACGTCGCTGCCACCGTGGAGACGCCGTGGCGCGTGGTGATGATCGGCGCGACGCCGGGGGCGTTGATCGAAAACACGCTGGTCACCAGCCTCAATCCCGCCCCGCGCGGGGATTTCTCCTGGGTGAAGCCGGGCAAGACCGCATGGGACTGGTGGTCGGGCCCGGTCCTCGCTGGTGTGCCGAAGGCGGGCACCAACGACGCGACGATCCGCGGCTTCATCGATTTCGCGGCGGAACAGAAGCTTCCGTACATGATGATCGACGACGGCTGGTACGTGAACAGTGGCGACGGCGGCTATCTGAAGCCCGGCGCCGATGCCACCCGGACGATCCCCGACGTGAACATGCCCGCGCTCGTCGACTATGCGGGCCAGCGCCGCATCGGGCTGATCCTGTGGGTGCATTGGAAGCTGCTCGACCGCGACATGGATCGGCTGCTGCCGCTCTACGCCAAATGGGGCATCAAGGGCGTGAAGGTCGACTTCATGGACCGCGACGATCAGGAAATGATCGGCTTCTACCACCGCCTCGCCGCGGCGACCGCGCGCAACAAGCTGCTGCTCGACCTGCACGGCGCGACGCATCCCTGGGGCATGATCCGCACCTGGCCCAATTTCATCACCCAGGAAGGGGTGCTCGGTGCCGAATACAACAAGTGGACCAAGCGGATCACCGCCCGCCACAATGTGACGCTGGCGTACACGCGGATGCTGCTCGGACCGATGGACTACACCCCCGGCGGCTTCCGCAATCGCACCCCCGCGACGTTCCAGATGAACCCGGTCGGTCCGCAGGTGCAGACCACGCGCGGCCACGGGCTCGGCATGTACGTCGTCTATGACAGCCCGCTGATGGCGATCGCCGATTCGCCCGACAACTATCGCGGCCAGACCGGCGTCGACTTCCTCGCCGCCGTGCCGACCAGCTGGGACGAGACCCGCTTCCTCGCCGGATCGATCGGCGAATTCGTCGCGGTCGCGCGACGCAAGGGCCAGACCTGGTACGTCGGTGCATTGACCAACGAGACCGGACGCAGCGTGACGCTGCCGCTCGGCTTCCTCGGCAAGGGCAAGTACAACGCCAAGACCTGGCAGGATGGCGCCACCGTCGACGCGGTGGTGACGTCCGAACGAGAGGTCCGCGGCGACGAGGCGCTGACGCTGCAACTCGCCGACACCGGCGGTGCTGCGGCGATCCTGACCCCGGCCCGCTGACCCGCGACGATACGCATCCCGAGGAGTTCATGATGAAGTATGCGTTGACCGCGATTGCGATCGGCTTGACCCTGGCATCGGCGGTGAAGGTCCGGGCGCAGGACGCGCAGGCCAAGGCCGCCGAGACCCGGCTGCACGAGGACTGGGCGTGGATGGCGCGCTATGCGGAGGCCAACGCCGCGCTGCCCGCGCCGACCCGCCAGCGCGTGGTCCTGATCGGCGATTCGATCACCCAGGGCTGGTACGACATGGTGCCCGAATTCTTCGCGGGCGACCGGGTCGGCCGCGGCATCGGCGGGCAGACCACGCCGCAGATGCTGGTGCGCTTTCGCCAGGACGTGATCGCGTTGCGCCCCGCCGTGGTCCAGATCATGGCGGGCACCAACGACATCGCCAGCAACACCGGTCCGATGACGGTCGAACAGACCCAGGCGAACATCATGTCGATGGCCGAACTGGCGCGGCTCCACGGCATCCGCGTGATCCTCGCCTCGATCCCGCCGGCGGACCACTTCCCCTGGCGTCCCGGCCTGTCGACCGCACCGGAGATCGCAGCGATCAATGCCTGGATGAAGAGCTATGCCGCTCGCACCGGCGCGGTCTACGCGGATTACTGGACCGCACTCCACGACGGCGATGCGTTGCGCGCCGCCTACACCTATGACGGCGTGCACCCCAACAAGGCCGGCTATGCGGCGATGGCGCCGGTCGCGAACGCCGCGATCCGCAAGGCACTCGCCGCCCCCGCGCCTGCGCCCAAGCCATGATCGCAGCCGCGCTCGCGCTGCTCGCCGCGGGGCCGGTGGTGGTCACCGCCGACGGCCCGGTGCGCGGCGAAGCGGCGGCAGGCGGCGGCGTCTTCCGCGGCATACGCTTTGCAAAGCCCCCGGTCGGCCCGCTACGCTGGCGCGCGCCCCAGCCCCCCGCGCCTTGGCGCGCGCCGATCGACACGGTCGCCGAGCACAAGGCTTGCCCGCAGCCGGTCTATGGCGACTGGAACCGCAAGGCCGCCGAGAATAGCGACGAGGATTGCCTGTTCCTCGATATCCGCACGCCGTCGCTCGCCAAGGGGGCCAAGCTGCCGGTGTTGGTGTGGATCCACGGCGGCGGCAATCGCGGCGGCGCGGGCGGCGGCACCGTAGAATCGCGGATCACCGACGGCGGCATCGTCCTGGTGAGCATCCAGTACCGCCTCGGCGCGCTCGGCTTCATGTCGCACCCGGCACTCGGTGCGGAAAACCGGGGCAGGTCCGGCAATTACGCCCTTCTCGACCAGCAACTCGCGCTCCGCTGGATCCAGCGCAACATCGCGAGGTTCGGCGGCGACCCCGCCCGAGTGACGATCGCCGGCCAGTCCGCGGGCGCGCAGGACGTCGCGCTCCAGCAGTTGCTGCCGGGATCCCGCGGGCTGTTCGCGCAGGCGATCCAGGAGAGCGGCACCGCCGGCTTCGGCGTCCCCCCCCGCACCCTCACCCAGAACGAACGCCTCGGCGACCTGATCGCGCGCAAGGCGGGCGCGCAGGCGGGTGCCACCGCGGCGCAACTGCGCGCGCTGCCCGCTGCCGCCCTGGTCGCCGCGCAGGAGGCGGTCGACGTGCCCGATCTCGACGACGACAGCTTCATCTGGTTGCAGCCGATCGTCGACGGCGCGGTGCTGCCCGACACGCCCGCACGCCTGCTCGCCACCGGACGCCGCGCGCCCGTGCCGCTGATCGTCGGCGTCAACGCGCGCGAGCTGACGCTGCACGGCGGTCGCGCGGCTGCGGTGGCGACGGTCCGCCGCGAATTCGCGAACGCCCCGGATCGCGCGCTGTCCTTCTACGGCCTGGGCGCGGGCCAGTCGCCGGTCGACGACCCACGGCTCGGCGACGTCACCGTGCAACTCGCCAACGACCTCACCTTCCGCTGCCCGACGGTAGCCTTGTCGCGCCTGGTGGCATCGCAAGGCGGCAAGGTGTGGCAGTACCAGTTCGACTATAGCGGCCCCACCAACGCGACCGTGGGACACAGCAGCGAGCTCCGCTACGTCTTCGACACGCCCGCACCCGGCGTGCCGCCGCTCCAGACCTATTGGCTGAACTTCGTCCGCACCGGCGATCCCAACGGCGGCGGGCTCGCCTCATGGCCGCGCTACGACGCGACCACCCGCGCCTATCTGTCGTTCACCGATGCCGGCGCGGTCGCAGGACGCGATCTGCGCGCGATCTGCGCATTGCGGGACACACCGTAAGGCGTCAGTGCGCCGCCGCGAACGCGCGATCCTCGCGCGTCGCGGCGATCCGCACGCGCCCGGCTGCAATCGCGAACACCACGATCGCGGCGTAGCACAGCGCCGGCACCACGAACGCGCCGCCCAGCCCCAGGCTCTTCGACATCACCCCGAACAGCAGCGGCACGAAAGCACCCCCGACGATCGCCACGCACAGCAGCCCCGCGGTCGCGGATTGCGACGCGGTCGAGCGCTCCAGCGTGAGCGTGAAGATGATCGGGAACATCACCGAGTTGAACAACCCGATCGACAGCGCCGCGCCCGCCGCCGTGGTCCCGGTCACCTGCGTCACCACCAGGCAGAGCAACGCCGCGATCCCCGCGGCCGTGGCCAGCAACCGCCCCGCCGCGACGCGCGTCAGCAGCGCGCTGCCCAGGAACCGGCCGACCATCGCGCCGCCCCAATAGAAGGCGAGCAGATGCCCGCCGCGCTCCGCGCTGACGCCCGCGATCGCCGGCTGTTCGAGGAAGTTGACCAGCACCGATCCGATCGAGACCTCGGCACCGACATAGAGGAAGATCGCCGTGGCCCCGAGCAACGCCCAGCGCGATCGCAGCGCATCGAGCACCGACCCGGCCGGCGCCGGCCCCGCCTGTGCGGCGCGATCGATCGTGCCGCGCTGCCGGTACAGGAACACCGCGAGCGCGACGATGATCGCGGCGATCGCGAAATAGGCGATGTCGATGCGGCCGAGCGACTCATCGATCTTCTCGGGCGTGATCACCCCGCCCGCGAACAACCCACCGGTCAGCAGCGCGGTCGCGGCGATCGGCGGCGCGATCAGCGTCCCGAGCGAGTTGAACGCCTGGCTCAGCGTCAGCCGGAAGTGCGACCGCTCGGGCGGCCCGAGCACGGCGGATAGCGGATTGGCCGCGACCTGGAGCAACGTGATCCCCGACGCGATCACGAACAGCGCGACCAGCACCAGCCAATAGCCGCGGATGTGCGTCGCCACCGGGATCAGCAGGCAGCCGACCACCATCGTCGCCAGCGCCACGGTGATCGACCGCGACGAACCCAGCCGCACCGCCAGCGCCGCGGCGGGAAGCGAGACGATGCCATAGGCCAGGAAGAACGCGAACTGGGTCAGCAACGCCTCGGGCACCGACAGCGCGAAGATCGATCGGACCGCGGGCACGAGCACGTCGTTGATCGAGGTTACCGCACCCCAGATGAAGAACAGCATGGTAACGTAACCGAATGCTGTCTTGCTTCCCGCGGTTTCGTTGCTCATCATCGCTCATCCCCTATCGGATCTACGTCCGTACCTGACGATCGACAGTGGAGCAGCGATAAGAAAAGTCAATTTAGATAATTAATTGTGTTCGGGCGGCGCATGGCACATCGTGCGCATCGACAGATAAAAAGCGGCCGGTGCGAAAGCGCGACGACCGACACGATTGGCCGGGGGGCCGGCGCGGCAAAGCCTGCGGGCAGGAGGGGATGACGATGCCGGTTACGGGCATGAAACGGACGAGCGAATTGGGGTCGGTGGCGCTCCGAAAGCGATCGTCGCGGCTATCGCTAAGCCTGTCGGGCACCAATCTGGAACGCGCCGGCGACTATAATCTGCGCACCGTGCTGCAGGCGATCCGCTTAGGCGGCGAGACCACGCGGGTGGATCTCGCGCAGCAGACCGGGCTCACCGCGCCAACCATCGCCAACATCACCGGCCGGCTCGCCGAGATGGGCCTGATCAAATCGGCGGGACGGCGCGTCGGCGGACGTGGCCAGCCGGCGATGCGGCTGGTGATCGATCCCGACGGCGCGTTCGGGATCGGGCTGACGATCGACCGCGATCACCTGACGCTGGTGACGCTCGACCTCGCCGGCGAGGTGCGCAGCCGGATTACGCGCGAGATCGCCTTCGCGCTGCCGCAGGACGTGATCGCCTTCGTCCATGGCGAGCTCGACCGCGCGGTGCACGAGGGTGGCGTCGATCGCGAGCGCGTGCTCGGCCTCGGGGTCGCGATTCCCGACGAGATCGGCGCGATCGACGGCCTTGGCCGCCCCCCCGCCTACGACGTCTGGCACGACACCGATGTCGTCGCGATGCTGGAGGACAGCGTCCCTTGGCCGGTGCATATCGACAACGACGCCGCTGCCGCCGCGCTCGGCGAGGCGCAGTGCGGCACGGTGTTCGAACATCCCAGCTTCTTCTACCTGCTGATCAGCGTCGGGCTCGGCGGCGGGCCGGTGTTCGATCGCACCTATCATCGCGGCGCGACGCATCGCAGCGGCGAGATCGGCCTGATGCCCGATGCCGGCGCCGGCACGCCCGGCGCGGTGGTCCAGGACACGGTATCGCTGTCCGCCCTGCGCGGCAGGCTCGATGCCGCCGGCTTCCCGGATTGCGGGATCGACCAGCTCGTCGACGGCATGGACGGCGAGCAGGCGGTGATCGATGCCTGGCTACAGGACTGCGCCCGCGCGCTCACCGCGCCGCTGGTCGCGATCAACTGCCTGATTAATCCCGACGCGATCCTGATCGGCGGCCGGTTGCCGATGCCCCTGATCGAGCGCCTGTCCGCCGGATTGACCGCCGCGCTGCACGACATCAAGCTGCCGTCGCGCGCCAAGATCCTGCCCGCGGTGATGGCGGAGGACGCCCCCGCGATCGGCGCCGCGATCCTCCCGTTCCTCGATCATGTCCTTCCTTCCGACGCGATCCTGATCCAGGCGGGCCGCTGATCTCTCTGCCGCCCTGCTCGCGGACGGTACGCAATATCGTATTTTGATATAAGTATTACCGGTGGTAGCAGTGCCGCCACATTGTGCCGAGCACCAAGATGAAAAAAGAGGAAGCGAGAGGACCCGACGATCGCGTGCGCGTCGTCATCGTCGGCGGCGGCACCGCCGGCTGGATGACCGCGGCCGCACTCGGCGCGCTGCTGCCCGCGGCCTGCTCGGTACACCTCGTCGAATCGGAAGAGATCGGCATCGTCGGCGTCGGCGAGGCGACCTTGCCGCACCTCCGTGCCTTCGTGCAGCGGCTCGGGATCGACGAGATCGCGTTCATGCAGGCGACCAACGCGACCTTTAAGCTCGGCATCGACTTCCGCGATTTCGGGCGGATCGGCGACAGCTACATCCATCCGTTCGGCACCTTCGGCAACACGCTGAACGGCGTCGGCTTCCAGCATTATTGGCACCGGCTCGCGGAGCATGGCGCGGCGGGCGACATCGGCGACTATTCGGCGGGCGTGGTCGCCGCGCGCGCCAACCGCTTCGCGCGACCCGCAGGCGACGGCAACGATCCGCTGTCGAACTACGGCTACGCCTATCAGTTCGACGCCACCAAGTTCGCGCCGTTCCTGCGCCGCCACAGCGAGGCGCGCGGGGTGCGCCGCACCGAGGGCCGGGTGATTTCGGTCGACCGCGACGGCGACAGCGGCGACATCGATGCGGTGGTGCTGGCCGACGGCAGCCGGATCGAGGGCGACCTGTTCGTCGACTGTTCGGGCTTTCGCGCGCTGCTGATCGGCGAAGCATGCGGAGAAACATGGGAGGACTGGTCGCAGTGGCTGCCGTGCGACCGCGCGGTCGCGCTACCCTGCACATCGCACGCGGGCCCGATCGAGCCCTATACCCGTGCGACCGCGATGACCGCGGGCTGGCGCTGGCGGATCCCGCTGCGCCACCGCGTCGGCAACGGCTATGTCTATTCGAGCGCGCATCTGAGCGACCAGGCCGCCGCCGACGCGCTGCTCGCCGCGATCGAAGGGGAACCTCTGGCCGATCCGCGGATGCTCCGCTTCCGCGCCGGACGGCGTCGGCATAGTTGGGTCGGCAACGTCGTCTCGGTGGGGCTCGCCTCGGGGTTTCTCGAGCCGCTCGAATCGACCAGCATCTACCTCGCGCAGATGGCGATCACCCAGTTGATCGAACATTTCCCGATCGGCCGGATCACCAATGTCGATCGCGCCGCCTTCAACCGCGAGGTCGATTTCGAATATGACCGCATCCGCGACTTCCTGATCCTCCACTATCACGCCACCACGCGCGACGATTCGACCTTCTGGGATCACGTCCGCACGATGACCGTGCCCGCCAGCCTCGCCGAGAAGATCGAGCTGTTCGTCCATGGCGGCCATGTCGCGCATTATTCGCACGGGCTGTTCCTCGAACCCAGCTGGATCGCGGTCTATCTCGGGCAAGGCATCGTCCCACGGCGCCACGACACCCGCGCCGATCTGCCGCCCCCCGATCAATTGGCGCGCGCCGCCGCGGCGCTGCGCGACGGGATCGCACAGGCGGTGGCGATGATGCCCGACCACCGCGCCTATCTGGAAGCACAGGACGCCCGAATGGGGACCGGGGCGGCGGCATGAGCGCAGCCGCGGCGGGACCGATCCGATCGATTCTCGTAGTCGGCGCCGGGATCGTCGGCCGTAGCGCCGCGATCGCCTTCGCCCGCGCACTGCCGACCGCGTCGGTCGGCATCGTCGCGACCCCGCCCGACCTTACCGCGCTCGCCGACCGGCTGCCCGCCGCGCTGCCCGCCACCGTCGCGCTGCTCGATGCGATCGGGATCGACGAGGCCGCGCTGGTCCGCGCCGGCGCTGCCAGCCATTGGCTCGGCGACCGCTTCACCGCCTGGGGCAGCGGTCACCCCGCCTGGGTCCGGGGTTTCGGCGACACCGGCATACCGGTCGCGGGCACGAGCTTCCACCAGCATTGGCTCGATGCGCGGCGGGCGGGATCGCGCACCGCCTTCCACCGCTTCAACCCCGCGGCGGCGCTCGCCGAGGCGGGCCGTTTCGTCCATCCCAGTGGCGATGAACGATCCCTGCTGTCGCGCTTCGCCTATGGTCTGCGGATCGACCCGGGCGCGGCTATGGCGGTCATCGATCGGCAGCTTGCGGCGCGGCGTGTGGCTGCATTCCCGACACGGACGCTAGGTGTCGAACGCGCGAGCGACGGCAGCGTCGGCGGGCTGGTCCTCGGCGACGGTCGCGCGGTCGTCGCCGACCTGTACATCGATTGTTCGGGGCCGGCCGCGCTGCTCGCTGCGGACGATGAATGGGATGATTGGTCGTCATCGATCCCGGTCGATCGCCTGCTGCTCGCCGAACGGGCCGCCGAGCCAGCGCTGATCGACGACTATCGCGCGGTCGCGATCGGCTGGCGCGCGAACTGGTCGCTCGGATCGCGCGCCGTGACCGGTCTCGGCTATGCCGATGCGATCACCGGCGAAGCACGCGTACGCCGGGTGTTCGGCGCCGGCGGCGCGGAGGCGGCGGTGGTCGCGCTCAGACCCGGGCGTAGGCCCACACCGTGGTGCGGCAACGTCCTCGCGCTCGGCGATGCGGCGCTGGTCGCGGGGCCGTTGGGGCTGGCGGGGTTCGCGGTGGCGCAGGCGAATCTTGCGCTCGCGCTCGATCTGCTGCCGCAGCGCGACTTCCACCCGCTGGTGCTCGGCGAATATAACCGCCGCGTGGCGCAGCGTGGCGATCGCCTCCGCGATTTTCTTGCGCTCCATTATCTCGGCGCGCGATCGATCCGTGGCGAGTTCTGGCAGGCGCTGCACGGCCGCACGCCCGGTCCCGACCTGGCCGACACGCTCGCGGTGTTCGCGCGCCGGGGCCATCTGCCGCGGCACGAGGACGAGACCTACGACAAGCAGAGCTGGCTCGCCGCGCTGCTCGGGCTCGGCCGCATTCCCGACGGCCGCGATCCCGCCACCCGCAACGCCGAGCCGGCCGAGATCCGCGGTACGCTGGCGCGGCTCGCCGCAGCGGTCGCCGATCTGCCGCGCTCGCTGCCGCCCTACCCCGATTATCTCGCCCGGATGAGGAACGAACCGTGACGAAGGACCCAGCATGATGATCAAGACCCTGCGCCGCGCCGCCGCGATCGCGCTCGCCCTGCTGCTCGCCGCGCCCGCGATCGCGCAGGAGGCGATCGACCAGAACACCCTCGCGCCGTCGAAGGACCCGTCGCGCACCGCAAACGGGCTTGCCCAGACCCCGCCCATGGGGTGGAACAGCTGGAACAAGTTCAACTGCAAGATCGACGAGAAGACGGTCCGCGCGGTCGCCGATTCGATCGTGTCGACCGGCATGAAGGATGCCGGCTACACCTATGTGGTGGTCGACGATTGCTGGCACGGCCAGCGCGACAAGGACGGCTTCATCGGCGCCGATCCGACGCGCTTCCCGAACGGGATCAAGGCGCTCGCCGATTACGTCCATTCGCGCGGGCTTAAATTCGGCATCTATTCGGACGCCGGGCGCAAGACCTGTGGCGGGCGACCCGGCAGCCAGGGCCATGAATATCAGGACGCGATCACCTATGCGCGCTGGGGTGTCGATTACCTGAAATATGACTGGTGCAACACCGGCACCCGCAATGCCGAGGAGGCCTATGCGCTGATCGCCGACGCGCTGCGTTCAACCGGGCGCGACGTCCTGTTGTCGATCTGCGAATGGGGCAACAACCGGCCCTGGGAGTGGGGCAAGAAGATCGGCAACATGTGGCGCACCACCGGCGACATCACCGACAAATGGGTCGGCAAGTACAATTATAGCTGGGGCGTGATGTCGATCGTCGACATGAACGAACCGCTCTGGCCGCATGCCGGCCCCGGCCACTGGAACGATCCCGACATGCTGGAGGTCGGCAATGGCGGGCTAAGCGATACCGAATACCGCACCCATTTCTCGCTATGGGCGATGATGGCCGCACCGCTGATCGCGGGCAACGACATCGCCGCGATGGACGACGCGACCCGCGCGATCCTGATGAACCGCGACGTGATCGCGGTCGATCAGGACAAGCTCGGCGTGCAGGGCCGGCGGGTGTGGAAGGACGGCGACCGCGAGGTCTGGGTCAAGCCGCTGGCGGGTGGCGCGCGCGCGGTGGCGCTGGTCAACCGCGGCGAGGCACCGGTCGCGATCACCGCCACCTGGGAACAGCTCGGCCTGCCCGACCGGCTCGGCGCGAGCGTCCGCGATCTGTGGGCGCAACGCGATCTCGGCCGCAAGCGCGGGTCGCAGAGCGCGACGGTCGCCCCGCACGGCGTCGCGATGTTCCGCATCCAGCCCTGACGCATCATTGAATCAGAACGGGAGTATATCATGGTCACGCGTAGACAGATGTTGGCGACCGGCGCGGTCGCGACGGCGGCACTCGCCACCCCCGCGATCGGCGCTGCTGCCGGGGACGCACGCTTCGTCCGCCGCGTGGGCACGTCGCTGCGGCTCGGGGACAAGCCCTACCGCTTCGTCGGCGCCAACATCTGGTACGGCGCCTATCTCGGTGCCGACGCCGCGTTCGGCGATCGCGAGCGGTTGCGGCGCGAGCTCGACGCGATGGCCGCGCTCGGCATCACCAATCTGCGCGTGCTCGCCTCGTCCGAACTGTCGCCACTGCGCAACTCGATCACGCCGACCTTCCGCGGGCCGGGCAAGGACTATAACGAAACGTTGTTTGGCGGGCTCGACTTCCTGCTCGCCGAGATGGCCAAGCGCGGCCTGCGCGCGGTCCTCTATGTCGGCAATTTCTGGGAATGGTCGGGCGGGATGATGACGTACCTCTCGTACGTCAACGGCGGCAAGTACATCGACATGAACGACCCCGCGCATCCCTGGCCCGAATTTGCCGACATGGCGTCGCAATTCTACGGCAACCCCGCCGCGGTCGCCTTGTACCGCGATTATGTCCGCACCGTCGTCGGCCGGACCAACCGGAGCACCGGCACCGCCTATGCCGACGATCCGACGATCATGGCGTGGCAGCTCGCCAACGAACCCCGCCCCGGCGGCGGCGTCGACGTCGCGATCGCCAACCTCCCCGCCTTCTACCGCTGGGTGCGCGACACCGCGGCGCTGATCAAGACGATCGACCGCAACCATCTGGTGTCGACCGGCAGCGAGGGGCTGAAGGGCTGTATCGAGCGCGCCGACATCGTCGAGGCCGAACACCGCATCGACGGCATCGACTATCTCACCAGCCATGTCTGGCCGCTCAACTGGACCTGGGTCGACGCCAAGAACCTTGCCGGCACGTACGACGCCGGCGCGGCCAAGGTGCAGGACTATATCGACGCCCACATCGCGATCGCCACCCGGCTCGGCAAGCCGTTGGTGATCGAGGAGTTCGGCTACCCGCGGGATGGCGGCAGCTACGCCCCGACCGCATCGACCGCGTTCAAGGACCGCTTCTACCGCCAGGTCTATGCGTCGGTGCTCGCCAGCGCCAAGGCGAACGGACCAGTCGCGGGGTCGAACTTCTGGGCGTGGAGCGGCGAGGGCCGCGCCGCACACCCCGACTTCAAGTTCCAGCGCGGCGACCGCTCCTATGTCGGCGATCCGCCGCACGAGCCGCAGGGCTGGTACGGCGTGTTCTCGACCGATCGATCCACCCAGCAGTTGATCCGCGAGCACGCCACCGCGCTCGCCGCGACCGTCACCGCCTGAGCCCCAGACAGGAATATCCCCATGCACCTGCCCCTACTCGCGCTCGCCGCCGCCGCGCTGTCCGCCACGCCCGTCGCCGCGCAGACCACCACCGCGCCCACCCCCACGCCCTCCGCCGCCACCGGCCAGGGTCCTGCCTGGCAGACCGCCGCCAAGCTGCGCCGCGGGGTCAACATCATCGGCTACGACCCGTTGTGGAGCGATCCCGCCAAGGCGCGCTTCAAGACCCGCCACTTCGCGATCATCAAGCAGGGCGGGTTCGATTTCGTCCGCGTCGTGCTCCAGGCGTTCAAGCACATGGACGCGCAGAACCGGCTCGATCCGCAGTGGCTGGCGACGCTCGACCGCGTCGTGAAGGAGGCGACCGCCGCGGATCTCGGCGTGATCATCGACGAACACGACTTCAACATCTGTTCGGCAGACCCGGTGGCGTGCGAGCCCAAGCTGACCGCGTTCTGGACGCAGATCGCCGAACGCTACCGCACCGCGCCTGACAGCGTCGTGTTCGAACTGCTCAACGAGCCGCACGCGCCGCTCGATGCCGCGGCTTGGAACGCGATGGTCGCCAAGCTCATCCCGCTGGTCCGCGCGACCAACCCCAACCGCACGCTGGTGATCGGCCCGACCCGCTGGAACAACCTCGAGGAACTGCCGACGCTCGTCCTGCCGAAGGACGACCGCAACATCCTCGTCACCTTCCACTCCTACGAACCCTTCCGCTTCACCCACCAGGGCGCGCCCTGGGCGGAGGACATGGCCAAGGTGAAGGGCGTCCCCTTCACCGCGGCCGACGAGGCGCGGATCAAGGCCGATTACGACAAGGTCGGCGCGTGGTCGAAGGCCAATGACCGCCCCGTGCTGATGGGCGAATTCGGCGCTTACGACAAAAGCGGCATCCCGATCGCCGACCGCGCGCGCTATACCGCCACCGTTCGTCGCGAAGCCGAAGCCCACGGCTTCCCCTGGGCCTATTGGCAGTTCGACAGCGATTTCATCCTCTACGACATCGATCGCGACCAATGGGTCGAACCGATCCGCAAGGCGCTGATCCCTTGAGGGCGTGAGGGGCTTCTAGACGCGGCTCCCCGGCCCAGCTTGTGCTCCCGCGAAGGCGGGAGCCCAGTACTGGATCCCCGCCTTCGCGGGGATACAAGGACGCGCGCCAACCCGCGTTCCTGCGTTCGCAGGAGCACGGCAGATCTCAACCGGCCCTCACACCACCCCAAGGAAGGCGACGCCCGGCACCGCCAGCCGCTGCCCGGTCGACGCCAGCCGCCCGTCCGCGCCGATCGCGAACAGGTCGAGCGTGCCCGACCGTTCGTTGGCGACGATCACCCGGCGCTGATCCTCGAGCAACAAGAAGAACCGCGGCCATTTGCCGCCCGCCGAAATGTGCTGGATCAGCGACGGCGCGCCCGCCGCGTCGAGCGCGAACACCGCGATGCTGTCGTGCCCGCGATTGGAGACGTACAACCGGCGCCCGGCCCGATCGATCGCGATGTGCCCCGCCTGGGTCGCGCCGTCGAACGCCGCGGGCAGCGTCGACACGATCTTGCGGGTCGCGAACCGCCCGTCCGAAGTCGCGCCTAGCATTGCGACCACATTGCCCATCTCGCACACCACATAGGCGACGGGCAGCCGCGGGTGGCGCTTAAGGTGCCGCGGCCCCGCGCCCGGCGGTGCCTGCCACGCCTCGCCCGCAACGGTGAGACGCCGCGCTCGCGCATCGAACGCATAACGGAAGATCCGGTCCGCGCCGAGATCGACCGCGTGCAGCCACTGACGATCCGGGCTGAACCCGACCCAATGCGCATGCGGCGCGGCTTGGCGGCCGGTATTGGGACCACTGCCCTTGTGCAGGAACGCCGTCGGCTCGCCGGGTGCGCCGGTACGGGGATCGAGCCGGACGAAGGCGATCCCCCCGCTCGAATAATGCGCGATCGCCAGACAGCCGCTGGTGCGATCGATCGCAAGGTAGCAGGGGTCCGCGCCCCCGGTCGGCACCACCGCACGCTGTTGCCATGTCGGACCATAGGCCGCCAGCGATCCCGCGCCGCCCTCCTTCACCAGGTAATAGCTGTCGGCCGGTCCACCGCCGACCCCGAACGACGCGTCGTCGATCCCGGTTACCGGCGCCTCGACCCGCCAGCGGTCGCCCGCCGCCTCATGAACCACCGGATAGAGCCCCTTGCCGCCCTCCCGCGCATAGGTCCCCGCGATCAGCCGCAGCTCGCCGCCCTTCGCCGCGCCCCACAAGGCCGCGGGCAACCCTGCCGCTGCCACCGCGCCAAGCGCCCCACGGCGCGTCATCGTCCAGTCGTTCATCTGTGGCCTCGCTTCATCCTGCGGAAGGTCATAGCCGCGACACGAGACATCGCCACGCAGATGTTTGGTCCGCCGTTCTCTCTCTTCCCGTCATCCCCGCGCAGGCGGGGATCGATACTAACTGGTCTCTCCACATAAACACCGACCTTCGCCAGTCTGGATCCCCGCCTTCGCGAGGATGACGGAAGGTAGTGCGTCCCCTTTGGCAACCCGAACGCCACCCCCTACCAAGGTCGCGCGTCGCCGCTCGTGCCACCGCTTGCAGGCGCCGAATTGTCCGCTACACCACGCTTCGTTCGAGGCCATAAGGGCCGGGGGAGTGATGATGCAGGGTATCAACAGCAAGCGCCATCTGGTCCGCAGCATGCTCGCCGGGGGCGCCGCCGCGTTCGCGCTGATCGCCGCCGCCGCAAGCGCCGCACCGCTCGCCAGCGTCGATCGCAACGGCAGCATCGTCGCGGTCGAGCCCTATGCCCCCAACATCGTCCGCGTCACGATCTCGCTCGATCGCGCGCTCGCCGACTCGGCACCCGGCGAAGGCCCGAACGCCAAGCCCGACGCCACCGGCTGGAGCCACAAGCGCGACGGTGGCGCCGACGTCTTCGCCTCCCCCGCGCTCACGCTGACCGTCGCCGCGCAGCCCTGGCCCAAGGCGCCGACGCAGATGGAGCGCTATTTCGCGCCGTCGCTGCCCCCGGTGTCGCTGTCGATCCGCGGTGCGGACGGGCGTCAGCTTGCCGAGATGACCGGCTGGGAGCTCGCGCCCCACACCGTCAACGGCGAAAAGACCTTCCGCGTCGGCGCCAGCTTCGCGGTGCAGCCCGACGAACATTATTATGGTCTCGGGCAGCATCAGGACGGCGTGCTCGACCTGAAGGGCCGCACGATCGACTGCCGGCACTATTACGATGCGCCTGCGGGCGAGAGCGTATGCGTGCCGTTCATGGTCACCAACAAGGGCTACGGCATCGTCTGGGACAATCCGTCCGTGACCACCGTCTCGCCCGGCCTGCACAACCGGACCCACTGGCAGTCGGAAGTGGGCGAGCGGGTGTCGTTCTTCGTCATCACCGGCAACACCACCGACGAACTCTATGCTGGCTATGCCAAGCTGACCGGGGCGACGCCGCTGCCGCCCAAGGCCGCATTCGGGCTGATCCAGTCCAAGGCGCGCTACGAATCGCAGGCCGAGATGCTCGGCATCGCCCAGGGCTATCGCAAGCGCGACCTGCCGATCGACATCATGGTGCTCGACTGGTTCCACTGGACGCGGATGGGGCAGCTCGACATCGACCGCACCTTCTTCCCCGATCCCAAGGGGATGAACGACACGCTCAAATCGATGGGCATGCATTCGATCATCAGCGTGTGGCCGCGCTTCGAACGCGAATCGCGCTACTATGATTATCTCGGCACCAAGGGCTGGCTGCTCCACGAGGCCGACGGCACCGTCGTCGACGGGCTGCCGGTGCGCGCCGATCGCGCGGGGGCGTTGCTCGATTCGACCAACCCCGATGCGCGCGAATGGTTCTGGACCAAGATTCGCGACAACATCGCGTCGGAGGGGTTCGACTGGTTCTGGCTCGACGAGACCGAGCCCGATCTGATCCCCGACGGCCATTTCTTCTCGATCGGGTTGGGCGATCGCTACCACAATCTCTACCCGCTGGTGCACACCTCGATCGTCGCGGACGGTTCCGCGCGCGACCGGCCGACGATGCGCAACGTCATCCTGGCGCGCGCCGCCTATCTCGGCAGCCAGCGCAATGGCGGCCTGTTCTGGTCGTCCGATATCCAGTCGACATGGGAGGCGCTGCGCCGGCAGGTGCCGACCGGGCTGGGCTTCACCGCGAGCGGACTCGCCTATTGGAGCAGCGACACCGGCGGCTGGCAGTGGCCGAACGGTCCGAAGGCGCTGCGCCCGCCCCTGCTCGATCCCGCCGGCGCGATCGCGATGGGCGCGGATTATCCGGACTATCCCGAACTGTTCGCACGCTGGTTCGCGTATAACAGCTTCACCCCGACGCTCCGCATCCACGGCCAGCGCCCCGGCTCCGCGCTGTGGGAATATGGCACCGCGGCGGAACCGGTGCTCGCGCGCTTCCTGAACCTTCGTTACGCGCTGATGCCATACATCTACTCGCTCGGGCACGATACCTACCGGACTGGCGCGCCGTTCATGCGCGCGCTGTTCATGGACTTTCCGAACGATCCGAAGGTCGCGACGATCGGCGACCAGTACATGTTCGGCCCCGCCTTCCTCGTCGCGCCGGTCACCGACCAGGGCGTCACTACCCGCAAGGTGTATCTGCCCGCGGGCGCCGACTGGTATGATTACTGGACCGACCAGCGCCACGCCGGTGGCCAGACGATCGATGTCGCCGCGCCGATCGATCAGATCCCGCTGTTCGTGCGCGCCGGATCGATCGTCCCGATGGGGGTGAAGGTGCCGAGCACCGCGACCAAGCAGATGATCGAGTCGATCCGCGTCTATCCCGGCCGGGACACCCAGTTCGCGCTGTACGACGACGACGGCGTCACCAACGACTATCGCAAGGGCGGCGGCAAGACCGCGACGCTGCGCTGGGACGATGCCGGCAAGCGCCTGACCGCGTCGGGCAAGCTGCCGACCGGGCAGGATGCGGCATCGTTGGTGAAGGTGATCGGGCGCCCCTGACCTACGACGTTTTGCCGATTGATCTTACCGAGCGAGGTTCATTATAGCGCTACCATAATCGGAGAGGGTAGCATGGACAGGAAGATGCGGCGGTCGATCGCGACCGCCTTGGCCAACGTGTGTTGGTTCGCTGCGACCCCGCTCGCGGCACAGCAGGCCGTTACCGCGCAGTCATCGTCCACTGCTCCGCTCCGGCTCGGCGGCGCCGGCTATTACGAGGCGCCCGGGGTCAATTGGCTGGTCTTCAGCAACTGGTATGACGGGCTGTTCGCGGACGCCAAGATGAGCGGCGTCGAGCTGATCCAGCAGGACGTCCGCACCGTCACCAACGGCGACGTCC
>NZ_CAXTEM010000049.1:0-23115 GCF_964243315.1 uncultured Sphingomonas sp. | reverse complement strand
GGGTGCAGATCTACACGCCGGTCAACGAGATGTTCATCTGCGCGACCTTCTCCGCCCGCTATGGGTGGTGGAACGAACAGCTGAGCAGCGACCGCGGCTTCGTCACCGCGCTCAAGCACATCGTGAAGGCCAACGTCCTCGCAATGCGCGCGATCCTGGAGGTCAGACCCGATGCGATCTTCGTACAAAGCGAATCGTCCGAATATTTCCACGCGGAATCGCCCGCCGCGATTCGCCCGGCGGAGATCATGAACTCTCAGCGCTTCCTCTCGCTCGATCTCAATTACGGCCGGCGCGTCGATTCCGAGATGTACGAATATCTCACCGACAACGGCATGACCCGCGAAGACTATCACTTCTTCATGCACAACCGGCTGAAGCAGCACTGCATCATGGGCAACGACTATTACATCACCAACGAACACCGCGTCGCCGCCGATGGCGCGACCCGCGCGTCGGGCGAGATCTTCGGCTACAGCGAGATCACCCGCCAATATCACGATCGCTATCGACTGCCGGTTATGCACACCGAGACCAATCTGATGCAGGGTCCGCGCGGCACCGAAGCGGTGGATTGGCTGTGGAAGGAGTGGGCGAACGTCCTGCGCGTGCGCAACGACGGCGTGCCGATGGTCGGCTTCACCTGGTATTCGCTGACCGACCAGATCGACTGGGACAGCGCGCTGCGGGAGACCAACGGCAATGTGAATCCGCTCGGCCTCTACGATCTCGATCGCAACATTCGGCCGGTCGGGGTTGCATACAAGAAGTTGATCCAGCAGTGGCGCGACGTCCTGCCCACCCAGAGCCTGTGCTTGACCGTCCCCGTGGTAATGCCGAACGAAGCCGAGGACCGTCACGCCCGCTTGCAACGCGCCCGCGCACAGGAGTTGCTCCCGCCACCCGGCTGACGGCCTTACAATCCGGCCGCGGCATCGTACATCGGCCGCACCACGACGAGGAGCGAGTTCGATGAAGCGCAGCGACAACACCATCCTCATCACCGGCGGCGGATCGGGGATCGGCGAGGCCATGGCGCAACGCTTCCACGATCGCGGAAACACCGTCATCGTCGCGGGTCGCCGCCAGGATGCGCTCGACCGTGCCTGTGCGGGGCGCGAGAATATGCACGGCCTGACCCTCGACATCGCCGACGCAGCCGACATCACCTCCTTCGCACGCCGAGTCGTCGCGGACTTCCCCGCGGTCAACGTACTGATCAACAATGCCGGGATCATGCGCTACGAGGAGATCGGCGCCGCGCGCGATCTCGCCGATGCCGAAGCGACCGTGACCACGAACCTGCTCGGCCCGATCCGCCTGATCGACGCGATGGTCGATCACCTCGCGGCCCGTGACGATGCCGCGATCGTCAACGTCACCTCCGGCCTGGCGTTCGTACCGATGACTGCCACCGCGACCTATTGCGCGACCAAGGCGGCGCTGCACTCCTACACCGTGTCGCTCCGCGATGCGCTGCGCGACCGGGTCGAGGTGATCGAGCTTGCGCCGCCCGCGGTGCAGACCGATCTTACCCCCGGCCAGTCGACCCGCCCCGGCTATCAGCCGCTCGAAGAGTTCGCAGACGAACTGATGGCGTTGTTCGACGCACAGCCTACCCCGCCCGAGATCCTCGTCCAGCGCGTTCACAATCTTCGCTTCGCCGAAGCCGAGGGTCGCTTCGACGAAGCCGCGAACGCACTGAACGAGATGGTCCGCAAGACGCGCGCGGCGCAGCAGTGACCGCGATGCGCCGGCCTCCGAGCTTCTGGGGCTACACCGCGATCGGCGTCGCGCTCTGCCTCTACTCGATCGCGTCGCTACCGTTCAGGCGCGTCAATCGTCGGCCCTCGGCGCGTGAGTTGGCGCGACGTTGATCGTCAGCTGCACGGTCAGCGCATGATCCATCTGCGCGCGCGCGCCGCTCCGGGCGATCCGATATTGGTTGAGATAGCCGATGTCGGCGACGACCAGCTTGCTGAATGGAACCGTTACCCCGAGGATGTTGCGCATGCGTTCGTAGCCGTGGCGCTGCCCCCAGCTTGTCGAATTGGGCAGAATGAAGCTCTCATGGCTAGCGAACAACGCGGATCCCTTGGCACCCAGCCGATGATTGTAGCGGAACAACGGACGTAGCCGGAAGCCGACCTCGCTGCCCCGCGGATTGAAGCGCTCGTCGAGCCGCAGCCGGCCGAGGAACGGTCCGTGGGTTACGACGATGTGTTGCCGCAGGCGATCTTCGTTCGACGCGCTGTTGCGATTATGCGCACCGACCTTGCGATAGCCGACACCGAGCTCGATCCACGGCGCGACGCGATAGCCGAGGATCCCGCCGAACTCGGTCTGGGCCAGACCACCCTGCCCATCCCCGAAACGCGCAATTTGTTCCAACGTCAGTCGGAAGTCCTCGGCAAGCGGAACGTTGGTGTTGACCTGCAACCACAGCTGCTCGTCCTCCTGCTGCGCCGCCGCAGGCGACGCGGCCAGCAACGCAGTGGCGATGGCGGTCGAGCCACAGGTAAGCCGAATCTTGGTCACGCGGCGCCTCTATCCGCTCGCCTGCCGCTTGTCATTGCTCCTTGGCAAGCCCCGGGCGCCCTGACAGCCAGCCCTCGTCTGCGAGCCAGTCCGCCAGCCGATCGGGCCAGTGGATAATCGAAATGCGATTTGATTCGTCGAGATTGAACGCATGCCCCGACCCCGCATACATGTGCAGTTCCGCCGACACCTTCGCTGCGCGCAACTGCTCGTAGAGCGCCACCGCCGGCCTTGCACAGCATTCGTCGAGCGTGCCGGCGACGATGAAGGCGGGTGGTGCGTCGGCGACGGCGTTTGCGGGAATCCCTAGCGGCCCTGGGAAGACGAGCGCCTGGAAGTCGGGCCGCGCGCTTAGCCGATCGATTGCATCGACGGGCTTGGCGGCGCGCGTGTCCTTGTTGTCCGCGATCGCCGACACCAACTCGCCGCCGGCGGAGAAGCCCATCACGCCGACGCGGTGCGGATCGACGCCATAGTCTGCGGCATGCGCCCGCACCCAGCGAACCGCACGCCTGGCATCAGCTGCTGCATCGCCCTCGACCGAATAGGTCGACCCTTCCTCGCGCGCGAGGCGGTATTTCAGCACGAATACCGTCACCCCGTAACGGTTGAGCGCCCGGCCGACTGCGGTGCCCTCGGTGGTGTAGACCACGATCTTGTGGCCGCCGCCGGGAATCACCACGACCGCGGCGCCGTTCTGCTGCAACTTCGGTCGAAAGATGGTCAGCGACGGCCGATGGATGTTGCGAACCCAGTAATCCTGCGCGATCTCAGCCTCGCCCCGGCGTGCTGCCGATCCCGGCGCGCCGTTCGGCCATAGCTCCACGACCGTCGGTGTTGCGGGCGCCTCTTGCGCGGTGCCGGCGCTCGATCCCGCAAGCGTTCCGAGCGCGATCGCCGCCAGAACCGTCCAGTATCGTGCCGCCATGCTCGTCTCCCACACTCTTCTGGCCGGTGGCGCGTCAGGCGCCGCTGTGCCGATTTACGATATCGAACGTTGTGCCACTTCGATCCGACGAGGAGGCATCGATGCAAGCAAGAGAGAAGATCACCGACGGCGCGAACGAGCGCGCCATCGACGAGCCGATCGGGAGCACCGCACCGGGTATTCCCGACGACGCCCTCCTCCTGGGCGAAGAACTTCCCAGCCCACCGAGCGACGAGGAGGTGGCGCGGGTCGCGCGCAAGCTCGGCGCACCGATCGACCTCGGCTCGGACGACGATCCGGCCTGAGCGACGAGCGGTTCGCATCTAGACGAGACTGTGACCGCCATCATGATCTCGCTAGCAAGATGCTCGATACGAAAAGGGCGCGTTCGACCAGCCGAACGCGCCCTCCCTCAATTCGGATCGAAACCGCGGTTGCGATCGAAGATCAGCTTAGAAGTTCCCGCGCAAGATGAACGAGAAGCGGCGGTCGTTCATAAAGTATGAGCGAGGTGCAAGCTTGTCGGGATCGCCGGTGTATGCCTGCAACGTCTTGGTCACGGTGTTGGTCAGGTTAACTCCCTGCACACCGACCTTGATCCACTTGTTCACGTTGATGAAGGCCGATGCGTCGAGCGTGCCCGTATCGTCCTGGAAGATCGACGTATACGGGAAGATTACGTCCGCCGCAGTTAGCAGATACTTGGACCGCCAGTTATAGGCAGCCCGCATCGACACCGGACCCTTTTCGTAGAACAGCGTCGCGTTGACGTTGTGCTTCGAGAGGCCCTCGAACGGCAAGTCGCCGAGCGCGATCGTCGACACCGGTGCCGGGCTGCCCGTGTTCAGGAACGAATTGGGCAGGCCCTTGCTGTCGATGTACGAGTAGTTCGCGTTGACACCGAAGCCGTTCAAGAGGCCGGGCAGGAAGTCGAAGGTCTGCTGATACGCAACCTCGAAGCCCTTGATCTTGCCGGTTCCGGTGAAATTCTCCGGATAACGGAACTGCACCGACTGCGTGACACCGTTGCTGGTGACGCTACGTGGTGTGATAGACTGGTAGAAAAAGTTCTTCACCTCCTTGTAGAAGGCGTCGAACGTCAACGACCCGACCCGGGCGAAATACCATTCCAGGGTGGCGTCGAACTGCCAAGCCGTTGCCGGCTTCAAGAACGGATTGCCCGCGGTCGCCGTCGGCGTGCCGCTGGCTGGATCGGTGCCGTAGGTCTGGTAATTGCGGATGTTCGCTGCGTCGGGCCGCGTCAGAACCTTCGATGCGGCGAAGCGCATGATCAGTTCGTCGGACAACCCGAGTTTCAAGTTCGCGCTGGGCAGTAGGTACGTATAGCTGGTCCGTGCTACATCGGGCGTGATCGCACCGGTCGCGAACTGCTGAAGTGCAGCATAACCCGCGGCACCAAGCCGGCAGATACCACCAGGCACCTGCTCGGGCGTCCCTGCCGGAGCACCTCCAGGAACACCAGGAGCGCAACGTACGGTGTAGGGATCGGTAATGCCGAAGGCAGTCTGGGTCGGCAGCGCGAATGCACCCGCGGACGAGATCGCGGTGTGAACGTAGCGAACACCGACATTGCCGCTGACGCGAACCGGACCGAACAACGGATCCTGCGACCCGAAGTTCAGCATTGCGTAGGCGTTTACGTCCTGCTGATTGACGGTCTGGATTTCACCCGGAAGGTAATAGCTGCCGTCTACCGTGCCGGCGCGCGTGGCCGCGGAGGTGAAGCCGGGAGCAGCGGAGGCACCGTTCACGTTGCGCCAGATGTCGTTGAGTGACTGAACATACGCGACCGTGCCGTTGTAGTCCGCCAGCGGATTCTGTCCGTAGTAATAGCCACCGATCGGCCCCGGGGTATCTCCCCGGAAGAAATTCGGAAAACCATAGAACTCGGCGCTGCCGACCCCGGCCTGCTGTACGCTGACGGGTCGTCCATCGAGACCGAGAGCCGCGTTTGCCGCCGTTGGCTGCGACCAGACTTCGCTGATAGCGCCCCAGTTATACGCGGTATATTTCACCGTCTGCTGGCGCTCTGCATAACGAGCGCCGAACTTGACCCGGTTCAGGAACGAACCGTCGTCAAACCTGTAAGTGGCATCGGCCTTCAATTGATATTCGCTGCCGCTGCTCTCCTCGAAATGGTCCATCGCAGCGCGGTAGAAGGTCGCCCTCGGGTCCTGGAAATACGTTGCGTCGTCCTGACCGGTATAAATGCTCGGCGACGCCCAGGCCGCCGCCAACGTCAGCGGGCGATGCGGCGCCAGAATCGGCAGGTTGCCCGAGATATCGAGTTCCTGGTCGGCGAACGTCGAGGTGAACACCGAGAAGTCCCGCTGGGTGCGATCCGCATTGGTGTAGTCCGCGTCGAGGTTGATCGACAGCTTCTCCGTGGGGTTCAGCTTCAGATTGAAGCCATAATCCTCGACGGTGTTCGATTCGTACACGCCACGCCGTGACAGCGACTGTTGGATGCCGCCGGTCGGCACCTGCGTCGTCGCACTGCCGCTGCCTTGGGTGCGCCAGCCGGCGCCCGGCAGCGTGATGATCCCGCTTTGGAACAGCCCGTCATCGTCGTAAACATAGTTCTGAAACGAACCGACGGGGCACTCGGCCCGTGTGCCCGGGTTGCTGGTATCGAACGGCGTAGTGGTCGAATCGTCGATCCGCGGAGATCCGTTCTGATTTTGCTGACAGCCGGCCGGATAGGTGTTGTACTCAGACAGATCAGGCGCGGTCTCGAACGTGTGTTCGCCCCACGACTGCGTCGAATGCGACCGCAGATACTGCGCCGTCGCTGTGGTGCGCTTATCGGTGCTTTCCCACTGCGCCGCAACGGCGATGCCCTGGCGCTTGCGATCGAAATCCTGGCTGCGGAACTGACCGCCGATCGGCGCATAGGCGTTCGGCAGAAAATCGGCGAAACCGTCTGCGCCCGCTGCGCCCGTCGCGCCGCACAGAGCATTGACCGGCGGCACGGTGGCCGAGGGTATCGGCAACGTGGTCGTGTCGGTGCCGCTCGGCAGCGGGTTGCGGCAGACCAGCGGAATCTGGTCACCCGCGGTCAGCGTGCCCGACTGTACGAAAGTGTTGTCGCGCGTCTGGAAGTTGGTGACCTGGATACCGTCCGCGCGGCTCTTCAGACGTGAATAGGAAGCGCTGCCGAGCAGGCCGAAGCGGCCGATGCTCGTGTCCCACGTGTCGGACAGCAGCAGCGAACCGGTCGGCGTCCACTTCTTGCGGAAGTCGCCATAGTTCGCTTCGGCGTCGACGCCGACATGGAAGCCCGGATTGTCGAACGGCTTGCGCGTGTTCAGGTTCACGGTACCCGCGAGGCCACCTTCGATCAGGTCTGCGGTCGCATTCTTGTATACCTCGACCGAGCCGAGCAGCTCGGCGGGGACGTCGGCGAAGTTGAGGGCCTGACCACCCACACCGGCAGCGAACGCGTCACGGCCGTTGAATTCGGAGCGCACGAAGTTGAGGCCGCGGACGACGACGCCCGAGCCTTCGACCGAGAAGTGATCGGGGTCGTTCGAACCGGCAAAGCGATTGATTGACACGCCGGGAACGCGCTGCAGCGCCTCGGTGACCGAGCGGTCCGGCAGCGCACCAATGTCCTGTGCGGTAATCGCGTCGACGACCGTGTCCGCATTCCGCTTGATCGCCTGTGCGTTGGCGAGGCTCTGGCGGATGCCGGTGACGACGATGTCATCGCCGCCCGCTTCCACTTCCTGCGGTGCTGCATCGGCGGGCTGGCCGGTCTGCGCGCCGGCGGTAGGGCCATCCTGCGCCTGGCTGGTCGAGGTCGCCGTCCCGACGCTACCCGCGCCGGTCGTCGTACCGGTCTGCGCGAATGCAGGCGCCGCGAGCGAGAACGCACAAAGCGCCCCTACCGACGCGCCGCTCTTCAGCCACTTGCCGTAGCCACGATATCCGAATTCAGGTGCAGAATTGGTCGACTGAGCCGCCATTCGTAGATCCCCCCATATGACCGCTGTCATTCGCAGCGCTGTCTGATGATGTTTCTACGCAGCAATAATTGCAGCCGCAACCGGATATGATTGCGCTAACATCCAGATCGGCCGTTTTAAATGTGCCAGCGTACGACCGTGACATTATTGTGACATCAGCAGCGATGGTACGCGACTAGACCGGCTTGACGCCTGCTTGCGGATGGGGGACCGGACACTGCGAGAGGATGACGGATCGCCATGAGCGAAGCGCAACGGCAGCGGGTGGTGATCGTCGGCGGCGGCACGTCGGGATGGATGACTGCGGCCGCGCTCGCAAAGATGCTGCCGCGTCGCTGTTCGATACACCTCGTCGAATCCGAAGCGATCGGCATCGTCGGCGTCGGTGAAGCGACCTTGCCGCATATCCGCGCTTTCAACGAGCGGCTAGGCATTCGCGAGGCCGACTTCATGTCGTGGACCCGCGCGACGTTCAAGCTCGGCATCGAATTCCGCGACTGGGGGCGGATCGGCGACAGCTATGTCCACCCGTTCGGCACTTTCGGGCGCGGCCAAGGCGAGGTCGACTTCCATCATTACTGGGCGCGCCTCGTCCATGCCGGCGCCAACCCGCCGCCGCTCGAGCAATTCTCGATGGCATGCACGATGGCACGCACGGGCAAGTTCACCCCGCCGACCACCAATCCCGGCCGGATGACCACGACGTTCGGCTATGCCTATCAGTTCGACGCGGTGATGTTCGCGCCATACCTGCGCGCCCTGGCGGAAGGCCTGGGTGCCGTCCGTACCGAGGGCAAGGTCGTCGATGTCGAGCTCGACGGCGAAACCGGCGATATCCGCGCTATCAAGCTCGACGGTGGCCAGCGTATCGAAGGCGACCTGTTCGTCGACTGCTCCGGCTTTCGCTCGCTTCTGCTCGGCGAAGCGCTCGGCGAGCCGTTCCAGGATTGGTCGCGCTGGCTGCCCGCCGACCGCGCCGCGGCGATGCCATGCCGGACCGAAACCGCGGTCACGCCCTATACCAGCGCGATCGCGATGCCCGCGGGCTGGCGCTGGCGCATCCCGCTGCAACACCGCACCGGCAACGGCTATGTCTATAGTAGCGACTTCGTCAGCGACGATCAGGCCGCTGCGGCCCTCGTTGGCGCGGTGGAAGGCGAAGCGATCGCTCAGCCGCGTTTCCTCCGCTTCAAGGCTGGCCGGCGCGAACGCAGCTGGGTCCGCAACTGCGTCGCGATCGGGCTCGCCAGCGGCTTCCTCGAGCCGCTCGAATCGACCAGCATCTATCTGGTCCAGCAGGCGATCACCGCCCTTCTCGAACTCTTCCCTGATCGCGCGATCGCGCCCAGCGACCGCGACGAATTCAATCGCGTGATCGACCTCGAATACGACCGCATCCGCGACTTCCTGATCCTTCACTATCACGCCACTGAGCGTGACGACTCGCCGTTCTGGGATTATGTCAGGACGATGCCGATCCCCGACAGCCTGGCGGAGAAGATGGAGCTGTTCCGCCGCCGCGGGCGGGTCGTGAAGTATCGCGAGGGCGTGTTCCTCGACGCCAGCTGGGTCGCGGTCTATCTCGGACAGCGCATCCTGCCGGCCGGCTACGATCAGCGCGCGGATCTGCCCGCTGCGGATATCCTGGCCAAGGGCATGGACCAGCTGCGCGCCGAGATCAGCGAGATCGCGCGCGACATGCCTGATCACCTGCGCTTCATCGAAGGCTATTGCCCGATGGCGAAGGCCGCCTGAGGTGCCGTCCTCGGCCGATCGCGGATTAAAGTCGATCGCGCTCGATCGTCCCATCGCACGGGTGGTCGTGGCGGGGGACGGCATCGTCGGCTGGTCCGCCGCGGCGGCAATGAAGCGTCGCCTGCCGTGGCTCGACGTGACGCTGCTGGCGCTCGAACCCGCAGCCGATGCGCTGGCGGACCATGTCTCGGGCACCCTGCCGTCGATCTTCGGGTTTCACGGCGATCTCGGCTTGGGCGACGACGACACCGTCGCGCGCGCTGGGAGCCTCTATCGTCTGGGCACGCGCTTTCGGGGCTGGGCGCAAAGCGTTCCCGAGTACGTCCATGCCTATGGTGGCTATGGCGGCAGCATCGGCCCCGCATCCTTTCACCATCATTGGGTCCGCGCCGCTCATGCCGGCACCGCAGCGCCGTTCGATCGTCACTGCGCGGCGGCGATGCTCGCCGGCAGCGACCGGTTCGTGCCACCGGAAGAGGTAGGCGCATTGCCAGGCGCCGGGTTCGAATATGGCCTGCAGATTGATCCACCACGCTATCGCGAGATGCTCCGCGCCTTCGCACTCCATTGCGGCGTCCGCGAACAACGCGGCGATATCGCCGCGGTGGCGATGCGCGACGATGGGTTCGTCGCCGCGCTCACCCTCGCCGACGGCGCTGCGCTGACCGCGGACCTGTTCGTCGACTGCACCGGGCCGGCCGCAAGGATCAGATCGTGCGTCGACGACGCATGGGAAAGCTGGCGCAAATGGCTGCCCTGCGACCGTGTAACGATGGCTGAGACGCCCGCGCCAACGATCTGCCCCTCGACCAACACGGTGGAGGCGGTCGCCGCCGGCTGGCGCTGGGCGGCGGGCGGGCGCCACCGGACCAGCACCGGCATGGTCTACAGCAGCGCCCACGCCAGCGAGGATGACGCGGCCGCGGCGCTCGGCACCCCGCCTGTGGCGACGATCGCGATCGGCCCGGGTACGCGCCCGGCGCCGTGGCTACGCAATTGCGTCGCGATCGGCGATGCCGCGACCGTGATCGAACCGCTCGAATGGACCAACCTCCATCTGGCGCACAGCGCGATCGACCGGATGATCGCGATGCTGCCCGATCGCGGCTGTGCAGCGGTCGAAACCGGCGACTTCAATCGCCAGTGCGCGGCCGAGGCGATGCGCGTCCGCGACTTCGTCCTCCTCCACTACGCCGCCTCCTCTCGCACGGAGCGGTTCTGGCGCGACGTCGCGGATGTCGAATGGCCCGCATCGCTCGCGCACACGCTCGCCCAATTCCGTGAGCGTGGGCGACTCCCGATCTACGAGGAGGAGACCTTCGCGCGCGACAGCTGGCTGGCGGTATTGCTCGGCCAGGGCGTGTTGCCGCGCCGGTCCGATCCGCTGATCGACATCGTACCGCCCCGACAATCCGATGCGCTGATGACCGTAATGCGCGACACCGTCGCCGCCGCGGTCGCCAGGGCACCCTCCCAAGCCGCTTTCCTCCAAGCCATGAACAGGCAGATCGCCCGATGAATGAACATACCATCCGCGACGTCGTGATCGTCGGCGGCGGCACCGCCGGCTGGATGGCGGCGGCGGCATTGTCGCGCTTCCTCGACAATGGCCATACCCGCATTACCCTGGTCGAATCCGACGAGATCGGCACCGTCGGCGTCGGCGAAGCGACGATCCCGCCGATCATCACCTTCAACCAGATGCTCGGCATCAACGAGAATGATTTCCTCCGCGAAACCGGCGGCACCTTCAAGCTGGGGATCGAATTCGTCGATTGGGGTGGTCTGAACGAGCGCTATTTCCACCCGTTCGGCTTCCACGGCCGCGATCTGCAGGGCGTACATTTCCACCAGCTCTATCTACGCGAGCGTCAGCGCCGGGTGATGCCCGACATCTCCTCCTGGTCGATGAGCGCGGTGGCCGCCTCGCGCGGCAAATATGGCCGTGCTGCCGAGAGCGCGCAGTCGCCGATCAAGGAACTGCTCTACGCCTTCCACTTCGACGCCGGTCTCTATGCGCAATTCCTGCGTCGCTATGCGGAACTCCGCGGGGTCAGGCGCATCGAGGGCCGGGTCGTCGATGTCGCGAGGCGTGGCGACGGTCATGTCGAGGCGATCACGCTCGAGAACGGCGAGAGGATCGGTGGCGAGCTGTTCATCGATTGCTCGGGCTTTCGCGGCTTGCTGATCGAAGAGACGCTGAACACCGGCTATGAGGATTGGAGCGAGTGGCTCCCCTGCGACCGCGCGATCGCAGTCCCAACCTCCTACCAGGGCGATCCGGACCCGTTCACCCGATCCACCGCCCGCGCGGCGGGGTGGCAGTGGCGGATCCCGCTCCAGCACCGGATGGGCAACGGACTGGTCTATTCGAGCAAGTTCATGGCCGACGACGAGGCCGAACGACTGCTGCTCGACAATCTTGAAGGCGAACCCCTCGCGCCGCCGCGCCGCATCCAGTTTACTACCGGCCGCCGCAAGCTGTCATGGAACGCCAACGTCGTCGCGCTCGGCCTGTCGAGCGGGTTCATCGAACCGCTTGAATCGACCAGCATCCACTTCATTCAATCGGGTATCGCCCGGCTGATCGCGCTGTTTCCCGACAAGCGCTTCGATCCGGTCGAGCGCAACGAATATAACCGCCAGATGCGCGACCTGTATGAAGACGTCCGCGACTTCATCGTGCTCCACTACAAGGCGACGACGCGGAACGACACGCCGTTCTGGGATCATTGCCGGACGATGGCGGTGCCCCCGACTCTTCAGCGCAAGATGGATCTGTTCCGCGCCAAGGGGCGGTTGTTCCGCGATGCGGCGGAGCTGTTCTCGACGACCAGCTGGGTTGCGGTCTGCCTCGGCCAGCACATCGTGCCCGCGGAGTACGAGCCCGCGGTCGATGCGCTCGACGAGGACAAGGTGGCGATGGCGCTGGAACAGATGCGCCGCGGCTATCTTGATGTCGCCGAACGATTGCCGACGCATGGCGACTTCATCCGCCAAAGCGGGCTCTCGCCCTTCGCCAAGCCGGGATTTGCACCAGTGGCGCCGCCGGCGGACGATGTACCTACCTTCTCGTTCACCGCGGAATCGCCCTTCGTCGCCAACACCGGGTCGCCGGTATGAGGCCGAATGCGATCAGGCGGGTGGTGATCGTCGGCGGCGGCACCGCGGGCTGGATGGCCGCCGCCGGCATCGCGCGAGTGATGGGTGATATGCCGCACCTGTCGATCGAGCTGATCGAATCGGACGAGATCGGCACCGTTGGCGTCGGCGAGGCGACGATACCGCAGATCGGCCTGTTCAACGCGCTGCTCGGCGTCGACGAGGCCGATTTCGTCCGCGAGACCCGCGCGACCTACAAGCTGGGCATCGAGTTCGTCGACTGGACCCGGCTCGGCGACCGCTATGTCCATCCGTTCGGTTTCTACGGCATCGACATGAAGGGCATCCAGTTCCATCACCACTGGCTGAAAGGCCGCGCGCTCGGCGATCGGACCCCACTCGATGCCTATTCGCTCGCGGTGGTCGCGGGGCTGCGCAGCAAGTTCGCGCATCCGCGGCCCGACCAGCCCAATTCACCGCTGTCGAAGCTCGGCTATGCGTTCCAATTCGATGCCGGTCTCTACGCGCGCTATCTCCGCCGGCTTGCCGAGAGCTGGGGCGTGAAGCGCACCGAGGGCCGCATCGTCGATGTGGAGCGCAACGGCAAGAACGGCCATGTCGCCGCCGTCGTCCTGCACTCGGGCGCGCGAGTCGAGGGCGACCTGTTTATCGACTGCTCGGGTTTCCGCGGTCTGTTGATCGAGGAGGTGATGGGCGCTGGCTTCGAGGACTGGACCGCGTGGCTGCCATGCGACCGCGCCTTTGCGGTCCCGTGCGAGCTGGGCGGCGACGATCATCCGCTGACCCGATCGACGGCGCGCGGCGCGGGCTGGCAATGGCGCATTCCGCTCCAGCACCGCATTGGCAACGGCTATGTCTATTCGAGCGCGCACATTTCCGACGACGAAGCCGCTGCGACCCTCCTCGCCAATCTCGACGGCGTGCCGCTCGCCGAACCCAAGCAGCTTCGGTTCCGCGCCGGGCACCGGCGGCGTGCCTGGGTCGGCAACGTCGTCGCACTCGGGCTGGCCGGCGGGTTTCTCGAGCCGCTCGAATCGACCAGCATCCACCTCGTTCAATCGGGCATCGCGCGACTGATGACGCTGTTCCCGACGCGCGACTTCGACCAGGTCGAGATCGACCGCTTCAACGAGGAATCGGTGAAGGATTACATCGACATCCGCGACTTTCTTGTCCTCCACTACAAGGCCACCGAACGCGACGACACGCCGTTCTGGGATTATTGTCGCACGCTCGAACCGCCCCCCGGGCTCGCACACAAGCTTGCGATGTTCGAACGCAACGGGCGGATCTTCCGCGAAGGCAATGAGCTGTTCACCGAGACCAGCTGGCTGTCGGTGATGGTCGGCCAGGGCGTCGAACCGCGCGGCTATCACCCCGCCGCCGATCTGCTCGCGGAGGACGAAACGCTGACCCGCTTGCGACACATCCGCGAGGTCGTCGGCAGCACCGCCGAGGCGATGCCGCTGCAGCATGACCACCTCCAGCGCATCGGTTGCGCAGCAGCGCCACTGCGTCGCGCCTCATGACCCTGCCCGCCCCGACGCCGATCCGCGAATACGACGCAGTCGACCGCGACCTGTTCGATCGCGAGATCCGCCCTGCGCGCCAGCCCGCGATCCTCCGCGGGGTCGGTCGCGACTGGCCCGCGGTACGCGCCGCACGGGTCGGTGCGGAGGCCGCCGTCGCCTACGTGAAGCGCTTCAGCCACGACGACGCGGTCAACGCGATCGTCGGCGAGCCCGCGATCGAGGGCCGGTTCTTCTACACGCCGGACCTGAAGGGCCTCAACTTCACCCGCGGCCGATCGCCGCTCGATCCCTTCCTCGACCGGCTGCTCCGCGATCGCACGGTGCCGCGCCCGTATGCGATGGCGGTCCAGTCGATCCCCACGCCCGAACTGCTGCCCGGCTTCGCGGAGGAGAACCGCATCGATCTGGTCGATGACGCGGTCGTCCCGCGGCTGTGGCTCGGCAACGCGATCCGCGTCGCGACCCATTACGACCTCCAGGAGAATATCGGTGTCGTGGTGGTGGGCCGCCGGCGCTTCACGCTGTTCCCGCCCGATCAGATCGCGAACCTCTATATGGGGCCGCTCGAGCTCACCCCGGCGGGTACCCCGATCAGCCTCGTCGATCCCGCCAACCCCGATCTCGACCGCTATCCGCGCTTCGCCGAGGCGATGGCGGTCGCGCAGGACGCGACGCTCGAACCCGGGGATGCGATCTACATCCCGTTCCATTGGTGGCATGCAGTCGACTCGCTCGAACCCGTGAACATCTTCATGAACTATTGGTGGAACCCGGCAACCAGCGTCGGCGGCAACCCCTACGACGCCCTGCTGCTCGCACTCTATTCGCTGCGCAACCTACCCGAGGACCAGCGCGACGTGTGGCGGACGATGTTCGATCATCTCGTGTTCCACCGCAACGGCGATCCGGTCGCCCACCTTCCCGCGGAGATCCGAGGCGTACTCGGTCCACCCACGCCCGACCTCGCCGGTCGGATGCGTGCGACCCTGCTCATGAGCCTCTCGGAGAACGGTTAGTTCCCGTTTTGTTCTGTCCTACACGGTACGTACGCGGTACATACGAGTCGTGAAGGAGAGGAACCATGGCGATACCAGACGCACCGGTCCTGCTCGCGGTGGCGGCAGTGATCAGCAGCTTGTCGACCCTTATCTGGTCGATCCGTCGTCGTTCGTGACGGCAGATATAACAGCCGCTTAGAACCGCTTGGTGAGTCGAAAGCTCACCAGTGGTGTGCGGTCGCCGCTGTCGTAGCGAATGCCCGACAGCGGCACCGCGACGTTGAGATCGGCGGTCGCGGTGCGGGTGACTGCGGTTCGCAAACCGGCGCCGGCGGAGAAGAGCGACCCGCCGCCGCTGCCGCCGTGCAGATTGCGCACCACGCCCCCGTCGAGGAAGCCGTATGCTTGCGGCCTGATCAGCGGGCCGACCGCCTTGGCGAGGTCGTAGCGCAGCTCAAGCGAGGCCATCGCCGCATTGTCGCCGATCCGTTCGCTATAGTCATAGCCGCGCAGGAAGCTGCCGCCCCCGAGCCCGGTCTCCTCCGACACGAGCAACGGTCGCGCCGCGACCTGGCTGGCGAGATCGACCTGCGCGCTGAAGCCGCCGATCGGCGTCATCGTCCAGCTCGCCGAAAGCGCCACGCTGCTGAACTGCCCGCCGGCATCGCTCCGCGACGCGAGCGGATCGCCGCGCCTCGTCGCGTCGAACAGGCCGAGTCCCTGGCTGAAGGTGACGCCGGTCCGCACGCGGCCGCCGGGCGTCGCCGCGAAGCCATAGGTGCCGACCCGCGCGACGGTCAGGCGGTCGCGGCGCACCTGGATCCCCGCGCGCGACTGTTCGACGGTGCGGATGCCGACCGAGCCCTCCACCCACAGGCTGGTCTGCCGGCGGCGTAGCAACGGGTGCAGCATGTTGAGCCCCGCGGTCCAACTCCGTCCCTCGATCTCGCGCGATCGCAGATAGGAACCCGGCAGCGCGCGCGAATAGGACACCGACGCCGCGATTTCGGTGCCGTCGGCGGCGATCCGCTTGCCGTAGCGCAGCCGCGCATAGCCGAACTCGCGCGGCTCTGCTGGTGTGGCGAGTGCGGTCAAGGTGATGATGTCGTCGTCGGCGAACAACTGGCTGTAGCGGACGGTGAGATCGCCCTGGATCGGCCCGATCGCCCGTGAGCCGGAGTTGTCGAGCCCGACCGTCGCGACGACCCGGTCGCGCACCAGGTCGACGACGAGCACCCCGCGCCCGCCTTCGCGGACGAACTGCGACCGTCGCAACCACATGCCGTCGATATCGCCCGCGATAAGCAGGCGGCGTTCGAGCGCGTCGATCGTCACCGGCCCGCTTCCGACCAGTGGCGACAGGGCGGCACGGACCGCGCGATTATCCGCGCCACGGATCCGCAATTCGTCGATCCGCCCCTCGTCGAGCGCGACCCGGAGCACGCCCGCCGTGACCGATTGCGGCGGGATCGTCGCCTGCGCGAACACATAGCCGCGTGTTCGCGCGCGCTCGGCGATCAGGTCCGTCAATCGCGCGAGGTCGGCGGGCGTCAGCGTTCGCCCGACGTGCGCCATGATGACGTCCGCGAAATCCGCGGCATGAAGTCGCTCAAGACCCGCTATCGTAATCGCGCCGACGATCACCGACCGGTCCAGCGTCGATGCGGTCGCGGCCGTCGCGCTGCCGATATCGACGCCCGGATCGTCGACCCGCAGCGGTACGCCGGGCGCATCGAGTTCGACCTTGGAAGGATCGACCCGGTCGAGGACGGTCTGCGCAGCCGCAGTCTGGCCCGCGAACAGCAAGGCGAGCCCCGCCGTGTTTAGTATCGAACGCGTAAGAAAAGCCACCGCACTGCCTCTGAACCAGAAGGCACGGCCTAGCCCCAACCCGTTAAAAAAGCGGAAGTCTGTCGAACGTTAAGGATGGTCGGTCACGAGTTGGTCGCCTGCTACCGATACTGGTCTGATTGTATCGTCGAGGCGAGAGATGGACGAAGCGACCGACAGGGCTCCGGTGAGGACCCAACCACGATTGAAGGTCTTCCAGCCCGCAGAATTGCAGGTCGGCGGCACGGCGACCCGCGTCCACGTGCTCGACCTGTCCGAATTGGGCGCACTGATGCACGGCCGCGTCGATCTTGATCCCGGCAAGCAGGTGACGCTCCACTGCTGCGGCTGGAGTCGCTCCGCCAGCATCGCGTGGGCCGCGAGCGGGCGCTTCGGTCTTCGCTTCAAGCTGGCGCTGACCGCTGCCCAGGTCGCAGCGGTCACCACCGTCTTGGCGAAGGCCTAGCTCAGCCCCGCGATCCGGCCACCATCGCCGGCGCGCTGGTCCGGGGCTGTGCGGCATCGTTGTCGGCAAGGCTCGTCGCCGACATGCGCACCACGTCGCTCTTGCCCGACAGCTTGGTCGCGAGCTTGCGGAAGGCGGAGAAGGCCTGTCCGACGACCTGGTCCATATTGTAGTAGCGATAGGTCGCCAGCCGCCCAACGAAGGTCACGTCGGACTGCGCGATTGCCAGTGCCTCGTACCGCTTGAACAGCGCCTGGTTCTCCGGCCGCGGGATCGGGTAATAGGGATCCCCGGTCGCGCTCGGGATCTCGTAGGTGATGCTGGTCTTCGCGGCCTCCTGACCGGTCAGATACTTATATTCGGTGATCCGCGTGAACGGGATCGACTCCGACGGGTAGTTTACCACCGCAGCGGGCTGGAACTGCACGCAGTCATGAGTCTCGTGCTTGAACTCGAGCGAGCGGTACGGAAGCTTACCATAGCGATGGCCGAAATACTCGTCGATCGGCCCGGTGAAGACCAGGTGATCGTGCGGATACGCCCCCCGCGCGTCGAGATAATCGACCCCGAGCAGCAGATCGATGTTGGGATGATCGAGCATCCGTTCGAACATCTTGGTGTAGCCCTCCAGCGGCATCGCCTGGAAGGTATCGGTGAAATATCGATCGTCGGTGTTGGTCCGGGTCGGCACGCGCGACGTCACGGACTTGTCGAGCTCCGACGGATCCATGCCCCACTGCTTGCGGGTATAGCCCTGGAAGAACGTCTCGTAGAGCTCGCGCCCGACCTTCGACACCACCACGTCCGCCGAGGTGCGGATCGTCTCGACCGGCTCCGCACGGCTCGCCAGGAACGCGTCGACCGCCTCGTCGCTGTCGAGATCTAGATCGTAGAGCGCGTTCAGCGTCGTGCGGTTGATAGGCATCGGCACCAGCTTGCCGTCGACATCGGCGAGCACGCGGTGCTCATACGGCCGCCACTGCGTGAACCGCGACAGATAGTCGAATACCTCGGCCGAATTGGTGTGGAAGATATGCGGGCCATATTGATGCATCAGGATGCCCGCATCGTCGTAACGATCGAACGCGTTGCCCGCGATGTGCGGACGGCGATCGACGACGAGCACCTTCTTGCCCAGTTCTGACGCGAGCCGTTCGGCCATCACCGCGCCCGCGAAGCCGGCACCGATGATCATGACGTCATAGCGGGTCGGCGTGGCGGGCCAGGTCGTCGGCGACACGATCGGCTGTTCGACCCGCTGTTCGGCGACGACACCTTCGACCAGGCCGGACATCTGCGCGAAGGTCGAATCCCACGACAGGGTCGACAGCAGCTTGTCGCTCTGAGCGCGCCAGCTGCCGTCACCCTGCGACAGCGCCAGTGCAGCGTCGCACGCGGCGACGAACTCGGTAACGCCATCCGCGATCGCGACCGCGTCGACCTCGCCGTAATGGCGGATCACGTCGACGATCGGGGTGGAGACCACCGGCTTCCCGGCGGCGAGATATTCGGGCGTCTTGGTCGGGCTGATGAAGCGCGTCGCGGCGTTGATCGCGAACGGCATCAGCGCGACATCCCAGCCGCGCAGGTAATCGGGCAGCTCCGAATAGCTTTTGCCGCCGAGATAGTGGAGGTTGGCGCGGCGCGGCAGGTCGTCTTCGCTGACCTTCACCACCGGCCCGACGAGCACGATCGACCAATCAGGGCGCGCATCGGCCAGACCGGCGACGAGATCGAGATCCATTCGCTCGTCGATCACCCCGTAGAAGCCGAGCCGGGGCCGCGGAAGGCCGACCTGGTCGGCGGGCTCGTTCCCGCCGTCACGCGCGGTCGCGAAATGTGCGACATCGACGCTCGACGGGAATGGGTGGATGTTGGCGTGGCGTTCCTGCTTCGCCTCGTACAGGCTGTAGCCGCCGGTGAAGACCAGATCGGCCTCGTCGAACAGGCGCCCCTCGGATTCGATCAAACGCGGCGGCGCGCCCTTGAACCCGGCGAGCTCGTCCATGCAGTCGTACACGACGCATTCGGCGGGAACATGCGCCGAAAAATCGAGCATCATCGGCGTGTAATACCAGCGGACGAACGGCCCCGCCTCACCAGCCAGTATTGTATCAAGCAATGTCGCCAGCGTGGGATCGAGCGTCTCCGAATTGGTTCCGTGCGGCACGATCGGGGTCAGCACTACGACGCCGGTCTTCTCGCAAGTCGCCGTGCGCACCGTGGGCGCGGCGACGTTGCTATATTCCGGTTCCTCCCAGAACAGGACGCGATTGTCGCGCGCGAACCGCGCCATCAGGTGCTGAGGTCGCTGAAAGACGAATGCCCACCGCAAATGGCTGAAGCACAGCACCGTCGAGCCCTTCAGCGTCTCGGGGATGACTGTGTTCGCGGGGATGAGCATGTGAATGGCACCTTGCTGGTGAATGAACATGTTCAACCACAGCATCGCCCTCCGGGTTCCGGCGCAGGACCCTCAAACAGGCCCTTGTAAATCCACATCAACACGATTTTCGGTGCAGCGCAGCAACCAAAGTCAATGATGACCCGTTGCCGCGATTGTCAAACTCTCGAACGGTAGAGGGCGGATCGTGCAGGATCTTGAACTCTGGGGCGGGCCCGAATGCACGCTGAGCCGGGTGGGCGACGACTATGGCGATCAGTTCGCCCGGTCCGGACATTATGATCGCGACACCGACCTCGATCTGTTCGCGACGCTTGGTCTCGCCGCGGTACGCTACCCGATCCTGTGGGAACGTCTCCAACCCGATCCGACGCAGCCAATCGGATGGGATTGGCACGATGCACGCCTGCACAAGCTCGACACGCTCGGCATTCGTCCGATTGCGGGGCTGGTCCATCATGGCAGCGGCCCGCGCCATACCGATCTGCTCGCACCCGACTTCGCCACCGGCCTCGGGGCGTTCGCCGGGAAGGTCGCCGAACGCTACGGCTGGATCCGCGATTGGACCCCGGTGAACGAGCCCGTGACCACCGCGCGCTTCTCCGCGCTCTACGGCCACTGGTATCCGCATCGTCGCGACGAGCGATCGTTCTGGCTGGCGCTGCTTAACCAGATCGACGGAACGCGACTCGCGATGCGCGCGATCCGCCAGGTCAATCCCGCCGCGCGATTGATCCAGACCGACGATCTCGGACGCACCTTTGCCACCGCCGCGCTCAGACAGCAGGCCGCCTATGACAATGTCCGCCGCTGGGCGAGCTGGGATCTCCTGCTCGGCCGGGTCGACAAGCGACATCCCTTCTACGAACGCCTGGCGAAGCTCGGCTTTGCCGATCGGTTGAAGGCGATCGCGGACGATCCGTGCCCGCCCGACGTGATCGGCATCAATCATTACCTGACCAGCGACCGCTTCCTCGATCACCGGCTGCATCGCTATCCGCCAGCGACGCACGGCGCGAACACCCGCAACCGCTATGCGGATGTCGAGGCGGTCCGCGTGCTGGAGCCGCCGCCCCCGGGTCTCGCGGGCACGGTGCGCGAGGCTTGGGCGCGCTACGGCATCCCGGTCGCGCTCACCGAGATCCACAATGGCTGCACCCGCGACGAACAGATGCGCTGGCTGGCCGATGGTTGGGACACTGCGGAGAAGCTCCGCGCCGACGGCGTCGAGGTCGAGGCTGTGACCGCCTGGTCGCTGCTCGGCAGTTCGGGATGGAACACCTTGCTGACTGGTCCTGGTCGCTACGAGGTCGGCGCCTATGACGTCAGCGGCGGCGCCCCGCGGCCGACCGCGGTCGTGTCGCTGCTGCAGGGGTTGCCGAACCACGCGCCACGTCATCCGGCGCTCGGCGGCTCGGGGTGGTGGCGCCGGCCGATCCGGATCCTGCACCCGTCGATCGCGCGACCGGCGCCGGTGCGCGACTTCTCGCATTGGGCGCGCCTTGCCGGCGACGCCCCGCCGCTGCTCATCTTCGGCGCCAACGGGCGCCTGGGCCGCACCATCGCCGACGCCTGTGCGCACCGCGACTTGCGCCACGTCGTCACGACCCGCGCCGACGTCGATGTGGAGGATGCCGCCGCCGTCGCCCTGGCGATTGACCGTCACTCGCCCTGGGCGGTCGTCAACGCGACCGGCTGGCGCGGAGTCGCCGCCGCCGAACATGATCCCGGCGCCTGCACGCGGATCAACGCGACCGCGGCGCATGCGATCGCCGCAGCGTGCGAAGCACGCGACATCGCCAGCGTGCATTTCTCGTGCGACCTCGTTTTCGACGGCAACGCCGCGCACCCGCGGTCCGAAGACGATGCGCCCGACCCGCGCAGCGCGATCGGCCGCAGCAAGGCGGCGATGGAGGCGATGATCGGCGCCCTGCCTGGCCGCCACATGATCGTCCGCACCGCCGCCCTGTTCTCTCCGCCCGTCGACGACCCGGCTGCACAAGACGGCATGACGACGCTGCTGCGGGCGCTCGCGTCGGGCGACCGCGTCGATGTCGATGCGGAACGCGTGATGTCGCCGACCTACGCGCCTGACCTCGCCAACCAGGTGCTCGACCTGCTGATCGATGGCGAACGCGGCGTCTGGCACCTGGTCAACGACGAAGCGCTCACCCAGGCCGAGTTCGCGCGTCGGATTGCCGATGCGGTCGGCCTCGATCCGCGCGCGGTTCGGCCGGTCGTGTCGACCGGCACGGCGCGCGGCGCGCCGCTACGCAGCAGCCGCGGCACCGGGATGGGCGCACTGAGCGACGCGATCGCCGATTATGCGCACCACCCCCGCGTCAGGGTGACGGCCTGAGCCACACCAGACGCCGCGTTCAGCCGCGGTGCTTGCGCCGCGACCGGACCCACGCATAGCCCAGACCGGCAATGGTGCCGGTGACCGCCAGCTTCCTGGCAAGCCCGCGCTTGTTGTGCTGCCATTCTGCCCGTGCGCCCATCTCCGCCGGGATGTTCGGCACCTTGCCGCGCCGGAGGTCGTCGATCACCCCCTCGACGACGTTGAGCCGGTCCGCGCCCATCAGCAGCAGCCAGTGCCACCAATCGGACTCGCTCCGCCGGAACGCGTAGCGCCGGATCGACCCGCTCAGGCCGCTCGGCGGGGTTGAGGTGCCGACCACCGCGGGCAGCCGGTTATGCTCGATTGACCGCAGCACCTCGACATCGGGGATCTGCTGATCGGGGCGCTGCCAGGTGAGCCCGCGGCTCTTCTGGTCCTCGATATGGCGCATCGGATAGGTCGGGTCGTTCTCGGGATCGGCATCGATCCCCCACCCTCGAATGGCCGACGGGTCGACGGGCATGTTGGTCATCACGGGTTTCCTTCAGGCGCCGTTGGGAAGCAGGACGGGCTTGATGCAATTGTCGAGCTTGGCCGAGAACAGGTGGTACGCGTCCGCGATGTCCTCCAGCGGCACGCGGTGGGTGATCATTTGCTTGGGATCGATGCGCCCTTCCTTGATATGCTCGATCAATCGCGGCAGCAGCCGCTTCACCGACGCTTGGTTCGCGCGGATCGTGATGCCCTTGTTCACGACGTTGCCGATCGGGACGATGTTGCCTGTCGGGCCATAGACCCCGACAATCGACACGATCCCGCCCTTCTTCACCGAATTGATCGCCCAGTGCAGCGCGATCGCGTTGCCCGCCTCCAGCTTCAGCTTGGTGCCGAGCAAGGTTTGCAGCGCATTGCCCGCCGCGTCGCCCCCGACAGCGTCGATGCAGACGTCGGCACCAAGCGAGTCGGTTTGCTTCTTCAGGAACACGACCGGGTCGTCCATCTCCCTGAAATTATAGACTTCGGCCTGGGCGAACTTGCGCGCGAATTCGAGCCGATATTCAATGTGATCGATCACGATCACCCGCCCCGCACCGAACAGCCAGGCCGATTTCGCCGCCATGAGGCCAACCGGGCCTGCGCCGAACACCACCACAGTGTCGCCGCGCTTGATCCCGCCCATCTCCGCGGCCTGGTAACCGGTCGGGCAGACG
>NZ_CAXTEM010000048.1:0-23488 GCF_964243315.1 uncultured Sphingomonas sp. | reverse complement strand
CGGATGTTCTCCGCCTCGCTGTCCTGCCGCAGCCAGGTGGTGATGAACACCGCGTCCGGGCGCAGATCGGCCAGCGCCGCGGCGGTGCCGGCGGCGTCCTGCAGATCCGCGGCGACCGGCGATACATCGGGCTGATCGGCGGGGCGTCGCGCCAGACCGTGAACCGACCAGCCCTGCTGCGCCAGCAACGCCGCCGTCGCGCTGCCGACGATCCCGCTCGCGCCCACTACCAATGCCGTCTTCGCCATCTTGCTTCCCGTCGTCGCATCCGATGCGGCGCTCAACGTCGGCTGGGGAGCGGCGTTCCTGTAGAACCGCTCCGGACCCGTCAGCCGCCGCCGAAACGCAGACCGATCCACAAGGTCCGCGGGGTGGCGCGCTCGACGATGTCGGCGCCGCTGATCCCGGCTTCGACGCGCGCGTCGCCGATATTCTCGGCGCGTGCCTCGATCGCCAGGCCCGCCATGATCGGGATCGCGGCATAGGCATCGACCGTCGTCGCCGGATCGAGGCTACGGCTGTTCTGGTCGTCGTCGAACTGCCGCGCGATGTGGCGGACGGTGGCGGAGGCGGTCGCGCGGCCGCGTCGCCAGCCGAGCGTGCCCGAGAGCTGGTCACGCGGAGTCTGCGCGGGCGCCAGGCCATCGAGCGGCGCCGCAGCGCCCGATGCGACCACCCGCGCGCGGACGTGGCTCCAGGATGCGCGCGCGAACGCATCCCCGCGCGCTGCGTCGGCGTCGATCTCGAACCCGCGCGCGCGTACCGCGTCGAGGTTCTGCCGGACCCGATACGCCCCGCCCGCCGCCACGAAGCCGACGCCGGGGAAGGTGCCCGCGCCGCGCCCCAGCGTGACGTTTGCGATCGCATCGTCGAGCCGGTTGTCGAACCAGGTCGCGCTGAGACCGACACCGGGAGCCGGCGCCAGCGTCGCGCCGAACTCATACCCCCATAGCCGTTCGGGGCTGAGCGCGGCGTTGGCGGCGGTCGCGTCCGCGCCGACCCGGAACGGGCGATATAGCTCGTTGAGCGTCGGCAACCGCCAGCCGCGATACGCCGCGGTGCGCAGGGTCAGCGGTGCCGCGACCCGCCAGGCAAGGCCCGCCCGACCGGTGAACTCGTCGCCGCTGCGATCCGCGAACCGCAGGTCGGTTAGCGCCGCGCCGCTTGCGATCGTGCGTTCGCTCAGAAAACCGTCGCTGATCCGCCAATGATCGACGCGCACGCCGAGTGCCAGCGTGACCGCGCCGAGTTCGACGCTGCCGTCGGCGAAGACGCCATAGGTCTCGCTCTCACCGCCCGCGAGCCGACGTCGGGTCGGTGCGGCGGCTACATAGGTGAAGTTCTCCTGCGTCCGCCCGCTGACGTCGCGCAGGTCGGCGCCGAAGCGGATAGCGACATGCTCGCCCGTCGGCGGCACGATCTCGACGCGGGCACCGGCGCCGGTGGCGGGCGTGTTGTACTGGTCGAGCGTCTGTGTCGCGGTGGTGCGCGCGGCGTTGACGCTCGCGAAGCTGGAGGCGAAGGCGCGGGTCTGCAGATAGGCGAGCGCCGACCAGCCCCATCTACCGCGGCCGACGAGCCGCACGCTCGCATCGGCGCCCTCGCTGCGGTTCGCGGTGAACGCGGTGCCGCGCTCGCGCCGGTCGGTGAAGGCGGAGACGTTGGCCTGCAATTCGGTGTCGGCGGCGATGCGGATCGCGGTGCGGATCGCGCCCGATGCCTGTTCATAGGGCGCCGGACGATCGGCGCTGCCGCGGCTCTCCGCCACCGTCGGGATGAAGCCGTCGCCGCGCGAATAGGCGCCCGACAGCGTCGCGAACCCAGCGCCTCGGACCAGCGCCGCCGATCCCTGCGCCTCGACCGAGTCGCGGCTGCCATAGGACACCCGACCGTCGATCGCGTGGAGCTGCGACGGCGTCGCGCTTTCCAGTTCGATCGTTCCCGCCAGCGCGCCGGGTCCGTAATAGCCGCTGCCGCCGCCGCGGGTGACGCGGATCAGGCCGAGCCGGTCGGTCGCATAGGCCGGGAAGGCGACCCAGCCGCCGAACGGGTCGGTCTGCGGCACGCCGTCGAGGATCAGCAACGCGCGGCTCGATGCGTTGCCGCCGATCCCGCGCAGCGACAGCCCCTGGCTGGTCGGATTGGCCGATCGCGAATCCGATCGCCGGAACTGCTGAAGCCCCGCGACGTCGGCGAGCACGCTTTCGAGCCGGCTGCTGGCGTTGGCGGTGATCCGATCGCGGTCGATCGTCACGACCGTGGCAACCCGATCGGCTGGCGAGGCATCGAGACCGCGCCCGGTGACGACGATGTCGCCCTCGTCACGCTGGTCCTGGGCGGTCGCGATTGCCGGTACGCCCGCGGCCAGGAGGGAAACGGCACCGATGATGATCTTCATGATAACGCGTCCGATTGGTCGCAGCGCAACGGTCTGCATCGTGTCGATGCCCTAGGAGCAATCGGCGGGCGGAATCCAGTCCGACCTCGGCGGTATCCGCCCGCCAACCCCTTCCATCAGCGCGTCGATGCGGGCAGCTTCATCCCGAGCAGCACCAGTCGATCACCGGTGATCCCGAAATAATGCGGCGTACCCGCAGGGATCAGCATCACGTCGCCGGCCGCCAGTTGCCGGGTCGTGCCGCCGACGATCCGGCTGCCTTCGACCAGTTCCGGCTTGGTGGTGCTGGCATCGGCCAACGTGCCGCCGCTGATCAGCGTGCCGCGGCCTTCGATGACGATGGCATATTCGGCCTGGCCGGGATGAACCGCAGGGCGGCCCGGCTTCTTCCAATATTCAAGCGCGCCGATGGTCTGCCCGTCGCGCACCAGCGGCTGCCACGCAAAACCCTGGCCCGGCTTCATCGCTCGGCCCATCGCCGCGACCTGCGTGCGAACCTCCGCAGCGGCGGCGAAGCTGGTCGGGTCGGTCGTCGCATCCTGCCCGATCGCCGCCGTGCTCGCCACGGCCAGCGCGATCGACATCGCGGTACGCATCGACGCGATCATGCCGCCGAACCCAGGCGGATCGTCCGGCCTTCGCGCGCGGAGCGGTAGATCGCCTCGACGATCCGGATGTCGCGCAGACCTTCTTCGCCCGACACGATCGGCTCGCGGCCGGTGGCGATGCACTCGGGAAGGTGATCGAGCTGTCCGACGAACTGGTTCTTCCACCGCGTCGGCGGCGGGGTGACGGGGGTCTCGCGCCCATCCTTGCCGGTCCACATCTTCTGGCCGTCATAGCGGGTCGCCGGCTCGAGTTCGATGCGGCCGCGTTCACCCATCGTCAGGATGCGGTTCTGGTTGGCGCTGTACATCGAATGGCACATCGCCATCGCACCCGACGGGAACTCCAGGGTCCACTGCATGATATCCTCGACCTCGCGGAAGCGGGGATCGCTGCGGTCGGTGGATTCGCGCGCGGTGACCGCGATCGGTTCCTCGCCGGTCATGTAGCGCGCCGCCTGGAGGCTGTAGACGCCCATGTCCATCAGCGATCCGCCGCCAGACAGCGCTCGCTTCAGCCGCCAAGCCTCCGGGTTGCCCTGGACGAAGCCGTGCTCGGACTGGACGTAGCGGAGCTTGCCTATCGCACCGCTGCGCGCGAGGCGGATCGCCTCGCGGTTGAACGGCTCGAAGTGAACCCGGTAGCCGATCATCAGCTTGCGGTTGGCCTTCTTGCACGCCGCGATCATCGCCTCGCATTCGGCGACCGAGACCGCCATCGGCTTTTCGCACATCACGTGCTTGCCCGCGCGCGCGGCGCGGATCACGAATTCGGCATGCTGCGAATTGGGCAGGCAGACGTAGACGATGTCGATCGCGGGATTGTCGCGGATCCGGTCGAAGTCGGCATAGGAATAGACCGAGCCCGGGGCGAGCCCGTACTCCGCGGCTACCTTGGCCCCCTTGGCGGCGTCTCCGGTCACCACCGCAACGAGGCGGCTATGCTCGCAATCGCGCAGCTGGGGGATGATCCTGCCGAGGCCGTAGCCGCCAAGCCCGACGATGGCGTAGCCGAGCTTGCGTCCCGTGGCCGCCCTGGCGATGCCGGTCGATCCGGCGACCAGCGCGGCAGCCGACAGCAGGAGGTCGCGTCGTCCGAGTTCCATGCACGCTTCCTTGTTGCGCCGCCCGCACGATGCGGCGGCCTGCGTCACCTCAGTGGGCGATCCCACGAGCGTTCGTCGTCATCGACTGGGCGATGATCGCGACCTGGGTCCGGTTACGGACGTTGAGTTTACGCATCAACGCGGTCATGTGCGCCTTCACCGTCGCTTCGGCGATGCCGAGATCATAGGCGATCTGCTTGTTGAGCAAGCCCGAATGGACGCCTGCCAGGACCTTGATCTGGGTCGGCGTCAATTGTGCCGCCACGCCTGTCGGGGACACCGCGTCACCGCTGGTTCCGTCATGCTGATGAGTGCTCGTCATGGCCATCTCTCCCTCGATTGCTGCCGGTCTTCGCCGACTCTCGCTGGTGGGCAGTTTAGGTAGATTGGTCCGACAGATTCAAGCGAAAGATTAAATAAAGTCGTTTGTTCACTGGATGGAGGTGGATGACGCGGCAGATCTGTCGTACAGCTTTGACCATAAAAGGCGTGAAGGGGAGGACGGCTTCTTGGGAGAGGAACGCCAGGCGGATCGCGCCTATGCGAGCATCGTCGAACTGATCAACGTCGATCGGCTGGAGATCGGCGATCGCCTACCGTCCGAAGCCCGCCTCGCGGAGCTGGTCGGCGTGTCGCGCACGATCATCCGGGAAGCGCTGGTGCGCCTCGCGTCGGACGGCATCACCGAGCCGCGTCGCGGCGCGGGTTCGTTCGTGAAGGGGCGGCCGTCCGACCGGCTCTCCGCGCACATGAAGCTGGCCGATCTGTCGACCACGCTCGGCAGTTACGAGGTGCGGTTCGTGCTGGAGGCGGAGAGCGCACGGCTGGCGGCGGTGCGTCGCTCGGCCGACCAGATGGCCGCGATCGACGACGGCCTCGTGCGCTTGCGCGCGGCATTGCTGTCGAGCGCGCCGGCGCATGACGAGGACATGGAGCTCCACCGCCGCATCGTGCTCGCCACCGCCAATCCCGCGTTCGAGGTCGCCTTCGCCGCGCTCGCCGCGGACATCGACCGGATAATGCGCGCCGGCGTCGACATCTCCCGGTCGCGCCCGCCCGAGGTGATCGGGGCGATGATGCGCGAGCACGAGATGATCGTCGACGCGATCCGCGCGCAGGATGCCGACGGCGCCGCCCTGGCGATGCGCTGGCACTTGTCCGAAGGCCGCAAGCGGCTGATGCCTTAGCTGCTCGGCGGCGAGGTCCTGAGCCACGCCAGCGTCTCGGCGCTCAATCGATCGAGCGGCGCGCTGGCGTCGAATGCCATGGCAGGCTCGTCGGGGGCAGGGCGCTCCAGCGTCGCGAGCTGGCTGTCGAGCAGGCTCGGCGGCATATAGTGGCGGGTGCGGCCGGCGAGGCGGCGCTCGAGTTCCTCGCGGCTATTGTCGAGCAGCACGAAGCGCACCGGTGCCGCGATTGCAGCGATCAGCCGCTCGCGATAACGCCGCCTTAGCGCAGAACACGCGGCGACCGCGACGCCGTGTTCGCCGACCGTCGCGCTCACCGCCGCACCCAGGCGATCCAGCCACGGCCAGCGATCCTCGTCGCACAACGGCTCGCCCGAGCGCATCTTCGCCACCGCGGCCGCGTCGTGATATGCATCGCCCTCCAGGAAGGGGCAGTCGATCGCGGTCGCCAACGCAGCCCCCAGCGTCGATTTGCCGCTGCCGCTGACGCCCATCACGATGACGGCCATCGGCGCGAGCCCGGATGATTGGTCTGGCGGCAGCAAACAAGGTCCCCGTCACTGGTTCGCCCCGGCGATCGACACGGTGCCAGCTCTTGCGGCGCAGGCTTAACCGCGGCGGCGGGACGGCGGAACTACGACCTTCGTCGCGGATGCCATGGTAACGCTAACGGCCTAGTCGATCGAGGCTAGGGCGCCGCAAGGCCGCCGCATGAAGGAACAGGCGAAGGCATGAAGATGCGATTGTGGTCGGCGACGGCGTTGGTGGCATTCCTCGCGAGCCCCGCAGCGGCCCAGGGTGGCACCGGCGCGTCGACCCTGTTGTCCGCCCCCGCCGATCCTCGCGCAGTGACCGTGAAGGGCAAGGGCGACGGCCGCGCCGACGACACCGCCGCGATCCAGCGCGCGATCGACGCAGCGCGCGACAAGACCGGGCACGGCATCGTCTTCCTGCCGTCGGGCCGTTATCGGCTGACCCGCAGCATCCTGGTGCCGCCGGGCGTGCGCGTGTTCGGCGTCGGCCCGACCCGCCCGGTGATCGTGCTCGGCAATGCGACCCCGGGATTCCAGACCGGGGTAAGCACGCTCATCGTCTTCACCGGCGGCGATCAATATCAGGTCGGCAAGATCCCGGTGCCGGTGCCCACCGTGGTGCCGCGCGACCAGCAGGTCCGCGACGCCAATTCGGGCACCTTCTATTCGTCGATGGCCAATGTCGACGTCGAGATCGGCGCGGGCAACCCGGCGGCCGCCGCGGTCCGGTTCCGGATGGCGCAGCACGCGTTCCTGTCGCACATGAACTTCCGCCTCGGCTCCGCCTTCGCCGGGGTCTACCAGGCCGGCAACGTCATGGAAGACGTGCATTTCCAGGGTGGCCGCTACGGCATCGTCACCGAAAAGACCTCGCCGGCGTGGCAGTTCACGCTGATCGACTCGACCTTCGACGGACAACGCAGCGCCGCGATCCGCGAACACGAGGTCGATCTCACCCTCGTCAACGTCACGATGCGCAACGCGCCGGTCGGGATCGAGATCGACGGCGGCTATAGCGACTCGCTGTGGGGCAAGGACGTCCGGTTCGAGAACATCGCGCGCGCCGGGGTGATCGTCTCGAACGAGAAGAGCGCCTTCACGCAGATCGGGTTCGAAAATGCGCTGGCGAGCAACACGCCGGTGTTCGCGCGCTTCCGCGACAGCGGCCGGACCGTGAAGGGGAAGGGCGTCGCCTACCGCGTCACCGCCTTCAACCACGGGCTCGCCGTCCCTGCACTGGGTCAGATGGGCAAGGTCGCGACCAATGTGCAGATCGCGGCACTGCCATCGCTGCCCGCGCCGCGTGAAGCTGCCATCCGGTCGCTGCCCGCCGTCGCCGAATGGACCAACGTCCGCACGCTCGGCGCCAAGGGGGACTCGCAGACCGACGATACCGCCGCGATCCAGCGCGCGATCGACCAGCACCGCGTGCTCTATTTCCCGAGCGGCTTCTACATGGTCACGGGTACGCTGCGCCTGAAGCCCGACACCGTGCTGCTCGGCCTCCACCCCGCGACCACCCAATTGGTGATCCCGGACGAGAACCCCGCGCATGCGGGCGTCGGCAAGGTCGTGCCGATCCTCGAGACGCCGCGCGGCGGCGACAACATCCTGTCGGGCCTCGGGCTGTTCACCGGGCGCATCAACCCGCGTGCGAGCGCGCTGCTGTGGCGATCGGGCGCGACCAGCCTGGTCGACGACGTGAAGATCATGGGCGGCGGCGGGACGCCGACATCGGACGGCAAGCCGCTCAATTCGCGAAGCGGGCGCAGCGGCGATCCGGTCGCGGACAATTACTGGGATGCGCAATACCCCAGCATCTGGGTAACCGACGGCGGCGGCGGCACCTTCGCCGACGTGTGGAGCCCCAACACGTTCTCGCAAGCCGGCTTCTACGTGTCCGACACCGACACGCCGGGCCATGTCTACGAGATGTCGGTCGAGCATCATGTCCGCAATGAATTCGTGCTCGACAATGTCCAGAACTGGGAGTTCCTCGCGCCGCAGACCGAACAGGAGGTCGGCGAGGGCATGGACGCGGTCTCGCTCGAGATCCGCAATTCGCGCAACATCCTGTTCGCCAATTACCACGGCTACCGCGTGACGCGGAACTTCCACCCCGCGGTGAGCGCGGTGAAGCTGTTCAATTCGTCGGATATTCGCTTCCGCAACGTCCATGTGAATGCCGAGAGCGGCTTCGCTACCTGCGACGACAATGGCTGCGCGACCTTCCTGCGCGCGAGCAAGTTCCCGTTCGAGAACACGATCCAGGACAAGACCAGCGGCCTCGAGATCCGCGAGCATGAGTTCGCGACGCTCGACATCGCAGGCACCCCCGCACCGGTCACGGCGGCCGGCCTGGGCGCGCCGGTAAAGCAACTGGAGGGCGGGTTCTTCTCGATCTCGGGCGGCACGGTGGATGCGAAAGGCGCGCTCTACTTCATCGAACACCGGTTCCAGCGCATCTACCGCTGGACCAAGGCCAAGGGGCTGGAGGTCGTCCGCGATCACTCGCTCGACCCGGTCAATCTCGCGGTCGATCGTTCGGGCAAGCTGCTGGTGCAGTCGTCGCTCGGCGTCGAGGGCAGCGTCTATTCGATCGATCCCGACGGCCCCAAGACCGAAGTGACGGTGATCCCGGCGACCCCGACTTCGGCGCGTCCCGATGCGCGCACGCTGGTGCCGGTCAATTGGTGGATCAACGGCGAGTTCAGGGATCAATATGATCCCGCGCGCGATCATTTCACCACGCTAGGCGAGTTGTTCTTGCGCGATGTGTCTGCGGCCAAGCAGCGCGAATATGTCTCGCCCGACGGCAGCCTGGTGCTTCCTGCGTATCGGGTGCTGCAGCAGGGCCCGACCGATCATGTCGGCTGGCGCTGGTCGCACACCCTGCAGGCGACCGGGCTGGTCGGCGCCAAGCCCGGCGAGTCGCTCTATGTCACCAACGGATCGGAGAACATCACCTATCGCGCGAAGATCGGGGCGGGCGGTACGCTCACCGATCTGCAGCATTTCGCGGATCGCGGCGGCGAGAGCGTCGTGGCGGACGCCCGCGGGCGGGTCTATGTCGCCAACGGTCAGGTCTATGTCTACGGCGCCGACGGGCGGGAGTCCGGCCGCATCGACGTTCCCGAACGCCCGCAGCAGTTGCTCCTCGGCGGCCCTGACGGCCGCACGCTTTTCATCCTCACCCATCATTCGCTCTACGCGGTGCAGGTCTGAATGCTGCGGGTCTGCCCGCGCACCGATTTACCGATTTTATATTCACGGTCCCCACTGTCCCGGCTTAATCGCCGGGACTTTTTTCATTAAGACGGAGTGTCCCCCATGCAGCGCAGCCTCGGGTTCGGCATAGCAGCGATCGTCGGCACCACGTTCATCGCCGGCAGCCCCGCGATCGCCTCCACCTCGGCCTTCGTGACCGCACCGCAAGATCCCCGTGCGGTGACGGTGCAGGGCCGGCGCAACGGCCGCGGGGACGACAGCGCCGCGATCCAGCGCGCGATCGACGCGGCGGCGGCGAAGGGTGGCGGCGGCATCGTCTTCATCCCGTCGGGCCGCTACCGGATCACGCGTACCGTCTTCATCTGGCCGGGGGTGCGGGTATTCGGGGTCGGCGCGACCCGGCCGCTGCTGACGCTGCCCGATGCCACGCCCGGCTTCCAGCGCGGGGTGGCCAATATGGTGATCTTCGCGGGCGCCAAGCGCGACCCGGCCCGGCGCGTGCCGTTCCCGCCGCCGGGCAGCGTACCGTTTGACGACAAGATCGCCGACGCTAATCCGGGCACCTTCTATTCGGCGATGAGCAATATCGACTTCGCGATCGGCGCAGGCAATCCGGCCGCCGCAGCGATCCGCTTCCATGCCGCGCAGCACGCCTATGTCAGCCACATGGACTTCGACATCGGGTCTGGCCTCGCCGGGCTCTACCACGTCGCCAATGTCGGGCAGGACCTGCACTTCCGCGGCGGACGCTATGGAATCCTCGCCGAGAAGCCATCGCCCGCCTGGCAGTTCACGTTACTCGATTCCACCTTCGACGGGCAGCGCGACGCCGCGATCCGCGAACATGAGGCGGGGCTGACGCTGGTCAACGTCGCGATGCGCAATGCGCCCGTCGGCGTTGAGATCGACCAAGGCTATGGCGACTGGCTGTGGGGCAAGGACGTGCGTTTCGAAAACATCACGCGCGCCGGCGTCGTGATCTCGAACGAGAACAGCTCCTACACTCAGATCGGCTTCGAGAACGCAGTCGCGGCCGACACGCCGGTGTTCGCCCGCTTCCGCGACAGCGGCAAGACCGTCGCCGGCAAGGGCCGTGCGTACCGGGTGAGTTCCTTCACCCACGGACTGACCGTTCCCGCACTTGGCCGCATGGGCAAGGTCGCGACCGACGCCAGATTCGCCGCGTTATCGTCATTGCCCACGCGTCGCGCACCCGCGATCCGGGCGCTGCCTGCGACCTCGGCCTGGTACGACGTCCGCCAATCGGGCGCGAAGGGCGACGACAAGACCGACGATACCGCCGCGATCCAGCGCGCGATCGACGCGCACCGCGTCGTCTATTTTCCCGCGGGGCGGTATGTGGTGTCGGACACGCTGCGGCTCCGCGCCGACACCGCGCTGGTGGCGCTGCATCCGAGCCTCACGCAGATCATCCTCGCCGACAGCACGCCGGCCTTCCAGGGCGTCGGCGCGCCCAAGGCGCTGGTCCAGTCCGCGGACGGTGGGGATGCGATCGTATCGGGGCTGGGGCTCTACACCGGCGGCATCAACCCGCGCGCGACCGGCCTGCTCTGGACCGCGGGCGCGAATTCGCTCGTTGACGACGTCAAGTTCCAGGGCGGTCACGGCACCGAACTCGCCGACGGCACGCGCTTCGATCCCTATAACGCCAACCACACCGGTGATGCCGATCCTGCCAAGCGCTGGGACGCGCAATACCCCAGCATGTGGGTGACGCGGGGCGGGGGCGGGACGTTCAACAACATCTGGACGCCCAGCACCTATGCGCAGTCCGGTCTCTACGTGTCGGACACGACCACTCCGGGCCATGTCTACGAGATGTCGGCCGAACATCATGTCCGTACCGAGATCGCGCTCAACCGCGTCGCCAATTGGGAGTTCCTGGCCCCGCAGACCGAGGAGGAGGCCGGGGAGAGCCAGGATGCGGTGTCGCTCGAGATCCGCGACAGCCGCGACATCCTGATCGCCAACTACCACGGCTACCGCGTCACGCGGTCGCTCAAGCCGGCACCCGCGGCGGTCAGGCTCTACAACTCGCAGAATATCCGCTTCCGCAACGTGCATGTGAACGCCGAAAGCGGGCTCGGCACCTGCGACGAGAATGGCTGCGCGACCTATCTGCGGGTCAGCAAGTTCCCGTACGAGAACGCGGTCCAAGACGTCACGAGTGGGCTCGAGGTACGCGAACGGGAGTTTGCGGTGCTCGACATCGGCACCGCGGTGCAATCCGTGAAGCCCGCGACCTTCGCCGATGCCAAGGTCGAAAAGCTCGCCGACGGCTTCTTCTCGATTTCGGGGGCGACGGTCGATGCTGCCGGCAAGCTCTACTTCGTCGATCGCCGGCACCAGCGCATCTATGGCTGGTCGGCCGCGCGCAAGCTCGAGATCGTCCGCGATAACACGCTCGATCCGGTTAGCCTGATGGCGGATCGGTCGGGCAACCTGATGGTGCTGTCCTTCGCCGGACGCGAGGGGACGGTCTACAGCTTCAAGCCGGGCAGTCCCGAAACCGAGCTGACCGTGATCCTGTCGAGCCCAGCAGTCGATCACCCCGGGGCGCTGACCGCATTGCCGGTCAATTACTGGAACAATGGCGAGTTCAAGGATCAGCTCGATCCCGACACCTATCGCTACACGACGCTGGCGGAGATGTTCGCACGCGACGTGGCGCTGCCGAAGGCGCGCGAATATCTCTCCCCCGACGGCAGCGTGGCGATGCCCGCGTACCGCACCTTCCAGCAGGGACCGTCGAGCTTCCTGGGCTGGCGCTTCTCCGACGCGCTCGACAGCTACGGTCTGGCGGCCGGGCGACCCGGGTCGCGCGTGTTCGTCAGCAACGAATCCGAGGACAAGACCTACAGCGCGCTGCTCGGCAATCGCGGCCAGCTCACCGATCTGAAGCCGTTCGCGGATCGCGGCGGCGAGAGCGTTGCGGTGGACGCCCAGGGCCGGGTCTTCGTGGCCGACGGGCAGGTGTTCGTCTATGCCGCCGACGGTCGCGAACTGGGGCGGATCGACGTTCCCGAGCGGCCATTGCAACTGGTCTTCGGCGGCGCGGACAAGCGGACCTTGTTCATCCTCGCGCACCATGCGCTGTATAGCGTCCGGCTGTAGGAGGTCTTCGATGCGTGACGATGGGCGGATCGGACGGCGCGCGGTGCTCACGGCGGGCGCCTTGCTGCTCGCGGCGCCCGCGCTCGCCGCGGATGCCCGCCCGCGGCTGCGGCGGCTGTCGCCCGGGCTCGACCGCATCGTCGCGCCGAACACGCCGGTGGAGGTCATCGCGACCGGCATCCGCTGGGCGGAAGGCCCCCTGTGGGTGCCGGCGCTAAACGCATTGCTGTTCACCGATCCGCCCGCCAACATCGTCCGCCGGTGGAGCCGGGCGAGCGGGACGAGCGTGTTCCTGTCGCCCTCGGGCGCGCCGGGGACCGACCCGAAACTGATCCGCGAGCCCGGGGCCAATGGCCTCGCGCTCGACCGCAGCGGCGGGCTGCTGCTTGCCAACAGCGGTGGCCGCAGCATCGACCGCGTCGATCTCCGCACCGGCGCACGCACGATGCTCGTCGACCGCTACCAGGGCCGGCGGTTCAACAGCCCCAACGACATGCACGTCGCACGCGACGGCGCGATCTACTTCACCGACCCGCCCTACGGACTGACCGAAGGCGATACCTCGCCGCTGAAGGAACAGTCCGTCAACGGCGTCTATCGCTGGGTCGCTGGGCGGCAGCCGGTGCTGATCGACGGTACGCTGACCCGACCCAACGGCATCGCGCTATCGCCCGACGAGCGGCGGTTGTTCGTGTCGGTGTCGGACGAGAAGGCGCCGCGGATCATGGTCTATGACCTCGATCGCCGCGGCCTGCCAATCCGGTCGCGCGTCTGGCTCGACGCCGCGTCGCTGCAGGTGCCGGGCGCCAAGGGCCTGACCGACGGCATGAAGATCGCCCGCGATGGAACGATGTTTTGCTCGGCACCCGGCGGGCTGATGATCCTCACGCCGGACGCGAAGCCGCTAGGGGTGGTCGAGGCGGACGGACCGATCGCCAACTGCGCTTTCGGCGAGAATGGAAGGACGCTGTTCATGACGGCATCGGACCGGGTGCTCCGGATGCGGTTGCGGTGATTTAGGTCCCGCTAGCGATCACTTAGCCCGAACCGCCAGATCGTCGTCGAGCGAAACTCCTTCCCCGGACGCAACAACGTCGTCGGGAAGGCCGGCCGGTTCGGGCTATCCGACAGATGCTGCGTCTCCAGCGCGATGCCTGCCCGGGGCAGGATCGGCCGGCCGCCGGGCCCGACATCACGCCCGTCGATATAATCCCCGGTATAGACCTGAAGAGAGGGCTCGGTCGACAACACCGTCAGCGTCCGCCCCGACCCCCCATCCCGCAGCCGCGCCACCACCGAGGGACTGCCGCGCCGCGCGCCGTCGAAGACCCACGCATGATTATACCCGCCCTTTGCGCTCATCATCGGCGCGCGATCGTCGATCCGATCGCCGATCCTACGCTCGGCACGGAAGTCGAGGGGGGTGTTCGCTACGAGAGGGTGTTGTCCGGTGGGGATGCCCGCTGCGTCGGTTTCCGCCCAGCGCGCGGCGTCGATCCGCAGCCGGTGGTCCGCGATGCTGCCGCTTTCCGCGCCGGCGAGGTTGAAATAGCTGTGGTTGGTGAGGTTCAGCACCGTCGCGCGCGTGGTCCGCGCGGTATAGTCGATGCGGACATGATCGTCGGCGAACAGGCGGTAGGTCAGCGTCAGCGTCAGCTTGCCCGGAAAGCCCTGCGCGCCGTCCGGGCTGACCAGCGACAGCCGCGCCCCCGACACGCCGGGTTCGGTGAACGGGCGGACCTGCCAGATCTGCGCCTCCAACCCCGGCGCGCCGCCGCCGTGCAGCGCATTGAGCCCGTCGTTCGGCGTCAGCCGATAGACCCGTCCGTCGATCGAGAACCGCGCCCCCGCGATGCGGCCGGCATAGCGCCCGATCGTAGCCCCGAAATAATTCTTGGTGATCCGCTCGCGATACTCGCGCGTCGAGCCGTAGCCGAGCACCACGTTCGCTCGCCGTCCGGCGCGATCGGGCACCTCGATCGCGGTGACGATCCCGCCCATGTCGAGGAACCGGAAGGTCACGCCATGTGCGTTGCGCAGGGTATATTCGCGGATCCCGGCGGCATCCTCGCGGATCTGCGCGGACGCGCCGGTGGTGACCAGAAGCGCGGCGATCAGTGCGGTTCGGACAATGGGCGTGATAGTCAGCGTGCGATCCTCCGGTTCGAGCCGCCATAGCTGCCGGTGCGCACGTGCATCGTCAATACGTCGCCCTAGGATGCCTCGCGGAACGCATAATCGGCCAGCGACTGCGGGTGCATCTCGATCGAATAGCCGGGCGCGGTCGGCGTGCGATAGGCGCCGTTGGCGACCACGCACGGATCGACGAAATGTTCGTGGAGGTGATCGACATACTCCGCGACCCGGCCTTCGGTCGTGCCGGAAAAGCAGAGGAAGTCGATCATCGAGAGGTGCTGGACATATTCGCACAGGCCTACGCCACCCGCATGCGGGCAGACCGGCACGTCGTACTTCGCCGCGAGCAGCAGCACCGCGAGCACTTCGTTGACGCCGCCGAGCCGGCACGCGTCGAGCTGGACGACATCGATCGCACCGCCGACGATGAATTGTTTGAACAGCACCCGGTTCTGGCACATCTCGCCCGTGGCGACGCCGATCGGGAAAATGGCAGTGCGGATCGCGCGGTGACCCGCGACGTCGTCGGGACTGGTCGGCTCTTCGATGAACCAGGGGTTGGCAAAGGCGAGCTCGCGGACCCGATCGATCGCCTCGTCAACCTCCCAGACCTGGTTGGCATCGATCATCAGCGCGACATCGGGGCCGATCGCGGCGCGGGCGACGCCAACCCGGCGGATATCCTCGGCGGAGTCGCGTCCGACCTTCAGCTTGACGTGGCGGAAGCCGGCAGCGACCGCCTCGCGGCAACGGGTCGCCAGTTTCTCGTCGGAATAGCCGAGCCACCCCGCCGACGTGGTGTAGCAGGGATAGCCCCGCGCCTCGAGATCGGCGATCCGCTCGGCCTTGCCCGCTGCGCGCTCGGTCAGCAGCGTCAGTGCCTCGTCCGGGGTGACCGCGTCGGTCATGTAGCGGAAATCGATGCAGCGAACGATCTCCGCCGGCGTCATCTCCGCGACGTAGCGCCACAACGGCTTGCCCGCCGCCTTCGCGAGCAGATCCCACGCCGCGTTGACGACGGCACCGGTCGCGAGATGGATCACGCCCTTTTCCGGCCCGATCCAGCGTAACTGGCTGTCGCCGGTGATGTGCCGCCAGAAGCGGCCGCCATCGGCGCGGATCCAGTCCAGATCGAGCCCCTCAATCAACGGTGCCAGCGCGCGGATCGCGGCACAGCAGATCTCGTTGCCGCGGCCGATCGTGAAAGTCAGTCCGTGGCCGGTCAGCGCGGCGTCATCGGTGTGGAGGATGCAATAAGCCGCCGAATAATCGGGATCCGGGTTCATCGCGTCCGATCCGTCGAGGAACTTCGACGTCGGAAAGCGCACGTCGAGAACTTCCAGCCGGGTAATCGTCGTCAACGCTTGTTCCCTCGCACCAGCCAGCAGCAAGCGCCTTCACCAACGCCCGCGGTTTTCATATGTGAAGAGAGCGTGTGGATCAAGCGCTCGGGCGCGTGTCAGAGCCGACTGTCGGCCGCGATCAGCTGGGTGGAGATGCGCCCGGCCGCCGCCTTCACCGCCTCGGCCGCCACGTCGATGCTCACGGCCGGGTCGAGCGTCGAGAGATACGGCATCGTCAGAGCCGCCGCCGCGGCCCCGCCGCGCATCACCGGCGCGGAGATGTCGGTGACGCCGCCGACGAAGCGGCTGGGCGTCAGCTCGACCTCACGCTGGCGGACCTCCTCGGCATGCGCACGGAATGCTGCCAGCTCGCTGCGCGACAGGCGTGGTTCGAACAGCTTTTCCCAGCGCTGCTGCACGTCGAGCGGCTGGAACGCGTAGAGCACGACGCCGGACGCCGCCTGGGTAAGCGGCCGGCGATAGCCCACCCGCACCGAGAAACCGAGTTGTTCGCTCGATTCCATGCGCGCGACGACCACCATCTCGCCGCGCGAATGCAGCGCCAGGTGGCACGACTGTCCGGCATCGACCGCGAGCTGGCGCATGATCGGCAGCGCCGCCTCGACCAGCCCCTGCGTTCGCGGCTGCTGCATGCCGAGCGAGAACAGTCGGTCGGTCAGCCGATAGCCGTCGCTAGCAGGATCCTGTTCCAGATAGCCGCGGAATTGCAGCACCTGGACCATCCGGAACAACTCTCCGTGACTGCGACCCAGCCGGGTGACGATCGCGGTCAGGGTAAGCGCTTCGCTGGTGGTCGACAGTAGCTCGAGGACGTCGAGCCCTTTTTCAAGCGCGGGCGCCTTGTAGCGGCGGCCGTCGGCAACGGTGTCTTCGTCGAGGAGGTCGTCTTCAATCACCGCAATGCCCCGCCATTTTCCCGCCTCTGCGTATAGCGCCGACGAGGTAATGGAAAGCGCTCCGGCTTCATCCCGGACGGTGACGCGCGTGTCTCACCAGCCTCAAGTCTTTTGCAGCCGGCGATCGGCTTCTTAACATATGTCGGGCGAAGTCGCCCAACATCTGCTAACGTGGCGCATCGTCGCATGTGTAACAAGGCGCTGACGACCGAGAGATGATTGTGCTCCCGCCGTTTGGGGAGCCCGCCATGAACGAAGCAGTTATCGAAATGATGGTGGCGAGCGTCGGCAGGCGCGTGACGCTCGATCAGGGCGATCGGGACGCGCTGCTCGCGTTGCGCTTCTCCACCAGAGCACTGCCACCGCAGAGCTATCTGGTCCGCGAAGGCGAGATCTCGCTCCGCTCCTGCAGCTATGTCGTGTCCGGCCTCGCCTTTCGCCACAAGCTCACTGCGGACGGACGGCGGCAGATCGTCTCGATCCGCGTCCCCGGTGACTTTCTCGATCTCCAGCACCTGTTCCTCGACATGGCCGATCACAACATCCAGGCCCTGACCGCGCTCGAGGTGATCGACATCAACCGAAAGGATCTGCAGGATCTGGTGCTCAGCCGCCCGACGATCGCGCGGGCGATCTGGACCGAGACGCTGATCGAGGCATCGATCCTGCGCGAATGGGTGCTGAACGTCGGACGCCGCGACGGCCACGGCCGGATCGCACACCTGTTGTGCGAGTTCGCGGAACGGATGCAGGAGGTCGGAACCGACCTTCATGCCGGTTTCCACCTGCCGATCACGCAGGAACAGCTCGGAGACGCGGTCGGCCTCACCAGCGTTCACGTTAATCGCATGATGAAGCTACTGGTGAGCGAGGGGGTGATCGCGTTCGATCGTCGCCACATCAAGATACTGGATTGGGAGCGGCTGCGATCCGCGGGCGATTTCAGTAGCTTGTACCTGCACCTCGGCCAGCAACGCCGCATTTGATGAACAATAAATGACGGTCGGTCCGGGCCCGAACCGCGTTCCCGTCGCTTTAACGTGGATAAACAAGGGCTCAACCATGTGCCACGTGCTCATCATCGAAGACGAACCGTTGGTCGCAATGGACCTGGAATGGCTGCTGGGGTCGGTGGGCGCCACGTCCTTCGCGTTCGCGCAGTCAGAATCGGAGGCGGTGTCGATGGCGATCGCGCAACCGCCGTCGTTCATCACCTCCGATGTTACGCTGGCGGAAGGGACAGGGCCGCGAGCGGTCTACGCGATTCACGAGGCGCTCGGCGCGATCCCGGTGCTCTATATCACCGGGACCCCGTCGGCTTGCCACCCAAACGTGCCGATGCAGCCGGTGCTGACCAAGCCATTCGATCGCAGCGCCGTGATGCGCGCGTTCCAGTTATGCGACGTGGTGTGACGGCTGGTCCGGGTCGTTTGCTAAAGAGGTGATACGACGTAGCTCTCATTGCAGGAAAAGGTGCTTAAGCCGTTCGACGAGTAACCTTGTGTCCCCGCGAAGGCGGGGACCCAGTACTGGGCTCCCGCCTTCGCGGGAGCACAGTCGGGGAACGTAGAGATCGCGCCTCTCGCCCACATCGCCGAAGGGGATATTAGCAAGGCCTCGGCTAGACGCCCTGATCCCCGAGCCACGCGACGAACTCGTCCGGATTGGCGAATACATGTTGTTGGGAACTAGGCGAGGCCCCGAACATCGTTTCGACGAACCACTGCCCGGCGAGCTCTTCGTGCATCTGACCCAATCGGGAGAGGATGGCGGTCAGGCGCCCATTTCGCATGACCAGGACGGCGCGTTCGTCCGTTCCGCCGGTATCTAGTGTGATATCCTCGAACGAAACCGACATCATGCCGCCATGTGCAGGTAACCGGGGTGGAAGTCGGCCGCCCGTCGCATCCGATCCCAATCGGCGATCCTGATCTCGCGCTTGTCGCGTTCGATAATGCCGTCGTTGGTGAGCGACATCAGCATGCGGTTGACGTGCACGGCGGTCAGCCCCGTGGCGTCGGCGATATGTTCCTGGGTCATCGGCAGCTCGAACCGCTCGGGCGTGCCGAGGCCCGCCGCCTGCCGACGAAGCGCGAATTCGCAGAGCATGTGCGCGATCCGCGACCGTGCGTCGCGCTGGCCGACGTTCAGCACCCATTCGCGGAAGATCGACGCGTCGATCAGGGTATCGCGCCACATCGCCTCGCCGATCGCAGGGCGCTGTTCGATCAGCGTCTTCAGCGCCGCGACCGGGATCCAGGCGACCTTCGCCTCGCCCAGCGTCTGCACCCCGTGATCCGCGGTCGGCAGCAGCAGATGCTGGAGATCGAGGATGTCGGCGGGGAGGTGGAAGGACACGATCTGCCGGTTGCCATTCGCCGACAGCTTGTAGCGGAACGCGAACCCACTCAGTAGCAGGCAGCATTCGACGATCTTGTCGCCTTCGCGCACCAGGTGCGCACCCGGCGACGCGATGGTCACCCTGAACGGCAATGCCGCGATCGCCTCCTTGTCGGCGTCGTCCAGCGTCGCAAGATCATTCAATTTTCGGACCAACGCCCCAAAGGCATCTCGATTATCGCCGCTCATTCATTCCTCAGAGGCCGCTCAGTTCGTGAGCAATCTATCCCGAGCGGCTTGGTTTTCAAGCTGTCGTTGCAGTAGCTTAAAGTAGATTAAGAGGACTGAGGGCGACGTCCAACCGATCAATGGGTGTCAGGGTCTCCTATCTGACGGAGCCTCCGCGAGAAGTAGCCGGGATTGCCTAGTTCATTCGTCACCCCGGACGTGTTCCGGGGTCCACGGTGCCGCAGAAGCAACGGCTTCTGCTCCTGCGGACCAGTGGATCCCGGAACAAGTCCGGGATGACGGGGCGAGTTTGGCGCAGCGTCGCCCTATCCGGCCAAGAAAGCACGACACCCTCACCGCTGCGGCGCGAGCGAGCCGACCGGTAGCCAGCGCTCGGGCAGGGTGACGGTCACCCGCCGCCCCGCATCCGCCGCCGAACTCGCCAGCGTCACGGTGTAGCGGCCGGGCGCGACGTGCCATTGATGGCGGCTCTGGTCCCAGGTGGCGAGCAGGCGGGGATCGATCACCAGCGACGCGGCTTCGGATTGCCCGGGCGACAAGGTCAGTTTGCGGAAGCCCGCGAGCCGCTTCGGCGCCTCCCAATTGGCGGCGGCGGGGGCGACATAGACCTGGCCGAGATACTTGCCCGCGACCTTGCCGGTGTTGCGCACGCGGAAACCGACATGAAGATCCTTGCCGACGACGCGCGCCTGCAAGCCGTCGAGCGACGATTTGCCGTAGCTCAGCCCATGTCCGAACGGGAACAGCGGGCGGGTGCGGTTGCGGTCGAACCATTTGTAGCCGATCGCCGCGCCCTCGGTGTAGCGGACGTCGAAGATCTGCTTTTCGGGCAGACCCTTGCCGGGGATCACCGCGCGCGGGAACTGATCGGCGCTCAGCGGGAAAGTGATCGGCAGATGTCCCGACGGGTTGACCGCGCCGGTCAGCACCCGTGCGATCGCCGGGCCGCCGCGGCTGCCGGGATACCAGGCCTGGACGACGCCGCGGACGCCATCGATCCACGGCATCGTCACCGCGCCGCCGGTCTCCAGCACCACGATCGTGTTCGCATTGGCGGCAGCGACCGCGGCGATCAGCGCATCCTGGTCATCGGGCAGCGTGAGCGGGAAATCGAGCGACTCCGCGGTCCATTGCGTCACGAACACGATCGCGACATCGGCCGTCTTCGCGGCGGCCGCGGCCGCGGCGAGATCGGTGCCCGCGTCAAATGCGATCGCCGCGTCGGGACGTTCCGTGCGCAGCGCCACCAACGGCGACGACTTGGCGTAGACCACCGGGCCGGGCCAGTTCTTCGGACCGAGCCCGCGCACCGCGTTGCCACCGGGTGCGTAGACCTGCGCCGATCCACCGCCGGTCAGCACGCCGACATCGGCATGGCCGCCGATCACCGCGATCCGCTTCGCGGTGCGCGCGAGCGGCAGGATGTCGCGGTCGTTCTTCAGCAGCACGATGCCGTTCTCGGCGGCGGCCTGCGCGACCGCGGCATGCGCGGCGAAGTCGATCGGGGCGAGCGCGACCGGGCGATCCACCGCGCCGCTGGCGATCAGCGCGCGCGCGATCCGGCGCACCTTGTCGTCGATTACAGCGATCGGGACAGTGCCCTTGGCGATCGCGGCCTTCAGCTTGTCGCGCCAGACGTAGTTTTCGGGGGTGGAGACGCCGGTCTCCTGATCGAGCCCGCCGAGCGCGTTCTCGATCGTATCGTGCGCTGCGCCCCAATCGGACATCACATAGCCGCGATAGCCCCAGTCGCGCTTCAGCACGGTATTGAGCAACCAGTCGTTCTGGCACGCGTGCTTGCCGTTGACGAGATTGTACGAACACATCACCGATCCAGGGTCGCCCTGTTCGATCGCGAACTGGAACGCGAGCAGGTCCGACGTCCGTGCGGCGCCCTCGTCGATCAGCACGTTGATCGTGCTGCGACCGGTTTCCTGGTTGTTCAGCGCATAATGCTTGACGGTGGTGACGATCCCGTTCGCCTGGATGCCGCGCATGAAGGCGCCGACCATCATCCCCGCGAGCAGTGGGTCCTCGCCCGCATATTCGAAGTTGCGACCGTTGCCGGGATCGCGGTCGAGATTGACGCCGCCCGCGAGTTGGACGTTGAACCCCGATGCGCGTGCCTCTGCGCCCACCATCTGGCCGCCCGCATAGGACGTGCCCGGGTCCCAGCTTGATGCGGTGAGGATGCCTGACGGCAGCACCGTCCGCTCCAGCGCCGGGGTCGCTTCGCCCTGGGTGGCGACGCCGCTCCCCGCGTCGCTCTGCCATTGCGGCGTGAAGCCAAGCCGCGGAATGCCGGGAACGAAGCCCGCGGATTGCAGCCGTGCCTCGGGATGGCGGAACTTGTTCCAGTCCTGCTGCACGCCGAAGAACCCGGTGATCACCACCAGCTTCTCATCCTCGGTCATCGCCTTCACCAGCAAGTCGGCGCGCGCGTCGGCGGAAAGCGCCCGGTTCTTCCACGCGGTCGGATCACCCGACGCAGCGATGGCGCCCCCCGCGAGCGCACAAGCCATGGCGGTGGCGAGAAAGAACGAAGCGCGCATGATGATCCCCTTCAAGGTCGCGGCTGTCTACGGTGACGCGGCGGACGATGTCACGGGTGATTCACGTCGCTTCCGTACAATCGGCGCTGTCGGCATGATGATAAGCGGATCCGCTCGAGAACGATCTACGGGGCAGGGCATGGCGACTCGTCTGTACGCGCGACCACGGGTGTTGCCCGACGCGCGCTTCTACCTGATCGGCGCCCTGCTGATGATGGCGGTGCTGGTGCTCGGCTTCTCGATGCAGCTGGTGGCGGGACGGTCGAGCTTCGCGGCGCCGCCACTGGTTCATGTCCACGGCGTGTTGTTCTTCGGGTGGGCGGTGTTCTACGTCCTGCAGACCGCCTTGGCGTCGACCGGCTCGCTTGCCACCCATCGGCGGCTCGGCTGGTTCGCCGCGGTATGGGCGCCGGCCATGGTGGTGATGGGCATCTGGGTCACCGTCGCGATGGTCCGCCGCGGCGCCGTGCCCTTCGTCTTCGCGCCCGCGTATTTCCTGGTTATGAACCCGCTCAACATCCTGACCTTCGCGGCGCTGACCGCGGCCGGTATAAGGATGCGCCGCCAGACCCAGTACCATCGCCGGCTGTTGTTCTGCGCGATGGCGTCGCTGACCGGACCCGGGATCGGGCGCTTGCTGCCGATGCCGTTGCTGATCCCCTATGCGGCATGGGCCGTGTTCGTGGTGGTGATGCTTTTCCCGCTGGCCGGAGCGATACGAGACATGCGTACGAGCGGGCGGGTGCATCCGGCGTGGTGGTGGGGGATGGGGAGCATCGCCGGCGCACAGATCGCGATGAGCCTGATCGCCTATGGCCCGGTGGGCGCTGCCCTGTACGGCTTCGTCACGCTCGGATCGCCGGGTGCCGACGTCCCTCCACTGGCCTACCCACCGATGCCACCAATGTAGCGACTGGTGGGTCGGGGGAGGCGGATCCAGCCTCCCCCAAGCCTTGTTACTTCTTGCGTGCGCGCTTCGGGTTGGCGGCAGCCTCGGTATCCTCCTCCTCGTCGGGCGTGTCTTCACCGGCTTCGGTCAGCGCCTCGCCGAGCGTCTTCAGCTTGTCCTGCGACTTGTCGGCGCGGTCGGCGATCTTGGTGGTCGCGACGCCGAGACGGTGGAGCAGTGCGTGGACCCGATCGGCGTCGGGCTCGTCGCGCTCGAGCTGCTTGCGCAACGACCCCAGGTCGCGAAGGATACCCTTGGACCCCGGCATATCGAGATCGGACAGCGCGGCCTCCCAATCCTCGATCATGTCGACGCCCTTGGCCGGCTTGGTGCTGTCGAGACCACGATTGATCGCGTTCAACGTACCGGCGAATTTGATGGCCATTCTGTGATTCCTCTACGGTGCTCTCGATGATGAGAGCCCGGGATGAACGCCACCATCACTCATTGTGTCCAAGCTAACTATCTAGCGTCGAACCGATAACCTTGCGGCAGGGCAGGCGGCCCCGAATGACAAAAAAGTGAAAAAAGGTGTTGACGGTCGGGCGCTCTTCCAACATATGGGGCGAACCAACGGACGCGGCGCTGCCGACCGTTCGCTGGTTGCCCACCGCCTCTCGAAGGCTACCGCGAAGGCGGTTCACGGTGGGTTTGAAATCCAAATCGCGCTTGCGGATCGGCATCGTCGATCACGTTAAGCGTGGATGATCCGTTTAGATGGATCGTCATCTCGGTGCAAATCGGGATTGCAGGATGCTCTTTGACATTGTTGATTTAGATGAAGGGACATGTGGGCGGCGGCTTGCGGTC
>NZ_CAXTEM010000047.1:0-23936 GCF_964243315.1 uncultured Sphingomonas sp. | reverse complement strand
GGCGTGGTGCTCGCCGACATCAATGTCGGGCTGCTCTACGTGCTCGCGGCGTCGTCGCTGGGCGTCTACGGCATCATCCTGTCGGGCTGGGCATCGAACTCCAAATACCCCTTCTATTCGGCACTGCGCGCCGCGGCGCAGATGGTCAGCTACGAAGTCGCGATCGGCTTCATCCTGATCTCGATCGTGATGTGGTCGGGCACCTTCAACCTGTCCGGCATCGTGATGAAGCAGCAGGGGCTGTACGGCTTCATCAACGGCTTCGCGTTCAACCCGCTGCTGTTTCCGATGGCGGTGATGTTCTTCATCTCGTCGCTGGCGGAGACGCAGCGCGCGCCGTTCGACCTAACCGAGGCGGAGAGCGAACTCGTCGCGGGTTATCAGACCGAATATAGCTCGATGAGCTTCGCGCTGTTCTGGCTCGGCGAATATGCCAACGTGCTGCTGATGTGCGCACTGAACGCGACGTTGTTCTGGGGCGGATGGCTGCCGCCGTTCGACTGGGCGCCGCTGTACGCGGTGCCGGGGATCATCTGGCTCTTCATCAAGATGCTGGTGTTCTTCTTCATGTTCAGCTGGGTGAAGGCGACGGTGCCGCGCTATCGCTACGACCAGCTGATGCGGCTCGGGTGGAAGGTGTTCCTGCCGCTGTCGTTGTTCTGGGTCTTCTTGGTATCGGGCGTGCTGATGTTCATGCGCGTGGGAATTGGTCAATGAGCGTCGCGCACATCATCAAGTCGTTCACCCTTTGGGAATTCTTGAAGGCGCACGTGCTGACGCTGAAGTATTTCTTCAAGCCCAAGGCGACGATCAACTACCCGTTCGAGAAGAACCCGGTCAGCCCGCGGTTCCGAGGCGAGCATGCGCTGCGCCGCTATCCCAACGGCGAGGAACGCTGCATCGCGTGCAAGCTGTGCGAGGCGGTGTGCCCGGCGCTGGCGATCACGATCGAGGCCGAGCCGCGCGACGACGGCAGCCGCCGCACGACCCGCTACGACATCGACATGACCAAGTGCATATATTGCGGCCTGTGTGCCGAAGCGTGCCCGGTCGATGCGATTGTCGAGGGGCCGAACTACGAATTCTCGACCGAGACGCGCGAGGAACTGATCTACGACAAGGCGAAGCTGCTCGATAACGGCGATCGCTGGGAGCGGTCGATCGGCGCGAACCTTGCCGCCGATGCGCCGTACCGGTAGGCGACGCCGCATGATCGATTCTAGCTTGATCCGCCCCTCCCCGAGAGCGGGAAGGACGTCATGATCCAGGCCATCGCCTTTTACCTGTTCGCCGTGATCGTGATCGGATCGGGCGCGCTGACGATTTCGTCGCGCAACCCGGTGCATTCGGTGATGTGGCTGATCCTCGCCTTCTTCAACGCGGCGGGGCTGATGGTGCTCGTCGGTGCCGAGTTCATCGCGATGCTGCTCGTCATCGTCTATGTCGGTGCGGTCGCGGTGCTGTTCCTGTTCGTGGTAATGATGCTCGATATCGAGGTCGCGCAGCTGCGGGTCGGGATCGCGCGCTATTTCGCGCTGGGTCTCGCGCTCGCGGTCGCGCTGGCGGCGGAGATCATCATCGGGCTGGGCGCTTGGAGTGCGGGCACGATCCAGCTCGCGCGTCGTGCCGCGCCGACGGATTTAGCCGCGGACGCGGCGATCCCGAACATCCAGGCGATCGGCAACCTGCTCTACACGCGGTATCTGTTCGTGTTCGAAGGTGCCGGACTGGTGCTGCTGGTCGCTATGATCGGTGCGATCGTGCTGACGCATCGCCAGCGTGGCGGCGTCCGCGGCCAGAACATCTCGCGCCAGAACGCGCGCCGGCCGCAGGATGCGACCCGTAACATGCGCCCGACGATCGGCGAGGGAATGCAGCTGTGATTGGTCTGGTCCATTATATGGTCGTCGCGGCGATCCTGTTCACGATGGGGGTGCTCGGCATCTTCCTCAACCGCAAGAACCTGATCGTCATCCTGATGGCGATCGAGCTGATCCTGCTCGCGGTGAACCTCAACCTGGTGGCCTTCTCGGCCTATCTGCATGACCTGGTCGGTCAGGTGTTCGCGATGTTCGTCCTCACCGTCGCGGCGGGCGAGGCGGCGATCGGGCTCGCGATCCTAGTCATCTATTTCCGCGGCCGCGGCACGATCGCGGTCGACGACGTCAACCGGATGAAGGGGTAGATCGGTTGATCTCGCTGATAGTTTTCCTGCCGCTGCTCGCGGCGGTCGTTGCTGGGCTCGGCAATCGCGCGATCGGCAACGTGCCGGCGAAGATCGTCACCACCGCAGCGCTGTTCGCCAGCGCGGCGTTGTCGTGGCCGATCTTCATTGGTTTCATGTCGGGCGCGAACAGCGCGTCGGTGACCCCGGTGCTGAACTGGATCCAGAGCGGCGGCGTCGATGTCGCCTGGTCGCTGCGGGTCGATGCGTTGACCGCGGTGATGCTGGTGGTGATCACCAGCGTGTCGGCGCTCGTCCATCTGTATAGCTGGGGCTATATGGACGAGGACCCGGATCAGCCGCGGTTCTTCGCCTATCTGTCGCTGTTCACCTTCGCGATGCTGATGCTCGTGACCGCGAACAACCTCGTGCAGATGTTCTTCGGCTGGGAAGGCGTCGGTCTCGCCAGCTATCTGCTGATCGGATTCTGGTTCAAGAAGCCGTCGGCCAATGCCGCCGCGATCAAGGCGTTTGTCGTCAATCGCGTCGGCGATCTCGGCTTCATGCTCGGTATTTTCGGCACCTATCTGGTGTTCGATACGGTCTCGATCCCCGAAATCCTGGCGGCGGCGCCGACCATGGCGGGATCGACGATCGGCTTCCTCGGCGCGCGGTTCGACACGATGACGGTGCTGTGTCTGCTGCTGTTTGTCGGCGCGATGGGCAAGTCAGCGCAGCTCGGGCTGCACACCTGGCTGCCCGACGCGATGGAGGGGCCGACGCCGGTGTCGGCGCTGATCCACGCGGCGACGATGGTCACGGCAGGCGTGTTCATGGTGTGCCGCCTGTCGCCAATGTTCGAGACGAGCCCGGCGGCGCTGACGGTGGTGACGACGATCGGCGCGGCGACGTGTCTGTTCGCGGCGACGGTCGGGCTGGTGCAGACGGACATCAAGCGCGTGATCGCCTATTCGACGTGTTCGCAGCTCGGCTACATGTTCTTTGCCGCGGGCGTTGGCGCATACGGCGCGGCGATGTTCCACCTGTTCACGCACGCCTTCTTCAAGGCGCTGCTGTTCCTCGGCGCCGGTTCGGTGATCCATGCGATGCATCACGAGCAGGACATGCGCTATTACGGGGGCTTACGAAAAAGCATCCCGATCACCTTCTGGACGATGATGATGGGGACGCTGGCGATCACCGGCGTCGGTCTGCCCGGCATCTTCGGCAACACCGCGTTCGGTTTCGCCGGCTTCCATTCCAAGGATGCGATCATCGAGGCGGCCTGGGCCGCGCAGCAGCCGGGCGTTTGGTTTGTCGGGGTGCTGGTGGCGTTGCTGACGAGCTTCTATTCGTGGCGACTGATGTTCCTGACCTTCTGGGGCACGCCGCGTTGGGCCGCGTCGGAGCATATCCAGCATGCGATCCACGACGCGCATGGCGATCACGGCCATGATCACGCGCACGATCATGCGCATGCCCACGCGCACGCCGATCACGCGCATGGCGACGAGCCGGCGGCGGAGGACGCGGGTCATCGTCCGTCGACGCATGGACCGTCGCAGGACGATCTGCCTGTCGGTACCGGAGGATATCATCCGCATGAGAGCCCGCTGACGATGCTGGTGCCGTTGCTGGTGCTTTCGCTCGGCGCGGTGTTCGCGGGCTTCGTGTTCCACGGCTATTTTATCGAGCCGGAATCGGGCGAGCGCTTCTGGCGCGGTGCGCTCGCGTTCCGCGAACATCTGATGCACGAGATGCACGAGGTGCCGACGATCATCAAATTGTCGGCGACGATCGCGATGCTGCTCGGGCTGGTGTCCGCCTGGTACGCCTATATCCGGTCGCCGGGCGTGCCGAAGGCGGTCGCGGGGCAGCTCCACGTGCTGTACGATTTCCTGCTCCACAAATGGTATTTCGACGAGCTGTACGACCTGATCTTCGTCCGACCCGCCTTCGCGATCGGGCGGTTCCTGTGGCACCGCGGAGACGAGAAGACGATCGACCGGTTCGGGCCGAACGGATCGGCCTGGCTGGTCCAGGTCGGCACCCGCGCGGCCGGCCGCCTCCAGACTGGATATGTCTATACCTATGCGTTCGTCATGCTGATCGGGCTCACCGCCGCGGTCACCTGGGTCATTGCGGGTTGATCGGCTGATGCAAGGCTTCCCCATCCTGTCGATCATGCTGCTGGTGCCCGCACTGGCCGCGGTCGCATGCCTGTTCGTCTCCGGCGACATGGCCAAGCGCCTCGCGCTCGGCGCGACGCTGATCGATTTCCTGCTCGGTATCGCGCTGTGGACCAGCTTCGACATCGACGGCGCGCAGTGGCAATTCGTCGAACATGCCGATCTGCCGCTGTTCGGTCGGTTCGGCTGGTCACTCGGCATCGACGGCTTCGCGCTGCTGCTGATCATGCTCAGCGTGTTCCTGATGCCGATCTGCATCGGTGCGAGCTGGCGGTCGATCACCGAGCGCGTTCCCGAATATATGGCCGCGTTCCTGTTCACCGAAGTCCTGATGATCGGCACGTTCGCGGCGCAGGATCTGTTCCTGTTCTACATCTTCTTCGAAGCCGGCCTGATCCCGATGTACCTGATCATCGGCATCTGGGGCGGGGCGAACCGGATCTACGCGTCGTACAAGTTCTTCCTGTATACGCTGCTCGGCTCGCTGCTGATGTTCATCGCGATGCTGTACATGGCGCGCGCGGCGGGCACGACGAGCATCCCGGCGCTGATGGCGTACGACTTCCCGCCGCAGGTGCAGACGTGGCTGTGGCTTGCCTTCTTCGCGTCGTTCGCGGTGAAGATGCCGATGTGGCCGGTACATACCTGGTTGCCCGATGCGCACGTGCAGGCGCCGACCGCGGGCTCGGTGATCCTGGCGGGTGTGCTGCTGAAGCTCGGCGGTTACGGGTTCCTGCGTTTTTCGCTGCCGATGTTTCCGGAGGCTTCGGGCCAGTTGACCTGGCTGGTGCTGGGGTTGTCGGCGGTGGCGGTGATCTACACCTCGCTGGTCGCGCTGGTGCAGTCGGACATGAAGAAGCTGATCGCCTATTCGTCGGTGGCGCACATGGCGATCGTTACGATCGGCCTGTTCGCGTTCAATCGGCAGGGCATCGAAGGCGCGATGCTGGTGATGCTCAGCCACGGGCTGGTGTCGGGCGCGTTGTTCCTGTGCGTCGGCGTGATCTACGATCGGCTGCATACCCGCGAGATCAGCCGCTACGGCGGGCTGGCGATCACGATGCCGCGCTATGCGATCTTCTTCCTGCTGTTCACGATGGCATCGATCGGGCTGCCGGGCACCAGTGGGTTCGTCGGCGAGTTCCTGTCGCTGATGGGCACGTATCAGGTGTCGACCTGGATCGCGCTGCTGTGCACGACCGGGATCATCCTGGGCGCGGCATATATGCTGTTCCTCTATCGTCGCGTCGTGTTCGGCGAGGTGAAGAGCGAGGAGGTCCGCGCGATGAGCGACATGTCGGGTCGCGAGATCTGGCTGCTCGCGCCGATCGCGGCGGTCGTGCTGTGGATGGGCGTGTACCCCGAGAGCTTCCTGGCGCCGATGCGCAAGGACGTCGGCACGCTGCTCGCCCGGATCGATCGAGCCACCCCGCATAGCGACAGCGTCCCAACCGCCGGCATGCCCGCCGCCGCACATGGCCCGGCCGCCGTCGGCCCAGCCGCACATGCCCCAGCCGCACATGAAGGCGCGCATCGATGAACTACGCCGCCAATCTCGCCATGACGTTGCCCGAGGCGGTGCTCGCCCTCGGCTCGATCATCCTGATGCTGGTTGCCGCCTGGGGTGGCCAGGCGTCGACCCGTGCGATCTCCTGGGCCTCGGTCGCGATCATCGCCGGCGCGGGCATCGCGTTGATCGGTCCGGCATCGTCGGGCGGTGACGCGTTCGACGGGCTGTACCGTGCGGATGCGTTCGCGACCTTTTCGAAGGTGCTGATCTTCATCGCTGCCGCGATCTCGATCGTGCTCGCGCCGCGCTTCTTCGAACGCACCGCGGGCGACGATCTGCGGCCGGAATACCCGGTGCTGATCCTGCTTTCGACGTGCGGGATGGCGATGATGGTGTCGGCAAGCGACATGCTGACGCTCTATGTCGGGCTCGAGCTGCAGAGCCTCGCGGCCTACGTGTTGGCGAGCTTCATGCGCCGCGACACGCGGTCGGCCGAGGCTGGGCTAAAGTATTTCGTGCTCGGTGCGCTGGCGAGCGGCATCCTGCTGTACGGCATCTCGCTGGTCTACGGGTTCAGCGGAACGACGACGTTCGACGGGATAGCCGACGCCTATACCGGTACGCGGTCGCTGGGGCTGATGTTCGGGCTGGTGTTCGTGTTCGCGGGCATCGCGTTCAAGATCGCTGCGGTGCCGTTCCACATGTGGACGCCCGACGTGTACGAAGGCGCGCCGACGCCGGTCACCGCCTTCTTCGCCTCCGCCCCCAAGGTCGCGGGCGTCGCGCTGGCGGTGCGGGTGGCGGTCGAGGCGATGGGCCCGGCGGTCGAGCAGTGGCGCCAGATCGTGATCTTCGCGGCGCTGGCGTCGATCGTGCTAGGCGCGGTCGCGGCGATCGGCCAGTCGAACATCAAGCGACTGCTCGCCTATTCGTCGATCAACAATGTCGGCTTCGCGCTGATCGGGCTCGCCGCGGGCACGCCCGAGGGCGTTGCGGGCGTGCTGACCTATATGACGATCTACATCGCGATGACGCTCGGCAGCTTCCTCGTGGTGTTGCAGATGCGCGACGACGACGGGCAGCCGGTCGAGACGGTCGCGAGCCTGGCGGGCATGTCGCGGACGCGGCCCGGCCTGGCGCTGGCGCTGGCGATCTTCATGTTCAGCCTAGCGGGCATCCCGCCGCTGTTCGGCTTCTATGCCAAGTTCGCGGTGTTCGACGCAGCGGTCGCGGCCGGGCTGTTCCCGCTCGCGGTGGTCGGGATCGTCGCGTCGGTGATCGGCGCCTATTATTACCTGCGCGTGGTCAAGACGATGTACTTCGACGAGCCCGCGGCGGCTTTCGCGGCCAATGACAGCAAGGTTGAGGGCGGCTTGATCGTGCTGACGGCGGCATTCGTCTCGCCGCTCGGCTACCTCGCGATCCCGCTGATCGGCGGGTGGGCGATGACCGCGGCGCGGGCGCTGTTCTGACGGTGATCCGCACCGTTGCGGAGACGGGATCGACCAACGCCGACATGATCGCGCTGGCCCGGTCCGGCATCGAAGAGGGCGTGTGGCTGCGCGCGGAGCGACAGCTTGCGGGACGGGGGCGTCACGGCCGGTCCTGGGTGTCGCCCGAGGGCAATCTCTACGCGAGCACGATCGTACGCCTGCGAGCGTCGGATCCACCCGCGCCGACGCTGGCGCTGGTCGCCGCGGTTTCGCTCGACGAATGCGTTTCGGCGTACCTCCGGCGTGAGGGGCTGTGGCTGAAATGGCCCAACGACCTGCTGCTCGACGGCGCCAAGCTGTCGGGGATCCTGCTCGAACGGGCCGACGGCGCTGTGGTAATCGGGATCGGCGTCAACCTCGCCGATCATCCTGATTTGCCCGAGCGGCGGACCACCAGCCTTGCGGCGCATGGCGTGGTCGTGGACCCTGCCGACTTCATGGAAACGCTTGCGGAGACCTTCGCGCGGTGGCTGGGGCGGTGGCGCGGGGAGGGGCTCGCGCCGGTACGGGCGCGGTGGCTGGAGCGCGCGCACCCCCCGGGCACCGCGCTCAGCGCGGCCGCGCCCGATGGCGGCAGCGTCGACGGACTATTCGACGGCCTCGACCGTGACGGGGCGCTCATCCTGCGCTTGGCGGACGGCAGCCGGCGTGTCATTCACGCGGGCGACGTGTTCCTGCTCTGATGGAAGGTTCCGGCATGCTGCTCGCGATCGACGCCGGCAATACCAACGTCGTCTTCGCGCTCGTGGACGGCCGGCAGATCAAGGCGCGCTGGCGGATCGCGACCGACCCGCGCCGCACCGCCGACGAATATGCGGTGTGGCTGAGCCAGCTGCTCGCGCTCGAAGGATATGACCGGTCGCAGGTCGACGGGGTGATCGTCGCCACCGTGGTGCCGCGCGCGCTGCACAACCTTCAGGTGCTGAGCAGCAAATATTTCAAGACCGAAGCGCTGATCGCGGGCAGGGCGCCGGTCGAGTGGGGCATGGCGATCGACGTCGACGAGCCTGCGTCGCTCGGCGCGGATCGCGCGGTCAACACGATCGCGGCACATGCGCTTCACCGCGGCGATCTCATCGTGATCGACTTCGGCACCGCGACGACATTCGACGTCAGCGATTATTCGGGCGCGTACAAGGGCGGCATCATTGCGCCGGGGATCAACCTGTCGCTCGACGCGCTGGTCACGGCCGCGGCCAAGCTGCCGAGGATCGCGATCGAGAAGCCCGCCAGCGCCAGCGTGGTGGGAAGAAACACGGTCGATCAGATGCATATCGGGATCTACTGGGGCTATATCGCGATGATCGAGGGGCTGGTCGAGCGCCTGCGCCGCGAGATCGCGCGGCCCGCCAAGGTGATCGCCACCGGTGGCCTCGCGACACTGTTCGAGCATAATACCGACGTGTTCGACGTCATCGAACCCGATCTGACGATCCAGGGGCTGGCGATGATGTGGGAACGCGCCCATATGGGCTGACGTGCTCGCGCCCATCTGGCCTGCGGGCGCCCCTGTTTTTGAAAGCGATGAATGACCCCGAAGAATAACGAACTTCTTTTCTGCGCCCTAGGTGGCTCGGGCGAGATCGGCATGAACGTCAACCTCTATGGCTGTAACGGCAAGTGGGTGATGGTCGATTGCGGCATCACCTTCGCCGATGCGGGCTATCCGGGCATCGACGTGATCCTTCCCGATCTGTCGTTCATCGAAGACCGCATCAACGATCTCGTCGGCATCGTGCTGACGCATGGTCACGAGGATCATATCGGCGCATTGCCGTATCTGGCCGAGGATCTCGGCGTGCCGCTCTACGCGACGCCCTTCACCACCGGGCTGATCCGCGGCAAGTTGGAAGAGGAGGGGATCGCCAACCGCGTGAAGCTCCACATGATCCAGCCGGGCAAGTCTTTCCAGCTCGGGCCGTTCGGCTTCACCTTCGTCGAGCTGTCGCACTCGATTCCCGAGCCCAACGCGCTGATCATCGACACGCCCGCCGGCCGGGTGTTCCACACCGGCGACTGGAAGCTCGACGCGACGCCGGTGATCGGCAAGCCGACCAGCCCAGAGGCGCTCGCCGCGATCGGCGACAAGGGCATCGACGTGCTGGTGTGCGATTCGACCAACGTCTTCAACGCCGAGGCTTCGGGCTCAGAGAGCACGGTGCGTCGCGGGCTGGCCGAAGCGATCGCGAAGGCGCGCGGGCGGGTCGTGGTCACGACGTTCGCGTCCAACGCGGCGCGGCTGCAGACGCTGGGCGAGGTCGCGCGCGAGACCGGGCGCAAGCTGTGCGTCACCGGGCGATCGCTTGACCGGATCCTGAAGGTCGCGCGCGCGTGTGGTTACCTGAAGGACTTCCCTGAGACGGTCGATCCGGAAACGGCGATGCGCTTGCCGCGCAACAAGGTGCTGATCGTCGCGACCGGCGGGCAGGGCGAGCCCCGCGCGGCGCTGGCGCGGATCGCGGACGGATCGCACACCGTGAAGCTCGAGCTTGGCGATAGCGTGATCTTCTCGTCGAAGCAGATCCCCGGCAACGAGGTCGCGATCGGCCGTATCCAGAACATCCTGGCGGGCCGGGGGGTCGAGATGATCACCGAGCGTCAGGCGCACGTCCATGTGTCCGGGCATCCCGGCCGTCCCGAGCTGGCGCAGATGTACAAGTGGATCCGCCCGGAGCTGCTGGTGCCGGTGCACGGCGAGATGCGGCATCTGATGGAGCAGGCGCGGTTCGGGTTGTCGGAGGGTATTCCGCAGACGATCGTGCAGATGGACGGCGATATCTTGCGGCTGCTGCCCGGCGGAGCCAAGAAGATCGGCAATGCCGAGGTCGGGCGGCTGGTGCTCGATGGCGACGTGATCCTGCCGTCGGACGGCACCACGATCAACGAGCGCCGCAAGGTGTCGCTGCACGGCCAGATCTCGGTCGCGGTGGCGATCGGGCGTGACGGGCGGGCGATCGGCACGCCGCAGGTGCGGTTGCAGGGCATCCCGGTCGAGGAAGACCGGATCGCGTTCGTCGAGGATGCGGTCGCTGCGGTTGCGGAAGCGATGCGGTCGGGCGGAAAGCGCGAGCGCGATCGGCTGCGCGAGGACGTACGGCTGGCGGTGCGCAAGATCGCGACGCGCTGGACCGGCAAGAAGCCGATTGTCGATGTGCTGATGATCGAGGCCTGACACGATGCGCTGGACCTCGCTCCTCGCGATCTACGTGCTGTTCTGGTCCTTCACGGTGTTCCTAGTCCTGCCGTTCGGCGTGCGGACGACGCATGAGGCTGGCGGCGAGGTTGTTGCCGGCCAGGCGGAAAGCGCGCCGCACGAGTTCGATATCGTCCGACTCGCGGTGCGGGTGACGATCCTATCGACGCTGCTGTTCGCGTTGTTCGTGGCGAACTACAGCTATGGGTGGGTGACGCCCGAGATGCTGAACCTCTTCAAGAGCCATCGGCCGGAATAGCGGCAGGGTTCGCTGTTGTTTCCTGCGGGGCTGACCGGTGCGTCTCGGAGCAGCGTTGCCTTTACCTCTTCCTCGGGATCAGGTTCGGGGCGACGACGATCAGAGCTCTCTTCCACTCATCCGAATGGCCGGTCGATCGAGGGCTGCGGTTCGGTGAACCACGCGGCGCCGGTGTCGGTGACGTGGAAATGGTCTTCCAGGCGGATGCCGAAGCGGCCGGGGACGACGATCATCGGCTCGTTCGAGAAACACATACCGGGCACCATCGGCGTCCGGTCGCCGCGCACGAGGTTTGGCGATTCGTGGATCGACAGGCCGATGCCGTGACCGGTGCGGTGGGACAGGCCGGGTAGCCGGTAATCGGGGCCAAGCCCGGCGCCGACCAGCACCGCGCGGGCGGCATCGTCGATCGCTGCGCAGGGCACGCCGGGCGCAGCTGCGGCGAAGGCGGCGGCCTGGGCGGCGTGCTCGATGTCCCAGATGTCGTGAACCTCCTGCGCGACGGTGCCGAAGGCGTAGGTGCGCGTGATGTCGGAATGATAGCCGTGGACTCGGCAGCCGGTGTCGACCAGCACCAGTTCGTCCTCCGCGAGGAGCTGGTCGCTGGGCAGGCCGTGCGGGAAGGCGGTCGCGCGACCGAACTGCACCGCGCAGAAGAACGACCCGCCGCCGCCGATCGCGTGGTGCGCGGCGTCGATGAAGCGGGTAACCTCGCTGGCGGCGATGCCGGTGCGCAGGATCGCGGCGGCGCGGCGCTGGACCTCCAGCGTCATCGCCTTCGCTTCGGCGAGGCAGGCGAGTTCGGCGGCGGATTTGATCATCCGGCAGCCATCGATCACCGGGGTGCCGTCGATCAGCGCGGCGCCGGTGGCTCGCAGTCTCTCGGTCCAGGCGAAGGGCATCAGCGGATCGACCGCGATGGGGCCGCATCCGCGCGCCGCATCGGCGACCAGCGCGACCGGATCCTCGTCCTCCTCCCACAATCGCAGTTCGGCGGCGATCGTCAGATCGGCCTCGAGCGAGCCGCGTTCGAAGCGGGGGCAGATCATCACCGGCTCGCCCGCGACGGGCAGCAGCAGCGCGACCATCCGCTCGGTCGCGCCCCACGGCACGCCGGTGAAGTAGCGGAGACTGGCGCCGGTATGGACCAGCAGCGCCCGGGCACCCGCCGCCGCGGTCAGCGCGCGTGCGCGGTCGAGCCGCGAGGCGTATTCGGCGGCGACGATCGCCGGCACGCGCGTCGAGGGTGGCGCGATCGCCGCGAGTTCGGTGGCGGCGTCGGAAGTGCCGATGGTCATGAGGGCCCTTTCAGAAGCGATCGACGGCGAACGGCGCTAGATCGATCACGGGCGCGTCGCCGGTGATCAGCGCCGCGACCAACTCGCCCGTCACCGGCGCGAGCGTGAGCCCGAGATGCTGGTGGCCGAACGCGTAGAACAGATTGGCGGCGCGCGTCGAGCGGCCGATCGCGGGCAGGTAATCGGGCAAGGTGGGCCGCGCGCCCGTCCAGCGTCGGAACGGGCCGGCGATCGGCAGCGCCAGCTCGACGACGTGGCGCTCCAGCCGCTGCCACTTGCGCGGATCTGGCGGCGCACACGCGTGCGCGAACTCGACGAACCCCGCAACCTGGACGCTGTCGGCGTAGCGGGTGACGATGATCGACCGATCCTCGAACACCAGGGGCGGCAAGTCCGCGGGCCAACGCTCTGCCGAGCCGCGGATGTGATAGCCGCGCTCGGCGATCAGCGGCACGCGGTGCCCCGCCGCCGCCATCAGGGAACGGGAGCCGATCCCGGCGGCGATGACGATGCGATCGGCCGCGATGCCGGAGATCGCCATGCGATCGCTGTGCCGTTCCAGCGTCGCCGGTTGCTGCACCACTGTTACGCGCGCGGCGGCTAGAGCGTGGTCGAGCGCGGTCGCCAGCGCGCCGAGGTCAGCGATCTGCCCGGTGCCATCGAAGCGGATCGCATCGGCGATGCGCGGCGACATGGCGCGAAGCTGGTCGAGCTGATGCTCATCGGCGTCGACGTACCGCGCGGTGCCGGTATCGGCTGCGGACCATGCGGCTCGTCCTGCCGCGGCGAGAGTTTGGGTGGGCCATGTGACGTAATGACCGTCCTCGCGGAGCAGAGTAGGCGTTTTCAAGGCGGTGGCGAGCCGTCGCCATGCCGGCATGGCATCTGCAAGCAGGGCGCCCAAGGCCGTCGATCCCGCGGCGAACCGAGCAGGAGTTGAGGCGGCAATCGACCGAACCGCGAACGGCAGCCACGCCGGCAATTGCCGCAGCGGCAAATCGAGCGCGCCACCACGCGCGAACAGCCGCCGCGGCGCGCTGCGCAGCATCGCGGGCGAGGCGAGCGGTGCCACCTGGTCGGTGGCGATGTGCCCGGCATTGCCCCAGGATGCTGCCGATCGATCGGTCGCTGCATCGACCAGCGTCACGCCCTCGCCGCGCCGCGCCAGGCTCAGCGCGATCGAACGGCCGACGATGCCGCCGCCGATCACGGCAACCGTCATCGCCGCGACACCCGCCGCCGAGTTTCCATGTTGCTCATGAGGGTACGTTATTGTATACGATTTGAGGAAACAAGGCGGGTGTAGCGAATGACGATCGATTGGCGCGGTGTATTTCCGGCAGTGACGACCCAGATCCGCGACGACCTGACGATCGACCTTGCCGATACCCAGCGCGTCGTCGACGAACTGATCCGCGACGGGGTGGACGGGGTGATCGCACTCGGCACCGTAGGGGAGAACAACTCGCTGACCGCTGACGAGAAGCTGGCGGTGTTGAGCGCGATCGTCGAGGTGGTCGATGGGCGGGTGCCGGTGGTGACTGGGGTGTCGGAATACGACACACGCCGGGCGATCGGCTGGGCGCAAGCCGCGGAGACGGCGGGTGCCGACGGGCTGATGCTGCTGCCGCCGATGGTCTATGTGCCCAAGGCGCACGAACTCGCGGCGCATTTCAACGGCGTGGCGGCGGCCACGGGCCTGCCGATCATGCTCTACAACAATCCACCGGCCTATCGCACCGCGATCGACCTCGACGTGCTGGTGATGCTGGTCGACACCCCTAACATCGTCGCGATCAAGGAATCCGCGCCCGATACCCGGCGCTTCACCGACCTGCGCAACGGCTTCGGCGATCGGTTCGTGCTGTTCGCGGGGCTGGACGACGTGGTGCTCGAGGCGATGTATCTCGGCGCGCGGGGGTGGGTGTCGGGCCTGACCAATGCGTTCCCGCGCGAATCGGTGGAGATGATCCGCGCAACGCGGCGCGGCGATCACGACAAGGCGCGGGAGATCTATCGGTGGTTCATGCCGCTGCTCCACCTCGACGCCGAGCATGATCTGGTGCAGTCCATCAAGCTGGCCGAACAAGTGATGGGCCGCGGATCCGAACGGGTGCTGCCGCCGCGCTACCCGCTGATCGGCGCGCGACGGGCGGAGGTGATCGCGATGGTCGAACGCGCGGCGGCGACCCGGCCGGTGCTGACCGCGGCGCCGGTGCCGATCGGCGCAGCGGCCTGAGCGGCCGTCCGGAGTGCGTCACACCTTCTTCTGCATCGACGGTCATACCGCGGGCAACCCGGTGCGACTTGTCGTCGGCGGTGCGCCGCTGCTGAAGGGCGCGTCGATGTCGGAGCGGCGGCAGGATTTCCTCGCGCGATTCGCCTGGATCCGCACCGGGCTGTGCTTCGAGCCGCGCGGTCATGCGATGATGTCGGGGGGCTTCCTCTATCCGCCGACGACGCCGGATGCGGACATCGGCATCCTGTTCATCGAGACGTCGGGCTGCCTGCCGATGTGCGGGCATGGCACGATCGGCATCGTCACCTTCGGGCTCGAACATGGGCTGATCGAGCCGGCGACCCCGGGGCGTCTCAGGGTCGAGGTGCCGGCGGGGATCATCGACACCGCCTACGAGACTGCAGGCGACCGGGTGACGTCGGTGCGGATCACCAACGTGCCCGCCTATGTCGCCGCGAAGGGCGTGAGGATCGAGGTCGAGGGGCTGGGGGCGCTGACCGTCGATGTCGCGTATGGCGGCAATTACTACGCGATCGTCGAGCCGCAGGGTGGTTATCCTGGGCTCGACATGGTCGGCGCGGACTGGCTGATCGGAATGGGACGCCGAGTCCGCGCGGCAGTGCGGGCGGCGGTGGAGCCGGTGCATCCGCTGGACGCGACGATCCGCGGGGTAAGTCATGTGTTGTGGGCGGACGCGCCGCGCGCCGACGGCGTCGGGGGAGCGGCGGACGGGCGCAATGCGGTGTTCTATGGCGAGGGCGCGATCGATCGCAGTCCGTGCGGCACCGGCACTTCGGCGCGGCTGGCGCATCTGGCGGATCGGGGCGTGCTCGCGCCCGGCGACCGCTTCGTCCACGACAGCTATATCGGCAGCCGCTTCGTCGGGCGGGTCAAAAGCGGGACGATGTTGGGCGATGTGCCCGCCATCGTGCCGTCTGTCGAGGGGTCGGCGATCGCAACCGGCTTCAACACGATATGGATTGATCGCACCGATACCTTCTGGGAAGGATTTGCCGTACAATGATGGTGCGACCCGCTCCGTCGCTGCGGAGTACAACATGGTGACCGTCTCCCAGAGCATCGTCGTCCGAACGCTGTCCGATCAGGTCTTCTCGATCCTGCGCGAGCGGATCGTCACCGGGAACCTGCCCGACAACTCGCCGATCCGGCAGGACGCGATCGCCATGGAACTCGGCGTCAGCAAGATCCCGCTGCGCGAGGCGCTCGGCCGGCTCGAGCAGGAGGGGCTGCTCGTCAGCCAGGCGAACCGCGGGTACACTGTACGGCCGATGTCCGCGGACCAGGTCGACGACATCTACGCGCTGCGTCTTGCGATCGAGCCCGCTGCGGCGGCACGGGCGTCGCAGCACGCGACCGACGAGGAGCGGACGGCGGCGGTGGCGGCATTCGATGCGCTCGACAAGGCGGCGAATACCAATCTCGCTGAGGTGGCGGTACGTAACCGCGATTTTCATGTCGCGCTGGTGATCCCCGGCGGGCGGCTGCTGACGACGCAGCTAGTCGAGCGGCTGGCGATCCTGGCGGAGCGGTACGTGATCAAGCATCTCGAGCCGGCGGGCCGCGACGCGCGGGCGCATCTCGAGCATCGCCATATCATCGACGCCTGGATAGCGCGCGATGCTGGGGCGCTTGAGGGGCTGTTGTACCGGCACATCGACGGGACGTTGAACGACCTGCGCGCGGAGTTCGCTTCGGTCGACGGGTGAGCTGGGGTTTGGGGCGGGGGAGGGGTGCCGGGTATGCCTTTCGTCGGCGCCGTGGAGCGGCAGGGCAGCACCACTGCCATGACATAGAAGATTTCTGTTCGCGCGGAGGCGCGGAGGACGCGAAGGTGTTGCGCTCGACGCTGGCCTTTCGAGCAGCAACGCTGCTCCTGACATACAGGCGACTGCGGATGCGAGACGCTGCCCGGTGCGCAACACCTCCGCGCCCTTCGCGTCTCCCCGTGAACCAGTCTTCTTCTCGCTGCGCGCGTCTCCTCCCTAGTCGGTCTGAAAGTGGAGCCAGCTCGTATGCGATGCTCTCGGGCTAGCAGGTCGTGTGGAGGAACGTTGCGGCTCAGGCGGGCGGCATAGTTTATGGATCCTGGCCTTCGCGAACATGACGAAGGTGAGGGGAGTGCTCGTTCCAACCTCATGAAACGCGTCGCCGATCTTCTGCGATCGATGCGGACTATAGTGCCGCCGTGGTTGCACGACCTCTAGCGCAGCCGTTCGATGGCCTGTGCAAGGGCGACGTAGAGCTTGCCCATGTCGGACGACAGCAGGGTCACGCCCAGTGGGGTGCCATCGCGTTGCGCGAGGATGGTGCGGAGCATGCCCTCGAAATCGTGAATGTAGCGGTTGACGGATTCGCGGAACGGCCCGTCGTCGTCGTACAGCCGTGCGATCTCGCGGGCGTCGCTCGGGTCGAGGATGCGGACTGCGCGGCGGGTGAAGACGCCGCGGTCGCCCTTCAGATATGCCGCCCAGGCGCTGTCAGAGACCTCGGGCGCGAACGCCTTGGTGATGTCGATCGAGGCGGAGTTGAGCGATTCGATCAGCAGCGACACGCGGCGCGCGAAGGTGTCGCGATCGGCTTCCTCGCGTTCGGTGCGAGCGTCCTCGATCCGCGTCTCGACGATCGCGGTTTGATCTAGGATCGCCTGGACCTGGTGCGACAGGCGCTCGGTAGCACGGGTGGCGGCCTCGACGGCATTGTCGCTGGCATCGCCGATCGCGCGGACCTGGCGTTCGACCGTGTCCGCGGTGGCGCGGCGCATCGCGTCGACGCTGGCGCTTTCCAGCGCGTCGACGGCTTCGGGGATGACCGTCGCGAGCGTCTCGCGCGCCTTTTCCGCGGCGACGGCGGCGGTGTCGCGGACGCGGAGGAGGAGATCGATCAGGCGCGGGGCGGCTTCCTCTGCGAAGCGATTGGTGCGCGCGATCGTCTCGTCGATCATGGCGCCGAGATCGTCGGCACGGGTGCGGCCGTCGGTCAGAGTCTGGAGCAGCATCGCCGACAGGGTGTCGAGCGTGCGGCGCTGGTCGGCGATAACCCCGGCGATCGACTCGATCGCATCGTGGGTACTTTCCGCCGCGGTGACCAGCGCGAGCAGTTCGGGCTTGGCCTGGACGACGATGCTGTGGGTCGCCTCGATCCGGCGGTCGAGCCGGCTGAGCGCCTCGGGCAGGGTCTCGTCGATCTCGCGCGCGGCGGCGTCGAGCGCGATCAGGAGGCTTTCGGTCGTGCCGATCGTCCGCGTCGCCATCGTCTCGCCCGCCTTCAACGCTTCGGTCATCGCGTCGGCGGAGCCGCCGAGCGCACTGATCGATGCGGCGAGCATCTGCGACCGATCGACGCCCTGCGTATGCAGGCGATCGAGCTGATCCTCGACGGTCGACAGGCCCGCGCCGAGCCCGGCGACGAGGTCCTCGCCAACGGCGCGATGCTGTTCGAGCCGAGCGGTAACCCGGTCGATGACGTCGTCGACCGAGGCGATGCGGTGCGCGAGCGAGTCGGCGCTTTCGCGTGCGGTGCTCTCCAGCGTCGCCTGATGCGCGCCGATCATCGCCAGCATCGCGTCGCCCTGTGCGGCGATGCCCTTGCGGGCTTCGTCGACCGCATCTGCGGTGCGGCCGAGCAGCGCATCGACCGCTGTCGACATTTCGGCGGTGACGGATTCGAGGCGGGCGCCCGCGGTCTCGCTGGTCGCCTCCATGCGGATGATGTGCGCGGCGAGCTTCTGCGCCGCGCCGCCCGCGACCGCGTCGGCCTCGCGGCCGCGTTCGGCAAGGGCGACCAGCTGCGCGTCGAGGGCGGCGGCGTGCTGACTGGCGGACAGGCCGGTAGTTTCGAGCAGCTTGCCGACTTCCGTGGTTTCGGCATGCGCGCGGGGCAGCGAGGCGAGGAGCACGCCGAGGCTGGATTGGACGCCCGACGCGGCGTCGGCGAGGTTGAGGGCATGGCTGTCTGCCTGGCCGATGTCCGCGGCGAGGCGCTGCCCGATCGAGGCGAGGCGGTCGTTGGCGGTGTCGCCGATCGCGAGCAGCGTATCGACTTGGTCGGCTAGTTGGCGGCGATTGGCGTCGATTGTGCGCGACAGGAGCGCGACGGTGCGATCGAGGCTCGCTGCCTCGGCGCGCATCGCCCGCGCGGTGGCGGCGAAGCGGCGGGCCTCGGCGCGGCTGGTGCGCTTGGCGAGGAGCCACACTATCCCGACGAACATCGGCGGCACCGCGAGCGCGGCGACGAACTGCACGACGGCGACGGGGCCCAGCGTCGGGATCGCATCGCGTGCGAGCCACAACATCGCGCCGATCCAGGCGAGCGCCAGCACGATCGCGAGCGCGGGCAGCAACCAGCCGCCGCCGAGCGGCACGAGTTCTTCCTCCTGGTCGAGCTCGTAGAGATCGGTGACCTCGATCACCGGCGCGTCGAGGCCGTCGCTGCCGATCGGGGGCGGTGGCGGCAAAGGCGGAAGCGTGCCCTTGCCCGTGTCAGCCCGAAAATCGACGATCATAGAACCCCCCGTACAGCGGCGATGTTTATCATGAATCCGGTCCGGGCAAAGCGAATAGCGAAACACTTCGTTAAGTACCGAGCGCTAATGAAGTACGATGGCTTACGACCCCGGTGCGATAGATGCGACTTTGGCTGCGGCGGTGGGCGACGAGCCCGGCCTGATCGCGGAGCTGCGACTGGCCTTCGTGGAGAGCGCCGAGCGCGCCTACACGCTGATGACCGAAGCCGAGACGGTCGAAAGCTGGAAAGCCGCGGCGTGGCGGCTGAAGGGGCTCGCCGCCAGCTTCGGCGCGATTCGGTTGATGGCGCTGGCGACCGACGCCGTAGGCGCGACGCCGCGCGATCCGACGACGCTCGCCAAGCTGAAGCGGGCGATCGAACGGCTGTAACGCCGGCCAGCCTTTCTCATAGGGTTGCATCATCGGCGGCACGCCGTAACAGCGCTGCGATGCTCGCAGGGCTTCTTCTGGCATTACAGGACGCTGACGACCGGCCGGGGGTGCTTACCGCAACCCTGCCGTTCGGCGGGCTGACTCTCGTCGAGTTCCAGGCGCGGTTGCTGATCGCGGCGGGGGCGTCGCAGATCGTGGTGATCGCGGCGCGTCTCAGCCCAGAGCTGCTTGGAGCGTTGAGCCGGATCGGGCGGCGTGGGGTCGCGGTCGATACGGTCCGATCCGCCGCCGAAGCCGCGGAGAAGCTGCATCCGCTCGCCAAGGTGGTGATGCTCGCCGATGGTCTGACCGCCAGCGCGGCGACGGTAGCGGCGATGGCGGCGGACGACATGCGCGACACGCTGCTGGTGGTGCCCGACGACCAGGACAGGTCGGGCTTCGAGCGCGTCGGCGGCGGGATGCTGTGGGCGGGAATCGCACATTTGGCGCCGCAGCGCCTCGCCGAACTCGCCGAAATGCCGCGGGATTACGATGTTCAGTCGACGCTGCTGCGGCTCGCGTCGCAGGCCGGCGCGGCGCATGTCGTGCTGCCGCACCAGATGATCCGGCAGGGACACGGGATCGAGCATGCCGCCGGGCTGATGGAGACGCGCAGCAGCACAGCGCTTCGTACGCTGGTCTCGGCGCGGCGTGGCTGGTTCGATCGCTGGGTGGTCAATCCGCTGGCCCGGCTCGCGATGGCGCCGCTGGTGCGACGCGCGATCCCGGCAGCGGCCGTCATCGCGGTGGTGACGCTGTTGGCGATCGCGTCCTTGCTCGCGATCTGGTTCGATCAATCAGTGATCGGTCTTGCCGGCACCGTCCTCGCAGGCGTCGGATTGTCGATCGCCGGGCTGCTCGCCGATCTGCGCGACGAGCCGGCGAGCTTGCGCGCGGTCCGGTGGGCGGCGCGGGCACTGCCGGCGCTGGCGGTGCTGATCTTCGGGTATCGCGAGAGCGTCGCGTCGGCGGATCATGGTGCGATCGCGGTCGCGGTGGCGGCGCTGGTCCTGGCCGGGATGGTCGAGCGCGCGCGGCCCGCAACGACCCCCGCTTGGTGGGCAACGCCGCCGGCCTATCCCTTCGTGCTGCTGATCGGTGTGATCGTCGGGCTGCCGGCGACCGGTCTGGTCGCGGTGGCCGGCTATGCGGCAGCGACTTTAGGGGCGGCGATCGAACGGTTGGTGCGTCAGCCTTAGCGTCGTTTTAACGACGAGACGCTAGATCGGCGGCATGTCGATCACCCCTGATCAGCGCGATCCGTCGCGCCCCACCGCAGCCGAGGCGGCGCAGCGGGCGCGCATCGGCATACGGCGAGACGCGCTGCGGCTGTCGGCGACGATCGACGATTTCTTCCGGCCCGACGATGCGCGGCTCGACGATCGGACGCGGCTGACGCTCGCCACGGTGCTCGGCGCGATCATCGGTGCGATCGAAGGCGACATCCGGCGGCACGCGGCGCGGGTACTGGGCGGTTGGGCCGAAGACGGGGCGGCCGACGCGCTGATCGCGGCGCAGGGGCAGGCGCTGGACCGGCTGCTCGCCTCGCGGGTGCTGCGCAATCGATCGCTGATGGAGGAGCTGATCGGGCGGGTTCGGCAGGATCTGCTCGCCGAAGCGCTGCCGACCGCGGTGTCGGAGCCGGATCAACCGAGTGTCGTCGTGCGACTGACCGATGTCGGCGACGGCGTCGTCGCCACCGCGGCGAGCGCGTTGCTCGCGGCGCAGAGCCGGCGTCGCGCGGCAAACGATCTCGGCGTTGCCGCAGGCACCGAGCTATCGGCTGACAATCACCACCGCCTGGTTTGGTGGACCGCCGCAGCGATCCGCGAGAGCGCCGGCGACAATGCGCTGGTCGATCGCGCGATCGAGGAAGCAGCGTTGCGCAGCCTTGCCGCGCACGACGAGGGCGATCGGCTGGAGTCGCTCGCGACGCGGCTGGCGATCGCGGTCGACGCGCGGCCGAGCGAGGTGCCGACGCTGCTGGTCGACATCCTCGGTGACCAGACACTGGTGCTGTTCATCGCGGTGCTCGCGCGCGCGATCGGGCTCGATTACACGCAGATGCGGCGAATCGTGCTCGACCCGGACGGATCGCATTTATGGCTGGCGTTGCGGGCGGTGCAGCTCGACCGTGCGGCGATCGCGCGGATCGGCTTGTCGCTGGCGGACGCGGACCCGGTGCGCGACGTCGAGGCTTTTGCCGATCGGCTCGACGAGATCGCCGCGACTGAGCCGGAAGTCGCCCAGGCGGCGCTGGCCCCGCTTGCGGCGCACCCCGATTTGCGGCGCGCGCTCGCGGATCTTGCCGACGTGCCGTTCGCATGATCGAGGCGGATCCGGTCCGTGAGGCGGTGGTCGCGGTCGCGATGGTCGACCATGACGGTCGCCTCGTCAGCGCCGATCCGGCGATTGCGCAACTCAACAATCGCGCGGGCGGATCGATCGGCCGAGCGGTCGCGGTGCCGCAGCTGGCGACGATCGCCCGGCTCGCGCGGCGGCTGGGCATCGTCGTCTCGCGCGGGGTGGTCGTCGCCAACCGCGAAGGTGCGCTGGACCTGTGGGTGCGAGCGCAGCCCGAGATCGATCGCGTCCGGCTGGCGGTGACCGGGTGGCAGCGGCCGCACCGGTCGTTCGCGCCCGAGATCGCGGACTATGGTGTCCCCGCCGACGCGCTGCGGTGGGAAACCGACGCGTCGCTGCGGCTCACGCATCTGGCGGGCGCCGCAGATGCCGACATCGCGGCGCTGCTGGGCAAGCCGCTGACGATCCTGCTGAGCTTCGACGAGACCGCGGACGGAGCACTGCCGATCCTGGAGGCGATCGCACGGCGCCGCGCGTTCGTCGATCAGCCGGCGCGGATCCGCACGAACGGACAGAGCGTCACCGTGTCAGCCGAGCTGCGCCGCGGCGCGGACATCGGCTTCGCCGGTTTCACCGGGGTGGCGTGCCCGGTCGCCGAATTCGTCGATGAGACGCCGCAAACGCTGACGCCGCTCTTCACCAGTGGGCTCGACAAGGTGCTCCGCGCACCGCTGTCGCGGATCATCGCCAATGCGGACAGCATCAACGCCGCCGCCGACGGCCCGGTCCAGCAAGACTATATCGATTATGCCGCGGACATAGCCAATGCCGGGCGACACCTGCTCGAGCTGGTCGACGACCTCGTCGATCTTCAGGCGATCGAGGGCGCGGATTTCGCGCTGCGTGCCGAACCGATCGACCTGGCAGATGTGGCGCGGCGGGCGGCCGGGCTGCTTGCGGTGCGGGCCGCCAATGCCGAGGTGGTGATCGCGCGGCCGGTGGCCGATCTGGTGGTGCCGGCGGCGGGCGATTTCCGGCGCGCGTTGCAGATCATGGTCAACTTGATCGGCAACGCGGTTCGCTATGCGATGCCGGGTTCGATCATCACGGTCACCGCCGCGGTCGGCCCGACGGGGGCCATCGCGATCGTCGACGATCAGGGCAAGGGCATCGCGCCCGACGATCAAGCGCGGATCTTCGAGAAGTTCGAGCGTGTCGATCCCGCGGAGCCGGGCGGCAACGGCCTGGGGCTCTATATCGCGCGACGGCTGGCGCGAGCGATGGGCGGCGACCTGACGGTGGAAAGCGCGCCGGGCGAAGGCGCGCGGTTCATGCTGGTGCTACCGAAGGCGTCGAGCGACGAGGATCAGCACAAGGCCGAGCACGGCTAACACGGCGCCGCGATCCGCCCAGGGTCGCTGATCGAGCATGAAGCTCGAAGCCGGCCAATGAATGTAGCCGAGACCCTGGCCGATCCACAGCACCCCCATGAGCGTCATGAGGATGCCGACACCGACCAGGATCCGGCGCATGATCATCAGCGCTGGCCGACCCGCACATAGGGGCGTTCAGTCGGGCCGCTGTAGAGCTGGCGCGGCCGGCCGATCTTCTGGTCGGGATCGGTGATCATCTCGTTCCACTGCGCGACCCAGCCGACGGTGCGCGCGAGCGCGAACAGCACCGTGAACATCGAGGTCGGGAAGCCGATCGCGGACAGGATCACGCCCGAATAGAAATCCACGTTCGGGAACAGCTTCTTCTCGACGAAATAGGGATCGCTCAGCGCCATTTCCTCGAGCTGGATCGCGACGTCGAACACCGGATCGGTGACGTTCAACGCGCCGAGCACTTCGCGTACGGTTTGCTGCATCACGGTCGCGCGGGGATCGTAGTTCTTGTAGACGCGGTGGCCGAAGCCCATCAGGCGGAACGGATCGTTCTTGTCCTTGGCACGCGCGATGAATTCCGGAATGCGATCGGGGGTGCCGATCTCGCGGAGCATGTTGAGCGCGGCCTCGTTCGCGCCGCCATGCGCGGGCCCCCACAGGCAGGCGATGCCGGCCGCGATGCACGCGAACGGGTTGGCGCCCGACGAGCCGGCGAGCCGGACGGTCGAGGTCGACGCATTCTGTTCGTGATCGGCGTGGAGGATGAAGATCCGGTCCATCGCCTTCTCGACGATCGGGTTCACCACATAGGGCTCCGCCGGCACGCCGAAGGTCATACGCAAGAAATTGCCGGTGTAGCTGAGGGAGTTGTCGGGGTAGAGGAAGGGCTGCCCGACGCTGTACTTGTACGCCATCGCCGCGATCGTCGGCATCTTGGCGATCAG
>NZ_CAXTEM010000046.1:0-24310 GCF_964243315.1 uncultured Sphingomonas sp. | reverse complement strand
GCCGTTCTCGTCGCCGGGATACCAGTTCTGCACGGTCGAATATTTGATCTCGGCATCGTCGAGCGCGACCAGTTCCACCACCGCGGCGTGAAGCTGGTTCTCGTCGCGCATCGGCGCGGTGCACCCTTCAAGGTAGCTGACATAGCTGCCCTTGTCCGCGACGATCAGCGTCCGTTCGAACTGCCCGGTATTCTCGGCGTTGATCCGGAAATAGGTCGACAGCTCCATCGGGCAGCGCACGCCCTCGGGAATGTAGACGAACGTCCCGTCGGAAAAGACCGCGCTGTTCAACGTCGCGAAGTAGTTGTCGCGCTGCGGCACGACCTTGCCCAGCCACTTACGGACGAGATCGGGATATTCCTTGATCGCCTCCGAGATCGACCGGAAGATCACCCCCGCGGCCTCGAGCTCCTTGCGGAACGTCGTCGCCACCGACACGCTGTCGAATACCGCGTCGACCGCGACCCGGCGCTGCGGCGGCGCATCGGGATCGACCACGCCCGCGAGCATCTTCTGTTCGGAGATCGGAATGCCGAGCTTCTCGTAGACCCGCAGGATCTCCGGATCGACCTCGTCCAGGCTGCCGAGCTTCGGCTTGGCCTTGGGTTCGGCGTAGTAATACGCGTCCTGGTAGTCGATCGGCGGCACGTTGAGCTTGGCCCAGTCGGGTGCCTCCATCGTCTGCCACAACGCAAACGCCTTCAGCCGCCAGTCGAGCATCCAGGCGGGCTCGCCCTTCTTGGCGGAAATATAGCGGACGGTGTCTTCGCTCAGCCCCTTGGGCGCGAATTCCTGTTCTATGTCCGAGGAGAAACCCCATTCATACGTCTTGTTCGCGGCGGCGTAGGCTTCGGCGTTGCGGGTGGCCATATTATCCTCGTTCCCCCGCGAAGGCGGGGGTCCTGTGGGGTGATGTCGGTATAATGCCGGACTTGATCGGCGCGGGCGAAGACGAGAGGCTCGCCAACGACACGCCGGCGAGCGCCCCGCGCACCGCGTTGTTGACAACGCTCCAATGCGGCTTGACGCGGCAATTGCCGGTGATCGCGCAGTCGTGGTTGGCCTCGTCGACGCAGGAGGTGAGCGCGATCGGCCCCTCCACGGCTTCGATGATATCGGCGAGCGTGATCATCGACGGCGGTCGTGCCAGCCGAAAGCCGCCACCGGTGCCCCGCGCGCTTTCGAGCAACCCCGCCGCGGACAGCCGGCTGACCAGCTTCTGCGCGGTCGGCAGCGGCACCCCGGTCTCGCCCGCGAGCAGCGTCGCGTTCAGCCGCGCATGCCCGCCGCAATGGCGGGCCGCGGCCGACATCATCACGACGGCATAGTCGGCAAGGCTGGAAAGACGCATGGGTTCCAATCGGATCGGTTCAGTCCGATTGTAGATGGGCGTGGAGGGCGCTTCCGTCAACCTGCTGCGGCGCGGCAAATCGCCGCCATCAGGTCTCGCTGATGATCGGATGGACCATGCCGCCCAGCGCGCGGCGGCCGTCCATCGTCAATTGGGTCAGCGGCGCGATCTCGGCGCGGACCTGGCCGGGGGTCAGCCCGGTGAAGTGCTTGATCTCGCGGATCATGTGGCTCTGATCGTAGAACCCGTCGGCAATTAGCGCGTCGACATCGGCATCGTGCTTCGCGAGCGCCACCGCGGCGCGCAACGCGCGGTATTTGCGCGCCAGCAGCTTGGGCGGCGCGCCATATACCGCGTTGCAGCGCCGTTCGACCTGCCGCCGCGACAGTCCGGTGTCGGTCGCCAGATCGTCGATCTCTGGCGAGAAGGCGCCGGCGAGCCAGGTATCCACCGCCCGCACGAACGCCAGCGCAGGGCGATGTTCGACGCCGCCGACCAGCGATCGCAGCAGGGGCGCGACGGTCACTGCCATCGCCTCCGCATCGGCGTCGCCCTGCAGCGCCAGCGCGGTGCTTCCCACCTCCGGCCCGAATAGCGCGTCGGCGTCGAGCACCCGGTTCGCCATCACCGATGCGTTGTTGCCGATCATCGTCGACCAGCCGAGCGGGGTCAGTCCCATGCCGAAGACGTGGACGGGGCCCGCCGCACGGGTCCGCACCGCGCCGGTGGTCGGGCCCAGGATGTGATTGCTACCCGCAGCCTGCTCGCTGCCGTCGGGGAACAGATATCCCGCCTCGCCACCCGAGAGACGAAACCGCAACTGCGCATGATCGGCGCGCTCGGTGTCGTCGAAGCGGGGGACGTCGGCGCGGAACCGGTAGAACAGCGTCACGTAAGGCGCCAGGCCGGCCCCCGGGATCACGTAATCCAGCTGAATGTCGCCCATGTCGCCGACCCCCGTCGATGTCTTCCATAGCGCATTTTGCCGCAATGAAAAAGCGGCCCGGCCATGAGGCCGGGCCTAGGTGGAAGCCCCCCGAAGGTCGCTTCCTGGGTCGCAAGACTAATTAGGCGCAATCCTACGGCTACGTATTGCATGGAAACGACGGATCGGCCCGTTGCGGCGGCTTTGACGCGCCGCCGGCACGATGCGATGGGAGCGCCATGGCCTTCCCCCTGCGCCCCGTGCTGTTCGCAATCGACGCCGAAACCGCGCACAAGATGACGATCGCCGCGCTCGGCGCTTGGGCGATGACCGGTCCGGCGTTCGCGCGGTCCGCGGCGCCGTCGCCGCGGCTCGCGACCCGAGTCGCGGGGATCGACTTCGCCAATCCGCTCGGGCTCGCCGCGGGCGTCGACAAGGACGGCCGCGCGATCGACGGTCTGTTCGCACTGGGCTTCGGCAGCGTCGAGATCGGGACGCTGACCCCGCTGGCGCAGCCCGGCAATCCCACCCCGCGCCTGTTCCGCCTTCGCGAGGACGGCGCGATCGTCAATCGGATGGGGTTCAACAATGGCGGGTTGGCCGACGCCCTGCCCCGCGTGATCGCGGCGCGCCGGCGCGGGGTGCTCGGCATCAACGTCGGCGCCAACAAGGATGCGACCGACCGGATCGCCGACTATGTCCACGGCGTCCGGACCGCCGCACCGCATGCGGATTATCTAACGATCAACGTCAGCTCCCCGAACACGCCGGGCCTGCGCGACCTCCAGCACGGCGCCGCGCTGGCCGCGTTGCTGGCGGCCTGCGTCGAGGTGCGCGGGACCACGCCCTTGTTCCTGAAGGTGGCGCCCGATCTCGATCATGCCGCGATCGACGAGGTCGCGCGTGCCGCGATCGACGCGGGCATCGACGCGATCATCATCGGCAACACCACGATCGGCCGCCCGGCGACGCTGCGATCGCGCAATGCGGCCGAGGCCGGCGGCTTGTCCGGCGCGCCCCTCGCCGCGCTTGCGCGCGAACGGCTGGCCGACTTCCGGACCGCGACCGGCAGCGCGCTTCCGCTGATCGCCGCGGGAGGTATCGGCGACGCCTCCGAAGCCTATGCCCGCATCCGCGCCGGGGCGAGCCTGGTGCAGCTCTATTCCGCGCTCGCCTATGAAGGTCCGGGGATGCCGGCCCGCCTGCTTCGCGACCTCGATGCGCTGCTCGCACGCGACGGCTTCGCGCATGTCGCGGACGCGGTTGGAGCCAGCTGACGTAGCGTCTTGCCCGCCCGGCAAAGCCCGTTAGGGTCGCTCGCGATGAAGATGCTCAACGCGCTGCTCGCGCTCACGATTCCGCTCGCCGCGCCGACGATCGCCGCGGCGAAGGCGCCTGTCCGGACCCCGGGCATGGTCACCTCCGCCGATCCGCGCGCGACCGAAGCCGGACAGACGATCCTGCGCCAGGGCGGCAGCGCCACCGACGCCGCGATGGCGATGATGCTCGCGCTGACGGTCGTGGAGCCGCAATCCAGCGGCATCGGCGGTGGCGGCTTCTTCGTCCACAACGACGGCAAGACCAACCGGATCGACACGATCGACGGCCGCGAAAAGGCGCCGATGGCGGCGACCGATCGCCGCTGGGTCGATGCCGCGGGGCAGCCGCTGTCGTTCCGCCAGGCGTTCGCGGGCGGCAAGTCCGTCGGCGTGCCGGGCAACATCCGGCTGATGGCGCTCGCCACCAGCAAATGGGGCAAGCTGCCGTGGAAGGCGCTGTTCGCCCCCGCGATCGCGCTCGCCGAGAACGGCTACGCCGTCACCCCGCCGATGGCGAACGCGACGACCAACATGTCGCCGCTCTGGGGCGACTTCCCCGCGATCCGCCAGCAATACCGCGCCGACGGCAAGCCGCTCGCGGTCGGCACCACAATCCGCAACCCCGCGCTCGCGAAGACGCTGCGGACGATCGCGGATCAAGGCGCGGACGCCTTCTATTCGGGCGAGAATGCGCGCGTCCTGCTCGCCGCGGCGACCGGCAGCAAGGTCTCGCCCAGCGACATGACCGCGGCCGACCTCGCCGCCTACCGCGCCAAGGAACGGCCGCCGGTGTGCGGCGCCTATCGGCAATACCGGATCTGCGGAATGGGCCCGCCCTCGGCCGGGGCGACGACCGTGATCGGCGTGCTGACGATGCTCGAGCGCTTCGACCTCAAGAAGCTGGGGCGCAACTCGCCGGTCGCGTGGCATCTGATCGGCGAAGCGATGCAGCAGGTCTATGCCGATCGCGACAAATACATGGCTGATGCCGACTTCATCGACGTGCCCGTCGCCGGCCTGACGAACCGCGCCTATCTGAACCAGCGCGGCGCCGCGCTCCGCACCGATGCCTCGCTCGCCGCCTATGCGCCCGGCTCGCCCCCCGGCGCGCCCGCGCGTACCGGCGCGCCCTCGTCTGAGGTGCCCGCCACCACCCATTTCATTGCCACCGACCGCAACGGCGACGTGGTGACGATGACCTCGACCGTCGAGGGCCCGTTCGGCAGCCAGCTGCTCGCGGGCGGCTACGTCCTCAACAACGAGCTGACCGACTTCACCTTCGCGCCCGAACGTGACGGCATGCCCGTCGCCAACCGCGTCCAGGGCGGCAAGCGGCCGCTGTCGTCGATGGCGCCGACGATCGTCTACCTGAACGGCAAGCCGGTGTTCGCGGTCGGCGCTGCGGGCGGGCGCACCATCCCGATGCAGGTCACCAAGACACTGATCGCCCATCTCGACTGGGGGTTGTCGGCGCGTGAGGCGCTGGGCGAGCCGATGATCTACTACAATCGCGACGGTCTGGTGGTCGAACAGGGCACCCGGCTCGAAGCGATGATCCCGGCGCTGGAAAAGCTCGGCCACAAGGTGACCGCGAGCCGGCTGCCGCTGAAGGCCAATGCCGCGGAGAAGACCGCCAAGGGTTGGGTCGGCGCCGCCGATCCGCGCAGCGTCGGCACCGCGCTGACCGAATAAAGCAACACCCTCGTCCGTTCGCCTGGAGCAGCCATCGAGCACCTGTTCCGTCGGTACGGGAAGAAGGGGAACAGGAGAGACGGATGCGCAGGCTCGAACATTTCCCGAATCTCGTCACGATGTTCTTCGTGCGCGCGAGAGAAAAGGGCGGCGCGCCGTTCCTGTGGATCAAGCGCGACGGCCAATGGGTGGCGACCAGCTGGGCCGACGCCGCGCGGCAGGTCGCGTCGCTCGCGGCGGGACTGAAGGCGGTCGGCATCCGGCGCGGCGACCGGGTGATGCTGGTCAGCGAGAACCGGCCCGAATGGTGCCTGAGCGACCTGGCGATCATGGCCGCGGGCGCCGTCACCGTCCCGACCTACATCACCAACACCGAACGCGATCACCGCCACATCATCGAGAATTCGGGCGCCAGCGCGGTGATCGTGTCGACCGCCAAGCTCGCCAAGACGCTGCTCCCCGCGGTGCTGGGGTCGAGCCAGGCGCAGACCGTGATCGGTATCGACGACATGCGCGCGCCCTCCGCGGGCCTCGATTTCCACAGCTGGCACAAGCTGATCGCGGATCACCCGACCACCGTCGACGATGCGGAAGCGGCGGCGGATTTTACGCGCGATGACCTCGCCTGCATCATCTACACCAGCGGCACCGGCGGAGCCCCGCGTGGGGTGATGCAGCATCACGGCGCGATCCTGCACAACGTCGCGGGCTGCGCCAACGCCATTTCGGAGGATTTCGGCTGGGAGGACGAGGTCTTCCTTTCCTTTCTCCCGCTCAGCCACGCCTACGAACATACCGGCGGGCAGCATCTGCCGATCGGGCTTGGTGGCCAAATCTATTACGCCGAGAGCCTCGACAAGCTCGCCGCCAATATCGAGGAAACGCGCCCGACGATCATGTTCGTGGTGCCGCGGCTGTTCGAGGTGCTGCGCGCTCGGATCATCAAGACGATCGAGAAACAGGGCGGCGCGTCGGCCTATCTCCTCGCCCAGGCACTCGACATCGGCGCCCGCGAATATGACGGCCGCGTCCGCCTGATCGACCGGCCGAGGCAGCTCGCGGTGCGCGCGCTGTTCAAACCCAGGATCGCGCGCAAGTTCGGCGGCCGGCTGAAGGCGATGATCTCGGGCGGCGCGCCGCTCAACGTCGAGGTCGGAATGTTCTTCCAGGCGCTCGGCCTCACCTTCCTGCAAGGCTATGGCCAGACCGAGGCGGGGCCGGTGATTTCCTGCAACCGCCCCAAGGTCGGCCTGCGGATGGATTCGGTCGGCCCGCCGTTGCTCGATACCGAGGTCAGGATTGCCGATGACGGCGAGATCCTGGTCCGCGGCGAACTGGTCATGCACGGCTATTGGCGCAACGACGCGGAGACCGCGCGCGTGCTCCAGAACGGCTGGCTCCACACCGGCGACATCGGCGACATCGACGCCGCGGGGCGGATCGCGATCACCGATCGCAAGAAAGACCTGATCATCAACGACAAGGGCGACAACGTCGCCCCGCAGAAGGTCGAGGGGATGCTGACGCTCCAGCCCGAGATCGTCCAGGCGATGATCGCGGGCGATCGCCGCCCCTATATGGTCGCGCTGATCGTGCCAGATCCCGAATGGACTCAGGAATGGTGCGCCCGCCTTGGCAATCGCTGCGACTTCGCCGCCCTCGCCACCCATCCCGAATACCGCGCCGCGCTGTCCGCCGCGATCGAGCGGGTGAACAAGGACCTATCCGTCACCGAACGCATCCGCCGCTTCGTGCTGGCGGACGGACCGTTCACGATCGAGAACGAACAGCTCACCCCATCGCTGAAGATCCGCCGCCACGTGCTGAAGCAGGTCTATGGCGAGCGGCTGGACGGATTGTACAAGGGGTGAGGTGGACTGAACCTCGCTGACGAACCCCCTCTGCTACCACCCCGGCGAAGGCCGGGGCCCAGGTGGGGAAGGTGCGTGACGACGCGCATCGCTCCGCTACCCTTTGGCCCCCGACTGGGCCCCGGCCTCCGCCGTGGTGGCTAACCGAAAGCGCTCGCGCGCGCTCACTTCGCCTTCGGCACCACCGCCATCGTCCAGTCCTTCGCCGGCACCAGATACTTCGCCGCGGTCGCCTGCAGCGTCGCCGGCGTCACTGCCGCGAAGTCGCGCCCGATCCGCCGCGTCGCGTCCAGCCGGTTGTCGTCGTACGCCCCGCCGGACAGCTCGCGCAGCCAGAACAGGCTCGACGTCGACGCGCGCTGATACAGCTCCTGCAACGGCCCCTTCACGCGTTGCAGCTCGTCGTCCGACACCGGGTTCTTGGCCAGGTCCGCCGCGATCTCGCGCGACATGCGGAAGAACAGGTCGATCTTGTCGGGCGCGATCTGGCTGATCGCCGCGAGCCGTCCGCCGCCGGCAAGGCCCTTCGGCCACGAACTCGAGACCCCCGGGCTGTAGCTCGCGCCCGCCGCCTGCCGCATCTTCTCGAACAGCCGGTCGCTGAACACCTGCGACAGCACCTCGAGCTTGCGGCTTTCGGCAAGATCGCTGCTGCCGCCACCGGTCGGCCACGCGATCACCGCCGCCGCCTGGTTCGCGGCGCCCTCATGCGTCCGCATCACCGGCGTGTCGACGTGCGCAGGGAAGCGCACCGGCGGCGGCGCGTTCCGCGCCACCTTGCGCGGCGCCATTGCCCCGAAGCTGCGCGCCACCGCCGCGATCGCCTCGTCGGGCTTGACGTCGCCGAACACATCGACCTCGATCGGCCCACTTTCGATCGCAGGCTTCCAGAACGACTTGAAGTTCTTCGGCGTCAGCGCCGCGATCTTGGCCTCGTCGGGGGTCACCCAGCGCTGGTCGCCGTCGTGGAGCAGCCCCTCCAGATCGCGCGACAACACGCCGTCCGCCGAGGAGACATAGCCCGGGATCGCCGATCGCGCCGCCGACTTCGCGCGCAATACCGGCGCCGCATCCCAGCGCGGCGCGGCGAGCTTGGTCGCCATCAGCGTCAGCTGGTCCGCATAGTCGCGCGGGCTGGTCAACGCCGCGATCGAGAACGCATCCTCGTCGATCCCGAAATCGAGCCCCATCTGCCGGCCGGCGACCAGCTGGTCGATATCGTCCTGGCTGAGATCGCCGATCCCGCCCTCCATCAACGCGAGGTCGCCCGCCCAGGCCGGACTCGGCTTGGTCGAAGGGATCGCGTTGTAGCCCGACCCGAACCGCACCCGGACGAACACTCGCCCGGTATCGTCGGGGTTGGAGAACAACAGCATCCGCACGCCGTTCGCGAACTCGACCTTCTCGACCGGGAGATCGACCACCTGAACATGCTTGGCGACCTTGCCCGGCGCGCCGAGCTTGGGCAGTCGCGAGAAATCGACCGCGGCCTGCGCGGTCCGCTTCCCCGCCAGCCCGGTGACGTCGGTCTTCAGCGCCGCGGTCAGCTTCGCCGCGACGCCCGCATCGGCGACGCGGGTATTGATGAACGCGCGGGTCGCGACGCCCTCGAAGATCCGCTTGGTCGCGGCGAACACCGTGTCGGGCGTGAACATCCCCGCCGCCTTGGCGTCCTTCAAAACCTGATACTGGTTGTCGGGCGCGGTCACCGTTTCGCGGATGTCGAGCGCCCCGGCCATGTCGTCGGCCTGCTTGGCGCTCGCCTCGACCCGCGCGGTCTCCGCCGAATTGCGCAGCGCGGCGTCGTAATCGGCATATTCGCGATCGACTTCGGCCTGGGTCGGCGGGGTCGCCTGCGCGTCGGCGATCACCGCGCGCACGTCCTTCAACGCGGCCTCCCAATTGTCGCCGACCGGCAGGACCGTCACCGTCGTCATGTTGGCGGATTGCGATCGATCGTCGAGCGACACGTCGGCCTGGAGGAACGTCCCCCCGGCGCGCGCGCGGCGTTCCAGCCGGCGGCTGATCACCCGCGTCGCCAGCGTGTCGACCATGCGCTTCTGGTTGAAGATCCGCGTGTCGTTGTTGAACACCCAGGGCCGCAGCGTCGTCAGCATCACCAGCGGCGGTAGGCCGGGTTCGACCAGCGTCCCGACCGTCGGCTGGGTCGGGTCGGGCTTGCCGAAATCGGGCGCGGGCTGCGCGGGGCCGACGCCCTGCCACCCGGCGAAATTGTGGACAACGAGCTTGGCGAGCACCGCGGCATCCATGTCGCCGGAGACGATCACGACCGCGCGGCTCGGCCGATACCAGCGATCGTGGAACGCCTTCACGCTCGCACCGGTCGCCGCCTCGAGCATCTTGATCGTCCCGATCGGCGATCGATCGGCGAGCGGCTGCCCGGCGAAGAAGGTGGCGTTGACCGCGTCGCCGAGGCGAACCTGCGGACCCGGCTGCTCGCGCTGTTCGGCGAGCACGATCGGGCGTTCGGACGCGACGCTCGCCTCGGTCAGCACCGGGCTTTCCATCATCCCCGACAGGATCTTGAGGCTCTCGTCGACCGTCGTCTCGGTCGCCGACGGCAGGTCGAGCTTGTACAGCGTCTGGGTCGGCGTGGTCGACGCGTTCGAATCCGACCCGAAGGTCGCGCCGAAGCGCTGCCACACCCGCTTGGCCTCGCCATCGGGGACGTATTTCGATCCGCGGAACGACAGATGCTCGATGAAGTGCGCATAACCGCGCTCATTGTCGTTCTCGTAGAGCGACCCCGCGTCGATGCGCACGCGGATCGACACCTGCCCCGGCGGCACTTGGTTGCGCCGCACCGCGAAGCGCAGGCCGTTCGGCAGCGTCCCGAACTGCCACGCGGGATCGGGCGGCAGGTCGCTGCCCTTGTACAGCCAGGGCGCGGTATCGACCTTGGGCGTCGCGACCACCGCGGCTGCCGCGGGTTTCGCGGGTCGGGCAGGACGTGATTTGCGGACCTGACCGGCGGCAGGGCCGGCGGCGGGGAAGGTCAGCGATAAAGCCAGAACGGACGCGAGTACGCGAGTGGGGAACGCCATGGCCCGCCTTGTAGCGGCGGAAGCGCCGAGCCGCCAGCGATCACGCCATGTCCATGCGATCGCCATGTTTTCGACCAATATCGGGCTTAGCGGCTTGCCGTGCGCGATCGGCGCGGATGGAATTGAGAATGACGGCCGGGAATGATCGGGCGATCGCGGGGTCGCGGTACTTGCAGGATTTCGATCCCGTCCCCGGGTCACCGCGCGCCGGCGCGACGCTCGCCGCCGATCCCGGTCGACCGCTGATCATCCGCATCGGCAAGCATCTGCGCGGCATCTTCGACCGGCTGATCGCGTCGTCCTCGATCGTCGCCAACGATCCGGTGCTCGACGTCCGCCATTTCGCCTGGACCGCGATGCTGCGCGATCATTGGCAGGCGATCCGCGACGAGGCGACCGCGGTAGCCTTGCGCGGTCAGGCATCGCCCAGCCTCGCGACGATCTCGCCCGATCACCGATCGATCGCCGAGGTCGACAAATGGCGGTCCTTCTTCCTGTGGGGCTATGGCTATCCGATCGACGACAATCTCGCGCGTTGCCCGCGTACCCGCGACATCGTCGAACGCATTCCGGGCCTCAACAGCGCGTTCTTCTCCATTCTCGCCCCCGGCACTCACATCCCCGAGCATCGCGGCGTCACCAAGGGGCTGATCACCTGCCACCTCGGCCTCATCGTCCCGCGCGAAGGCAATCTGCGGATGCGGGTCGACGACCGGGTGGTCCGCTGGTCGGAGGGCGAGACGCTGGTGTTCGACGACACCTATCCGCACGAGGTATGGAACGACACCGAGGAGACCCGCGTCGTCCTGCTCGTCCAGTTCGAACGCCCGCTGCGCAACCCCGGCAAATGGATCGCCGACCTCTTCCTCCGCATCGTCCGCCGCTCCGCCTTCGTGCAGGAAGCGCGCGCGAACATCGCAAGCTGGAACGCGGCGGTGAAGCTGCTCGATGTTTGATCCCCACTCCACATCCCGTCATTCCCGCGAAGGCGGGAATCCAGACCGGCAAGCCATCGTTGTGGAACCGCGCGGCTGGCCAGTATGGATCCCCGCCTGCGCGGGGATGACGGAATGAGTGGATCGGCGAGTACACGCGCACCCCGGAAACCCTACCTTTCCCCCGAACGCCTTGCGCCGCCCCCTCGCCCGCGCCACATGCGCAGGCATGTTGATCGAGACCGAACCCACGCCCAACCCGGCGACGCTCAAGTTCCTGCCCGGCCGCACCGTGATGGACGCGGGGACCCGCGACTTTGCGACGCCCGAGGAGGCCGAGGTCAGCCCGCTGGCCGACGCGATCTTCTCGCTCGGCGACGTCACCGGCGTGTTCTTCGGCCGCGATTTCGTGTCCGTCACCGCGGCGCCCGGCACCGAATGGTCGTCGCTGAAGCCCGATGTGCTCGCGATCCTGCTCGATCACTTCTCGGCCAACATGCCGTTGTTCCGGCAAGGCAGCGCATCGTTCAGCGTCGGCAGCGACGATCCGATCCCGACCGACGATCCGGCGGATGCCGACATCGTCGCGCAGATCCGTGAACTGATCGACACCCGCGTCCGCCCGGCGGTCGCGAACGACGGTGGCGACATCGTCTATCGCGGCTTCGACAAGGGCAAGGTGTTCCTGGCGATGCAGGGCGCCTGTTCGGGCTGTCCGTCGTCGACCGCGACGCTGAAGAACGGCATCGAGCAGCTGCTGAAATATTATGTGCCCGAAGTCACCGAGGTTCGCGCGGTCTGATCCGCGACACTCCACGCGAAAGACGATCATGGCCAACCGACTTGACGACGGCGCGCTCGACACGCTGTTCCGCACTGCGCGCACCTATTGCGGCTATACCGATCAGGCGGTCGGCGAGGATCAGCTCCACGCCATATGGGACCTGATGAAATGGGGTCCGACCTCGGCCAACCAGCTGCCGGCGCGGATGGTCTGGTGCGTGTCCGACGAGGCCAAGGCGACACTCGCCGACGCCTGCTCCGCCCAGAACAAACCCAAGGTCCTCGGTGCACCGGTATCGGTGGTGATCGGGATGGACATCGAGTTCCACGTACATCTCCCCGAACTGTTCCCCCACGCCGACGCCAAGTCTTGGTTCACCGGCAACGAGCCGCTCCGCCGCGAATCGGCGATGCGCAACTCGTCGTTGCAGGGCGCCTATTTCATCATGGCCGCGCGCGCGCTCGGGCTCGACACCGGCCCCATGTCGGGCTTCGATGCCGCCAAAGTCGACGCCGCCTTCTTCGCCGACACGCCGTCGGTGAAGACCAACTTCATCTCGACCCTCGGCTATGGCGATCCGGCCTCGATCTATCCGCGCAGTCCGCGGCCCGAGTTCGGGAAGTTCAACCGGATCGCCTGATCGCGTGCGTACGCTCGTCATCGACACCGCGACCGCCGCCTGCTCGATCGCGCTGGTCGAGTATGGCGTCGTGATCGCGCATGCGCATCAGGTGGTCGGGCGCGGGCATGCCGAACGACTGGTCCCGATGATCGCGGCGCTGCCGGACGGCGGTCGCGCCGGGCGGATCCTGGTCGATGTCGGCCCCGGCAGCTTTACCGGATTGCGGGTCGGGATCGCCGCCGCGCGGGGACTCGCGCTCGGCTGGGGTGCCGAGGTCGCCGGCTATTCCTCGCTCGCGCTGATCGCCGCTCGCGGCTTCGCCGACCGGCCCACCGACGATCTTGCGGTCGTCATCGAAGGCGGGCATGGCGAGGTCTTCATGCAGTCGTTCGCGCCCGGCCCGGCACCGCTCGCCGATCTCGCCTCGCTCGGGCCCGAGGCCGCCGCGCTGGCGATCGCGGGACGGCCGGCGATCGGCAACGGCTTGCGCTGGCTCCAAGCGGTCGACGCGACCCAGGAACTGCGCGACGCACTTCCCGACGCCGCGGACGTGCTGCTGCTGCCGCCCGCGCTCTGCGGCCTACCGCCCCGCCCGATCTACGGCCGCGCGCCCGATGCCAAGCCGCCGGTGTGATGGCGACGCGGACGATCATGCTGCGCAGCGGTGACGCGCGCGACATCGCGCTGGTCGACACGCTCATGGCGGCGGCGTTCGACCCTCGGTTCGGCGAGGCATGGACCCGCAGCCAGGCGCTCGGCGTCATGGCGATGCCCGGCGTCCGCCTGACGCTGGCGCTGCTCGACGACCAGCCCGCGGGTTTCGCGCTGGTCCGCAGCGTCACGGACGAAGCCGAATTGCTGCTGCTCGCCGTGGATCCTACCTATCGCCGCCGCGGCGTCGCCACCGCGCTGCTCCGCGGCATCGTCGACGATGGCCGCGCCGGCGGCGTCGCCGACCTGCATCTCGAGGTTCGCGCCGGAAACGATGCAGTCAGGCTCTACACCGCGCACGGCTTCGCGAAGGTCGGCGAACGCCGCGGCTATTACCGGGGCAAGACCGGCCAGGTGTACGACGCTCACACCTATCGGCGGGCCCTGTAGAGGGTCTCGGCTTGTTGCGAGTCGCTTTCGCTTTTCGCAACAAGCCGAAGCGAGTAGGCTAGATGGATGGCACGCAAGATCGACCTCGAAGCCCTTTGTAACGAAAAGGGTCTTCGCATCACCGAACAGCGCCGGGTGATCGCACGCGTGCTGTCCGAGGCGGAGGATCATCCCGACGTCGAGAAGGTCTATGAGCGCGCCTCGTCGATCGATCCCGGCATCTCGATCGCGACGGTGTACCGCACCGTCCGCCTGTTCGAAGAAGCCGGCATCCTCGACCGCCACGATTTCGGCGACGGCCGCGCACGCTACGAACCCTCGCCCGAAGCGCATCACGACCACCTGATCGATGTGGAGACCGGCAAGGTCATCGAATTCGTCGATCCCGAACTCGAACAGCTGCAAAAATCGATCGCGGAAAAGCTGGGCTTCCGCCTCGTCGATCACCGCATGGAACTCTACGGCGTCAGCCTCGACCGCAAGGTTTGAAAGGACGGCCATCCTCCTTCTACCACCCCGGCGAAGGCCGGGGCCCAGGTGGGAAGGCTCTCGTGGTGAAGCGCAACGATCCGTTGGCATCATCTCCCACCTGGGCCCCGGCCTCCGCCGGGGTGGCGAAGTAACTAACGATGCCGCACCTGCGCCTGACCCTCCGCCTCCTCGCGATGATCACCACGCTGCTGATCGCCCTCCCCCTCCACGGCATCTGGCGCCTCGTCCGCGCACCCTCGCCCTGGCCGCGGCTCTTCCTCGGTACGGTGGCGCGCATCGTCGGCGCCCGCGCGCGCATCGTCGGCACGCCCCGCCGCCGCGACGTGGTCTTCGTGTCGAACCACCTCAGCTGGATCGACATCCTCCTCCTCGCGGGCGCAAGCGGCAGCGCCTTCGTCGCTAAGGCGGAGCTCCGCGGCGTCCCAGTGGTCGGCTGGCTCTGTACGTTGAACCACACGATCTTCGTCAGCCGCGAGGATCGGCTACGAGTCGCCGACCAGATCGACCGTATCCGCGCGGCGCTGATCGCGGCGTGGCCGGTGACGATCTTCCCCGAAGGCACCACCGGCGACGGTCGTACCTTGTTGCCGTTCAAGGCCGCCCTGCTCGCGGTACTCGATCCGCCGCCCGCCGGCACGCTCGTCCAGCCGGTGCGCATCGATTACGGCACCGCGACTGACGAGCTCGCCTGGGTCGGCGACGAACACGGCCAGTCCCACGCGCTCCGCGTACTGCGCCGAAGAGGAACCTTCGTGGCGACGCTGACCTTCCTCGACGCCTTCGATCCGCTCGATCACCCGGGCCGAAAGGCGATCGCCGCCGAGGCACGACGTCGGATCGAGGCGGCTTGATGCATCCGATATGGATGCGGTCGACTTAGCGCGGACGATACGCCGGCGTTACGACCTCCTGACGGGCAACAGGAGAAACGATCATGGCCAAGGTATCACCATTCCACTCGAAACTGCCCGGCACCGGCGTCCACCACGACAACAACAAGTGCACGACCGGCAACAACATCGAGACCTACAACCGCTCCTCCGGCACCGGCGGATTGCCACGGTGTAGCTACTGCCGCAGTCTCTGAGCGGTCCCTGACGAAGGCGTCCCTCCCCGCTTCGCGAGGGAGGGATTCTTCGCTATGGGCTGGCGCATGAAGCCCAACCCGAAAACCTTTCACGTCAAATCGTTCGGTTGCCAGATGAACGTCTATGACGGCGATCGCATGGCCGAACTGATGGCGGCGGACGGCCTGGTGCCGGCGACGGACGCGGCGTCGGCGGACTTGGTCGTCCTCAACACCTGCCACATCCGCGAACGCGCGACCGACAAAGTCTATTCGGACATCGGCCGGCTGCGCAAGGGCGGCAAGGACCCGATGATCGCGATCGCCGGCTGCGTCGCGCAGGCCGAAGGGGCAGAGATCGTCGCGCGCGCCAAGGTCGACATCGTGGTCGGCCCACAGGCCTATCACAACCTCCCTGCGCTGGTCGCGAAGGCCGCGGCGGGGGAAGCCGCGCTCGATACCGACATGCCGATCCTGTCGAAGTTCGGGGCGCTCCCCGCTCGCCGGCGCGCGACTCCGTCGGCCTTCCTGACGGTGCAGGAAGGGTGCGACAAATTCTGCACCTACTGCGTGGTGCCCTATACCCGCGGCGCCGAGGTCAGCCGGCCGTTCGCGGCGATCGTGGACGAGGCGCGCGCGCTGGTCGACGTCGGCGCGCGCGAGATCACGCTGCTCGGCCAGAACGTCAACGCCTGGACCGATGGCGATCGCGGCCTCCACGACCTGATCCGCGCGCTCGATCGCGTGCCCGGCCTCGCCCGGATCCGCTACACCACCAGCCACCCCAACGACATGACGCAGGGCCTGATCGACGCGCACCGCGACGTGGCATCGCTGATGCCGTTCCTGCATCTGCCGGTGCAATCGGGCAGCGACCGCGTGCTGCGCGCGATGAATCGCAGCCACACGCGCGACAGCTATCTCCGCATCCTCGACCGCGTCCGCGCCGCCCGCCCCGACATCGCGCTGTCGGGCGACTTCATCGTCGGCTTCCCCGGCGAAACCGACGCCGAATTCGATGACACCGTCCGGCTCTGCGGCGAAGTCGCCTACGCGCAGGCGTACAGCTTCAAGTACAGCCCCCGCCCCGGCACCCCCGCCGCCGACATGGCCGCGCAGATCCCCCAGGATGTGATGGACGACCGCCTGCAACGCCTCCAGGCTGCCCTCAACCGCGACCAGCAGGCGTTCAACGCCGGCACCGTCGGTCGTCGATGCGAGGTGCTGATCGAACGCCGCGGCAAGCTGCCGGGCCAGATGCTCGGCAAGTCGCCATGGCTGCAATCGGTCCACCTCCTGACCGACGCCGCGATCGGCGACATCGTCGAGGTCGATCTCGTCCGTGCCGACCCAAACTCCTTGTCCGGCGTCGAGCGGGTGCGGGTGGCCGCCTGAGCTAAACCGGGCCGAGGCCTGGCCGGCAACACGGAGAGGCGCTGTCCTCGAGAAACCGCTGTTCCATGATCGTCACGCCTGCCACACTCGCCGGCGATGACGCTTCGCCTGCGCGACTCACTTACGATCCCTGCCGCCGCATCGGCGCGGCTTGAAGCGAGCACCTCGCCACCACACCTGATGCAGGTTGGCACGCGGTCCGTCGTTGCGCGTTACGTTGCCGTCCCACCACCGAAAGGATCGCATGAGTCGTAAGCCCCTCCCCGCTCAGTCCGGCCAGCGTTCGCGGGTCGAGGTGTTGTTCGACAAGCCGCAGTTGCTCGCGCGACTGTTCGGCCAATATGACCAGAATCTGGTGGCGCTCGAAAACCGTCTCGGCGTCTACATCACCGCGCGCGGCAACAAGGTCGGGCTCGAGGGCACCGCCGAACAGGTGGCGACCGCTCGGGACGTGCTCCAGGATCTCTACCACCGCGTCCAGCGCGGGGAGGATGTCGACAACGGGCTGGTCGACGCATCGATCGCGATGGCTGCCGAGCCGACGCTCGACGGCATCATCAGCGCCGATGGCCAGCGTGGGCCGGGGATCATGATCCGCACGCGCAAGAAGACGATCGTGCCGCGCACCCCTGCACAGGCGCACTATATGCGCGAACTGACGACCAACGACATGATCTTCGCGCTCGGACCGGCGGGGACGGGCAAGACCTACATCGCGGTGGCGCAGGCGGTGGCGCAGCTGATCACCGGCAGCGTCCAGCGGCTGATCCTGTCGCGCCCTGCGGTGGAGGCCGGGGAGCGGCTCGGCTTCCTGCCCGGCGACATGAAGGAGAAGGTCGATCCGTATCTGCGGCCGCTCTACGATGCCCTCCACGACTGCCTGCCCGCCGAACAGGTCGAGCGGCGGATCGCGAGCGGCGAGATCGAGATCGCGCCGATCGCGTTCATGCGCGGGCGGACGCTGGCGGAGGCGTTCGTGATCCTCGATGAGGCGCAGAATACCACGCCTGCGCAGATGAAGATGTTCCTCACCCGCTTCGGCCAGAACAGCCGGATGGTGATCTGCGGCGATCCCAACCAAACCGATCTGCCCGGCGGCGTCGGCGCATCGGGACTGGCGGACGCGACCACGCGACTAGAGGGCGTCGAAGGAATCTCGATGACCCGCTTCACCGCGGCCGACGTCGTCCGCCACCCGATTGTCGGGCGCATTGTCGAGGCGTATGAGGGCAGCTGAGATGAATGCCCCCGTGCCGCCCCCCGACCGAGCCGAACGACAGGCTCTATCCGCTCCTTTCCTCATCGAGGGCGAGGAACTGATCCGCACCATCGCCCGTCTCGCCGACGAACGGGGCACGCCGATGCAGGAGATCGTCGCGCTAGCCATCGACGATTACGCGAGCCGCCATTCCGCGTCTTCACCGGCACCCGAATGGCTGCGTCGTTACTGGAACGCACATCCGCTGCCACTGCCGACTGGCCTGAAGGCCGACAAGAGGTTCTACGACTCTCTGAATGACGACCTATGACGGTCTTCCTCGATGCTTCGGCGATGGTGGCGATGATCGCCAAGGAACCCGAAGCGCGCATCTTCGCCGGGCGTATCGAATGGGAAACCGAACGGCTGACGTCACCTTTGGCGATCTGGGAGTCGGTTCGTTCGGTCGCTCGTGTACGCGGTCTCGATTTTGCGGAAGCACGCATGCTGGTCGCGGACTTCGTACGCGACGCCGAGATCCGGTTGGTAGACATCGACGCGGCAGTCGGTGAAACAGCGCCCGATGCCCATGACCGGTACGGCAAGGGGCGGCACAAGGCCGATCTGAACATGGGCGATTGTTTCGCCTATGCCTGCACCAGCCGGCATCGCGCGGCGATCCTGTTCAAGGGCGACGACTTCATTCACACCGACCTGACGGATGCGACCCTCGCATGATCCACATCGAACTTACCCGCGAAGACCCGTGGCCCGATCACGATTGGGACGCTCTCGCCAAGCGCGCCGCGGCTGCCGCAATCGAGCGGACGACGCATGGCGAGCTGCTGACCACGACCGCCGCGGTGGAGATCTCGGTCCGGCTCACCACGGACGACGAGGTTCGCCAGCTCAACCACCAGTATCGGCAGAAGGACAAGCCGACCAACGTCTTGTCTTTTCCGATGGTCCAGCGCGACCTGCTCGACACCGTCAGCCAGAATTCGGACGACGGCGAATTGCTGCTCGGCGACATCGTCCTCGCGCACGGCGTGTGCGTCGCCGAGGCGGCGGAGCGCGGGATTGCGGTGGAGGATCACGCCACACACCTGCTGGTGCACGGCACGTTGCATCTGCTAGGCTACGACCATCTGGTGGACGACGAGGCCGAGGCGATGGAGGAGATCGAGCGCGATGCGCTTGCTGCGCTCGGGATCGGCGACCCCTATCTGATACGCGAGGACTGACCCAACTCAATGTCCGAGGACCGAAGTACCGCCGGCAACGGCGACCCTCATGAAAACTCCATCTGGCGCGGCCTGCGCGGCCTGATTTTCGGCGAACGCGTCGACGACACGCTGCGCGACCAGCTCGAGGAGGCGATCGATCGCCACGAGGACGATCCCGCCCCCGACGCCAAGGGCGACCTGTCGCCGCTCGAACGCCAGATGGTGCGCAACCTCCTCCACTTCGGCGAGCGCGACGCGGGCGATGTCGGGGTGCCCCGCGCCGATATCGTCGCGGTCGAGGAACAGACCAGCTTCGATCATCTCGTCCGGCTCTTCGCGGAGGCGGGGCATAGCCGGCTGCCGGTCTATCGCGGCGAGCTCGATACGATCATCGGCATGATCCATATCAAGGACGTGTTCGCGATCCTCGCGACCGGCGCGGAACATCCGCCGACGCTCGCCGGGCTGATCCGCGAGCCGCTCTACGTGCCGATGTCGCGCGGTGCGCTCGACCTGCTCGCCGACATGCGCGCGAGCCATGTCCATCTCGCGGTGGTGCTCGACGAATATTCGGGCACCGAAGGACTGGTCACGATCGAGGACCTGATCGAGGAAATCGTTGGCGAGATCGAGGACGAGCATGACGAAGCGCCCGAGGCGCTGCTCGTGCCGATCGACGGCGGCGCGTGGGAAGCGGATGCCCGCGCCGAGCTGGAGGACGCGGCGGCGCTGGTCGACTCCCGCCTCGGCGACAACGACAGCGACGTCGACACCCTCGGCGGGCTGACCGCGGTGCTGGCGGGGCACGTGCCGCCGGTCGGCACCTGCGTGCTCCACCCCAGCGGCTGGAAGTTCGAGGTCACTCAGGCCGACGAGCGCCGCATCCACCGGTTGCGGCTGCATCCGCCAGTCGTCCTGGTGGAGGAAGACGCCTGACCCGGCGCGAGTTCCCGTAACCACCCTTTCTTGTGTGAGGCGGGCGCTCGGACTATCTCGGCGGTATGCGCAAACATATCCTCATCGTCCTCGGTCTGATCGTCCTCGTCGTCATCGCGGGCGCGGTCTATGTCGGCTGGCCGGACACTGCGAAGCTACCCGCCGAACAGGTCACCGGACGGCGCCCGACGATCTCCGATCCGCGCATCCAGACCATTCCGACGGTGAAGGTCGCCGACGTCGTCGGCTGGCGCGACGGTGCGGCGCCGGTCCCGGCGGCGGGGCTGAAGGTGCAGTCCTTCGCGACCGGGCTCGATCATCCGCGCTGGCTCTACCGGCTGCCCAATGGCGACGTGCTGGTGGCGGAAAGCAATTCGCCGCCGCGCAAGGGTGGGGGGATCCAGGGCTTCGTGATGAAGCTGCTGATGGGCAAGGCCGGCGCGGGCGTGCCCTCCGCCAACCGCATCACGCTGCTGCGCGACGCCGATGGCGACGGGACCGCGGAGACGCGGTCGGTGTTCATGACCGGGCTCAACTCGCCGATGGGCATGACGCTGCTGGACGGCATGCTCTACGTCGCCAACACCGATGCGCTGGTGCGCGTCCCCTATACCGACGGCATGACCAAGGTGACCGCGAAGCCCGAAATGGTCGTCAAGCTGAACGGCGGCGGCAACCATTGGGCACGAACGCTGATCCCCAACACCGACGGCAAGACGCTGCTTGTCGGGGTTGGATCGGCGTCCAACATTGCCGAAAAGGGGCTGGAGGCGGAGCGATACCGCGCCAACATCCTCCAGGTCTGGCCAAAGGAGAAGACCTACCGCGTCTTCGCCGCCGGCCTGCGAAACCCGCAGGGGATGGCGATCAACCCGCAGACGAACCGGCTGTGGACCGTCGTCAACGAACGCGACATGCTCGGGTCCGATCTCGTCCCCGATTATCTGACCCAGGTCGAGTTCGGCGACAATTTCGGCTGGCCCTGGTATTATTGGGGCGGCTACCCGGACAGCCGGGTCGAGCAGGACAATCCGCAGCTCCAGCAATATTCGAAGCGCCCCGATTACGCGCTCGGGCCCCACGTGGCGGCGCTAGGGCTGACGTTCTCGGGCGATGCGAAGCTCGGCGGGCGGTTCGCGAACGGCGCGTTCATCGGCGAGCACGGGTCGTGGAACCGCAAGCCGGTGTCGGGCTACAAGGTGGTGTTCGTGCCCTTCGCGGCGTCGGGCTTCCCCACCGCTGATGCCAAGCCGATCGACGTGCTGAGCGGCTTCCTCGACAAGGAGGGCAATGCGCAGGGTCGGCCGGTAGGAGTCGCGACCGACAAGGCCGGCGCGCTGCTGGTCGCGGACGATGTCGGCAACCGCATCTGGCGGGTGAGCCCTGCGGCGAAGGTTGCGGCGCGGTAAACCCCCTACCCGTTCGTTTTGAGCGAAGTCGAGAAACCTGCGTGCCGCTTGGGGCCGGTTTCTCAACGATGCTCGAAACGAACGGAAAGAGGTATTGCTACAGCCCACCGTGCTCCTGCGCACGCAGGAGCTTAGAGCCAAGATCGGTGCGCTCAGTAACCCTGGACGCCTGCCTACGCAGGAGCACACCCCCACTCACTTCAGCAGCTTCGGCGCCTCCGCCTGGATCACGTCGCGGATCTTGCCCGCGAACAGCCCCAGGAACCCCGGCAGGTCGACCGAGGCGTGGACCTTGTCGTCGAACACCGTCGCGGTGGACTTGATCGACTGGCCCATCGCGTCGACGGTGAAGACCATCGTATCGCCGTCCCAGCGGTGGACGACCTGCGCGCCGCCGGGGATCATCCGCCCGATCTTGCCGACACCGCCGTCGAGCCGCTCGCGCACCGCCGCCTTGCCCAGTTTGTGCGGGATATCGAGTTCGATCGGTGCGCTCATGCGGTCTGCTCCTCGGTCGCGAACAACATCGCGTCATCCGCAAACGCCTTGAACTCCAGCGCGTTGCCGCTCGGGTCGCGAAAGAACATCGTCGCCTGCTCGCCCGCCTTGCCCTTGAAGCGGACGTGCGGCTCGATTCCGAACGGAACGCCCGCCGCCGCCACGCGCGCGGCGAGCGCTTCCCAGTCGGCCATGGTCAGGACGATGCCGAAATGCGGCACCGGCACGTGATGCCCGTCCACCTCGTTGCTGACCGCGACCGCGCGCGCGGCGGGATCGAGATGCGCGACGATCTGATGCCCGAAGAAGTCGTAGTCGATCCACTGGTCGCTCGATCGCCCCTCCGCGCAGCCGAGCGTGCCGCCGTAGAAGGCGCGCGCCGCGGCGAGATCGTGGACCGGGAAGGCGAGGTGGAAAGGTCGTAGGGTCATAGGGCGTTGATACGCTCCCGCGCCGCTATCGTCACCTCGCCTATACGAGACCTTCGCAAAACCCATTTCGTCACCCCGGACTTGATCCGGGGTCCCGCTCCCCGCACGAGCAGAAGCCATTGGTTACGCAGATAGCGGGACCCCGGATCAGGTCCGGGGTGACGTAGGTGTTTGGCAAAGTCAGCCACCTCCGCAGAGTTCTCGCCTAGACGCCCGTGACGCGCGATGTTGCCCCCGCGCTCCGCGCCCGCCATATCCGCGCCGTGACCCTCGCCCTTCCTAAGATCCGCTATCCCGCGCTCGTGTCGCTGCTGCTCGGCGCGGTTGCCGCGACCGGCTTCGCGCCGCTCGACTTCTGGCCGCTGACCCTCGCCGCCTTCGCCCTGTGGATGGCGATCGTGCACGCGGCGGCGACATGGCAGCGCGCGCTTTGGGTCGGCTGGGTGTTCGGGGTCGGGCATTTCACGATCAACAACAATTGGTTCCAGCACGCGTTCGACTTCCAGGACAAGATGCCACCGGTGCTCGGCTATTTCGCCGCGGTCGGCCTGGCGCTCTACCTCGCGATCTTCCCCGCCTTCACCGCGGCGATCGCCTGGCGGTTCGGCCGCGGCGAACGCCCCGACACCGCCTATGCGCTGGCCTTCGCAGCGGCATGGATCGCGACCGAATGGCTGCGATCGGTGCTGTTCACCGGCTATGCCTGGGATCCGCTCGGCGTAATCTGGCTGCCCAAGATCGGTGTCGCGCGGTTGAGCGCCTGGATCGGCACCTATGCCTTGTCGGGCGTCACCGTATTCGCCGCCGGGTCGCTGCTGCTGGTCCGCCGCCGCGTCGCGGTGCCCGCGGTCACCGCCGCGCTGCTCGCCTTCGCCGCCGCCTCCGCCCGCTGGACCGACGCGCCGCCCCCCGCCCCCGGCACGCCACTGGTAAGGATCGTCCAGCCCAACATCAGCCAGAACGAGCGTGGCGAGGAAGACGGCGAGCGCGTGCTGACCGCCTTGTCGAAACTGTCGGGCAAGCCCGGCCCCGTCCCGCGCCTGATCGTCTGGCCCGAGGGCGTGGTGCGTGACTTCCTCGAAAGCGGCTACCCGTCCTATATCTACGACGGAGCCAGCCCATTGCTCACCCGCTGGCGTCTCGCGCGGTTGCTGGGCCCCCGCGACCTGCTGCTGACCGGCGGCACCGCGCTGCGGTTCGATGCCGCGCAAGATGTCGTTGGGGCGAGCAATTCGGTGTTCGCGGTCACCCCGGACGCGCGCATCGCGGGTCGCTACGACAAGGCGCACCTCGTCCCCTATGGCGAGTACCTCCCCTTGCCCTGGCTGCTGAGGCCGCTCGGGCTGGCGCGGCTGGTGCCCGGCGACATCGACTTCGACGACGGTCCCGGACCCGCCAATCTCAATCTGCCGGGGTTCGGCAGCATCGGCATCCAAATCTGCTACGAGATCATCTTCTCGGGGCAGGTGGTCGATCGTGCGCACCGGCCGCGGCTGTTGTTCAACCCATCCAACGATGCATGGTTCGGCAAATGGGGTCCGCCGCAGCATCTGGCGCAGGCGAGGATGCGCGCGATCGAGGAAGGGCTGCCGATCGTCCGCGCCACCCCGACCGGCATTTCCGCGGTGATCGCGGCGGACGGTCGGCTGGTCGCGCAGATCCCGCACGAGACCGCGGGCGGCGTCGACGTTCCGATCCCGCCGGCGCTGCAACCGACCTTCTTCGCGCGAATGGGCAACCGCACTGCCGCCGCGGTGGCGCTGCTCTTCGCGGTTCTGGCCGTTGCCATCCGCCGGCGTGCGCGGTAGAGGAGATATAAAGCTTTCTTTATATCAACTAGAGAGATCCATGCGCAGCAGCTTCATCTTCACGTCAGAATCGGTCTCCGAGGGTCATCCCGACAAGGTCGCCGACCAGATCAGCGATTCGATCGTCGACCTGTTCCTGTCCAAGGATCCCGAGGCGCGGGTCGCGTGCGAGACGCTGACCACCAC
>NZ_CAXTEM010000045.1:0-24530 GCF_964243315.1 uncultured Sphingomonas sp. | reverse complement strand
CGCAGCTTCATCTCGGCGGCGTCGTTCCAGGAGACCACCCGCGTCCTCACCGAGGCGGCGGTCCAGGGCAAGCAGGACCAGCTGATGGGGCTGAAGGAGAACGTGATCGTCGGCCGGTTGATCCCGGCGGGCACGGGTGCGGGCATGAACCGCCTCCGGGTCGCGGCCACCAGCCGCGACGCCGCGCTTCGCGTCCAGCAGAAGAAGCTGCAAGAGGCGATGCTGGTCGCCCCGACCAGCGCCGCCGCGCTGCGGGAGGCCGAAGCCGCCCGTAGCGTCCGCGACGACGCCGGCACCGGCGACGACCCGCTCGCCGCAGTCGTGGCATCGGGCGACGGCAGCGACGAAGCCGCCGGCGAGTATCTGAACGAAGCCGAGTAAGCTTCGTCGGAACGCTGAGAGAACAGCCGCCGTCCGGGTCCGTCCCGGGCGGCGGTTTTTCTGTTTAACGGTGTGGTCATCAAGGGCGAGGACGTCGCTCACCTCCCCCTCCGTCACGGCTGCGCCGCGCCACCTCCCCTTGCTGGGGAGGAATAGGGGGACGCCAAATTCCTCCCCGCAAGGGGAGGGGGACCGCTCGGCTTCAGCCGAGTGGTGGAGGGGGAGGTACGGGTGGAGCCTGATTACATGGCAACAGCGCGCCGCACCTCACCCGGAACGCCCACCCCGCCCGGCGAGTTGAAACGTCGATGGCCGCTGACCTCCCCCTACCCTCACCCAGCTTCCTCAAACAGGCGATCGTCGGCCAGGTCCGTGCCATCTTCAACGACCAGGCGCGCGGTGAGAAGCCCGTCACCCGATCCGACAACGCCATGTTCGCGCGCGGATCAGTGATTTGGCGCGTGCATGGCGACGTCACGACGATGTTGGTCGGCGGGGTCACCGCGTTGCTGCTCCAGATGCTCCACCCCGGGGTGCTGGCGGGGGTGTGGGACCATTCCAACTTTCGCGACGACATGCTCGGCCGGCTGCGGCGCACCGCGCGGTTCATCGCGCTCACCACCTATGGCGACCGTAACGAGGCTACGGCGCTGATCGGGCGGGTACGGCGGATCCACGATCATATCAGCGGCACGCTGCCCGATGGCGGCAGCTATAGCGCGACCGATCCGCAGCTGCTCGCCTGGGTCCATGTCACCGAAGCGGTCAGTTTCCTCAATGCCTGGATCCGCTACGCCGAAGCGCGGATGACGACGCGTGATCAGGATCGCTACTTCGCCGAGATCGGCGAAATCGCGGCCGCGCTTGGTGCCGATCCGGTTCCACGCACCCGCGCAGCGGCACACGCCCTCATCGGCGAAATGCGCCCCGAACTCGCCGCCACCGATCGCTCGGCCGAGGTTGCGCGCATCCTGTTGGGCCAGCGCGCCTCGCATCCCGCGGTCGCGCCGGTGCAGGCGGTCACTTTCCAGGCGGCGATCGACCTCCTCCCGGGCTGGGCGCAGCGCATGCACGGTCTTTCGCCATCACCGCTGTCGGTGCCGCTGGTGCGCGGCGGTGCGCTCGGCCTCGCGCGGACCCTGCGCTGGGCGTTCCGCTAGGTGAGACGACCTTCCCCCACCCGTTCGTTTCGAGCAAAGTAAGGAACCCAACCAGCCTCACAGCGCTCCAGACGCTACTCCGCCGCCTCCGCAGCCAGTTCCCGCACCGATCCCAGCTCGGCCGCAAACCAGGCGCAGGTCCGCTCCAGACCTTCCTCGATCGACACCTGCGGCGACCACCCCAGTTGTTCGCGCGCGCGGGCGATGTCGGGGCGGCGGCGGCGCGGGTCGTCCTGCGGCAGTGGCTGATAGATGATGTCGCCGCTGGTACCGGTCATCGCGATCACCCGCTCCGCCAGGTCGCCGACCGTGAGCTCGACCGGGTTGCCGAGGTTCACCGGCTCGCTGCCGTCGATGTCCGACTCCATCAGCCGGATCAGCGCATCGACCATGTCCGACACGTAGCAGAAGCTGCGCGTCTGGCTGCCGTCGCCATAGATGGTGATGTCGCGGCCCGAGAGCGCCTGGCAGATGAGATTGGATACCACGCGTCCATCGTCGGGGTGCATCTGGGGACCATAGGTGTTGAAGATCCGCGCCACCCGCACCGCCGCGCGCTTGGTACGCACATAGTCGAACGCGAGCGCTTCCGCGGCTCGCTTGCCCTCGTCGTAACAGGCCCGCGGCCCGGTGCAATTGACCCAGCCGCGATAGCCCTCGATCTGCGGATGCACTTCCGGATCGCCATAGACCTCGCTGGTGGAGGTCAGCAGGAAGCGGGCGCCCGACCGTTCCGCCAGCCGTAGCAGATGATTGGTGCCGACCACGTTGGTCAGCATCGTGTGTTCGGGATCGGCCTGATATTGCGGCGGGGACGCCGCACAGGCGAGGTTGTAGACGCGCGTGATCCGGTGGGCCTGCGACATCACCGCGTCGGGCAGCGGCAACACGATGTCGGCTTCGACGAAGGTGAAGCCGTCGCGGCCTTCCAGCAAGCGCAGGTTCGACGCGCGCGAGGTCTGGAGATTGTCGAGGCACAGCACCTGGTTGCCCTCCGACAACAGCCGGTCGCACAGGTGCGATCCGATGAACCCCGCCCCGCCGGCGACCACGATCAGGTCGGGATCGGAAAATGCCATGCTCGTCTCTCCAGTGGCGCTCGTCATGCGGCGCTCGTCAATTGCGTGGTCGCTGTGGCGTTGCCCGCCTCCAGCAGATGGGCCTCGAGCTCACCGGCGCGGATCGCGGCGGTGTGTTCGGCGAGCACGCGGCGCTGCGCTGCCGTGCCGATCGCGGCGGCGTCGGTCCGCTCGATCGCCGCGATCACGTCTGCGGTGTCCGTGGCGAGGATGATCTCGGAACCGGAAACGAAGATCGACCCGATGCCGTCCCAGACGTCCGACACGATCGGCGTCGCGCAGGCCGCCGCCTCGAACAGCCGGACCGAGGGCGACCAGCCCGCCGCGATCATGTCGGCACGCGTGACGTTCAGCGTGAATCGCGAGGCGGAATAGAAGGCGGCGTGCTCCGACGGCGGCAGATGGTCGATGCGATCGACGTTGCTCGGCCAATCGATGTCCGCGGGGTATTGCGGCCCGGCGACCACGAAGCGCCGGTCGGGCATCGCGCGTGCCGGTTCGATCAGCAACCGCTCCAGCGTCGGCTGCCGATCCGGGCTATAGGTGCCGAGGTACGACAGGTCCCACCGCGTCGCGCCGCCGAGCGGCCGATAGGCGGCAGGATCGACCGAGCAGTAGAGCGCGCGCGCCGCCGGCGAGCCATAGGTACGCTCGAGCAGGTCGAGCGTCGGCCCGCCCGTAAACGACAGATAGAGGTCGTAACGCGGGATTTCCGCCGGGCTGAGATATTCGAAATCGCCGCGCGCCAGCTTTGCCAGCGTCACCGGCGTATCGATGTCGTAGAAGGCAGTGGTGCCGCCCGCGACCTCGTGCACGAAATGCGCGACAGCGACGCCCTCGGGAACGTACGAGCCGACAATCACCGCATCCGCCTCCGCGATCTCCGGCGTGAAGCGAGCGAGATCGTCGAGGTCGTCGTAGAAGCAGAGCCGGCAGAAAGCGGGATCGGCCAGATCGCGCTGGTCTCGATACCAGGGCACGTCGCGTTCGAGGAACAGGATGTCGTGCCCGCGCGCCGCGAACGCCTTCAACAGCGCGCGGAACGTGGTCGCGTGGCCGTTGCCCCAGGAGGAGGACAGGCTCAATCCGAGGACGACGATCCTCATGCCGCCTCCGCCACGCGATCGGCATGCTCGCGGAACAGCGCATCGACCTGCGCGCCACGCAGCGAATAGGTATGCTCGGCGAGCACCCGCGCCAGCGCCGCCTCGCCGATCGCCTTCGCCCGTTCAGGGGTCAACGCCGCCATATGCTCGGCGACGTCCTGTCCGTCGCGCGCGACCAGCACTTCCTCGTCCGGGATGAGGAACTGCTCGATCCCTTCCCACGCATCGGTGATCAGGCACGCCGCCGCACCCGCCGCCTCGAACACCCGCGTCGCAGGCGAGAAGCCGATATGCGCCATTGAATCGCGCGCGACGTTGAGCACCGCTTTCGGCGTGCAGTTGAAGGCGTTGTGCTCGGCGGTGTAGACGTGGCCGCGGTGTCGGACGTTGGCTGGCATCGATTTCGACTCCCACCCATTGCCGCCGATCAGGAACGACCGTTCCGGCAGCGACGCGGCGGGCCGCAGGAAGAACTCCTCCACGCGCGCCTCGCGATCGGGCAGCCGGTTGCCGAGAAAGGCGAGATCCGCGTCGAAGCGCGCGTCGGGCGCGACCGGGAAGTGCGTGGTCGGATCGAGCGCGTTATAGATCGGCACGCACGCGGCCGCCCCGAAGCCTCGATAGGCGTCGATCACCGGCGGGCCGCCGCCATAGGTCAGCACCATGTCGATGTCGGGCAGCGCGGCGAGCACGGGGTGGCCAGCGTCGGCGCGCATCTCGTCCAGTGTCGCCGCGGCGTCGACGTCCCAGAAGATCTTCAGTGCATGCGGCGCGGCGCCTGCAACTACGCCTTCGAGCAGTTCCTTGTCGAACACTCCGACGCCGTTCGCCTTCACGACGACATCTGCGCGCGCGGCATCGGCAAGCACCTCGCGCATCGACGCCTCGGTTGCCGGATAGACCACCACGCGCGCCCATTCGGGCGGATCGATGTCGCGGTGGAGCTGGCGGTCGAAGGCGTCGGGTTCGTAGAAGGTGATGTCGTAGCCGCGCCCGGCGAGATCGCGCAGGATGCCACGATAATAGGTCGCGGCGCCGTTCCAGTAGGAGGACAGCAGGCTCGAGCCGTAGAAGGCGATCTTCATGCGGCATCCTTTCTGGTGGTGGTCGTGAGCGTCGCGACGATCGCGAGCAGCTCGTCGACGCGGTGGGCACAGCTGTGCCGGGTGATGATGGTCTCGAGCCCCGACGCGACGAGCGACGCGCGCAGGTCACCGTCCTCGCGGATCGCGCGCAACGCCGCGGTCATCCCCGCGCCGTCCTGCACCGCGAGGTAATCCTGATCGGTACGGAACAGGCCCTCGCTGTCGTCCCATGGCGCCGACACCAGCGGTATCCCGCAGGCTAGCGCCTCGAACATCCGGATCGTCGGGATGCCCGGAAGGATTGTGGCGTAGTAGCGTCGCGGCACGTGCACGGTCGCCAGATGACGCGCGAAGATCGCCGGCGCCGAGGCGTTGGGTGCCCAGCCGCGATACTGCACCCCGTAACGGGCGAGCATCGCCAGTGCTTCGTCGGGATAGCGCACGCCGTAGATGTCGAGCGGCAGCCCGACCGCGGCGGCGGGTGCGAACAGGAATGTTTCGAGCTCCGCGGTGCGCTCGTTCTCGCCCCAATTGCCGACCCACACCAATCCGTCGCGCGGGCCCTCCACCGCAGGCGGATGGAAGTGTCGCGTGTCGGCGGCCTCGTGCCAGGTCCAGACGCGCCCTGCCCAACCCCAGCCGCGATACACTTCGGACAGCGTCTCGCCGAACGCGAGCACCCCGTCATAGCCGTCGAGATCGATCGCGCGCATCTGATCGGGCGCACTGACCGCGCGGTGATGGGTATCGTGGAAAAACAGCGTGAACCGGCCGCCGCGCGCGCGCCGGGCCCCGATCGCCGCGACCAGCGCCGGCTCGTTCCATTCATGCACAATCACCAGATCGGCGCCGTCGAGCAGCGCATCGAGATCGGGCGCCGCGGGATCGTAGACGATCGGATCGAGATCGGGATAGCCGTCGCGGAACGGCGCCAACCCCGCGTCGCCGCCATCCGCCAGCAGATTGCCGAGGCTCCAATTGCCCTCTGGCTCGCACGCGCGGACGTCATGGCCGCGCGCGATCAGGTCGCGGAGCACGCCACGCAGAAAATGCGCGTTGCCGTGGTTCCAGCACGACAGCAGCGAATGCGTGAAATAGACGATCCTCACGCCGCCACCCTCCGCTCGTCGACCAGTCGCGCGTAGAGCGACGCCATCGCGGCGGCCGTCGCGGCAGGCGTGTATTGCGCCGCCCGTGCCCGCGCCGCATCGCCTGACGTCGCCGCTTGCATGGGATCGTCGAGCAACGCTTCGCTCGCCGCGACATAGCCGTCCTCGTCACCCGGCGGCACGAAGGTCGCCGCTCCATCCCACAGCTCGCGGAAGGTCGGGATGTCGGACAGCACCAACGGGCACCCCGCCGCCGCGGCTTCCAGCACCGCCAGCCCGAACGGTTCGAAGCGCGCCGCCGACACGAAGATCGGCCGCGTCGCCAACTCCGCGGTCAGAGCCGTCGTGCCGAGCTGACCGAGCAACATGAGGTGGTCGGGCACCACCGTCTCGCCATGCGGCCCGCGCGTCGCGCCGGCCGCGCGAAAGCCCACCGGCAGACGCGATGCGACCGCGTCGAGCAGCGCGGTGTCCTTTACCAAATCCCAGAGCCGGCCGGCGGTGAACAAGCTGCGCGCCGGCGCATCCGCCCGCCGCTCCACCAGCGGCGTGCGTCCGTTGTGGATCGCCAGCGGTGGATGCAGGAGGCCGTAATGCCGCGCGACCTCGCCGGCATGCGTCGCGCTCGGCGCCACCACCGCATCGGCGGCGATCAGAGCCTGATGAGTTGCGCTACGCTGCCACCGATACTCGATCGGCAGCGTGGTGCCGTGCGCCGCGTCCCACCATGTCGCGATGCAGCCGTGCATGACCGCCACTACCGGCACCGAGAAGCGCGCGCGCGCGCCGAGCGTCGGCATGTTGAGCTGGACCAAATCGACCTTGCGCGCCGCCGCGATCGCCGCGATCTGCTCGCCCGCCGCGACGATCGGCTCGGGACCATCACATAGCCAGTCGATCGGCAGCCCGCTTTCGACGAGCGTGACGCCCGCGTCCGCCGCCTCCGACCGCTGCGCCGCGGTCGCGCGCGGTCCCAATGTCACCAGCGTCGTGGCCACACCAAGCGGCGCGAGCGCACCGGCGAGATCGAGCGAATATTGCCATACGCCGCCGATCGCGTCGGCGGTCATCAACAGCGACAATCCGCTGTTCATGACGCCATCGCGTGCGGCTCGGCGATCGTCAGGTTGAGTCGGCGTTCGGCCACGAGCCAGCGCGCGAGTTCGGCAACGCCGTCGCGCCACGCCACCTTCGGCGCGAGATCGAGCGCGGCCTGCGCGGTGCGGGTGTCGGCGACGAAATAGCGCTGATCGCCCGCGCGCCAGTCTGCATAGTCGATCGCGACGTCGCGGCCTATCAGCGTCCCGATATGGCCCAGCAATTCGCGTAGGCTGATCGCGTTGTCGGGCCCGCCGCCCAGATTGAAGGCGCGACCCTGAATGTCGTCGATCCGCTCCCACGCCCGCACATAGGCGTCGACCGCGTTCGACACGTCGAGGATGTCCCGCACCTGGCAGCCGTCGCCGTAAAGCGTGATCGGCTCGCCCGACAGCGCCCGGATCAGGAAATGCGCGACCCAGCCCTGGTCCTCGGTCCCCATCTGGCGGCGACCGTAGATGCAGCTCATCCGCAGCACCGCGGTGGGCACGCCGAAGCTGCGCGCGTAGTCGAGCACATATTGGTCGGCGGCGCCCTTGGAGCAGCCGTAGGGCGTGTGGAAGTCGAGCGGCCGCGTCTCGCCGATGCCGTTGGCGCGCACCGATGCATCGGCCGGCACATAGGCATCGCCTTCGCGATCGAACGACAGGTCGGCGAGGTCGCCATAGACCTTGTTGGTCGACGCGAAGATCAGCGGCGTCTTGTCGCCGCGCAGGCGCAACGCCTCCAGCAGGTTGAGCGTGCCCGCGATGTTGATCGCGAAATCGTCGCGCGGGTCGACCATGCTGGTGGTCACCGCGACCTGCGCCGCGAGATGGAACACCGCCTTCGCATCCCGCGCCGCCTCGGCGAGCGCGGGTTCGTCGCGGATGTCGGCGTGGATGAACTCGATCGCGTCGCCGTGGTTCGCCTGAAGCCAGGCAAGGTTGCGCTCGGTCCCCGCGCGGGAAAGCGCGTCGTAGACCCGCACGCGGTGCCCCTCACCCGCGAGCCGATCGGCAAGGTTCGACCCGATGAACCCTGCACCGCCGGTGATAAGGATCGGCTGGCTCATCGCAATCCTCCCCGGCACGGGGAGGGGGACCATGCGCAGCATGGGGGAGGGGGGCCCGCCAAGAACGGTGCACCCAGCGGCGAGCCCCCTCCACCACGCATCTGCGATGCGCGGTCCCCCTCCCCGTTCCGGGGAGAAGTGAGGTAGGTCACCCTCACGCCACCAGCCCCCGGCTTTCGAGCTCGGCGCGCATCTGCTCGACCTTGTCGGTCGAGGTCTGCACCGCCACCCACTCGGCCAATGCAGCGAGCCCGTCGCCAAAATCCTGCCTAGCGCGAAAATCGAGCGTCTCCGCCGCCAGCGTCGTGTCGCAGAAGCAATGCCGGATGTCGCCGATCCGCGCCTTGCCGACGATGATCGGCTCGATCTCGTTCTTGCCCATCGCGCGCGCCAGTTCGGTCGCGACCTCGGTCACCGACCGATCGTGACCCGAGCCGATGTTGAAGGTCCCTCCGACCGCTTGCGGCAACGTCAGCGCGTCGGCGAAGGCGCGGGCCACGTCGCTGACATGGACGAAGTCGCGACGCTGTTCGCCGTCCTCGAAGATCATCGGCTGTTGGCCGTTCAGCAGCCGCGACGCGAAGATCGCGAGCACGCCGGTATAGGGGTTCGACAGCGCCTGCCCGGGCCCATAGACGTTGAACAGTCGGAGGCACACGCCCTCGATGCCGTATGGCGCCGACATGATGTGGGTGGTGCGCTCCTGCACATATTTGTTGAGCGCATAGATCGACGACAGATTGGGCCGCTTCCATTCGGGCGTCGCGATCGGCGCCAGCGGACGCCCCTGCGCGTCGACGGGTTCCCAGTTCGACAGGCCGTCGCGCAGCCCCTTGCGCTCGGCGTCCTCGACCAGCGCGCCGTCGGCGTCGCGGTACAGCCCCTCGCCATAGATCGACATCGACGATGCGGTGACCACGCGGCGCACCGGCTGGTCGATCAGCGCCTCGAACAGCACCGCGGTGCCGACATCGTTGGTCGACGTATAGCGCTCGACCTCATACATCGACTGCCCAACCCCGACTTCGGCGGCGAGGTGGATCACGCTGTCGACACCCGCGAGCGCGGCGCTGACCGCGGCCTTGTCGCGAATGTCGCCACGGATCAGCTCAGCCTCGCCGTTGAGCATCTTCGAGCCATCGACGTCGCCGTGCACCTGTTCGATCAGGCTATCGAGAACCCGGACCTTGTTGCCGCGGGAAAGCAGTTCTTCGGTGACGAAGCGGCCGATGAACCCGGCACCACCGGTGATGAGGATCGTCTCGCTCATGCGGCGGACTTGATCGAGGTTATTGCCGTATTTGTAACGAACGTGGTGGATCGTATCATTCGCTGTATCGCCCCCTGCTTCCAGCGTGAATCACAATGCGGAAACACACCTTCTTCTTCTTTGTTCCCTATAACATAGATCAATGTTCTAGGTAGGTTGCGGGAGGAACTTAGAAGCTGGTAAGAGTGTTGAGGGCGAAATGAACAGCCGTGAAGCGGCTCTTGCATCGGGGCATCTCACGCATCGTGGCGGTCACTTTCCTACTCATCCGGCATGCCGCACACGTGCATCTCGACAAGATTTTCTCGGGCCGCCTGTCGGGCGTGCCGCTGAGCGACATCGGTCGCGCGCAGGCCGACCGGCTCGGTGCAGCGCTGTCCCATGAGCGACTCGACCGCGTCCTGTGCAGCCCGCTCGATCGCACCCGCCAGACCGCCGGCACGATCGCTGCAGCGCACGGCATCACCGTCGAACCCGACGACGCGCTGGTCGAGATCGACATGGGCGACTGGACCGGCCGCGAATTGGGCAGCTTCATCGACGAGCCAGCCTGGACCGCCTGGAACACCCAACGCGGCACTGCGCGCATCCCCGGCGGCGAGACCATGGCCGAAGCGCAGGCCCGGATCGTCGCGCTGCTTGATCGAGTGGCGGCGACCGACGACGGGCAGTCCGTCGCGATCGTCAGCCACGCCGACATGATCCGCGGCACCGTCGCGCACGCGCTGGGCCTGCCGCTCGACAATCTGCTGCGCTTCGATGTCGGACCGGCCTCGGTCACCCGCATCGTATGGGGCGACTGGGGCGCGCGGCTGATGTCGCTGAACGAACAACCGGGTGAAGTGGAACGATGATGGCGACGACGATCGACGACACCCTGCGGGGGCGGGTGGCTGCACTCTCTCCCTGGTTCCACAATATCGATCTCGGCGACGGGATCGTCACCGCGCCCGACCATTTCCTCGGCGATTACCCGCGCTTCAAGTTCGCGCGGTTCGCCGACGCGCTGCCTGCCGATCTCACCGGCAAGACCGTGCTCGACATCGGCTGCAACGCGGGCTTCTACTCGGTCGAGATGAAGCGTCGCGGCGCCGCCCGGGTGCTCGGCATCGACAGCGATGATCGCTACCTCGCGCAGGCGCGCCTCGCCACCGACGCGCTCGGCTTCGCCGATGTCGAGTTCCGCAAGCTATCGGTCTACGACGTCGCGTCGCTCGGCGAGCGGTTCGACCTCGTGATCTTCATGGGCGTACTCTATCACCTTCGTCACCCGCTTCTCGCGCTCGACCTGATCCGCGAGCACGTTGCCGATGACATGATGCTGTTCCAGACGATGCAGCAGGGATCGGATGATCTCGCCGAGGTCCCGGACGACCACCCATTCCACAAGCCCGGCACCTTCGATCCGCCCGACTATTTCGACGAACCCGGCTATCCCAAGATGCACTTCATCGAGCGCGAATTCGCGCATGATTGGACCAATTGGTGGGCGCCCAACCGCGCCGGTAGCGAAGCGATGCTGCGCGCGTCGGGATTCACGATCGAGGCGCATCCGGAGCACGACGTCTATCTCTGCCGCGTGGCGCCGGTGCCCTATGCCGAATTCGGACCCGCCGCGGTCTACCCTGCCGTCGCCGGCACCAACGGAGGCGCTCGATGATCGAAGCCGCGATGATCTGGAACGAACCCAACAACAAGTCGCATTGGGATCCCGCGATCGACCCCGATTGGTCGCTGTTTTCCGATACCGTGATCCGCGCGGGCGGCGCGATCCGCGCGATCAATCCTGCGATCACCCGGGTGCTCGGCGGCATGTCGCCGATTGATCCCCACTGGCTGAAGCGGATCGAAGCGCACGGTGCGCTCGACGCGGTCGACGTGATCGCGGTCCACGGCTTCCCGCTCGACTGGAATCTCTGGTCGATCCATGAGTGGCCCGATCGCATCGCCGAGATCGAGGCGGTCACTCATAAGCCGGTCTGGGTCACCGAGGTCGGCGTCGGATCGTTCGGCGCGGAGGAGGTGCAGGTCTTCGGCGTCAAGCGCACCGCCGAACTGCTGATCGGCCGCGTCCCGCGCATATTCTGGTATTCGCTGTTCGATCTGCCGATGGAATGGGGCGCCGAGACCCGTCATCGCGAGGCGGAAGGATCGAGCTACTACCGCCACTTCTACATGGGTCTGATCCGGCCAGACGGTACGCCGAAGCCGTCGCTCGACGAATATGCGAAGGTCGCGAGCGAGATGGGGCTGATGCAGTGGTTCCACTACCAGGATCCGCGGCTCGACGACGCGGTCGCGTGGATGAAGCGGCTGGGAACGCGCAAGCTTCGTACCGGGCTCAGCTGGGCCGACAGCTTCCGCCCCGATGCGATCGACTGGTTCGACCGGCAGATGGAGGCGCTCGCAGACTTCGACGTCACCGTGACCTTCTGCTTCACGCCCGAACATCTCGGCATCGCACCGCACCATACCAGCGCCGCGCGCGATCCGCAGGCGTTCGCGGATTTCTGCGCCTGGATGATCGACCGCTACGCGCCCGCGCTGCCCGTGGTCGCGACCGGCACGTGACCGTTCAGCCGCGGGCTGAGGCTGCCGCTTCGATCGCGTCGAGCACGCGCTCGGGCTGCACGTCGCGTTCGATCTCGCCCAGATCCTTGCTGTCGACATCGACCTCGAGTTTGCGCGCGATGCACGCGACGAGCGATGCGAGCCGCGACAATTCGTGCTCTGCCAGCAGGTTGATGTGGAGGTCGAGATCCGCCCGGCGATCGGCGATCGCGGCCATCCGGTTCTGGCTGATCAATACGAAGGTCGACAGGAAGATCGCCTCGACCGACGCGATCATCGCCAGGACGACGAAGCTCGGGTCGAACGGCGCAACGATCGGCAGCCAGCCGAGATTGACCAGGATCCAGCCCCCGAACACGACCAGGTGCAGCGCGACGAAGGTCATCGATCCGGCGAACGCGGTGATCGCGTCGGACAGGCGCTCGCTGATCGGCGCGGCGGCCGCGTCGCGACGCTGGCGGTCCGCCAGCCGCTCGATATTCTCCTCGAGCGTGTGGGTCATTCCAGGCTGGGTCGGTGTGGTATCGGGCATCGCGATTCAAGCCGCACCCGGGCACAAAGGTTCCTGTAAATGACTGATAAGATGCGAGCAGCGTTGCTCACCGGCCCGGCGGCGATGACGATCGCAGAGGTTGCGGTGCCCGTCCCCGGCAGCGGCGAAGTCCGCGTCCGGCTCGAAGGGTGCGGTGTCTGCGCGTCGAATGTCGAACCCTATGAGGGCCAGCCCTGGTCGACCTTCCCCGGCGAGCCCGGCGGCCTTGGCCACGAGGGCTGGGGCATCGTCGACGCCATCGGTGAGGACGTCGACGACATCCGGGTGGGCGACCGCGTGGCGACGCTCGCGGGGCACAGTTTCGCCCGCTATGACATCGCCCGCGCCGACGCGGTCGCGGTGCTCCCGGCTGCGCTCGCGGGGATCCCCTTCCCCGGCGAACCGCTCGGCTGCGCGATGAACATCTTCCGCCGTGCCGACATCCATGCCGGCCAGACCGTCGCGATCGTCGGCATCGGCTTTCTTGGCGCGATCCTTACCCGCCTGGCCACCGACGCCGGCGCGCGGGTGATCGCGATCTCGCGGCGGCAATCCTCGCTCGATCTCGCGCGCAGCTTCGGTGCGGCCGAGACGATCGTCATGGACGATCACTACCGCATCATCGAGGACGTCAAGCGCATCACCGGCGATGCGCTGTGCGAGCGCGTGATCGAGGCGGTCGGCAAGCAATGGCCGCTCGATCTCGCGGGCGAACTCGTCGGCTTCGGCGGCAAGCTGATCGTCGCCGGCTATCACCAGGACGGGCCGCGCCAGGTGAGCATGCAGATGTGGAACTGGAAAGGCATCGACGTGATCAACGCGCACGAGCGCGACCCCGCGGTCAATCTGCGCGGGTTGCGCGAGGCAATCGACGCGGTTGCCGGCGGCCGTCTCGATCCGTCGCCGCTCTACACGCATCGCTATCCGCTCGACCGCGTCGGAGAGGCGATCGAGGCGACCCGCGACAAGCCCGACGGCTTCGTGAAAGCGCTGGTGACCTATGACTGACAAGCCCCGTATCGGCTTCCTCGGCACCGGCTGGATCGGCCGCCATCGCATGGCTGCGATGCTCGCGGACGGCCGCGTCGAGGCGGTCGCGATCGCGGATCCCTCGCCCGACATGGCCGCCGAGGCGCAGGAGCTCGCGCCCGCCGCGGCGCTGGTCTCGACGCTCGACGAGATCCTCGCGCTCGCCCCCGACGGCGTCGTCATCGCCACCCCCAGCGCGCTCCACGCCGCGCAGTCGATCCAGGCCTTGCAGGCGGGCGCCGCGGTGTTCTGCCAAAAGCCGCTCGGGCGCAGCGGCGACGAAGCGGCGGCGGTGGTCGCGGCGGCCCGCAGCGCAGACCGGTTGCTGACCGTCGATCTCTCCTACCGCTTCACCATCGGCATGGAGCGCATCGCCGCGCTCGTCCGAATCGGCGAGTTGGGCCACGTCCACACCGTCGATCTGGTCTTCCATAACGCCTATGGCCCCGACAAACCGTGGTTCTACGATCGCGCGCAATCGGGTGGCGGCTGCGTCATGGATCTGGGCGTCCACCTCGTCGATCTTGCGTTGTGGACGCTCGACTTTCCGGAGGTGCGCGAGGTCCGGTCGCATCTGACCGCAGAGGGCCGGGCCCTCGCCCCCGGTGGTATCGAGGACTTCGCGATCGCCTCGATCGTCCTCGCGAGCGGCACCGTCATCCGACTCGCCTGCTCCTGGCGCGCGCATGCGGGGCGCGATGCCGACATCTCGGCGACGTTCTATGGCACCGGCGGCGGCGCCGCGCTCCGCAACGTGGACGGATCCTTCTACGACTTCACCGCGGACCGCTACCGCGGCACCGCCGCCGAACGAATCTGGGCACCGCCCGAGGAATGGGGCGGTCGCGCCGCGATCGACTGGGCGCGGCGGCTGGCCGACGGCGAGCGTTTCGATCCGGCCGCCGAGAACCTCGTCGCGGTCTCGCGAGTGCTCGACCGCATCTACGCAGGCTGATCAGGAACGAAACGGCAACGGCATAGTTGGTCCGCGAATCGCAGAAGGTACGCTAATGACCAAGATCAATCTGAAGCCAGTTGCCGACCAAGTCATCCTGATCACCGGTGCGAGCTCCGGCATCGGGCTCGTCACCGCCAAGCTGGCGGCGGAGCGCGGCGCCAAGGTCGTGCTCGTCGCCCGTAGCGAGAAATCGCTTGCCGACGCCGTCGCCGAGATCGCGACTGCGGGTGGCGACGCCATCTATGCCGTCGCCGATGTCGGCAACATGGCGCAGGTCCGCGCCGCCGCTGCCGCGGCGATCGCGCGGTTCGGTCGCATCGACACCTGGGTCAACGATGCGGGCACCGCGATCTACGCCAAGCTGGTCGACACCCCGCTCGACGAACATCAGCAGCTGTTCCAGACCAATTACTTCGGCGTGGTTCACGGCGCCCTCACCGCCGTCGATCACCTCCGCGAGAACGGCGGCGCGATCATCACCGTGGGATCGATCGCATCGGACCTGCCGTCGCCGATCCTCAGCGCCTATAGCGCGTCCAAGCACGCGGTGCGCGGCTTCGTCGATGCGTTGCGGATGGAGCTGATCGGCGACAAGCTGCCGATCTCGGTCACGTTGATCAAGCCTGCGGGTATCGACACCCCGATCGCGCAGAACGCCGCCAAGCATGTCGATGGCGAGGGCCTGCTGCCGCCCCCGGTCTATGATCCGACGCTGGTCGCGCGCGCGATCCTCGACGCCGCCGAACATGTTCGCCGCGACATCACTGTCGGCGGCGCAGGCCGGTTGCAGGTGCTGATCGGCAAGCATTTCCCCGCGCTGCTCGACGTGACCGCGCCGTTCATGGAGCCGATGATGTCGGACCCGCCCCGGCGCCCGTCCCCGACCACGATCTTCGCGCCCGGGCGGCACGGACAGGAGCGATCGGGCGTCCAGCCGGGCCGCAAGACCAGCCTCTACACCGCCGCCCAGCTACACCCCGCCGTGACCCGCACGGCGCTGATCGCCGGCGCAGCGGCCGTGGCAGGCCTGATCGTCGCGCGCCGGCGCGATCGATAGATCAAGGGCGCGAGCTTTACCCAGCGTTAGCTCATCTCTGGCTGCGCCTCCTCGCCTCAGACCGGCGCGACCACCTCATCCTCGATCGCCAGCGCCGTCGCCGCGGCCGCGCAGACGCTCGCGAGATCGTCGTGAACGATCATGCCGGGCTCTGCCGAGGTGTCGCCCGCAACCCGCTGCACGCCGATAATCACCGCGCCCGCGCCCGATCTCGCCTCGACATCCGCGAATAAGGGGCGGATCCGGCGCGCGGCTCGGGCGTCGAACAGTCCGAGCAGGCAGACGAGATCGGCTTGGTCGAGCAGCATGTCGCTCGCCCCCGTGCCCGGCCGGTCCTCGCGCACGCGCAGCCTCGCCGCCACCTTCTCGCGCCGGAGCAGGCTGACGGTCATGCTCGCGACCACTACGTCGAACGGGCCGCGGCCGGGTATGCACAGGCAGGTCGCGGTGCCTCCCGGTTCCGCGCCGATCGCAAGCTCGGCATCGATCGACCCGAGCACCTGCATGATCGCGTCCGCAACGCCGTGCATCGCCTCGCGCTCGACCACGCCGCGATCGCGATCGGCCGCGGCGAGCCGCAGCGCGCCGAGCACGACATCGTCGTAATAGGTCGCGAGTGGCATCGTCTCCAGCAGATCGTCCGCCTGATCGACCGCTTCGTCCACATGGCCCGCCAGCGCGCGCTGGTATAGCGTTTCCGCAGGCGACAAGGCAGGGCGGTCGCCGAGCAGGATCTCGAACATCGCGAAAGCCGGAATATGCTTGCCGAGCACCACCAGCATCAGCGTCAGCGGCATCGCGAGGACGAGTCCGAGCGCGCCCCATATCCACGTCCAGAACAGCGCTGCGACCACCACCGACACCGGCGAGAGCCCGGTCGAACGCCCATAGAGCAGCGGCTCGATCGCATAGCCGATCAGCGGCTCGATCAGGATGAAGAGCAGCCCAACCGACAGCAGCGACCCCCAACCCGGGTCGATCGCGGCGGCGAGCGCGAGCGGCCCGACCGCTGCGATCAGCACGCCGACATAGGGGACGAAGCGCGACAGGCCGGCGAGGATGCCCCATAGCCCAGGCGACGGAATCCCGAGCAGGAACAGGCCGATCCAGATGATCGCGCCGAACCCGCAATTGACGATGAACTGCGACAGGAAATAGCGGCTCAGGCGCTTGGCGCCGTCATCGAGCGCCAGCGTCGTCCGATGCAGGTCGGCGGTGCCCATCAGCCGGATCAATCGGTCGCGCAGATCCTCTTTTTGGAACAGGATGAAGATCGTCACGATCAGGACGATCAGCGCGGTCTCGATCGGGGCGAGCGCTGGCAGGAGGATCGTCTCCACCTCCTGCATGGCGGTCATCGGCGCCTCGCGGATCTCCACCGGCACCGCGCTGCTGCTGCGCTTCGGCAACGCCGCCCGCTCGCCCTGCTGCCGCGCCCTAGTCGCCGCGCGGTCGCCGCCGCCGCCGTCCTTCTCCTGCAGTAGGAAGCCGAACCGCTGCTGGACCTCCGCCCGCACCTTCGCGACCCGCTCCGAGATCCGCTCCGCATAAGCCGGTGCGTCCTTGGTCAGGGTCGCCGCCTGGCTCGCGATCACCGCGCCGGTTACGAACATGGCCGCGAGCGACAGCAGCAGCGCGAGCACGACCGCCGGGGTCCGGCCGAGCCGTGCGCGCCGAAACGCGGCGACGATCGGCGCGAGCAGGAACGACAACAGGATCGCCAGCGTGATCGGCACCAGCACCGATCGTCCAACATACAGCCCGGACGTGACGATCGCGGCGATGATCCACGGCACCAGCGGCTCCAGCCCACGGCCACGCGGGGGACGAACCGTCGCCGTGGCGCTCGATGCGGTCGGGCGGTGCGTCTCGGTCATCGTCATCCCCGTCATGCGCGGGTCGTTCCGCCGGCATCGGCTCGATGCACGGTTGATCGATATCATGCAAACCAGACGTTAGCTCCCGACAGCCGCCACGTTGACCTGCGCGCGGCGCGCCGTAAGTCTGCGCTATGAACTTCTCCGCCCCTTCACGCCGCGATGCGCTCGCCGGCCTTGCCGCCAGCGCCGCCTTCGTCGCCGCGCCGGTCCGTGCCGCCGCCACGAGCTCCGCCGCCGCGCTGCTCGATCGCCTCGCCTGGCAGTTGATCGAGCTTCAGCCGGGCGACGCCACGCGCCTCGGCATCGACACCGGTTCGCACGCCGCGCTCCGCGGCCGGTTGGACGATCGCTCGCCAGCCGGAGTCGAGAAGCGCCGCGCGTTCCTGACCGCCGCGGTCGCCGATCTCGCGCGCGTGCCGCGAAAAGGCCTCGACCAGACGATGCTGACCAGCCTTGCCGTTGCCGACAGCGCGTTCCGCACCGCGCTCGACGGCATGGCGCTGCCCTATGGCTATGCGACGATCGGCGACTGGCGGAACACGCCCTATGTCGTGATCCAGAACGTCGGCGCGTGGCTCGACGTGCCGCAGCTGCTCGAGGGCGATCAGCCGGTGCGCAGCGCCGCCGATGCCGAGGCCTACCTCGCGCGGCTGTCCGCTATGGCGGCGCAGCTCGACGGCGAGACCGCCCGCATCCGCGACGCACGGCTGAAGGATTTCGTGCCGCCATCCTTCCTGCTCGACAAGACGATCGCCGGGATGACGCAGACGATCGCCCAGGCTGCGCAGCCCGATGGTCCGTTGGTGGGGCCGTTGCGCCGCAAGGTCGCTGCGATTCCCGGCGACTGGTCGGCACGGGCCACGCAGGTCGCGGCCCGCCTCGTGATCCCAGCGCTGGAGCGTCAACGCGCCGAGCTGATCGCGCAACGCACGGTCGCGACCGATGCGGCGGGTCTCGGCACGCGTCCGCACGGCCCCGAATGGTACGCATGGGGCCTGCGTGCCGGCACCACGACGCGGCGCACCCCGGCCGAGATTCACGAGATCGGCCGCACCCAGCTGATCGAGCTCCAGGCGCAGATGGACACTATCCTGAAGAGCTTCGGCCTCGCCGAAGGCAGCGTCGCCGATCGCGCCGCCGCGCTCCAGCGCCGACCGGGCATTGGCTTCGCGAACGACGACGAAGGCCGCCGCCAGATCATCGCCTATATGCAGGGCAAGATCGATGCGATCCGGCCGCGCCTGCCCCGCGCCTTTCGTCGGCTGGTGCCGGGCAATCTCGAGATCCGGCGCATGCCGTTGGCGCAGGAGGCGGGTGCGCCCGTGGCCTATGGAGGTCCGGGGTCGCTCGACGGCAAGATTACCGGCAAGGTTTGGGTCAACCTCGGCGATCCGTCGATCCACAACCGCGTGACGATCCCCGACCTGGTGTTCCACGAGGGCATTCCCGGCCATGTCTGGCAGGGCGAATATGCACAGCAACTGCCGCTGATCCGCTCGTTGCTGTCGTTCAACGCCTATTCCGAGGGCTGGGCGCTCTACGCCGAGCAACTCGCCGACGAACTCGGCATGTACGAAGGCGATCCGGCGGGACGGCTCGGCTATCTGATGGGGCTGTCGTGGCGTGCGGTACGGCTGGTCGTCGACACCGGCATCCACGCGATGGGGTGGACGCGTGAGCGTGCGCTTGCCGAGTTCATCGCGGCCACCGGGCTGCCGCGGAGCAACGCGGTCAGCGAAGTCGATCGCTACTGCGCCTGGCCCGGGCAGGCCTGTGGCTACAAGCTCGGCCAGACCGAGATCGTCGCGCAGCGCACCCGCGCGCAGAAGGCGCTCGGCAAGCGCTTCGACCTGCGCGACTTCGATCAGGCGGTCGTGGAGGGCGGCAACGTCCCGCTCGACGTTCTGGGCGAGAATGTCGGGCGCTACATCCAGGCCAGCGCAGCGGGCTGACCGCGTATCAGCGTCCCCGCCGGCGCACATAGAAGAGGTGCGTGTCGACCCGCGCCACCTTCACCAGCGAGTCGCGCCAGTAAGGCACCATCCAGTCGGTGTGGTAATGCGTCGCCCGCCCGACATCGGCGAAGACCCGCCCGGCCAGTGCCTGTCGCGCGTGCCGGCGTGCCGCGCCCCAGCCGAGATGCACCGTGCGGCGCGACAGCGATCCGTCGCAGGTGAACGAGAACTGGCAACCGGTGGTCCGCGCGAAGCCCTGATACACCACGCCGCACACCGTCTTGGGAAACCCCGCTGCCCGCACCCGGTTGAGCACCACCTGGATCACCGCGCGCTGGCCGCGCCGATCATCTCCGGCCTCGTACAGCGCCGCGGTGGCGAGGCATTCGACCGCCTGCTCGCGCGCTGCCGGTCCACCGCGAAAGCGATAGGGTTCGGCCCTCACCCGCCGCCGAGCGACGATCGGGACCGCCGCATTGGACACCCGCGCCGCCGCCATCGATAGCGGCTCCACCTTGGCCGCTCGGTCACCGTCGGCCCGCCGGGGATCGAACAATCCTGCGAACAGGATCACGATCGTCACGATGCCGATCAACAGCAGCCACCGCTCCGCCGCGACGTGCCGCTGCGTACCGCGCCGGGAACTGGTGGTCGTGCGTCGCCGTGACATCGCCGCGTGTCTAGCCGTGCGGCGCGATCGGCGCAGCCCCGCAAAGCGACGCCGATTGCGCGCGCGGCGTAGCGCGCTAACGGTACGGAGAGCGGTGGAGAAGAACGTGATGCGGTGGGTCAAGATCGTAGCGGCGCTGCTCCTGGCACCAGCCGCCGTCGCCACGGCTGCCGAGCCTTCTTCGCTGCTCCTCAAACCCACCGGCGTGTTCGACGGCATCGACGGCAAGGTCCACTCCGGCTGGCAGGTGCTCGTCACCGGCGACCGCATCGTCGCGGTGGGCCCCGATCTCACGGCCCCCGCCGGCACCACAGCTATAGAGCTCGCGGGCACCACGCTGATGCCGGGCATGATCGAGGGTCACGGCCACCTGTTCCTCCACCCCTATGACGAGACTAGCTGGGACGATCAGGTGCTCCACGAATCGCTGGCGCTGCGCACCGCGCGCGCGGTGGCGAATGCGCGGGCGACGTTGCTCGCGGGCTTCACCAGCGAACGCGACCTTGGCACCGAAGGCGCGGGCTACGCCGATGTCGGACTTAAGGCCGCGATAGACCAGGGCATCGTTCCGGGTCCGCGGCTGTCGGTCGCGACCCGTGCGATCGTCGCGCTCGGCGCCTACGGCCCGAAGGGGTTCGAGCCCGGGGTCGCGATCCCGCAAGGCGCCGAGGAAGTCTCGGGGGTCGACCAGATGGTCGCTGCGGTGCGCCGCCAGATCGCCGCCGGCGCCGACTGGATCAAGCTCTATGGCGATTACCGCTGGCGCAGCGGCGAGGACAGCCGCGCGACCCTCAGCCTCGATGAGCTGAAGGCCGCGGTGGCCGCCGCCCACGATGCCGGGCGCCCGGTCGCGGTCCATGCCTCGACCCCCGAAGGGATGAGCCGCGCGATCGAAGCCGGCGTCGACACGATCGAGCACGGCTATGGCGGCACCGGGCCGATTTTCGCTGCGATGGCTGCCAGGAAGATTGCGCTGTGCACCACGCTGGCCGCCTCCGACGCGACCTCGCGCTATCGCGGCTGGAACGGCACCGAGCCCGCGCCGCCCGCGGTCGCGCTCAACCGCACGAGCTTCCGGCTGGCGATGAAGGCCGGGGTGCCGATCTGCATGGGCGGTGACGTCGGCGTCTTCAGCCACGGAGACAATGCGCGCGAGATGGAGCTGATGGCCCAAGACGGCATGAAGCTCGCCGACGTGCTGATCGCCGCCACCGCCGGCAACGCCCGCGCGCTGCACCTGTCCGACCGGGTCGGCGCGGTCAAGCCGGGCCTCCTCGCCGATCTCGTCGCGGTCGAGGGCGATCCGACCAGCGACATCCGCGCGGTCCGCCGCGTGCGTCTGGTGATAAAGGGCGGCCAACCGGTCACGCGCTGAGCGCCGACCAGGTTGGCCCAGCCATCTCAACGATTTCCGAAGAATTTGGTCGGGGCGACAGGATTCGAACCTGCGACCCCCACACCCCCAGTGTGATGCGCTACCAGGCTGCGCTACGCCCCGACCGAGGGTCCGCCGCGACGATGTCGAAGCCAACCCGAGGCGCGGGGCTTTAGGCGGGCGGTGCCGGGGATGCAAGCGTCGCGTCCCCGTTTGGCGCGTGCCCGGTTCGCGCAGGGCGGTCAGTCGCCAATCAGCGTGCGCCAGAACTCGCCGTCCCACGCCTTCACACCGATCGACTCGACGGTGAAGTCGCGCAGCGCCCGGCCGAACGCCTTCTGATGATCGGCCTGACCATGTGCGGCGAGCGCTTCGGGAGTCGCCCAGCGTTCGGCGATCCGGATCGTGTCGGCATCGGCGGCGTCGAACGCGAAGCTGTAATGCTCGCAGCCATCCTCTTCCTGCACCCGCGCCATGTGCGCGGCGAGGATGTCCTTCAGCGTGGCACCCTGCCCCGCGGCGACCTTGATATGGCCCATAACGAGAATCATGCATGCTCTCCTTGTTCAAGCGTGGCCCTTGGCGGGCCCCGCGGGGCTGTAGCACGAGCCGTCGGTTGCGCGAGCGCCGCGCCGATGCTAGCTCGCGGCGCTTCACGCGGGGGCCTTCGCCCCTGCCGATCAGCCATGCACGGAACCGATGATCATCACTCCAGCTTACGCTCAGGTCGCAGGCGGCGCCGCCCAATCGGGTGGTCTCGCGTCGTTTGTCGGCCTTGCGCCGTTGTTCCTCATCTTCATCGTCTTCTATTTCCTGATGATCCGCCCCCAGCAGCAGCGCATGAAGAAGCTGCAGCAGTCGGTCGAGGCGGTGAAGAAGAACGACAGCGTCATCACCGCGGGCGGCCTTCTCGGTAAGGTCACCAAGGTCGAGGAACGCTTCGTCGAGGTCGAGATCGCGCCCAACGTCCGCGTTCGCGCGGTCAAGTCGACGCTGTCGGAAGTGACCAGCCCGAATTCGAAGCCGGCGAACGACTGATGCTCGATTTTCCTCGGTGGAAGGTCTGGTCGATCGTGGGGGTGCTGGCTTTGCTGTGCGCCCTGGCGATCCCGAGCTTCCTACCCGAACGCGTGACCGCCAATTGGCCGGTCCATCCGCGCATCAACCTCGGTCTCGATCTCGCCGGCGGCAGCTATCTGCTGCTCGAGGCCGATACCCAGGATCTCGCCGCCAGCCGGATCGAGGCTATGCGGGAGCAGGTCGCGACCGAGATGCGCCGCGCTCCGCGGATCGACGTCGGCGACATTTCCAGCCGTAACGGGCAGCTTTCGTTCCTGCTGCGCGACCCCAGCCAGGTCGATGCGGCGCGCGAGCGCCTGCTGACGGTGACCGGCGGCGGCGCCGGCATGACCGGGCAGCGCCAGTGGGACATCAACGTCGTCGACACCAGCCGGTTCGTACTGCGGCCGACCGAGGCCGGCCTACGCGAGGCGATCGCGACCGCGATGAACGACGCGACCGAAGTCGTCCGCCGGCGCATCGACGAACTCGGCACTCGCGAACCGACGATCATCCGCCAGGGCGACAATCGCATCGTCGTCCAGGTCCCCGGCTTGCAAAACCCGCAAGCACTGAAGGACCTGCTCGGCAAGACCGCCAAGCTCGAATTCAAGCTGGTCGACGAGACCGCGAACGAGGCCGATCTCGCCAAGGGCATCGCGCCGGTCGGCAGCCAGGTCCTCCCCTATCCCGACAATCCCCGCGGCATTCCCTTCATCGCGGTCAAGCGCGCGGTGATGATCTCGGGCGACCAATTGACCGACGCCCGCCAAGGGTTCGACCCGCAAACCAACGCCGCGCAGGTGCTGATCAACTTCAACAGCCAGGGCGGCGCGCGGTTCGCGCGGGTGACGCAGCAGAACGTCAACAAGCCGTTCGCGATCATTCTCGACAACAGCGTGATCTCCGCGCCCAACATCAACGAACCGATCCTTGGCGGCACCGCCTCGATCAGCGGCAACTTCACGGTCGACAGCGCCAACCAGCTCGCGATCGCGCTGCGATCGGGCAAGCTGCCGGTGGATCTGAAGATCATCGAGGAATCGACTATCCGCGCCGAACTCGGCCAGGATTCGATCCGCGCGGGCATCCTCGCCTCAGCGGTCGCGGTCGCGCTCGTGGTCGCGTTCATGTTCGTGACCTATGGTCGGTTCGGCCTCTACGCGAACCTCGCCGTGGTCATCAACGTGTTCGTCATCCTCGGCGTGCTCGCGCTGCTGAAGGGCACGCTGACGCTGCCGGGCATCGCCGGCTTCGTGCTGACGATCGGCACCGCGGTGGACGCCAACGTGCTGATCAACGAACGCATCCGCGAAGAGCGGCGCCGCGGGCGGAGCATCGTCCAGTCGGTCGAACTCGGCTACAAGGAAGCGTCGCGGACGATCTTCGAGGCCAACATGACCCACGCGATTTCGGGGATCATCATGTTCTTCCTCGGATCGGGTCCGGTGAAGGGCTTCGCGGTCGTGCTGCTGATCGGTATCGCGACGTCGGTCTTCACCGCGGTCACCTTTACGCGGATGCTGGTCGTGCTGTGGCTGCGCCGTAACAAGCCGAAGACGATCAACATCTGATGTCCAAGATGCCCACTCACTTCTCCGCCATCCCCGCGCAGGCGGGAATGAAGACTTCGAGGTAACGTCATGCGCCTCCTGAAACTCGTACCCGACAACACCAATATCGATTTCGTCCGTCTGCGCGGCTGGGCGTTCGGGTTGACGCTCGCACTCAGCATCGCCTGCATCGCGCTGGTCGGGGTTCGCGGCCTCAACTTCGGCGTCGATTTCGCCGGCGGCCTGATGATCGAGGAGAAGTTCGCCACCGCGCCCGATCTCGACGAGGTCCGGACCGTGGTCGACCGGCTCGGCGTCGGTCAGGCGGCGTTGCAGCAGTTCGGCGATCCCAAGATCGTCGCGATCCGCCTGCCGGTGCAGGATAGCGCCGACGAAGGCGCGACCAATGCGGTGGTGAAGAAGGTCGAACTCGCGATCGGCCAGGCATTCCCCGGCGCGACCTTCTCTCGCTATTCGACGGTGTCGGGCAAGGTGTCGGACGAGCTGATCCAGCGCGGCGTGCTCGCGGTCGTGCTCGCGGTGCTCGGC
>NZ_CAXTEM010000044.1:0-24554 GCF_964243315.1 uncultured Sphingomonas sp. | reverse complement strand
CTCGACATGCGCGGCGCGGGGGACCTGCTCGGCGAGGCGCAGGCGGGGCACATGAAGCTAATCGGCATCGACCTTTACCAGCATTTGCTTGAGGCCGCGTTGCGTGCGGCACGTGGCGAGAAGGTCGAGCGCTGGACGCCCGAACTAAGCCTGGGGATCGAGGGGCGGCTGCCCGCGAGTTGGATACCCGACGACGAGATCCGGGTGACGCTCTACGCGCGGCTCGGCCGCTTGCACGGGACGGCCTCCATCGACGCGTTCGAGGCCGAGCTCGAAGACCGGTTCGGCGCGGTGCCAGACGAGGCGCGGACGCTGCTGACAGTTGCGCGGATCCGGGCGGGGGCGCACGCCGCCAATATCGCGCGGATTGATGCAGGACCCGCGGCCATCGCGCTGTCGCCGCGCAGCGACGCGGCGATCGATGCTGACGCCGCAGGATTAGTCGCCAGCGGCAACCGGCTGCTGCTGGCGGAGCGCATCGCCGATCCTGCGGAACGGCTGGCACGGGTGGCGGATCTGGTCGACGAGCTCGCCTGACAATGACGCGAGAATCGCGACCACCGCCGCTGCGAACGCCCGACGGCCGCTACATCATCGTGCGTGGGCGGCTTTGGCGGACCGCCGATCCGGGGCTTCCGGAAGATCGTCGCGAGGGGCTCGTGAAGGCATTGATGGATGCACGCCGCGAGGTCGGCTCCGCCAAACGTACGGGCGATCGGGAGGCCGAAGCGGGCGCGCACGATCGGGTCGACGCGGCCAAGCACGGCCTGGGCGAGCGCGGGCCCGTCTGGTGGTCGGATGGCGCACCGGATCTCAACCGCCATCTTGCTCGCACCACTATCTACGCCGCATGGTTTCGCTCTATAACCGATACTTAGTCCTGATCGGACGCCTAGGCCGCTGCCGCTGATCGCGTCGGTGCAGCCGAATTGCCGGCCCGATCGTTGATATAGGTAAGAAAGCCGGTCGCTCGATGAGTGGCGAGGTGGGTCGAGGATAGCATGGCGAGCAGTGAGCGTGACCTGAGAGACGACCGGCTGTCGACCGGGATCGCCGATCTCGACGACATCGTCGGGGGTGGGCTGACGAGCAATCGGGCATATTTGCTTGAGGGCACGCCCGGCAGCGGTAAGACCACGATCGCGCTGCAGTTCCTGCTCGAGGGCGCACGACGCGGCGAGCGTGGGCTGTACATCACGCTATCCGAGACAGCGACCGAACTGCGCGAGGTGGCGCGCAGTCACGAATGGGATCTGAGCGATATCGAGCTGTTCGAACTGGTCAGCGTCGATCATCTCGATCCTGATGCCGAACAGTCGATCCTGGAACCCTCCGAGGTCGAGCTGGGCGAGACGATCCGCGGCGTGATGGAGTGCGTCGATCGGCTGACCCCGACGCGCGTGGTGTTCGACAGCTTGTCCGAACTCCGGCTGCTCGCGCAAAACTCGCTGCGCTATCGCCGGCAGATCCTGGCGCTGAAGCAGTACTTTTCGATCCGCAAATGCACCGTGCTGATGCTCGACGATCGCAGTTCGGATCCGGGCGATCTCCAGCTGCACAGCATCGCACACGGAGTGATCACGCTGGAGCAGTCGGCGCAGGATTACGGAACCGAACGGCGGCGGTTGCGCGTCGTGAAGATGCGCGGCGTCAAATACCGCGGCGGCTTCCACGATTTCACGATCCAGACCGGCGGGGTCGCGGTCTATCCCCGCCTGGTCGCCGCGGAACATCACACCGCGTTCACCGCGCAGCTGCAATCGACCGGTCTTGCGCGATTCGACGAGATGCTCGGCGGCGGGCTGGCGGCGGGCACCAACGCGCTGTTCACCGGGCCTTCGGGCGTCGGCAAGACGAGCAGCGCGGTGCGCTGCGCGCTGGCCGCGCTGGCACGGGGCGAGAAGGTTTCGTACTTCCTGTTCGACGAGGGGCGCGCGACGATGCTCGCGCGCGCCGCGTCGATGGACATGGACCTCCACCCCTATCTCGCCGACAATTCGTTGACGGTGGCGCAGATCGATCCGGCCGAGCTGACCCCCGGCGAATTCGCTAGCTGGGTGCGCGACGCAGTCGAGACCCAGGGCGTCAAGTTCATCGTCATCGACAGCCTCAACGCCTTTCTGCAGGCGATGCCGGGCGAGAAGTTCCTGATGCTCCAGATGCACGAGATGCTGAGCTATCTGAACCAGCAGGGCGTCATCACCATTCTGATCCTGGGCCAGCACGGCATCATCGGCGATGTGCGCGCCGACGTGGATCTCAGCTATCTGTCCGACACGATCCTGATGTTCCGCTATTTCGAAGCGCAGGGCGAGATGTTGAAGGCGGTATCGGTGGCGAAAAGCCGGACTACCGCGCACCAGAACACGATCCGCGAGTTCAGGCTGTCCAGCAGTGGGCTCGTCATTGGCGAGCCGCTGAAGGATTTCGAGGGTGTGATGACCGGGCTGCCCGCGTACCGCGGCGTCACGCCGCTGCTGGCGCAGGATCCGGTGGTCGGCGCCGAGTGAGCGTGGAAGACCGCATCCTGATCCTCGCCTTACGCGGGCGAGATTCCGTCGTGCTGGAACAACTGATCGCTCGGCAGGGACATGAGGCGATCGTGTGCGCCGACGCGGTGACGCTTGCGCGCGAACTGGCGGCTGGCGCTGGGGCGTCATTGATTACCGAGGAGTCGCTGATCGGCGCCGATCGGGCACCGCTGCAGGAATGGCTCGCCGCGCAGGAGCCGTGGTCGGATTTTCCGTTCATCCTGCTCGCGACCAAGCGAGCGGGGCAGCGGCCGGTGGATGCGATGCGGGTCCTGCAAGTGCTCGGCAACGTCGTGGTGCTCGAACGCCCGGTACATGGCGAGACGCTGGCGAGCGCGGTCAATGCATCCTTGCGGGTCCGCCGCCGGCAATATGAGGCACGCGGCAGGCTGCTCGCGCTGCAATCCGCCGAGGAGCGGCTGACCAACCTCAACGCGACGCTGGAAGCGAGGATCGTCGAGCGCACGCATGAGCTGTCACGGGCGAACAACCAGCTGCTGCAGGAGGTCGCCGAGCGCGAGCGCGTCCAGGCGGCGCTGGTGCAATCCCAGAAGATGGAAGCGGTCGGCCAGCTGACCGGCGGGATCGCGCACGACTTCAACAACCTGCTGACCGTGATCACCGGCAATCTCGACCTGATCCGGCGGGTCGCCGCGAACGAACGGGTCGATCGCTATGCCGGGTTCGCGAGCCACGCGGCGGAACGCGCGTCGAAGCTGACGCACCAACTGCTCGCCTTTTCCCGAACCCAGCAGATGACGCTGACCTCGGTGCCGCTGAACGAACTGGTCGACAACATGACCGACCTGCTCGATCGAACGATCGGCCCGCAGATCGAGCGCCGCCGAATGCTCGATCCGCAAGCGCCGTTCGTGGTCGCCGATGCTCACCAGCTTGAACTCGCAGTGCTCAACCTCGCGATCAACGCCCGCGACGCGATGCCCGATGGCGGCACGATGACGATCGCGACATCGTCGTCGACCGACGCGCCCGAGGGCTTGGCCCCGGGCCGCTACGGCGTAATCAGCGTCTCCGATACCGGCACCGGGATCCCGCCGGAGATCATGTCGAAGGTGTTCGATCCGTTCTTCACCACCAAGCCGGTCGGCAAGGGCACGGGGCTGGGGTTGAGCCAAGTGTTCGGGATCAGCCGGCAGTCGGGCGGCACGGTGCAGATCGACAGCGGCGAAGGGCGCGGGACCACGGTTCGCGTGTGGCTGCCGATCGCCTCAGCCGAGTTGCACGAGGCACGAACGGTGGACGCCGGCCCGTTGCTTGCGGACGGGGCGTCAGCGCGGGCGATGGTGATCGACGACGACGATGCGGTCCGGCACTTCATCGTCGAGGCGCTGGAACTGTTCGGCTACGGCGTCGGCCAGGCGGCATCGGGCCATGAGGGTCTGGCGATGTTGCGCGACAATCCGCCCGATCTGTTGATCGTCGATTTCGCGATGGCGGGGATGAACGGCCTCGAGGTCGCTGCGGCAGCGCGGGCGATCTCGCCGACGCTGCCGATCGTGCTCGCGACGGGCTATGCGGATACCGACGAAACTGCCGATCCGGACGTGATCAACACGACGCTACGCAAGCCGTTCAAGATCGACGACCTGTCGCGCGCGGTGCGCACCGCGCTGAACGCGCCGGAGGTGGTGGGCGACGAAGGCTCGGTGAGGTCAGCCTGACCTACCCCGTTCGTCCCGAGTAGCCATCGAGTAGCCCGTAGGGCGTATCGAAATGGCGTATCGAAGGACAGTTTGGCGCTCGGAACCTGTACCTCGATACGAGCTCTCGATACGCCCCGCGGGGCTACTCGATCTCTACTCGGCACCAACGGAACAGGTAGATGTCGGCATGTTCTAGGTAGCAGCGCGTTTTCGCCTCGGCTTGGCTGGCGCCTCATCGGCCAGCTCGATCCAGGTCGGCGCGTGATCGCTGGTCTTGTCCCAGCCGCGGACGTGCCGGTCGACCTGCGCATCGGTCAGTCGCGGCGCGAGCGCGGGGCTGAGCAGGAGGTGGTCGAGCCGCAGGCCGGCGTCGCGGGCGTAGGCGTTCCGGAAATAGTCCCAGAAGGTGTAGATCGTCTCGTCGGGGTGCAGGGTGCGCAGCGAATCGGTCCAGCCCTGCGCGAGCAGGCGGGCATAGGCGGCGCGCACCTCGGGCGCGAACAGCGCGTCCTCGGTCCAGCGTTCGGGCTTGTAGACGTCCTGCTCGGTCGGCATCACGTTGAAGTCGCCCGCGATCACGACGGGCGCGCCGCTGGCATGGAGCGTCGCGGCGTGGTCGATCAGCCGGTCGAACCAGCGCATCTTATAGTCGAACTTGGGTCCCGGCCGCGGATTGCCGTTGGGCAGATAGAGGCAGGCGACGAGCACGCCGTTGATCGCGGCTTCGAGGTAGCGGCTCTGCAAATCCTCGGGTTCGCCGGGCAGACAGCGGCGGGTCTCGTGGATCTCGCCGACGCGGCTGAGGATCGCGACGCCGTTCCAGCTTTTCTGCCCGAGCCAGATCGCGTCGTAGCCGAGATCGCGGATCGGCGTTTCCGGGAACTTCTCCGACGGCGCCTTCAGCTCCTGAAGGCAGACGATGTCGGGTCGTTCCTTCTCGAGCCAGCGGAGCAGCACCGCGAGGCGGCCGTTGACCCCGTTCACATTGTAGGTCGCGATTTTCATCAGAGGTCCGGCAGGACCTGGTCGGCGCGGCCCCATCCGGCGAGGTCCTTCGATGCCGCGCGCTTCAGCAGTTCCGCACTGTCGCCAACGTGCCAATGCGCGGCGCCGTCCAGCTTGCGGAGCTCCTCCCAGGTGATCGGCACCGCGACGGGTGCGTGTTCGCGGGCGCGGACGCTGTAGGGCATCACCGCGGTCGCGCCGCGCTGATTGCGCAGATAGTCGATGAAGATGCGGCCGGTGCGCTTGGCCTTGGCGAGCGCGGCGGTGAACCGATCGGGCTCGGCCTGCGCGAGCGCCATCGCGAACCGATGCGCGAAGTCCTTGACCGCGGGCCATTCGGCCTGTGGCGTGAGCGGCGCGATGACGTGGACGCCCTTGCCGCCGGTGACCATCGGGAAGGTCACCAGCCCCATTTGCGACAGCATGTCCTGGACGTGGAAGGCGGCCGAGACCACGTCGGTGAAGGCGAGACCCTCGTCGGGATCGAGATCGAACACCAGCCGGTCGGCCTTCTCGACGTCCTCGATCCGTGCGCCCCAGCCGTGGAACTCGATCGATCCCATCTGCACGCAGGTGACAAGCCCCTCAGCATCGTCGACGAACAGATAAGGTTCGTCATGGCCGTCCTTCTCGGCGATGCCGACATGGTGGACATGGTCGCCGAAGCTGCCGGCGTCATGTTTCTGGAAGAAGCATTTCTTGCCGCGGCCTTGCGGGCAGCGGACGAGGCTGATCGGCCGGCTGCCGGCCCAGGGGAGCATGATCCCGGAGACGGTCTGGTAATAGTCGGCCAGTTCGCCCTTGGTGATCTTGCCCTCGGGAAAGATCACGCGTTCGCGGTTGGTGATCCGCACCTTTGTGGGCTCCGGCGCCTCGACGGTCTCGACCGGGGCTTCCCTCTCCATCACTACCGCGGCGGGTTTCTTGTCGAGGCGCAGGCCGAGATAGCTGGAATGGCGCAGCACGCCGTCGCCGGTGACCTCCATATAGGCGACCTCCGCGACCAATTTGGGCTTGAGCCAATGCGCACCGCGGACGGCTGCACGGGGCGCCTCGACCGTCGGCGTGTCCATCTCCAGCGGTGCCATCAGGTCCATCAGCCGGTCGATCTCGTCCGCGGTGAAGCCGGTGCCGGTCTTGCCGGCGTAGCGGAGCTTGCCGGCTTCGTTGACGCCGAGCAGCAGCGCGCGGAATCCGCGTTGCTTGTCGGACGGGGTCCAACCGACGACGACGAATTCTTGGCGCTTGATGCATTTGGTCTTCAGCCAGCCGCTCGACCGCGAACTGACATATTTGGCGTCGGCGCGCTTCGAGATCACGCCTTCGAGCCCGGCGTCGCAGAAGGTGCCGAACAGCTCTTCGCCGCGGCCGACGATGTGGTCGGAATAGCGGATCTTGTCGGTGCCGTCGCCGACCAGCGCCTTCAGCTTCTCCTTGCGCTCGATCAGCGGCAGCGCGGTGAGGTCCTCGCCGTCGAGTTCGAGCAGGTCGAACGCGTAATAGAGGATCGCAGCCGGATCCTCCTTCAGCGCGCCCTGCAGGCCCTGGAAGCTGGTCTTGCCGTCGGCGTCGAGCACCACCGCCTCGCCGTCCAGCAGCGCGCTGCCCGCGTCGAGCGTGACCGCGTCGGCGACCACGGGCGCGAACTTGTCGGTCCAGTCGAGGCCAGAGCGGGTATAGGCGCGGCCCTCGTCGCCGCCGATCGCGATCAGCGTGCGGTAGCCGTCATACTTCATCTCGTGGAGCCACGCGTTGCCGGCGGGGACATGATCGACCAGCGTCGCGAGCTGGACCGGGCGGAACGGTGGCGGGGTGCCAGCCGCCTTGGCCTTCGGCTTGGCTTTGGTCTTGGCCGGCGGCTTCGCCGTCGCCTTCGGCTTGGGCGCCGCCTTGCCCGCCGCGATCTCCGCCATCGTCAGCCCGCTCGTGACCCCGGTCAGATGCGTGCCGACCAGATCGTCGGAGCCACCGGCATGGTCGTCGGCAACCTTGCGCAGCAGCCAGTTCTCGCCCTTCTCCTTCCCGCGCGGCTTCAGGCGGATCATGATCCATTCGCCCTTCATGCGGTGCCCGTGGAGGAAGAAATGGAGATGCCCCTCGGCGAGGGTCTCGCGCGGATCCTTGCCCGGCAGCGATTCCCAGGTGCCGGTATCCCACAGCATCACGGTGCCGCCGCCATATTGGCCCTTGGGGATGGTGCCTTCGAAGGTGGCGTAATCGAGCGGGTGGTCTTCGGTGCGCACCGCGAGGCGCTTGTCGTCGGGGTCGAGGCTCGGACCGCGGGTCACCGCCCAGCTGAGCAGCACGCCGTCGAGTTCCAGGCGGAAGTCGTAGTGGAGCCGGGTGGCGTCGTGCTTCTGAACGATGAAGCCGTTCCCCGTGGTCTTGCCGGTCGCGCCTGCGGGCTCCTGCGTCTTGGCGAAGTCGCGCTTGGATCGGTAGGTCGAGAGGCTGTCGGCGGCGGTCTCGGCGGTAGGCTTGCGCGCCATCAGGTAAGGTCCTCCTTGCGGTGCGCGTAAGGCACGATCGTCAACCCCGGCGCGCGCGGTGCGATGTCGCCGGCATCGATCGCGGCCAGCACCGCGCTCATGTCGCGATCGCCCGCGGTCCATCGTAGATGCGCGCTCTCGGGCGAGAAGTCGAACGCCTTGCCCGCTACTTCGCCGGCCTGATCGGCATATTGGAGGTGGACCAAGGTGACGGCGTGTTCGGCGTCACGATCGAGAGCCGCCTTCCACCTTGCAAGGCTGCGGCGGCTCTGCGCGGCAAAGATCAGGTCCTGGGTGCGTTCGGCCATCTCGCCCAGCGATCGCGGCCGCGGCGCGGCGGCCGGCAGCAGGTCGATCGCGAGGCAGAGCGTTCTTCCCGCCGGCAGATCGGACAAGACCGGATCGAGCGGCAGATTGGCCGAGATGCCCGCGTCGACATAGAGGCGGCCGTCGATCTCGACCGGCTGGAAAGCCGGCGGCAGCGCGCTGCTGGCGCGCATGTGCGTGGCCTCTATTGGCGCGGTGCGGGTGTCGAAGGTGATGTCGGTGCCATGTTCGAGATCGACCGCGGTTACGGTGAAGCGGATCGCGCCCTCGTTCAGCCGTCCATAGTCGATCGACGTTTCGAGCGTCGTTTGAAGCTCCGACGTGTCGTAGACGCCGGGAAGGGGGTCGCCGATCATCGCCTGCCAGATCGCGGTGCCGCGAGGCCGGAACATGCCGGTTCGCCCGGTGGTCAGCGCCCAGGTGGCGGCCAGCGACCGCCGCGTGGTGTCGCTCGATGACGGCATCCAGAACGAGGCAGGAAATTCGGTCGCAGCGGCCGGCCGCCACAGCGCGCCGAGGCGCTCCAGCCGGTCTTCCGGCGCGTTGCCGGCGATGATCGCGCCGTTGACTGACCCCGCAGAGGCACCGGCGATGTGATCGATGCGCAGCCCGTGCCGATGCAGCGCCTCGTAGGCGCCCGCCTGATAAGCGCCGAGCGCATTGCCGCCGCCGAGCACCAGCGCGACATGATCGAAACCGCTCATTCGACGGCAGGGATCATGTGGCGGTGCCCGACAGCGTCTGGAACTCGATCAGGTCGTGTGCGCAGTAGATCCGTACCTCGTCGCCATGATCGACCGACAGCGCGCGGACGCGCTGCTGGTTGGCGAGGCGCGCGGTGCGATCGACCTGCATCAGGTTCTGATACCAGCGCAGGCCCGGCGGGCATTCGCGTTTCGCGGCACCGACCTCGCCGTGGTGGAAATAGGCGTCGCCGGCGTAGAACAGCCAGTGTCCGCCATCTTCGCGGATCGCGACGCCGGCATGGCCCCAGGTGTGACCGGCGAGCGGCACCAACAGGATCTCGGGCGGGAGGCCGGCGAGATCGCGCACCGCGTCGAACCCGAACCAGCGCTCGCCGCCGCCAAGCGGGTAGAGCGACCAGTCGCTCGCGTCGTTCCATTGCTGCGGCCGGTAGCGCTTGCGCGAGATGAAGGCGCCGCCGCGACGTTCGTCGGCTACCTCCTTCTCGCGCGCGGTGACGTGGACGCGGGCGTTGGGGAAATCCTCGATCCCGCCGGCATGATCGAAATCGAGATGTGTGATGACGATGTGGCGGACGTCGGCGGGATCGAAGCCGAGCGCACGGACCTGCGCGATCGCGGTCTCTTCGGGGCGGAGCTTGGGACGGTTCAGCCCGATGAAGAAGTCGGACAGCCGATCGTGCGGATGATCGACGTCACGGGTGCCAAAGCCGGTGTCGACCAGCACCAGCCCGGCATCCGTCTCGATCAGCAGGCAGTGGCAGACCAGATGGGCCGCCCCATGAGCGGTATAGCCATCGAACAGACGGCCGCCGGCCGGGCAGCACGTACCGCAGTTGAGGTGATGGATGCGCATGTCAGCTCCGTTGGCGGCGGGTCAAAATAGTCGGTCGGCGGTGCGGGCCTTCAACCGGGGTTTGCGACGCGACCAGTCGAGCCACGCCAGCAATCCCAGCCCGGCGATCGACACGATCGCGGCGGGCGCGATCATCGCCAGGCGGCTGGTGGAAGGGCGGGTCGGAAGGTCGGTCACAGGATCTCTCCGTTCGGGGTCATTGTGGAAGCAACCGTGGGAATTCCTCCGGCAGTTCGCGTGCCAGGAAGCCGATTGGACCACTCACGGTAGCCGCGCGGCGGCCACCCTGACCGTGGAGCCACACGCCCCAGCCCGCGGCGACGAACGGCGGGGCGCCGCGCGACGCGATGCCCGCGACCGCGCCTGCGAGTACGTCGCCCGACCCCGCGGTGGCCATGCCGATCCCGCCGCCGCCGTAGAGCAGCGCGTCTTCGCCCGGCGCGACGATGACGGTGCTGCTGTGTTTCAGCACGACGATCGCGCCGAAGCGATCGGCGATGTCGCGGGCGATGGCTTCGGGATCGTCGGCGATCTCGTCGGGCGACTTGCCGGTCAGCGATGCCATCTCGCCGTGATGGGGCGTGATGACGATGCGGCCGCGAAAAGGACCGAGCGTGGCCTCCCGTGACGCCATCGCGGTGATCGCGGCGGCGTCCAGGACGAAAACGGTTTCTTCGCCTGCTTCGTGGAGGATCACGTCGAGTAACTGCCCTGCCGCCTCATCGTCGCCCATGCCCGGGCCGAGCACGATGACGTCGGCGCTGCCGCAGGAAGACGAGAGCGAAGCGGCCGCGTCCGGCGCGATCTCGCCATCGTCGGCAGCGGGCAAACCGATGACGCCGGCCTCCGGAACGATGACACCGAGCGCGATCGTCGCGGCGGCGACGGTGGCCATCTGGAGTTTTCCCGCGCCGGCCCTGAGCGCCGCTTCGCCGGTCAGCCGGATGGCGCCCGGCACCTTGCACGACCCGCCGATTACGAGCACGCGACCGCGGCTGTTCTTGTCGGTGCCGTCGCCGTGGACCGGCGCGGGGTGCGCCGCGATCCAGGCGCTGTCGAGCATGACCGGGTCCTGGCTCATCCGCGCACCGCTTGGGTCCGCTCGGGCTCGGCGGTGATCTCGGCTTCCTCGTCCTGCTCGATCGCGGTGATGCGGTTATAGGCGACGAGCGCCAGGCCGCCGTCATGGCCGATCGCAGGATCGAATCGATAGTCGGTGACCGACGCGTTGGCGACGTCGCCCTCGCGGTCGATCGCGAGGATCTCGTCCTCGGTCATCGTCTCGACGATGTAGCGCAGGCAGAGCACCACCACCTGATGCGCGACGATCATCACCCGGCGCCCGGCATGATGGAGCGCGATCGTGTCCATCACCGACCGCAGCCGGAAGATCACGTCGCACCAGCTCTCGCCGCCCGGTGGCCGGTGGTAGAACTTGCCAAGCAGGCGGCGAAACTCGGCCTGGTCAGGCTGCAGCGCGTGGATGCCGTCGACGGTCAGCCCGTCGAGGATCCCGAACTCCTTTTCGCGCAGTCGTTCGTCGATGCAGATCGCCACCTCGCCATCGGTGCCGCCCGCCGCGCGGAACAGCTCGGCGCTGGCGCGGGCACGCGCATAGGGCGAGGCGATGATGACGTCGGGACGCTCGTCGGCGGGCTGCTGCGCGAACCATTCGCCGAGCGCGCGGACCTGATCCTCGCCGCGTGGGGAGAGCGGGATGTCGACATCGCGTGCGGTAAGCTCGATGCGCTGCGCGCCCGCGGCGTTGGCGGCATCTCGCGCGACGTTACCCGCGCTCTCGCCGTGGCGGACGATCCACAGATGCGCGGGCCAGCGACCGCCCGCCGCACCGGCGGTCGCGGATAGGGGATCGCGCGGCATCGCGGTCAATCGTCGACTCCCGGATGCTGGCTCGCGCGGACCTCGCCGCCGCCGCCGGCACTGTCGTCGAAATCCTCGTTGGGGCTGCCGCCCCCCGCGCCGGAGCCGCTGCCGTGTACCTCGCCGGTCTTCTCGTCGATATAGGCGCGGCGACCGGCCTCAGGCGGGATCTGTTCGCCGGGAGCGTGGTTCGGCGCGTCGGGATCTACCGGCTTGTTGCCGTGATCGCCGGCGACCGCGACATAGCGGGGCGAGTGTTTGTCGTGGCTGTCATATTCCTGCCCGGAATAGTTGCCGCGGGTCGCGTGTTCGTTGCCGCGCAGCCCGACGCGGTCGTCTAGGTCGGGGGTGCGATCGGTGCCTGGCGAACGATCCATGATGATCTCCTCAGCCTTGCCAATGCGAGACCGGCGCGATCGTTCCCGCCCCCTGCTTGCGCCGGATCAGTCGGCGCGGGCGATCGCGACCGCATAGTCGGTCGTTACCGGCGGCAGCGCGGCGACCAGCATGCGGTCGTCGGCGACGGCGTCGACGCGAGCGGTGCTCCCGTCCCGGGTGCCGAAGATCGTCGCGACGTAATGACCATCGGCCAGCCCGGGAATGCGGAGCTCGACGGGCGATGGCGTGGCGGCGGGTGCGAGAGTGCCGTCGCGCCGCAGCGTGTCCTGCCGCACCAGCCAGACCAGCGCCTGGCGCTCGTCGCCGCAGCCGAAGGTGGCGACGCCGGGATCGTCGACCACGATCTCGTCGTTGAGATTGCCGCGGCGAAAGCTGGTCCAGTCGATCGACGGCAGGAAATCGGCAAGCGTGCGCTGCGCGGCGCGCATGCCGGGGGTGAGGATGTGCGGATGCCGGTTCGGCCAGCGCATGCCGCCGCCGGCACCGCCGCTGGCGATGTGCGCCCATTGGATGTGGCGGAAATATTCGTCGTCGAACGGCTCCGGCAGGGTGCGCTTGCGATCCTTGAAGCTGTGGATGGGCCCGTGCTCGGAATCGAATACCGGGCGCGCGTCGGTGGTTTCCGCGATCGCGGCGCGGATCAGGCGACCGACCGCGAGCGCGGGTGCGACGGTGTCGCGCGGAGCGTCGATCGTGCGCGCCTCGTAGAGGTGGGTGGTCGCGAAATCGAGGTCCGGGTGGCGGAAGATCGGGTCGGCCATCGCGGCGTGTTCGATCAGGACGGGACCGAATACCGACACGGTCTGGAGATTGGCGCGGCCGTGGCGCTGCTGCTCATAGTCGCGCAACCAGCGGCCGATATCGTCGATAAACGGCACCGCGGCGGCGGGATCGTCGCCGCCATGCGCGGGGTGCATCTCGTTCCAGAGATCCCAGGCGAACAGCGCCGGGCTGCCGCCCCACCGATCGCTGGCGAATGCAAAGCGCGCGCGGATTGCCTCGCGCATTGCCGGGCAGGTGAGCCATTCGCTGCGTCGCGCGCACGGGCCGCCGTTCTTGCGGTTATACGGGTGGTCGCGCCAGCGGATCCACATGAAGAAGGTGTCGTACGGCGTCAGCAGCACGCGCATGCCGACGCGTTCGAGCATCGCGAACAGATCGTCCCACAGCCTGACCATGTTTGGCACGAAGCGGCCGACCGGCTTCTCCAGATAGCGATGCTCGTGGTGGCAATATTCGAGCATCAGCCGGATGCAGGTGACGCCGTGTGCCTTCAACCATTCGAGATGACGTTCGACCGCGGGAAGATCACGGCGGCGGAACAGGCCCGCGAGTTCGGGCCAGGTGACCGCGTCGTTGTAGCCGATCGGGGTCCAAGGCTGACCGCTGACGGTGGTGAAATAGGGGAGGCCGGGCTGGACGGTGATGCGGTCGAGAGGTGCGGGTGCGGTCATCGCGCCCCGCTATCTTGGGCGGCGTTGTGGCGCCAATGATTCGGATCAGTTGGAGTTCGCTCTTCTTCTTCGTACCCCGGCGGAGGCCGGGGCCCAGGTGGGAGGCGCCAATCGGCGAGTGCTGCGCTTAATCACCGGGACTTTCCCACCTGGGCCCCAGCCTTCGCCGGGGTACGATGAAGCAGAGCTAGAAGCTCAACCCTCGATATAATGCGGCACGAAGCGCGCCATGTTGCGGGTCACCACTGTGTCGTCCTCGCGCAGGCCGATGCCGGCGGGTTCGTCGCCGACGATCCAGGCGCCGACGATCGCGTGGTGGCCGTCGAACACCGGTGGCGGCAGCAGCGCCTGGCGGATGAAGCCTTCGGCGCCATAGCCTTCGTCGATCACCGCTTCCTCGACGCCGTCGCGGACGATCGCGACGTTGGCGCCTTCGCGCGAGAAGATCGGCTTGCGCGCGTAGCTGGTGCCGAGCGAGGCGGCGGCGGGGTCGTCGTCGAAGAACGCCGGTAGTAGATTGGGATGACCCTCATGACGCGCGCAGAGCAGCGGCAACAGGCCCTTGTTCGACAGGATCGACTTCCACGCAGGCTCTATCCAGCGCACCCCTGCGGTGACGAGGTTGGCGGCGTAAGGCTCGCGGAGCATATTCTCCCACGGGTAGAGCTTGAACGCAGCCTGGAGTTCGAAGCCGTCGGTGTCGACGAAGCGGCCGGCGGCGTTGAGGCCGATGTCGCGCATCTCGACGAACTTGGGCTCGATCCCCGCCTGCGCCGCGAGATCCTCGAAGAAGCGGACGGTCTGGCGATCCTCGACCGCCTGCGCGTCGGCGGCGAAGTGGACGAAGCCGCCGGTGGGGAAGATCGCGCCGAAGCGGGCGCGGAGCTTGTCGAATAGGCTGTTGAACTGGTCGGACCCGGCGGGCAGCGTACCGGCTGCGATCGCCTCCTCGAGCCACAGCCATTGGAACGTCGCGCATTCGAATACCGAGGTCGGGGTGTCGGCATTGTATTCGTAGAGCTTCGCTGGGCCGCTGCCGTCATAGGCGAGGTCGAAGCGGCCGTAGAGCGAAGGCTGCCGGGTGCGCCAGCTTTCCGCTACCAGCGCATGGTGCGCCTTCGGGATCGCCAGCCGCGTCAGCAGCGATTCGTCGCGGACGACCTCGTCTACCAGCGCGAGGCACATCTGGTGAAGCTCGGCCGCCGCGGGCTCGAGATCGTCGTCGATCTCGCGCAGGGTAAAAGCATACGCCGCGCTCTCGTCCCAATAGGGATCGCCGCCCGCGCCATGATAGACGAAGCCGATCGCATCGGCCTTGTCGCGCCAGTCGGCGCGCGGGGTCATCGCGACGCGGCGCAACCGATCAGCCGTCGCGCGTGGAGGTGTCGTCGCGCTGCTCGATCTGCAGCGTCGGCTTGGGGGGGCTCAGCCGCGCGAGCACGTCGTCGGCCGAGGACTGGCCGGGCAGGATGCCGGCGAGGCGCAGTTTCTCGTCGAGATCGGCGCCGGTGCGGCGGTCCTCGAGTTCGCCCGCGGCACGGATCTTCTCGCCGCGGATCATCTGGCGCTCGCGGATGCGGGCGAGGCTGTCCGCCGCCGATCCAAGCGACGAGCCTGCGCCGCCGGCGGCGACGGTGGCCTGCGCCTTCTGGACCGACTCGTTGACCTTCACGACCTCGACCTCGCGGCGGAGCTGTTCGATCTTGCGGTCGGTCGCGGCGACCGCCTTGTGGATGTCGTCCTCGGCGGCGCGCATGTCGGCGACCTGCGGCGCCTTCAGCGAGATGTCGCGCTCGAGATCGGCGACGCGCTGCGCGACCTGGCGGGCGAGATCCATGTCGCCCTTGTCCATCGCGATCCGGGCCGAACTTTCGTACTTCGCGGCCTGGGCACGATAGCTCTCGACCTCGTTTTCGAGAATGCGGCGGCGGGCGACCAGCCCGGCCAGATCGTCGCGCGCCTTGCCCTGCGCACGATCGGCGTCACGAATTTCCTGGTCGAGGATGCGCAGCGCGTTGGCGTCGACCACTGCGCCGGCGGCTTCGTTGGCGCTCGCACGGCCGAGCGTGAACAACTTGCTCCAGATTGCCACTTCGTATCTCCAGGCGGAAAGGGATCAGGCGGGGGCGAAATTGGCGCGCAGGTCGGTCGCGGCCTCGATCGCGTTCTCGGCCAAGGCGCGCAGCTCGATCACGATGGTGTCGAGCGGCGAGGTGGTCGCGAGTTCGCCGAACAGCTCGTAAAAATCGCGGCCGTCGACCGTCGCGATGCCGAAGTTGGACAGCGGCACCAGCTTCTGCGCCTTCAGCAGGAATTCGTTGAACTGGTGACGGTCTGGCTGCTCGTCGCACGGCCACAGCAGCACCGATGCCGCGATCTGCGCCTCGCTGACGTTGACGAACGCCTCCAGATCTCCGTGCTGGTGCATCGTCACCAGCAGCACCGGATCAGCGCCTTCGACAATGCGCAGGCCGATCTCGCCCGATCGAGCGGCGTCGCTCGTATCGAGAGCGGCCTTCAGGCTGCGAACGGTCCAGGCGGTGTCGGTCATGCGGCGGCGGTCCCTGCGATGCGTCGCGCCTACATAGGCGTTCTGGCGCGGCACGCCACCCTTCCTGCGGTCGCGCAGGACGCCTATGTGGGCGGCAGGACAAGCGAGGAGTGCCCTGTGTTCGATCGTCTTTTCGGCCGCCCCCGCGCGCCTGCGGAGCCCGCGCTGGCCGCCGCGCGCAACGTGACGATCGGGCGAACGGTGGTGCTCGATCCGCTGGCGTGGCGGCGGTTCGGCGGGGCGCTGCTCTTTCCCTTCGACGGCGACACGCTGCAGATCGTCGCGCAGGGCATCGTCGAACTCGACGGCGGCGGATTCATCCACCGCTTCTACACCGACGACGACATCATGCTGCAGGCGGTGTCGGACGACCGCGAAGCCGCCGCGCTGACCGACGTCACCCTGTTCGCGCCGTGGCGGAGCATCTACCCGAGCTCGCCCTGGGAGAGGCCGGCGTGGCGCCAGCGGCTGACCGCGGCGAGTTTCACCGACGACGGCCTGCCTGAGTATCGGCGGCTGTGGTTCGGCGACGAGGCGGTGCGGCAGGAGCCGGTGACGTTCTGGGAGGATTTGCACGACGACCGCGACGGCATCGTCGATCGCCGCATCTATCAGACCTGCATGTTGTTCGGCCGTGACGTCGAGGGCGACGGTCGCGAATTGCTGCTCGCCATCGACATGGAGACCGAAGCGCGCGAGGTTTCCTTCGAGATCATGATAGGGATGGCGCTCGAACTCGGCGAATTCCGTGCGTAAGGGGATGACGATGAACGAAGAGTACAGCTTCCTGACCAGCGCCACCGCCTTCGTCGTCGCCTTCGTGGCCGCGGGGCTGTTCACGATCGCGTTCAAGCTGATCTATCAATGGGCGACGCCGTACAACGAGCGCACGCTGATCCGCGACGGCAACGTCGCCGCGGCGGTGACGCTTGGGGCCGCACTGCTCGGCTATATCTTTCCGCTCGCGTCGGCACTGGAACATACTGTCAGCCTGATCGAGTTCGCGGTGTGGGCGCTGCTCGCGGGCGTCATCCAGATCGTCGCGTTCACGATCGTGCGGCAGGTGGTGATGCGCGATTTCAGCGATCGCATCGTCCGCGGCGAACTGGCCGCGGCGATCTACATGGCGAGTATTTCGCTGGGTGTCGGGCTGCTCAACGCCGCCTGCATGAGCGCGTGAGGGAGTTCGGGCGATGAAGCGTTCGCAATCTGTCGTGCTGACCACCCTGATGGCCGGAACCGGACTGTCGCTGAGCGCGTGCGACGCGAGCGACGGCGGCAAGCCCGTCGACGCGCTGAGCTATACCAGCGTCGCCGAGTGCCGCACCGCGGGCAAGATCCCTGCCGACCAGTGCCAGACCGCGTTCGACCAGGCGCAGAAGGCCAACGACCAGAATGCGCCGCGCTATGGCGATCGCCAGACCTGCGAGGAGCAATATGGCGTCTCCCAATGCGTGCCGCGCAACAATGGCAGCTTCTTCACACCGCTGCTGACCGGCTTCATCGTCGGCCAGATGCTGAACGGCGGCGGTGGTTACCGCGGAGCGCCGATGTACCGCGACCGCGACGGCAACTTCTTCGGTGGCGCGGGCAACCGGATCAGCCGCGATTATGTCAGCGGCCGGACGCGGGTCGGGTCGGACGCGTTCAACCCGTCGGCACGCGCGCCGACCCGCGTGCAGTCGCGCAGCTCGGTGATCTCGCGCGGCGGGTTCGGCGGGGGCTTCGGCGGCGGGCGGAGCTTCGGGGGGTAGCGCGACTTCCTACGTCTGCTTTGAGCGAAGACGGCAAACGTGTGTCGAACTCGGTTTCTCGACTTCGCTCGAAACGAACGGAGTCTAGGCCGTCTACCGCACCGGTTCGGCCATCGCCGCATAGGCCGCGACCATCGACCGGATGTCGACTCGCGCCTTCAGCCGGGCCGCGAGGAGGGCGGTGCCGCTGATCTTGCGCTGGACGAACAGCGTGTCGACCGGGGGGATGTGCCAGCTGTCGCGGTCGCGTGCCATCTCGATACCCTGTTCGCGCAGCACGCCGACGAAGGCGCGGTCGCCGAAGTCGAACGGCCCGGCCTTGTTCAGCTCGCCGAGGATCACGTCGATCATCCGGTCGACCAGCGGGCGATGGCGTAGCACCGCCGGCGTGCCGAGGAACCCCGCCGCGACCGCCGCCTCGCGCACCGCGTCGCGGTCGCCCGACAGGCCCGCGAACAGCAGGTTCCGGTAGCCGTCGGAGGTGGCCACGGGCACGCTGCGAGTGGCGCCAAAATCGAGCAGCACGATCCGGCCGGTGTCGGGCTGCCAGCGATAATTGGCGAAGTTCGGGTCGGTCTGCATCAGTCGCCAGTCCAGCAACTCGCGCAGCGCCAGCGCGATCAGGTCCGCCATCGCCCGGTCGCGCGTCTCCTGCGGGGCGGTCTCGAGCGTCTCGACCGGCACACCTTCGACGAAGGTCATCGCGAGCACGTTTGCGGTGGTAAGCGGTGCGTAGAGGCTCGGCACCGCGAAATCAGGGGCGTCGGCCAGCCGTTCGGCGTAGCTGGTCATCATCGCCCCCTCGCGGAGGTAATCCGCCTCTTCGTGCAGCTGGCGCTTGGCCTCGACGAGCAGCGGGGCAATATCGAGCTCGGCCGGCAACACGCCCGACACGCGCAGCAGCGTCGCGACATTGTCGATGTCCGCGTCGATGCTCTGTTTGACGCCCGGATATTGGACCTTGATCGCGAGTTCGCGGCCGTCGGGCAGCCGCGCCCGGTGGACCTGGCCGATCGATGCCGCTGCCACCGGGTGCGCCTGGAATTGGGCGAATTGACGGCGCCAGTCGCGGCCCCATTCGGCGGTTAGTACGGCGTTTAGCTGCTGCGGAGGCATGTGGTGCGCGCGCTCGCGCAGACGGGACAGGATGGTCGCGAGTTCCGGCGGGAGCATGTCGCCGGCGTCCATCGAGATCATCTGCCCAAGCTTCATCGCCGCGCCGCGCAGATGCGCGAGCTGATCGGCGACGCGGACCGCGTTCGCGGGGGTGAGCAGCATGTCGCCGATCCGCGGCCGCTCGCCATTCGCCAGCCGCCGCGCGCCTTCCGCAACCATCCCGCCCGCGACGCCCCCGGCCATCCGGCCGAACACGCCGAGCCGCGCCAGCCGTCCGCTCGGCACCGATCGTCCCTTGTCACCGTCTTGATCGGCCACTGCATCGTCCTTGCAAGCACGTGGCGCCGGAAATGGTGCCTACTTACCGATGTGGTGCGCAGGGTCGTCAGGATCAACTTGCCGAACAAAGCCATAGGAACATCGCCATGAGCCCACCGTTTCGATGATGGAGCCGAACAGATGGAGCTAATCATGCGCAACATCATCGTTACTGTGCTGGCCGCGTTCATCGAACTTGTCGGCGCGACAACTGCGTTGGCGCAGACCGGAAATCTTGCGAAGCCCTTTGCCGAACGGTCGGTCTCGGACGATGTCCTTTCGCGGGTGCGCGGATCCGGAGCACCCTTTGCGCTCCTGACGGAACGGCAGGTCACCGCCTTCTCGGAGCAGCAATCGCAGTTCGATGCACGGGTGTTCGGCACGGTCAGCCGGGTGCAGATGGACATCTGGTGGGGCACCGAGGGATCCGAGTTGATCGCCACCACAGTGCGGGCGCAAACCCGATAAACAGAGGCCCTGCCGACGGGTAGCAACACACCGTTACAATCGGCCATTGCCTCGCTGCACGTGCGAGGGTATGTAGCTGGCGTCGGACCGACCGTCGCCCACTCGCCGAGCGAGACGAGCGCAGCGGCGTTGCCGAACGCAGGAGGGACCTGAGCTTTCTTCGAAAGGGGTCCCATGAAGTATCTCGTCACCGCAACAGCGGCATCTATATTCGCGTTAGCCGCCCCTGCCGCCGCGCAGGAAACCGCGCCACCGCCACCGTTGAAGGTCAGCGGCAGCGTCGGCCTGGTCAACGACTATCGTTTCCGCGGCGTGTCGCAGTCCGACGAGGAAATGGCGATCCAGGGCGGCTTCACGATCGCTCACGAGAGCGGGCTGTACGTTGCGACATGGGGCTCGAACCTCGCCGGCTGGGGCCAGTTCGGTGGATCGAACATGGAGCTCGATCTAGTCGCGGGCTACAAGCTGCCGATCAGCGGCGGTGCGCTCGACATCGGTTTGACCTGGTACATGTATCCGGGCGGATCGGACAAGACCGACTTCGCGGAGCCCTATGTGAAGCTCAGCGGCACCGCGGGGCCGGTCAATCTGCTCGCCGGCGTCGCCTATGCGCCCAAGCAGGAGGCGCTCGGCAACTGGTCGTTCACCGGCGCCAATTCGCAGGCGGTGTTGGCGGGTGCGCCGTACGACGACGCTGGCGACAAGGAAGACAATCTGTACCTCTGGGGCGACGCCAACGCCGGTGTGCCGGGTACGCCGCTGACCGCCAAGGTCCATATCGGCTATTCGGACGGTAACCCGGGCCTCGGGCCGAACGGCACCAGCGTCGCGCCGACCGGCAAATATTGGGATTGGCTCGCTGGGGTCGACTATGTCTTGGGACCGGTCACCCTCGGCGTCGCCTATGTCGACACCGACATTACCCGCCGTCAGGCCGCGCCGTTGCAGCCCAACTTCTCGTCCACCAAGGACGGGTCGTCGATCGCCGAGGGCAAGGTGCTGTTCTCGGTGACGGCGGGGTTCTAACCGGCTCGCACGAATTGCTCACCCGTCGTCCGGCGTTGCCGGATGACGGGTGAGGTCGGATGCCGCATCAAGTCTGTAGCTTCCCCGAGCTGTCCTGCAGCAGCCAGAATCGCGTATAGCGCTGCAGTCGGGGCAGGATCACCCATTGCAGCGTCGCGGTAAGGATCAACGACGACGGCAGCAGCTGGAGCGGTACGGGCGCGTCCTTCAACACGGTGCGAACCGCCATGCTGATCACGAGCAGGACCGGAAATACGGTCAGCCACGTCGTGATGAAGCGCTTCCACTTGCTCGCACTGGCATCGCTGGGCAGCTCAAACGCGACGCCGTCACCGGCCGCGGTCTGGCGGAGGGCGGTCGAATAGGAGTCGGCGACCGCGACATGCGCGCAGAGCGTCTCGTCGGCCTGCCACCTCTCGGCGGCCGCCACATCGTCGAAGCGGAACAGCAGATGCTGGAATCCGGCGGTCTGGCCGAGCCGGATCGCGGTGCGATATCCCGGTGCGGCTCGGGCGAGGCGGTTGAGCTCCTCCACCCACCGCTCGAAATCTTCCTCGCGGCCGGCGCGAATGGCTCGGCTGGTGACCATGGTAGCGGTCTGTTCTGGATCTGCTGGCATCGCGCGACAACGTATCGCCTCGCGATGTTGTTGCCGGTCGCGTACCACGATCACGGATGTGCGAACGACCCAGCGTTTTACGACAGGAGGTTTCGAGGCGGCCGGTTCTTCTTCTGGCGATCATGATGACGAGCACGACCGCAGTCGAGGCGCAGACCGCGCAGTTCGATGCGGTCGCGGCTGCACCGAAAAGCCACCGCGTACTGATGGAGGACGACAAGATTCGCGTGCTGCGGGTCGAGGTCGCACCCGGCGCCACCGAGCCGGTCCACGATCACCGCTGGCCGAGCGTGATGTATTTCGAACAGCCCCAGCCGATCACCTACGTTGCCTACAAGCTGGTCGATGGACGACCGGTAGAGACGGAACGCATCGACGCACCTGCGTTCGAGGTTTCGCAAACCGTCAGGGGGGAGCCGGAAGGGCTGCATGCGGTCACGAACCGCGGGACGAAACCGTTCGTCGCAGTGAGGATCGAGTTCAAGGATCAGGCGCCGGCCAAGATCGACAGCGGCAAGCCTTAGACCAGGGCAGGCCGGCCACTCGATCAGCGCTTCATCGCCGCCTTCACACGCTCGGCGCCTTCCATGACGCGCAGTATGTTGCCGCCGGCGAGCTTCGCGACGTCGGCGTCGGACCAGCCGCGGCGCATCAGTTCTGCGAGCAGCGCGGGGTAGGTCGACACGTCGGTCAGGCCCTGCGGCAGGGTTGCGCCGACACCGTCGAAGTCAGAGCCGATGCCGACATGATCGACGCCCGCGACCTTGGCGATGTGATCGATGTGATCCGCGACCTGTGCGAGCGTCACCGGTGGCGCGGGATGCGCCTTCAGCCAGGCGGCGTAGTCCGCCGCGGCCTTTTCGGGCTGTCCGATGTCGAGCCCGTTATAGGGCGGCGCGTTCAGCCGGGTCTTCTCGGCGGCGGAGTCCGCAGACCAGCGGCGATAGGCGTCGGATACATAGCCCGGCGCATAGTTCACCATTACGACGCCGCCATTCTTCGCGACGAGTTTCAGCACGGCGTCCGACACGTTGCGCGGATGATCGTCGATCGCGCGCGCGCTGGAATGCGAGAACATCACCGGCGCCCTGCTGACGGCGAGCGCGTCGCGCATCGTCTTTTCGCTGACATGGCTGAGATCGACCAGCATGCCGAGGCGGTTGAGTTCGAGCACCACCTTGCGGCCGAAATCGGTCAGACCGTCGTGTTTGGGATCGTCGGTCGCCGAATCCGCCCATTCGATTGCGCGGGTGTGGGTTAGGGTGAGATAGCCGGCACCGAGCGCGGCGTAGGCGCGGAGCACCGAGAGGCTGTTGTCGATCTGTCCGCCGCCCTCGACCCCGATCATGCACGCGATCTTGCCGGCGGCGTGCGCGCGGCGGACATCGGCGGCGGTGCGGGCGAGCGTGAAGGTCGCAGGGTAGCGCTCGGGCAGCGAGCGGACGAGGTCGATCTGCTCGATGGTTTCCTCGACCTGGTCCTTGCCGGGCAGATCGGGCGATACCCAGACCGACCAGAATTGCGCGCCGACCATCCCGCGCCGCAGCCGGGCGATGTCAGTGTTGTAGGCGATCTTGCTGCGCGACAGGTCGTTGAGATCGAGCGTCCAGCGGCCCTCGCCCTCGCGTTCGCGTAACACCTCGGGCCAGTCGTTGTGCCCGTCGATCAGCGGCGTCGCCTTCAGCACGCGTGCGACGCGAGCGGCATGATCCTGCGCCGCGACCGGCGCGGCGCCGGCGAGTAGCGCGGCCGTGGCGAGGAGCGCGACCTTCACAGCCCACCCCGCAAGCGCCGGCCGTGGTGCAGGTTGAGCAGCGATTCCATCGGTTCCTCTTCGGCTCACATTACGCCTCCAGATCAGATCGATCGGCAGCGGTCGGTCAGATCATGATCTAGATGCGCACGTACCGGAAGTACCAGACTTCGTGGCCCTGGCGTCGGGCCTTGCGTTCGTAGCGCGTTTCCGGCCAGTCGGCGGAACGCTCGAGGAAGTCGGGCGGGGTGCGGGCGGTCCAGATGAAGTCCTGCCGCTGGTTCATGATCATCATCAACCAGCGGCAATAGGTCGGGTCGTCGGTGCCGAGACGGAATTCGGCGCCGGGCTTCAGCTTGGCGGCGATCACATCCAATGGGCCGTGATTGACCATCCGCCGCTTGGCATGCCGCGCCTTGGGCCAGGGATCGGGATGGAGCAGGTAGAGCCGATCGAGACTGGCGTCGGGCAGCCGTTCGATCACCTCCAGCGCATCGCCCATGTGCAGGCGGACATTGTCCAGCCCGCAGTCGCGGATGTGGCCGAGCGCGCCGACCACGCCGTTGAGGAAGGGTTCGCACCCGATGAACCCGATGCCGGGGTTTGCATCCGCCTGTGCGGCGAGATGCTCGCCCGCGCCGAAGCCGATCTCGACATGGAGCGGGCGGTCATCGCCGAACAACGCGCGCGCGTCGAGCGGCCCGGCTTCGGGGACGCTCAACCGCGGCAGAGTCTCCTCGACCAGCGCCGCCTGGCCTTCGCGCAGCTTATGGCCTTGCCGCCGGCCGTACAGCCGGCGGATCGTCACGGGATCGTTCATCGCGATGTCAGGCGATGGCGGCCTTCAGCGCATCGACCAGATCGGTCTTCTCCCAGGTGAACAGGTCACCTTCGGGATCGCGGCCGAAATGCCCGTATGCGGCGGTCTTCGAATAGATCGGCGCGTTGAGCTTCAGATGCTCACGGATGCCCTTGGGTGTCAGGCGCACCAGCTTCGGCAGCGCCGCCTCAAGCGCGGCTTCCTCGACGGTGCCGGTGCCGTGGAGGTCGACATAGACCGACAGCGGCTCGGCGATGCCGATCGCGTAGGACAGCTGGATCGTGCAGCGGCGCGCGAGGCCGGCGGCGACGACGTTCTTGGCGAGGTAGCGCGCGACATAGGCGGCCGAGCGATCGACCTTGGTCGGATCCTTGCCGCTGAACGCGCCACCGCCGTGCGGCGCTGCGCCGCCATAGGTGTCGACGATGATCTTACGGCCGGTGACCCCGGCGTCGCCATCCGGGCCGCCGATCTCGAACAGGCCGGTCGGGTTGACGTAGATCTTGTCCTCGGCAGGCAACCAGCCTTCGGGCAGAATCTCGGCGAACACACCCTTCACGTAGTCGCGCAGCTTGGCCTGGCCGGCGTCGTTCGACAGCTCGGCGCTGTGCTGGGTCGACACCACGAGCGCGGCGGCGCGGACCGGAACCTCGTTCTCGTACTCGAGCGTGACCTGGCTCTTCGCGTCGGGCTCCAGGAACGGCGCGACGCCCGAGTGGCGGTCGGCGGCCATCTTTTCGAGGATCTTGTGGCTGTAGTACAGCGTGGCAGGCATCAGGCCGGGCGTCTCGTCGGTGGCGTAGCCGAACATGATGCCCT
>NZ_CAXTEM010000043.1:0-25145 GCF_964243315.1 uncultured Sphingomonas sp. | reverse complement strand
CGCAGATCTCGGCCGCGGTGGGCACGATGGACCAGTCCACCCAGCAGAACGCCGCAATGGTCGAGGAGACCTCCGCCGCCGCGCGCAACCTGGTGAGCGAGGTCACCAGCCTCAGCGACAAGACCAGTCTTTTCGTGATCGCCAACGCTGCTGCCGGCCGCGCGCATGTCCGCCGCCCGATTGCTTCCGCGCCCGGAGCGGCCGGGCCCAAAGCCCGCGCCTACGCCTGACCTCAACCGCGTCGCCGGCCGGCAACGCGGCAGTCGTCGTAGCGTCACGAACAGTGTGCGAGTGCCGGAGCGTGGGACACCTTCATCCGCTTCCTCTCCATATACAGTATTTTATTTCGTTGCTGATGCAGATTATATGATCGCTAAAACCAGCATCATCCGATATAGGATCGGAGCGACCCATCTCGTTTTTTATGGCGGAGCCCACGCGAATGTTCACCTTCGATGCCGGCGAGCGGGTGTCACCCTGGTTGGCGATCACGAACGACGATGGCGGCCATGCGCTGGTCGATGCGGGCTACCCGGGTGAACGCCAGCACGACCGGATCGACGTGGAGTCATCGGTCCCGCCGCAGATGGTCTATATCGTCGAAGACTGCGCACCCACGGGCCAAGATGTTCGCGCGGTGGTGCGATCGCTGATGCCGGTCGAGAGCACCGTAATCCGTACCTATCGCTCGGCCGATGCGTTCCTGGCCAAGGCGAAGGACCATCATCCGGGGGTGGTGATCATCAATGGCTGCATCCCCGAATCGCGCGGCATGGAGCTGCTGTGCGGGCTGAAGACCGGCGAGTTCGCCTTTGCCGTGATCGTGCTGACGTTGCGCGCAGACGTCGCGTTGGCGGTGCGCGCGATGAAGCATGGCGCGGTCGACGTGCTCGACATGCCGTGCACGCCGCATGCGCTGGCGGCGAGCATGGAGGCAGCGTTCGATCAGGTCGAACATCGCTTCGCGGTACGCACCACGACGATGGCGGCCCGCGCGCGGATCGACCAATTGTCGCGCCGCGAACGAACCGTGCTCATGGGGGTGGTGCGGGGCTGGTCGAACAAGCGGATGGCGAGCGACCTGGATCTGTCGCCGCGCACCGTCGAGATCCACCGCGCCAATTTGATGCACAAGCTGGGCGTAGGGCATCTCGCCGACGTCATGCGCATCGTCTACGCCGCGGGGCTGATCGACCAGCTCTGAAGCGGCAGACGCAGCGGCGTCAGCGCACGGGCAACGTCGCGGCGCTTCCCTCGTGCAACGCTTCGATGATCGTTCGGTTGACCTCGATGAGCGGATCGATGCCCTCGCGTCCGGCGGCAACCTCTGATGTGTGACGATCGACCCATAGTCCAAGCGAGACGATCGATGCGCGGACGGGATCGGGCAGTTGATTGCCTCGCGCGGCGCACGCGGAGGTGAACGCACTCCATACCTCACGATTGCGAAACAGCGCCGGCGTCAGCGCGACGCCGGATTGGCCGGCATCACGCGCGGCGATCAGGTCGCCGGTGATCTGCATCATCAACCGACGCTCGGTGGATCGCGCGGTCTCGGTGATCGTGCGGGTACGCTGATAGGCAGTCAGGGACATAGCCGCTCCGTAGATGGTGATGCGCACATTTTAGGCGGGGGACCGGACCGGCGGGCGCGGACGCCCCCTATAAACGGTTAACGGCGCGTCAGCAGGTCGCGCCGACCGAGGGCCCGCCTGCATGACAAAGACCCAGACGATCACGCCGGATCGGCTCGCCAACGCGCTGGAGGGGCGACGCGGCATCAAGATCCTGTCGTTAGACTGTTTCGACACGCTGCTGTGGCGCGATACGCACGCATCGTACGATCTGTTCGATCTGCTCGAGGGCGTGACGCCCCGACAGCGGCGCCGCGCCGACCAGGCCGCGCGCAAGGAACGCAAGCTGACGCATGGCGCGTCCAACGAGGTGACGCTGCGCGAAATCTACGCGAAGCTCCTCCCCACGATCGGGACAGAAGCGCGCGAAGCCTATGTGGAACGCGAGATCGCGATCGAGATCCGCCACTGCTATGCGTTCGCGCCGACCGTCGATTTGATGCGCGAAGCGAAACGCCGCGGCATCCGGATCATCGTCGTTAGCGACTCCTATCTGGAACGCGACCAGCTCGAGACGCTGATCCGCGGCGCAGCAGGCGACGCTGTCGCCGACATGATCGACGACATCTTCACCTCGTGCGATCATCGCTCATCCAAGAGCGAACGACTGTTCGAGACGGTGCTGAAGCGGACGGGCTCTCGACCCGATCGCATCCTTCACATCGGCGACAACAAGCACGCCGACGCGGTCGCCGGCTCCCGGCATGGGCTGCAGACTCTCCACCTCGTGCAGTTTACCGACGCCGCGGTCCAGCGACTGCGCCAGGAACACGCCGCGGGCGCACTGGTGATCGGCGGCTCGACCTCTTTCCAGCCGCATCGCGCGACGCTTGCGCTTGCCGAGACAGGCATCACCGATCCCGCGACGAAGTTGGGCTTCGTCGCAGTGGGCCCGATCATGGCCGACTTCGCGCGCTGGATCGCCGCGGAGGCGGCTGAGCTAGCCGCGACCCGGCAAGGCAAGGTGCATCTGCTGTTTTTGATGCGCGACGGCCACCTGCCGCGCGAAGTGTTCGCGGCGATGAACCCGGACATTGCGACTCACGCGGTGGAGATCAGCCGCTTCGCCGCGAACAGCGCGTCGCTGACCGATGCCGCCGCGATCCGCCGCTTCGTGCTGGAGGAGATCGGCGACGGCTCGGGGATCAATTTTCTTCGCCAGCTCCACATCACCGGCGACGAAGCGCACGACCTGCTCGACAGCCTGACGGAGGACGATCCGCGAGCGCTCGCCGAGGCCTTGCAGACCGACGTCTGGGTTGCGCGGATCGCCGCGCGCAGCCTCGCCTATGCCGATCGGCTGAACGGGTATGTTCGCGACACCGTCAACCCCGCCCCAGGCGACACGCTGCTGCTTGTGGATGTCGGCTACAAGGGAACCGTGCAGGGTAAGATCGGCGCGGCGCTTGCCGAGACCTTCGGTGTGCGCGTCGCCGGACGCTATTTGCTGCTGCTGGAAGAGGAGATCAGCGGGCTCGACAAGCGCGGCATGCTGGATCTCCGGACCTATGACGTCACGACGCTCGAGACGCTGATGAGCGCGTTCATTGTGCTGGAGCAGTTCTGCACGTTGCCGCAGGGTTCGGTTCTCGACTACCGCGAGGGCGGCGGCACGATACGCTCGGCGACGCAGTTGAAGCGTCACCAGAACGTGATCCGTTCGGCTATCCAAGCAGGGTGCGTGGCCTTTGCGCACGCCGACGGGAAAGCGGCGATCCGGCGCAATGCCTTGCCGGTGGAGGCGGCGCATCGCGGCGCGCTCAGCGCGCTCGCACGCCTCCTATATCTGCCGCTCCCCGACGAACTCGCGGTGATGAGCCAATTCGAGCATGACTGGAACCTCGGAAGCGATTTCGTCGCGCTGCTGTTCGATCCGGAGACCGCCGCGCGCGGCTTGCGCGAACGCGGGCTGTTCTACCTCAAGAACTCGCACCGGTTGTTCCTTCCTGCCGAATTGCGCGGTCAAGGGCTGCCGACCAGCCTGACGTTGCTCGCTCAACGACGGTTCGGCCTTGACCTGCGCTTCGCCGATTTCGCGGACCACACGCTAGCGCTTCCCGTGCTGATTGCCGACGGCACCGACAGCTTCACCGACACCGTGCAGGCGATCCCGACGCACCAGGGCTATTACGTCGCCGCGGTGCCGATCGGTGCCGGGCGCTACACACTGGGCATCCAATTCGGTCGCGACTTCGAGTTCGTGCAGATCGACTCGGCGCGCTTCCTGCCGGTGAGCGCATTCCTGGAGGGCGAGGCCGCCGCGAGGACCACCACCGACGCGATGCCGTCCTTCGAGGATATGGAGCTGGTCGCTCCGGGCATCTTCCGCTGCACCAGCGGCGCCGCCTTCCTGATGGCGCCGCCACCACCCGTAGACGACCCGAAGGTGCCGATGATGCTCGCGGTCACCTTCCGCCCGCTCGCTGCGAGGCCGACCACGATCGATCAATCCACGCCGACGCGCACGTCGGTCCTGACAGGAGTACCAGCATGAGCGACTTGTATATCCATTCGATGTCCGAGATGTCGGAGACCATCCTGCGTTGTCTGACGATCGCTGGCGCGCGTGAGATCGCCGAGATCGGCGCCGATCTCGGCGGCATGTCGAGCAAGCTGGCGGATCAGGTCGCGGGCGTCGGCGGGCGCCTGACGAGCATCGATCCCGAGCCTGCCGACGCATTCGTGCGCTGGGTGGCGAGATGTCGCAACGTTCGCCACATCCCCAAGCCGAGCCTGGAGGCGATGCCCGGCCTTGCCGACATAGATGCGTGGGTGATCGATGGCGATCACAACTACTATACCGTGCGCAACGAACTCGCGATCGCCGACCTGCTGGGCCAGCGCGACGGCAAGCCGTTGCTCGCGATCCTCCACGACGTCAGCTGGCCATGCGCGCGCCGCGACATGTATTATGCGCCGAAGCGGATCCCCGCGGAGTGGCGGCAACCCTATAGCTATGACGGCGGCGTCACCCTCGATGATGTCGAGCTGGTGCCGGGAACCGGATTTCATGGGCGCGGCTATTTTGCGTTCGCCAAGCATTCGGGTGGACCCCGCAATGGCGTGCTGACCGCGGTCGAGGACTTCGTGGCGGACCTGCGCACCGATGGGCGCGACGTCGCCTTCGCCCTGATCCCGGCGGTGCTCGGCCTCGGCGTCGTGTTCGACGCCTCGGCGCCCTGGGCAGCCGAGCTCGGCGCCTATCTGCTGCCATTTCATGACAATCCGCTGATCGCGCGGCTCGAGGAGAACCGGCTGCGCAACTATCTCGCGACGGTCGATCTCCAGCACGTGACGCCGGTCGCTCGCGCCGCCTGATCGCAGGCGCATTAAAAGCCGACGGCGCCGATCAGCGGCGTCGGCACCCTCCTACAATGTCATCGATATCCTCGAACGTCGGGAGCGGCGCATTCTACCATGTTGAACGGTGTCGGCCTCCTCATCATCCTACTTTGCGTGTTCGGCAGCTTCATGTGGTCGGGCGGCAAGATGGATATCGTGCTGCACGCGTTGCCGCACGAGATGCTGGCGATCGCGGGGGCCGCGATCGGGGCGTTCGTGGTCAGCAATTCGATGGCCACGATCAAGCTCGCGGGAAAGGGCCTGATGCGCTCGTTCAAGGGCGGTCGCTGGACCGATGCCGATTTCCGCGATCTGCTGACGCTGCTCTATTCGCTGTTGTCGACCTTCAAGAAGAAGGGCGCGATCGGGATCGAGCCGCATCTCGACGTGCCGAAGGACAGCGCGATCTTCTCGCGCTATCCGCGGCTGCTCGCCGATCATCACCTGATCGATTTCATCTGCGATTACCTGCGGATGATGACGATGAACTTCGAGGATCCGCACCAGATCGCGGAATCCATGGAGAACGACATCGACAAGCACCATCACGAGGAACTCGCGCCCCAGCACGCGCTCCAACAGATGGCCGACGGCTTGCCCGCGATCGGCATCGTCGCCGCGGTGCTCGGGGTGATCAAGACGATGGGCTCGATCGACCAGCCGACCGAGGTGCTCGGCGCGATGATCGGCGGCGCGCTGGTCGGCACGTTCCTGGGCGTGCTGCTCGCCTATTGCCTAGTCGGACCGCTGGCGGCGAAGCTGCTCGAGACGATCGATGCGGACGGCAAGGCGTTCGCGGTCGTGAAGGCCGCGATCGTCGCACACGCGCAGGGCATCCCGACCCAGGTCGCGATCGAGATCGCGCGCCGCGCCACGCCGTCCGCCAAGTCCCCGACCTTCCAGCAGCTCGAGACGTTTATCGAGGAGGCCAAGAATGAACTCTCTGCCGTTCCCGCCTGAAGCCGAGCGCGACGACGAGCGCTCGCTCCGCCTCCCCGCCCACTGCACCACTGTCACCGCGGAGGAGACCCGCGTCCGGCTGGTCCTCGCCGCCGATCTCGACGGTGCGATGGAGGTCGATGCCTCGGATGTCGAGAGCATCGGCCAGGCCACGCTCCAGCTGCTCGTCGCCGCACGTATCGAGGCGGCGGCGAACGGCCAGCGCTTCGCGATCATCGATCCCAGCCCCGCCTTCACCGATCGCGTGAACGGCTGCCGCCTCGCCGACGCGATCGGCCTCGACCTTCGGAAGGACATCCAAGCGTGAGCAAGATGATACTCACCGTCGACGATTCTGCGAGCATGCGAATGCTGCTGAAGGCGTCGCTGACCGCGCAGGGCTTCCGGATCGAAGCCGCGAACGACGGTCGGCACGGTCTCGAGCGCATGCACGAGGTCAAGCCCGACCTGCTGATCACGGACATCAATATGCCCGAGATGGACGGCTTCGAACTGATCGAGGCGGTCCGCGCGCGGCCGGAGTTCCGCGGCGTCCCGATCCTCGTGCTGTCGACCGAATTTTCGGAAGAGAAGAAGACGCGGGCACGCGTCGCCGGCGCGACGGGCTGGATCACCAAGCCGTTCGACGCCACCAAGCTGGGCACGGCGATCCGTCGGGTGTGTCCATGAGCGACGATCTCGACGACATCCAGGCGATCTTCTTCGAAGAATGCGCCGAAGGACTGGTCACCGCCGAAGCAGGTCTGTCGCAGATGGACGCGGGCGACGTGTCGCCCAAGGTGATCGCCGGCGTGTTCCGCGCGGTGCATTCGATTAAGGGCGGCGCAGGCGCGTTCGGGCATGCGGCGCTGACCGCCTTCTCGCACCGGTTCGAAAACGTGCTGGACGAGGTTCGGGCGGAGCGGATCGCGCCGACCGCCGGTGTCACCAAGGTGATGCTGGCGGCGTTCGACATCCTGTCGGATCACGTCGCCGCAGCCAAGGGCATCGCCGCGACGCCGCAGGACGGCCCGGTGCTCGAAGCGCTCGATCAGATCCTGAAGACCGGCGGCGCGCCCGATGCGGGAGCCGCACCCGCGCCGGCGCCGGCAACTGCCCCCGTGGCGGAGGCCGATCCGTTCGGCTTCGAACCCGTCGCCGCGGTGGTCGAGCCGATCGACGAGTTCGGCTTCGAGCCCGTCGGGGTCTCGCTCGAGGCGCTCGACGACGCCCCCGCCGGCGAATGGACGGTGCGCTTCCTGCCCTCCGACGCCGCGCTCGCCAATGGTGCCGAGCCGCTGCTGACGGTGCGCGAGATCGAACGGCTGGGCGGTGCGGTGACCGCGGTCGATCTCAGCCGCCTGCCGCCGTTGCGCGATCTCGAACCCGAGCACAGCTATATCGGCTGGACGTTCGAGGTGCCCGGCACCGTCGAGGAAGCCGCGATCGCAGACTGCTTCGACTTCGTGCCGCCCGACTCGATCGTCGCGATCCAGCGTCTCGGGCCGCCGGCGTTGGTCGTCGATACCAGGGGCGAAACCGCCATCGAAGCACCCGTCCTAGTAACGGCACCCCCGCCACCCGCCAGCGCCCCGGTCGCCACGCTGCCGCCTCCGCGGCAGGCTTCGGACGCACCGGTCGCCGACGCGGCCCGCGTGCCCGAACCCATGGCGCAGACGATCCGCGTCGATCTGGTCAAGCTCGACATGCTGCTGAACCTGGTCGGTGAACTCGTGATCCGCGGATCGATCCTCGCGGATCGGCTGAGCCCCAAGGACCAGGAACGCGTCGAGCTGCCGCAGCTCTCACGCCTAACTCGCGAGATCCAGGACACCGTGATGTCGCTGCGCGCGCAGCCGATCAAACAGGCGTTCAGCCGCGTGCCCAGGATGCTGCGCGACCTTTCGGTCGAAACGGGCAAGCAGGTGATCCTCGAAACCAGCGGCGAGACCACCGAAGTCGACAAGGGCGTGATCGAGAAGATCGGCGACCCGCTGACCCACATGATCCGCAACGCGATGGATCACGGCATCGAGAGTCCCGAGCGCCGCGCCGCCGCGGGCAAGCCCGCGGAGGGCACGATCAAGCTGTCCGCCGAACAGAAGGGCGCGCGGATCTTCGTCCGCGTCGCCGACGACGGCGGCGGGATCGATCGCCAGCGCGTGCTCTCCAAGGCGATCGAGAAGGGCATCGTCGCCCCCGACGTGACCCTGTCGAACGAAGAGATTGACCAGCTGATCTGCGCGCCGGGCTTCTCGACCGCGGAGACGATCTCGAACATCTCGGGTCGCGGCGTCGGCATGGACGTGGTCCGTTCCAACGTCGAGGCGCTGGGCGGCCGGGTCGAGATCACGTCGGTGCCGGGCAAGGGCACCACCTTCACGATGATCCTGCCGCTGACGCTGGCGATACTCGAGGGCATGATCGTGCGATTGGCAGGGCAGCGCTTCGTGCTGCCGCTCGCCAACGTCGTCGAGACCGTACAGCCCGAACCGGGCCAGGTCCGCCCGACCAGCACGACCGGCGAGGTGATCGAGCTGCGTGGCAATTACCTGCCCGTCCGCCGCCTCACCCGCACCTTCGGGCTCGGCGACAACGACACCAAGGCGCCCGAGGAATCGCTGGTGATCATCGTCGAAAGCGAGACCGCGGGTCATGTCGGGCTTATGGTCGACACGATCGACGACCGCCGCGAGGTGGTGATCAAGAGCCTCGACAAGAACCTTCACCCGATCCGCGGATTGGGCGGCGCCACCATCCTCGGCGACGGGTCGATCGCGCTGATCCTCGACATCGAAGCCTTGGTCGCGCAGGCCGCGCCGCCGCTACGCCACATCACGAAAGGAATGGCCGCATGAGCACCATCGACAGCCCCGGCGAGCGCAAGATCGTCACCTTCTCGCTCGGCGAGCAGATCTTCGGGATCAACATGTCGTCGCTGATCGAGATCCGCGGATGGGACGAGCCCACCCCGCTGCCTGGCGTGCCGAGCTTCATCAAGGGCGTCACCAACCTGCGCGGCACCGTGGTGCCCGTGGTCTGCCTGGCGGAGCGGCTCGGCTGGCCACCCAGCGTCATCCATGCCCGATCGTGCATCCTGGTCGTCAACATCGGCGGCAAGCAGGCCGGTTTCCTGGTCGACGAGGTCGCGGACATCGTCCTCATCCAGGATAGCGAGATCCGGCCCGCCCCCGATGTCGAGATCGGCGAGCCGAGCGTGATCGCGGGGCTGGTCAAGACCACCACCCGCGCCGGCGAAGGCGCTGCCGCGCACAGCGACGACGACGGCATCATGGTGCTGCTGCTCGATCTCGACGCGCTGAGCCTCACGCCGAGCCTGGACATCGCCGCATGACCAGTGCGGGTGCCGCGGTCGAACAGCCGGGCGTCGCATCGCTCGGCGACGCGGAGTTCGCAGCGATCGCCGCGATCATGCAGAGCGATGCGCGGATCCATCTCACCGAGATCAAGAAGACGCTGGTCCATGGTCGGCTCTCGCGCCGCCTGCGGATGCACGGCGTGGCGACGTTCCGAGATTATGTGCGGATGGTGCAATCGGACCCCGTCGAGCGCGGCGAGATGGTGGTCGCGCTGACCACCAATCACACGCATTTTTTCCGCGAGAATCACCATTTCGAGCATTTTCGCAGCGCGGTCATCCCCGCGTTGAAGACGCAAGCACGCAGCCGCCCGGTGCGGATCTGGTCGGCGGGGTGTTCGAGCGGCGAGGAAGTCTACAAGATCGCGATGTGCCTGCTCGGCGAGGATCGCACCGCGGCGTCGTGGTTGCGCAGCGCCGACGTGAAGCTGCTCGCGACCGATCTGGCGCCGCACGTCGTCGACAGCGTCCGCCGCGCGACCTATCCCGACACCGTCGTCGCGGCGATCCCGGCGGCATACCGCAACGCCTGGGTCCACGCTGCGGGCAGCGAGTTCGAGATGGCGCCCCAGGCGCGCGAACTGGTCACCGCCCGGGTGCTCAACCTGTTCGATCCGTGGCCGATGAAACAGCGCTACGACGTGATCTTCTGCCGTAACGTGATGATCTATTTCGACGACCGCGCGAAGGAGGAGCTCGAGCAGCGCTTCATCGACATGCTGGTCCCCGGCGGGCATCTCTATATCGGCCATTCCGAACGCCTGATCGGCGGTGCCGCGAAGGTGATGGAGGGGTGCGGCCAGACCATCTACGTCAAGCGCGGGGGCGCGGCGTGACCGGACGCATCCGCACGTTGATCGTCGACGACAGCGCCTCGATTCGCGCGGCGCTCGCGCGCATCCTGTCCGCGGACCCCGAGATCGAGGTGGTCGGCGAGGCGCCCGAGCCGCTTACCGCACGGCAGATGATCAAGGACCTGGAACCCGACGTCATCACGCTCGACGTCGAGATGCCCGGCATGGACGGGCTGTCGTTCCTCGAACGGATCATGCGGCTTCGCCCGATGCCGGTGGTGATGTGTTCGACGCTGACCGCGCGCGGCGCGGCGGTGACGATCGAGGCGCTGCGCCTCGGCGCGGTCGACTGCATCGCCAAGCCATCCGGAAACGCCGAGGACCTGTTGCGCGACGCCGCCTTGCTGCGCGCGACGGTGAAGGCCGCGGCACGGTCGTCGGTGCGAGCCACGCCGGCGCCGCGCACCGCGCCGGTCGCGATGCCGGCCGGCTCGCGCGAGGACGCGGTCGTGGCGATCGGTTCGTCGACCGGCGGAGTTGAGGCGCTGTTCTCGCTGCTCGGCGCGTTGCCCGCGGATTGCCCGCCTATCCTAGTCGTCCAGCACATGCCCGCGGCGTTCACCGGCAGCTTCGCCGCACGGCTCGACCGCGAGTGCCAGTTGCACGTGAAGGAAGCGACCGACGGCAGTCCGATCGAGCGCGGGACCGTCTATATTGCTCCTGGGAGCGACACGCACATGTCGCTCCTCGGCGGACCGAAGGGGGCTTTGCGGCTCACGCGGGGCGATCCGGTCGGCGGTCATCGGCCCTCGGTCGACGTCCTGTTCCATTCGGTCGCGAAGCGCGGGTCCGCGGCGGTGGGAGCGATCCTGACCGGCATGGGCACCGACGGCGCCGAAGGACTGCTAGCGATGCGCCAGGCAGGCGCACGGACCTTCGGCCAATCGCAGGAGAGCTGCGTCGTCTACGGCATGCCGCGCGCGGCCAAGACGATCGGCGCGGTGGAACGAGAATTGAGTCTGTCGGCACTGCCCGGAGCCATCTTGGCTGCGTGCGGCAAGAAATTGGGGAACTGAGATGCCGGCTGCTTCTGCGATCAAGGTGATGGTTGTCGATGATCAGGCCAGCATGCGGGCGATGATCCGCCGGTCGCTGCAGGACCTCGGCTTTCGCGACGTCCGCGACAAGGGCGCGGCGGCCGAGGCGCTCGCGTCGATCAAGAGCGACCGCGTCCACCTCATCATCTCCGATTTCAACATGCCCGAGATGGACGGACTCGAACTGCTGAAGGCGGTCCGCGAGGACCCCGTCATCGGCAAGACGGTCTTTATCATGCTGACCGGTTCGTCGGACCGCGACCTCGTCCAGAAGGCGGCGGCGCTCGGCGTGAACAACTATCTGGTCAAGCCGTTCGCCCCGGCCGCGCTGAAGGACAAGATCGAGCGCGTCTTCGGCGAGCTTTCCTGACGCGATGCGCCGCATCGCGATCATCCAAGGCGATCACATCGCGACGCGCGAGCCGAACACCGTCATCACGACGCTGCTCGGGTCGTGCATCGCGGTGTGCCTGCACGATGCGGTCGCGCATGTCGGCGGCATGAACCATTTCCTGCTCGGCCAGCCCGAAGCGGGCGCGAAGCTCGGCAGCTACGACATGCAGCGCTACGGCGTCCACGCCATGGAGCTGCTGATCAACGCGATGATGGCGCAGGGTGCCGCGCGCGATCGGCTGCGCGCGCACATCTATGGCGGCGCGACGATCGTCGCTGGGCTCGGCGGCATCGGCAGCGAGAACGCGGCCTTCGCGAAACGCTTCATCGAGACCGAAGGGATCGCGATCGGCCATGTCGACGTCGGCGGCAGCCGTGCGCGCAAGGTCGAATTCCTGCCCCATGACGGCAAGGCGCGCGCGCAGCTGGTCGCACAGGCCGTGCCCCTGATCACCACCCCCACCCCGCTACCGGTCCATGCCGATGGCGAGCTGGAACTGTTCTGACCCTCCCGCCCCTCCTGACGAAGTAGCGCGCCATCATGCCCAATTCACAACCGCTCGCCGCCCTGCTCCAAAGCGCCATCGCGGACGAGTTGCGCCACATCAGCGACCTGCTCGAACGGCTGGCCGAAGTGCTGGTCGGCGACGAGCATTTCGCGAGCAAATATCTCGATCAGCTCCAGGCGTTCGACCTGCTGGTGCAGTGCACGCACGAAAGCGCCGCGGTGCTCGACCGGTTGTCGGCGGGCGAGGGCGCGCACGCTGCGGTCGCGCCGGTGCGGCTCGGACACATTCGGGATCGGCTGCGCGCCGCGCTGGCCCAGGCGGCGTAACGGGTGGCCACCGCCCGCCCCAACCAGCGCCCGATCGTCATCCGCCGCGTCAAGAAGATCGCGGCCGGGCATCATGGCGGCGCGTGGAAGGTGGCCTATGCCGATTTCGTAACCGCGATGATGGCGTTCTTCATGCTGCTCTGGCTGATCAGCAACCCCGACAAGCAGCGCAAGAAGGGACTGGCCGAGTATTTCTCGCCCTCTACCTCGACGTCGATCACCGCGCCGGGCGAGCCGGTATCGTCCGCCAAGGGGATCGGCGGCATGCCCGGCGCCGGCGGCCAGACGCGGCGGGCGCAGTCCGACAGTCAGGTCCCCGCCGCGGGCGAGCCGGCGATGGAGTCGGCGACCAGCGGCACCGCACGGGGCGGTACCGCGACGGTGCCCGACGCATCGCTGCGCGTGCTGGCGCAGGAGATGCGCGTGTCGATCGACAGCACGCCGCCCGACGAGAACGGCAAGCGATCGGTGAAGGTCGAAAGCGAGCGCGACGGGCTGCGCATCGTGTTGATGGACAGCGCGCGGCGATCGCTATTCCGCACCGGCACCGCCGAGCTAAACCCGTTCGCGAAGGCGATGCTCGCCGGCCTGGCGACGAAGCTGGCGCGGTCGGACGCGCAGATCGCGATCGAGGGGCATACCGACGGCGACGGCCGGCAGAGCGGCAACGACGCCAATTGGCGGCTGTCGGGTGACCGCGCGATCGCCGCCCGCAGCGCGCTGATCGCGGCGGGTCTGCCCGCGGGGCGGTTCGCCGAGCTGGTGGCGCTCGCCGACACCCGCCCGCTCTACCCCGATCAGCCCGGCCGGCCCGAGAACCGCCGCATCACGATCATCGCCAAGGGCGCTGCACCGGCGCTGCCGAGCGATGCGAGCTTCCGGTTCTGATCCGCCGATGAAGCGCATCATCCTCTTTCCCGCGCTGGTCGCAGCCGGGCTCGGCACCGGCGGCGCAGGGGCGTTCGCGCTCCGGATGCTGATGCCGCAAGCCTCGGCCGCCAGGGCTGTGCGCCCGGTCGAGCCCGAGCGCGCCTACGTCGCGGTGCCGCACGTGCTAGCGCCGCTGGTGATGGCCGATGGCCGGCTGGCGGGATACGTCTCGTTCGATCTCGGGCTCGAAGTGGAGACGACACAAGCCGCCGCGGTGACCCAGCAGCTGCCGATGCTGCTCCACGCGATCAACATGCGGACCTATCGGACGCCGCTGGCGGCGGGCCCAGACGGCCTGTTGCCCGACGTGAACGGGCTGCGTGCGGTGGCGATGGCGGCCGCCCCCGAGGCGTTCGGCCGCGGGGTCGTGCGCCGGGTCGCGATTACCAGAGCGGAGCCCGCATGATGGACGACATGCACGATGATCCTATCCACGACGCGGGCCTGACCGACGACGAGATCGCCGGCGGCCGGCATCGTCGTCGGGAGGCCCGCCTGACCACGATCCTGCTGGTCGGCCGGGTCGTCGCCGAGACCGGGGATTATCTCTGCCGGATCCGCAACGTCGCGCCCGGCGGCATGATGATCGATTGCCACGTGCCGTTCGAACGCGGCGAACGCCTGCGCGTCGAGTTCCGCAACGGCAGCACGGTCGAGGTCGAGGTGGTCTGGACCGAGCCCGGTCGCGCCGGCGTCAAGTTCGACGCGGAGATCCCGCTCGACGCGCTGCTCCACCCGCCCGCCGGGATCGCGGGCAGCCTGGCACGGACGCCGCGGCTGTCGGCGGCGTGCACCGTGCTGGTCTGGCACAACGGCCAGATGAGCCCGGCGCAACTGCGCGACGTGTCGCAGACCGGTTGCCGGCTCGACATGTCCGCGCGGACCCCGATCAGCGGCGACGCGCGCATCTCGATCCCCGGCCTGCCGCCGCGCCACGCCACGCTGCGCTGGTCGATCGACCACCGCATGGGCTTCGCCTTCCACGAGATGCTGTCCTTCGCCGATCTGTCGGCGTGGCAGCGGCAACTGCACCTCCGCTTCGCGGGCATCGCCGGGTAGAAGCGCAGCCACACCGCTTCCTCGCCCCAGTACTTCAGCCCTCCGACACCCCCGCGATCCTCGCCAGCGTCGCGCCTTCGTATACCTGGGCGCCGATCGTCGCGGCGAGGTCCTCGACCACGCCATCGAACGGCGCCACCAGGCTGTGCTCCATCTTCATCGCCTCGAGCGTCACCAGCTTCTGGCCCTTCACCACGCTATCGCCCGCGGCGACGTCGACCGCGATGATGCGGCCCGGCATCGGCGACAGGATCGCGCCGTCCGCCGTCGCGCCTGCCGCGACGCCGGTCGCGCGCCAGCGCCGCAGCTCCCATACCTGCCCGCCCTCGGCGATCAGCACGCTGTCCGCATCGGCGAGTTCGCCGCCCTCGGCGTCGGTAAAATCGACCGTGATCGGCTCGCCGTCGAGCAGGAAGCCACCCGACAGTCGTGGCGGCGCGTTGAGCCGGAACCCCGGCACCGGTCCCGGCATCGCCAGCGACGCTGCAGCATCGATCAACGCCTCCTCGGTCGGGTGCACCGGCGGCATCAGCGCGTCGCCCTCGCGGGCGATCAGGCCGGTGTCGAGCGTCCCCGCGACGAACGCAGGGTGATCGAGCGCCTCGACCAGAAATCCAGCATTGGATCGCACCGGCCAGACGATCGCGGCATCGAGCGCGTCGGCCAATGTCCCGCGCGCCTCCTCGCGCGTCGCGCCCCAGGCGATCACCTTGGCGATCATCGGATCGTAGAAGGGCGAAATCTCGGCGCCCTGCTCCACCCCGGTATCGACCCGCGTCGCGTCGCCGAGATCAAACAGGTCGAGCCGGCCGATCGACGGCAGGAAGCCCTTCGCAGGGTCCTCGGCATAGAGCCGTGCCTCGATCGCCCAACCGTCGATCGCGAGTTCGTGCTGCGCGAGCGGCAGCGGCTCGCCGCCGGCGACGCGAAGTTGCCATTCGACCAGGTCCTGGCCGGTGATCTCCTCGGTCACCGGATGTTCGACCTGCAACCGGGTGTTCATCTCCATGAACCAGATCCGGTCGGCGCGCAGCCCGTCGCTCGCGTCGGCGATGAATTCGATCGTCCCCGCGCCGACATAGTCGACCGCCTGCGCCGCCTTCACCGCCGCCGCGCACACCGCTTCGCGCGTGGCTTCGTCCATGCCGGGCGCGGGCGCCTCCTCGATCACCTTTTGGTGGCGGCGCTGGAGCGAGCAATCGCGTTCGAACAGATGGACGACGTTGCCGTGACGGTCGCCGAACACCTGCACCTCGATGTGGCGGGGCGAGAGGATGTATTTCTCGATTAACACGCGGTCGTCGCCGAACGACGATGCCGCCTCGCGCCGACACGAGGCGAGCGCGTCGGCGAAGTCGGCGGCATCCTCGACCCGGCGCATGCCCTTGCCGCCGCCGCCCGCGACCGCCTTGATCAGCACCGGATAGCCGATCGCGTCGGCCTCGCGTTGGAGTCGGTCCGGCGACTGATCGGCACCGAGATAGCCGGGCGTGACCGGGACGCCTGCCGCGATCATGCGTTCCTTGGCGGCATCCTTCAGCCCCATCGCGCGGATGCTCGACGGGTCGGGGCCGACCCAGACCAGGCCGGCATCGATCACGCTCTGCGCGAAATCGGCGTTCTCGCTCAGGAAGCCATAGCCGGGGTGGATTGCGGCCGCGCCGGTCTCACGCGCGGCGGCGATGATGCGGTCGCCGAGCAGATAGCTCTCGCGCGCCGGGCTGGCACCGATATGGACCGCCTCATCGGCTTGGCGCACGTGCAGCGCCTGCGCGTCGGCATCCGAATAGACCGCGATCGTGCGGATGCTGAGCGACCGGGCGGTGCGGATGATCCGGCACGCGATCTCGCCGCGGTTGGCGATCAGCAGCGAATCGATCATGCCGGGCGGCGCGAAGGTTGAGGAAGTCGAGGCAGGGTCATGCCGTCCATCTAGGCTTGGATGGCTGCATAGGACAGCCCGTCAGCCGCCGCAGCCGGTGGTCCGGGACGACCAGGTGATGTTCTGGATCTTCCAGCTGCCATTCTCGCGGACCAGATCGAAATGATCGTAGCCGCAATGCACGACCTTGCCGTTCAGCAGAAAGTCGTAGCGGCCCCAGATCATCGCGATGTCGCCGTCGATCTCGACCGCCGGATTGTACATCCGTTCTTCGAAGCGTTCCGGGCCGGGCTTGAAGTTGGCGAGCATCGTCTCGCGCGACATGTGGCTTATCGTACGCGTACCGTCCGGCTTCTCGTTCGCGACGGTGGCGGTGGCGTCGGTGCGCATCGTCGCGCCGATCGCGGCGGCGTCGCGTGCGGCGATGCCCCGGAACAGCGCGTCCACGACCGCGAGCGGGGCGCTTTCCTCGCTGACCGGGGGTGGCAGCGCGGTGCCCTTCACGATCGGCGCCACCGGCGTGACCTGTAGAGCAAGAGCAAGAAGAATCGGGGTCATCGGCGGGGCGCTCCTTGTCCGGTCGGACGGGCCGACCGAAGCTTGCCCCATGGAGTTCAGGACGGGAGGCTCACTGTCAAGCGCACACCCCCGTGTTCCTGCGGACGCAGGAACCCAGGGTAACGTAGCGCAGCGCTCGTGGCCCTAGGCTTCTGCGTTCGCAGGAGCACGGGGATGGATCAGAAACTCGCGGCCTTGCGCCCGAAGCCCCCACCCTGGGGGCGACGCGCGACCAACGGGTTCGCCTCTCGCTCCAGAAGCGCGAGGGTTTCCTGGAACAGCGGGCGCAGCTTGACGACGTGTTCCAGCGCGTGTTCGCAGGTGTCCTGAAACTCGACGCAGTCGCGCGCGGTGGTTTCGATCTGCTCGGCAAGCGCGGCGAGCGGCTCGGCACCGAACTGGCGAGCCTCGCCCTTCAGGGTGTGCGCGGGGATCACCAGCGCCGCAGCGCTGCCGTTTCGCATCGCCTGCTCGATCGCGGCGACGGACTTGACCCCGTCTTCGCGGAAATAACCGAGAATGCGGACAAAGCCCGCGCCCAGTTCGCTACGCGCCTGGGCATAGGCCTGCCAATCCACCAACGTGCTGCCTTCGAACGACACTGTCATCTCCCTGCGCCGCAGAACACTCCGCGAAGGTACGGCCAGGAGCATTAGCCCCGATCAGTAAACACGACGTTGCTGCTGCGCAGGATTACTTCGGAGCGAAAGGATTTTTGGCGGCGCGCAAGGACAACCGGATGGGAACTGCACCGAAGCCGAGTTCCCGTCGCATCGAGTTGACGAGATAGCGTTCGTAACTTGCCGGCAACTGGTCGACGCGGGTGCCGAAGATGACGAAGCTCGGCGGGCGCGTCTTCACCTGCGTGACGTAACGCATCTTGATCCGCTTGCCGCCGGGCGCGGGTGGCGGGTTCGCCTCGATCGCGCGTTCGAACCAGCGATTGAGTTCGCCGGTGCCGACCCGCTTGGACCAGGCATCACGGGTGTCGAACGCCGCCTGGATCACCTGGTCGATGCCCTTGCCGGTCGCGGCCGACACGGTGAGCACGGTGACACCCTTCACCTGGCTCAGCCCGTCCTCCAGCGCTGTCTTGACGCCGTTGAACAGCGACGAGGCGTTTTCTGCTACGTCCCATTTGTTGAGCGCGATGATCAACGCGCGACCTTCCTCCAGCACCTTGTCGGCGATCCGCAGGTCCTGCGCCTCCAGCCCCAAGGTCGCGTCGAGCAGCAGCACCACGACTTCGGCGAAATCGACCGCGTGGAGCGCGTCGGCGACCGACATCTTCTCCAGCTTGTCCTGCACCTTGGCGCGCTTGCGCATGCCCGCGGTGTCGATCAGCCGGACCTGGCGGGGCTCGCCGCCGGCGGGCTCCCACAGCCAGTCGATCGCGATCGAATCACGGGTGATGCCGGCTTCGGGGCCGGTGATCATGCGTTCCTCGCCGAGCATGCGGTTGACCAGCGTCGACTTGCCCGCGTTCGGGCGCCCGACGATCGCGAGCTTGAGTGGCGCGTCGGGACGTTCGTCGTCCTCTTCCTCGACGATGTCATTGTCACCGCGATCGAGATAGGGCAGCAGCGCTTCGAACAGGTCAGCGAGGCCCTCGCCATGTTCGGCGGAGAACTGGACCGGATCGCCGAAGCCGAGCGACAGCGATTCGATAATCCCCTGCTCGCCGGCGCGACCCTCGGCCTTGTTGGCGAGCAGGATTACCGGCGCGTCGGCAGTGCGAAGCCAGCGCGCGATCTCCTCGTCGAGCGGAACGATCCCGGCGCGCGAATCGAACATGAACAGGGCGACGTCGGCCTGCGCGACCGCGGCCTCGGTCTGCTGACGCATGCGGCCGGGCAGCGATTGTGCGTCCTGATCCTCATAGCCGGCAGTATCGACGATACGGAAATCGATGCCGAGCAGATGCGCGTCGCCCTCGCGCCGATCGCGGGTCACGCCGGGCCGATCGTCGACGAGCGCGAGTTTCTTGCCGACGAGACGGTTGAAGAGCGTCGACTTGCCGACGTTGGGACGGCCGACGATCGCGACGATAGGGAGACGGGACATTCGCGCGCTTGTAGAAGAGGTGGGGGGATAAGGGAATGGAGGTCTGGTCCGCCGCTTGCGGGGGCGGGGTTACCACGTAGGAACTGCGGTTCACCTTATTCCTCCGTCACCGCGGACTTGATCGGTGCTGCTCCTCTTCGAACATGTAGGCGGGTCGACGCGATCTCTACGCGACCTGTTTGTTCTCCCGCGAAGGCGGCAGCCCAGTACTGGGTCCCCGCCTTCGCGGGGACACAAGGGGGCTACTTACCGGAAGTCGATGTTTGCCGACGTGATCCGGGTTAACGGCAGGGGATATGACTCAGGTGCATGCGGCACCGCCCTTTCCACCACTCGCGTCGCTAGCGATCCCTCCCCCGGATTTGCCGGGGAAGGAATTTACCGTCACCGGTACGCGGCGATCCTGCCCTTTTGGCTGACGGTGTAGATCATCGAATTCGCCACGATCGGCGGCAGCGCGAACGACTCTTTCGCGGCGATCGTCGACAGCACGCTGCCGTCGCTGGGCGAGGCGAAGACGATGCCGCCGAGCGAGTTGGTCAGGACCAGCCGGTTGCCCGCAAGCACCGGGCCGAACCAGGTGACCTGGTTGCCCTTGTTCTTCTTGGCGTTCTTGAAGCGCTGCAGTTGCGCGATCCAGCGCGCCTTGCCGTTGGCGCGCGACAGACAGACCAGCCGAGCGTCGTCGGTGACCACGAACAGCCACTCGCCCGCGATCCACGGCGTGGAGATGCCCGCGAAATTCTGTTCCCAGATGCGCTGTCCGGTCGACAGATCGAGCGCAACCATCCGGCCGCCCTGCCCGACCGCGTACACCCGGCCCTGATCGATCACGGGATCGGCATCGATGTCCGACAGGCTGGACACCGAGGTGGTAATCGAGGTGCGCGAGAGCGCGTCGCCCCACAGCACGCGGCCATTCTCGTACCGATAGGCGCTGAGTTCGCCGCTGGAAAAGCCTGCGACGATCGATCCCTGGCTGGCCGCGGGCGCGGCCACGCCGAACACGCCCTGGGTCTCGAGCGTGCCCGATTGCGCCCACTGGGTTTTGCCGTCGGCCTGCGAGAGCGCGAACAGCTGGTTGTCCTGGCTGAGCACGTAGAGCGAACCGTTCGCCACGGTCGGCGCGCCGCGCAGCGGACCGCCGGGCTTGGCTCGCCAGATCTCCTTGCCGTCGGCGGCGTTGAACGCGACGACGTCGCCGAGTCCGTCGGTGGCGTAGACCTTGCCGTCGTCATAGCTGACGCCGCCGCCGAAGCGCGAGCCGCGGTTTTCCTTGCCGGGCGACATCTCCGCCTTCCACAGCGCGGCGCCGGTATCGGCGGCGAAGGCGTGGACGGTGGCGGTGACATCGACGATGAATAGCTTGTTCTCGGCCACGACCGGCGCGGCGCCGAGCCGTTCGCGATCCGAGCCGCCGTCGACCGCTGCGGTCCAGGCGCGGACCGGCGAGTCGCGGAGCGCGAGCTGCCCCATCGACTTGGCGGAGTTGCCGCCGGACTGGGTCCAGCTATCGTTCGCGGCGGGCGCGGGCAGCGTGACCTGAATGTCGGCGATCGTCTTGTCGGCCTGGACGCCGTTTTCCGATGCCAGGATCGGGATCCGCTCGCCGACGGTCGGGGTCTTCTTCTGCCCGCCCTTGAAGATGCCGCAGGCACTAAGGGCCATCAACGCGGCGATCGCCACGCTGGCCCGGTACTTGGCCCGGTACTTGGTCGTCATTGCGCTTTGCTTTCCTCGTTCGGCGCGATCGCATCGACACCCAGTACGCCCGCCATCTGAACCGCGCGTTGACGGATCGAATCGGGCACGTCGTCGTTGCGCGCGATCTGCCCGAACAAGGCGCCGGCGAGATCGCGGCGGTTCATGCGGAGATGCGCCATCGCGACCATTTCGCCGGCGCTGCCGAACCAGGCGTTGCCCGGCACCGCGAGCGGCCGCAACCGTTCGATCACGACCTGCGGCTTCAGCGTGTCATATTCGGCGGAGGTTTGACGGACCAGCGCGAGATCGCGGAACGGCTGCGCCACCGACGTATCCGCCGCGACTTCGCCGAACTTGGCGGCGGCGGCCTTCAGGTCGTTTTTCTGCAGGGCGATATCGGCCTGGGTGAACTTGGCGAGCGTGCGGTAGCCGTCGCGCTTCGACGCGGCGATCTCGGCCAGCGGAGCGGCGGCGGCGGTGGGGTTGTTCGCGCCGAGCTTGGCGAACGCCGCCTGGAGCTTCTCGCCCTCGACGCCCGCGGCCTGTTCGGCACGATGTTGCGCGTAGAGGAGCGCGCCGAACGCGGCGAGCCCGACCACGATCGCTACGATCACCCAGCGGCCCCACCGTTCCCAGAAGGTCGCGAGCTGATCGCGACGCAGTTCCTCGTCGACTTCGCGCAGAAATGCTTCGTTGGTGTTCGGCGGGAGGGCCAAGAAATGCTCCGGGAGGTTTGGGGGGCAGTAGCGACGCGGACCTTAGCCGCGCCGGCCGCGAAACGGAAGCGGGCTGCGCGGGGCCGCTATTCCTTGCCCGGTTCCTTGGGTGCGTAGACCTGATCGGCGCCGGGGAAGGCGCGCGACCGGACGTCGGCGGCATAGGTCTCGGCGGCGGTTGTGATCCGCGCGGCGAGATCGTCGAACCGCTTCACGAAGCGGGCGGTGCGCTCGAACATGCCGAGCATATCCTCCGCGACTAGAACCTGACCGTCGCACTGCGCCGAGGCACCGATGCCGATCGTCGGGCAGGCGACCGCGCGGGTGATGTCGATTGCGATCGGCTCGACCACGCCTTCGATCACCAGCGCGAAGCAGCCCGCCTCCGCCACCGCGACCGCGTCCGCGACGATCTTCTCCGCCTCCGCCGCGGTGCGCCCGCGCGCGCCATAGCCGCCGAGCATGTTGACCGCCTGCGGGGTCAGCCCGACATGCGCCATCACCGGAATGCCGCGTTCGGACAGGAAGCGCACCGTCGGCGCCATCGCCGCGCCTCCTTCGAGCTTCACCGCCGCCGCGCCGGTCTGCTTGAGCAGCCACGCCGCGCTCTCGAACGCCTTTTCGGGGCTGGCTTCGTAGCTGCCGAACGGCATGTCGATCACCACCACCGCGTGATAGCTGCCGCGCACCACCGCCGCACCGTGCGCCGCCATCAACTCCAGCGTCACCGGCACCGTCGACGGTAGGCCGTAGATCACCTGGCCGAGGCTGTCCCCGACCAGCAACAGGTCGCAATGCGGATCAAGCAACTGCGCCGTCCGCACCGTGTAGGCGGTGAGCATCACCAGTGGCGTCGTGCCCTTCTGCCGCCGGATCGCGGGGATCGTCAGCCGCTTGAGCGGCGCGGGCGTCGGGTTGGCGCGACTGGTCGCGGTGTCTAGCGTATAGGTCGTGGACATCCGCCTTACCTAGCGGGTCGCCGCGCGCAGAGCCATAAGCGGTCAGCCGATCCAGCCGCGGCGGCGCGCGTGCCGGCTCAGCCACAGGGCGAACGCGCCGATCGCGACGATGAGGATCGGGAACGGCACCACCGGCGCGGCGCCGCGGACCGCGATGATGTCGGTCGCCGCGAACAACCACCCGAACTGAATGACGACCGCGACCAGCGAGATCGCGTAGAGCGGGACCGCAAGCACCGACCGCGTCAGCAGCGCCAGCGCGCCGAGCAGCCCGGTCCCGACTGCGACCGCGTAGATCGCGTTGTACCAAACCGGCAGCGAGGCATAGAGCGCCCGGTCGTAATCGCTCGCAGGCCCCATCGCGTCGGCGCCGAGACGGAATTGCTGCAGGCAGGCATAGCAGCCGGCGACGCCCCAAAGCAGCAGGACCAATGCGGTGATGCGAAACCATAGCGGCACCGTCCGCGATCGCGTGGCCATGTGGCCCTCCCCCGTTGTCTGCGCACGATCTTGCGCCGAACGGGAGACGGCTGCAACCGCGGCTTCAATCCTCCAACTTGTGCTCCCGCGAAGGCGGGGACCCAGAAAGAGGTTGGCGAAGCGGGCCTCAGCCTAGATCGGCTGCGTATCGCCCCGGCGAAAACCCAACGAGCAGCGTGTCGCCCCGTTCGAGCACGGGGCGCTTGATCGTCGAAGGGTGCGCCAGCATCAGCGCCACCGCCCGATCGCGATCGAGATCGGTCTTCTCCGCCTCCGGCAGCTTGCGGAAGGTCGTCCCCGCGCGGTTTAGCAGCACCGTCCAGCCGAGCCGATCAACCCAACGCTCCAGCGCCGCGCGATCCACTCCCGCGATCCTGTAGTCGTGGAAAGCGTAATCGACCCCCGCCGCGTCGAGCCAAGCGCGCGCCTTCTTGATCGTGTCGCAGTTGCGAATGCCGTACATGATGGTCATCGGATCATAGGTGCTGCCGAGCGTCCATGCGGTCGTGGAGTATCCTGATGATGGCGATACCGTAGATCGTTTGACGAAAGTAGATCACGTGTCGCTCGACGCCGCGCCGTCGATAGCCACGGCGGATGTTCGAGCAAGACTGCGCCTGCGGTGGGGGATCGGGCGAATCTGCACAAGCCGCTTCAATCATATCCGCATAGCGTAGCGCCTGCGATAGGCCCCATCGAGCCACTGTGCAGACGAAGATTTCATCGTCGAGTCGAGCACTCGGGCTGAGGCAGTGAACGCGAGAATATGCGACGACCTCTGCTGCGAACCGGCTACGAACGGTGTGCCTTGTGTCGCCTGCGGTGGCGAAGCGGGGCTCGGCCCGCTATCATGGACCCATGACGACGCATCCATTCCATTCGATCCACAGCCACGGTCTCGTCCGGGTCGCGGCGGCGACTCCGGTCGCGTCGGTCGGGGACACCGCGGCGAACGCGGAGGCGAGCATCGCGCTCGCCAGGCAGGCGGATGCGCGTGGTGTCGATCTCGTGGTGTTTCCCGAGCTCAATCTTACGTCCTACGCGATCGACGATCTGCACCTCCAGGCCGCGCAGCAGCGCGCGAGCGAGGCGGCGTTGCTGCGGGTGGCGGCGGAGACGGCGGGGCTGGCGCCGGTGTTGCTGTTGGGCGCGGCGCTGGTGCGGAACGGACGGCTGTACAACGCCGCGGTCGCAATCGCGCGGGGGCGGATCTTGGGGGTGGTGCCGAAGACGTTCCTGCCGAACTACCGCGAATATTACGAGAAGCGCTATTTCGCGAGCGGCGCCGGAATCGCTGGTGGCACGATCATGATCGGCGGGGTCGAGGTGCCGTTCGGGACCGACCTGATCTTCGCAGCGAGCGACTTGCCGGGCTTCGTGTTCCATGCCGAGATCTGCGAGGATTACTGGGCGCCGACACCGCCATCGACGCAGGGTGCGCTCGCCGGGGCGCTGATCTGCTGCAATTTGTCCGCCTCCAACATCGTCATCGGCAAGGCGCGCGAGCGGATGATGCTGGCGGCGTCGCAGTCCGCCCGCGCGGTGTGCGCCTATGTCTATTCGGCGGCGGGGCCGGGCGAGAGCACCACCGACATCGCGTGGGACGGCCAGGGTTTCGTTCACGAGCTGGGCGAGTTGATCGCCGAGTCGCGCCGTTTCGTCACCGCGGCAGAGCTGGTCGTCGCGGACGTGGATACCGGGCGCCTGACGCAGGAACGGCTGCGGATGGGGACCTTCAACGACGCCGCCGCGGTCGCCGGGCACCCGGAGACGCGGATGCGGCGGATCGGGTTCGATCATGCGCCGTCGCTCGCGGATGTCGGGCTGGAGCGCGCGATCCGGCGCTTCCCGTTCGTGCCCAACGATCCCGCCAAGCGCGACGCGGACTGTTACGAGGCGTTCAACATCCAGGTCGTCGCACTCGCCAAGCGGCTCGCGGCGACGGGCGTCCCGCGGCTGGTGATCGGGGTGTCGGGCGGGCTCGATTCGACCCACGCGCTGATCGTCGCGGCCAAGGCGATGGACCGGCTCGAACGGCCGCGGTCGGATATCCTCGCCTTCACTATGCCGGGCTTCGCGACCGGCGAGGGCAGCAAGGGCAATGCCTGGGCGTTGATGAACGCGCTCGGCGTGACCGCGGAGGAGATCGACATCCGCCCGGCGGCAAGGCGGATGCTGGAAGACATGGGTCACCCCTTCGCGGCGGACGAGCCCGTGTACGACGTGACCTTCGAGAACGTCCAGGCGGGGCTCCGCACCGATTACCTCTTCCGGCTGGCGAACCAGCGCGGCGGACTGGTGCTCGGCACCGGCGACCTGTCCGAACTGGCGCTCGGCTGGTGCACCTATGGCGTCGGCGACCAGATGAGCCATTATGCGG
>NZ_CAXTEM010000042.1:0-25157 GCF_964243315.1 uncultured Sphingomonas sp. | reverse complement strand
GGCGTAGCGTTCGCGATCAAGCTGGCGGCGGATGTCGTCGAGCGAGGTGCACGGCCCCTCGCGCGCCAGCTGATAAGCGCGCTCGATCGTCGACAGCACGCGGGCGGGTTCGGGATCGTCGGCCATGGCGTGCAGTAGAACGGTTCTGCGCCAGCACCTAATCGGCGGCGATGCGGTGCCTGCCCCCACTCCGTTCGTTTCGAGCGAAATCGAGAAACCGGTGCCGCACGAGGAGGATGGGTTTCTCGACTACGCTCGAAATGAACGGAGTGGGTGTGAGATCAGCGGAGCTCGACCGCCATCAGCGAATTGCCCGCATATTTCTCGTCCGACGGCACGAACAAGGCGCTGGGCGCGAACGACTTACCCATTAGCTTCACGTCCTTCAGCCCGTCGAGCTTAAAGGTGCCAATCTTGACCTCCTTGGGAGGCTTGCCGTCGCGCTCAATCGTCACCGCGTCGACATACATTTCGCCGTGACGCGTGTAGAGGATGTGCGGCGCGATCGTGACGGTGCCGCGATTGTAGGTCGCCGAGACCGTGATCAGGCGCACGATCGCCTCGAACATCGTCGGCACGGGGCCGGCGGGCGCCTGATCGTCATCGCTGGGCTGCTTCATGTTCATGGCCATACCGCACTATGCTGCATTGCAGCAAGATCTATCCTCCCCGGGCCCGCCTCAGCGCGCCGGTCCAATCAATTTTTGCGCGAAATAGGTCATTTGCAAGGCCTGCAAGCGCGCGCCCTGCGCGATGTCCGCATCGCCCGAATGGCCGCCCGCGGTATCCTCGTAGAACAGGTAAGGCAGGCCATATTCTTTCAGTCGCGCGGCGAACTTGCGCGCGTGCTGCGGCCCCACACGGTCGTCCTTGGTCGTCGTCCAGATATAAGGCTCCGGATACGCTACGCCGCGCTTCAAATTTTGGTAGGGCGAGATTGTCTCCAGGAACGCGCGCTCGTCGGGGTTCTTCACCGCCCCATATTCGTCGACCCACGAAGCGCCCGCCGCGAGATCCTCGTACCGAATCATGTCGAGCAACGGCACCTGGATCGTCACAGCCTTCCACAGGTCGGGATGCTGGTTGAACTCGACGCCCATCAACAAACCACCGTTAGACCCGCCGTAGATGCCGAGCTTCTGCGGGCTCGTCAGCTTGCGCGCGAACAAGTCCTTCGCCACGCCCGCGAAATCGTCGTAGATTACCTGCCGCTTGGTCTTGCGACCGGCATCGTGCCACTTAGGGCCGAACTCGCCGCCGCCACGGATGTTGGCCAGCACATAGGCACCGCCGCGTTCCAGCCAGAGCTTGCCGATCGAGCCGGAATAATACGGCGTCGTTGAGACCTCGAACCCGCCATAGGCCGTCATGATCGTCGGCGTGCTGCCGTCTAGCGGGATGCCGCGCTTGTGAACGACGAAGTAAGGCACCTTGGTGCCATCAGTCGACGGCGCCTCGAATTGTTCGACGACCAGCCCTGCTGCGTCGAACCTCGCAGGCAGCGTGCGCACCCGCTTGGCGGCGCCGGAGACAGCATCGAGCGACCAGAGCGACGTCGGATCCAGGAAGCCCGTGACTGTCAAGAAGGCGAGGTCGTTGCGATCGCTGACATCCGCCACCCCGACCGACGCATTGTCGGGCAGCGTCACCGGCTTCGCCGTCCAGCCCCCCGCGGAATGGGTGAATAGCATCGCGCGACCTCGGACGTTGTCGTTGACTACCACGATCAGGCGGTTCTTGGTGCCAGCGGTCTGCTCGATCGATTGACGCGAGCCTGGCGCCAAGATCACCTCGGGAGTGAAGCGTCCGCTTGCGACTGCGGCGAGCGGGGCCGAGGCGATCGCACCGTTCGGCACCGGACCCCAGGGCTCGCTGGTCGTGAAGATCACCTGCCCGTCGACCATTCCGGCGGCGAAGGTGCGCTCGGGGATTTCGAGCTTCGTGATGCCCTTCGGTGTCCAGACGAAGCTGTCTGCGCCAAAGAAGGTCTGGCGGCGGGTGATCACCACCAAGCGATTGTCGTCGCCGTCGGTCAGCACACCCGCGGTGGTCGCCAACTGGTCGCTTGCGTCGCCGCGATACACCTCGGTTGCCTGGGCGAGCGACTGGCCGCGCTTCAACTGCTTGAGCACGAACGCATAGCCGGACCGGGTGGTCGTCCCTGCGCCCCAGTCGCGCGACACCAGCAGCGTGTCCTTATCGATCCAGGTGGCGTCCTGCTTGGACTTGGGCAATACGAACCCGTTCTCGACGAAACGACCGGCGGCGAGATCGAACTCGCGCAGCGTCGCCGCATCTTCGCCGCCTTCCGACAGCTCGACCAGGCACAGCCTCTGCTCGGGCTGAAGGCACCTCGCGCCCATCCACACCCATTCCTTGCCCTCGGCCTTGCCGAGCGCATCGATATCGAGAGCGATCGTCCAGTTGGGCGACGGCTTCGCGTACTCGGCCGGTGTGGTCCAGCGCCACAGGCCATGGGGATGATCCGCATCCCGCCAGAAATTGTAGATCCGCCCGAACCTTTGGGCGGGCATCGGGATCCGGTCCTTGGCCGACGCGATCGCCAGCGCTTCGGCATTGAAGGTCGCATAGCGCGGGTCGCTCTGAAGCCGCGGCAGGGTCTTGGCATTTTCCGCTTCGACCCAGACGAGCGCCTTCGCGCCGTCCTTGTCCTCGAGCCAGATATAGGGATCGTCCTGCACCGGTGCGCTCTGCGCGAGGATCGGAGCGGCGACAAGCATCATTGTCGCAAGCAGCATCTTCAATTTCATGGAAAGCTCCGGCAGAGGAAAAGCCGTGCCTTTTTGCATGGTATACGATCGGACGGCAATGGATGACTGACGGGCTACCGCTTCCCCGCCGCTACCTCGCGATCGGCGCGCTGTCGGCCGGCACGGCATTGACGATTATCGACGGCGGCGTCGCGACCGTGGCGCTGCCGACGATCGCGCGCGACCTGCATGTCGATAGCAGCGCGGTCGTGTCGGTGGTCACGGTGTACCAGTTGATCCTGGCGATGGCGCTGCTGCCCTTCGCCGGGCTGGGCGATCGCATCGGGCTGAAGCGAATGTACCAGTACGGCCAGCTGATCTTCACCGTCGCGACGATCCTGTGCTTCTTCGCGAAGAGCCTCCCCTTCCTGCTGGTGGTGCGCGCGGCGCAGGCGCTCGGCGCCGCGGCGGCGCTCAGCGTCTCTAGCGCGCTGATCCGGTCGGTCTACCCTGCCAAGCAACTCGGTCGTGGGCTCGGCATCAACTCGGTCGTGGTGTCGAGCTCCGCCGCGCTGGCGCCGACGATCGGCGGTCTCGTGCTCGCAATTGCGCCTTGGCCCTGGGTGTTCGCGAGCGCGGTGCCATTCGCGGTGATCAGCCTCTATCTCGGCCGCGCGCTGCCGGAGACGCCGGTCGCTAAGGGCGCGTTCGACGTGTTCGGCGCGGTGCTCTGCGCGTCGATGTTCGGGCTCGTCATCGGCGGCGCCGAGAGCGCGGTGCATGGCGACAGCCCGGTGGTCTCGGCGGCGATCGTGCTGACCGGCGCGGCGATCGGCTGGTTCTTCGTGCGCCGCGAACGCGGCGAGGCGAAACCGATCCTGCCGATCGACCTGCTCGCCCGCCCGGTCGTCGCGCTGTCCGCGATCGGCGCCTTCACCGCGTTCACCGCTTCGATGACCCTCCTACTGTCGACGCCGTTCCGCCTGACCCACGCGTACGGCTTCACCGCCGCGGAGGTCGGTGCCGCGATCGCGCCGTGGCCGCTGACCAACATGATCGTGGCGCCGCTCGCAGGCTGGCTGTCGGATCGCTATCCCGCGGGACTGCTCGGCGGGATCGGCATGGCGGTGTCGATCGCCGCGTTGATCCTGATCGCGACCTTGCCCGCCGAGCCGAGCTATTTCGACATCGCGTGGCGGATGGCGCTGTGCGGATCGGGCTTTGGCCTGTTCCTGCCGCCGAACGCGCGGCTGATCATCGGCTCAGCCCCACGCGAGCGCGCGGCGGCGGCGGGCGGGCTGGTGTCGACCGTCCGGCTGGTCGGGCAGACCACGGGGGCGACGCTGGTAGCGGGTCTGCTCGCCGCCGGGGTGGGGGCGGGCCGGGTTCCGGCGCTGGTCGCTGTCGGGCTCGCGCTGGTCGCAGGGCTGTGCAGCCTTGCCCGGCTGCGCCCCGCGATCCGCAATCCCGCGCCCGTCGAAGCCGAGGCCGCCCAGCCGGCGCAACATCTTCACTAGGCGGAACAGGCACGCGGCTGCACCGTTATCGAGGCACCTTTCTACCCGGAGACCTGCATGCCCTACGTCAAGACGCGCGACGGCACCGACCTCTATGTAAAGGATTGGGGTTCGGGTCGGCCCGTGATCCTGATCCACGGCTGGCCGCTGTCGGCGGATAGCTGGGACGCGCAGGCGATGGCGCTCGCCGAGGCCGGTTTCCGCGCGATCGCCTATGACCGTCGCGGCTTCGGCCGGTCGGGACAGCCCTGGACGGGCTATGACTATGACACGCTAACCGACGATCTCGCCGACGTGATGAAGGCTACCGGCGCCGACAACGACGCGACGCTGGTCGGCTTCTCGATGGGCGGCGGCGAGGTCGCGCGTTACATGAGCCGTCACAACGGCCAGGGCGTGATTGCCGCGGGCCTGATCGCGTCGGTCGTGCCGTACATGCTCAAGACCTCGGACAACCCCCATGGCGTGCCCGAGGAACAGCTCGCCGCGATCGGCGCGGGGATCAAGAAGGACCGCCCGGGCTTTTTCCACAGCTTCCTGCAGCAGTTCTTCGGGGTGGGGTTCATCTCCAGTCCCGTCAGCGAGCAGACGGTCGACTGGGCGTGGCGGCTGGCGATGCAGGGCGGGCTCAAGCCGATCCTCGAATGCGCCAAGTCCTTCGGCCACACCGACTTCCGCGGCGACCTGCCCGCGTTCCGGGTGCCGACGCTGATCGTTCACGGCACCGCCGACAAGACCGTGCCGATCGATCCGACCGCGCGCCAGGCGGCAAAGGGCATCGTGTCCTCGCAATTGGTGGAATATGACGGCGCCCCGCACGGCCTGACGGTCACCGAGAGCGACCGGTTCACGAAGGACCTGCTGACGTTCCTGGGTCATTGAGAGGAAGAGGGGCTGCGGCGGTCGCCCCCCCTCTCTACGTCGGATTAGATCCTCTCTTCGTCATCCCCGCGCAGGCGGGGATCCAGACTGGCAAGCGCTGCGGATAACTTATCTAAGCCAGCCAATATGGATCCCCGCCTGCGCGGGGATGACGCAATGGATCAATAAAATGTCATTTCGCTCGAAGCCGGGCGGTGCGCCCAGCGGAACCGCACTCTACTTCAGCGGGACGATGACCTCGTCGGGATGCGCAACGTTCAGCTCCTTGCGAACCATCTCGTCCACCATGTCGGGGTTTGCGTGGTCGGGATCCAGCAGCGCCACGCGGTTCTTCAACACCGTGCGCTGCTGATCCAGCTCGGCATAATGCTTTTCGCGCTTCACCAGCTGCCGCTTGTAGTCGCCATAGGCGAGGATGCCGTTCGGCCCGAGCACCGCATAGGCGCCGAAGAACGCCATCAGCGTAAAGCCGATCGCGGGCAGCGCGGCGCGCTTCATGGTCCTGCGGAATGCCGATGTCTTCACGGTGCGCACCATCTGCCTTCTCGAATCCGCGATCAAGCCCCGATCAACACGTCACGACCGGCATAGCGTGCCGCGTCGCCCAGCTCTTCCTCGATGCGGATCAGCTGGTTGTACTTGGCGAGCCGGTCGGACCGCGCCAGCGATCCCGTCTTGATCTGGCCGCAGTTGGTCGCGACCGCGAGATCGGCGATCGTCGCGTCCTCGGTCTCCCCCGAGCGGTGGCTCATCACCGCGGTGTAGCGCGCGCGCTGCGCCATGTTCACCGCCTCCAGCGTCTCGGTCAGCGTGCCGATCTGGTTAACCTTCACCAGCAGCGAATTGGCGATGCCGCCGTCGATGCCGCGCTTCAGCCGCTTGGGATTGGTGACGAACAGATCGTCGCCGACCAGCTGGACCTTGTCGCCGATCAGGTCGGTCAGCGTCTTCCACCCCTCCCAATCGTCCTCGCTCATGCCGTCCTCGATCGAAAAGATCGGGTAGCGGCGGGTGAGATCGGCGAGATATTCGGCCATCGCGCCGCTTTCCAGCACCTTGCCCTCACCCGAGATGTCGTAGCGGCCGTCCTTGTAGAATTCGGTCGCGGCGCAATCGAGCGCCAGCATCACGTCGTCGCCCGGGGTGTAGCCCGCCCTCTCGATGCTCTGCATGATGAAGCCCAACGCCTCGTCGGTCGACGCGATATTCGGCGCGAAGCCGCCCTCGTCGCCGACGCCGGTCGCGAGCCCCTTGTCGTGCAATGCCTTCTTCAGCGTGTGGAAGATCTCGGAGCCGCAGCGTACCGCCTCGACGATGTTCGCCGCGCCGACCGGCACGATCATGAACTCCTGGAAATCGATTGGGTTATCGGCATGTTCGCCGCCGTTGATGATATTCATCATCGGCACCGGCAGGACATGCGCGGAGACGCCGCCGACATATTTGTATAGCGGCATGCCCCGTGCCTCTGCCGCGGCCTTGGCGGCGGCGAGACTGACGCCGAGGATCGCGTTGGCACCCAGCCGGCCCTTGTTCTCGGTCCCGTCTAGATCGATCATCGCCGCGTCGAGATCAGCCTGGTCCTCGGCGTCGAGGCCCATCAGCGCCTCTACGATCTCGCCGTTCACCGCCTCGATCGCCTGATCGACACCCTTGCCGCCCCAGCGCGTCTTGTCGCCGTCGCGCTTCTCGACCGCCTCGTGCGCACCGGTCGATGCGCCCGACGGCACCGCCGCGCGACCGAAGCTGCCGTCTTCCAGCAGGACATCGACCTCGACGGTCGGATTGCCGCGGCTATCGAGGATCTGGCGGCCATGGATGTCGATGATTGCGGTCACGTAACGATGCTCCTAGATCCTTAGGGGACGCGCGCGCCTCTATCGCGCCGATGCTGCCGCGGCAATCGTCGCGGCGGATGGAACGGTCATCGACCCGCGGGGTTGAAGGACGGACACAAGCGAAAGGGCTGATCATGGCTGATATCGACGCCACACCGACCGCCACCAACACCGATCTGGAAGGCGGCACGCTCGCCTCAACCGGATCATTCGAGCAGGGCAACATGGGCACCGGCGCCGCGCCCGCGGCGAACCTCGGCGGCGACACGTCGGGCGAGCAGAAATCGTCCGATCCGCGTCAGTTGCTGAAGGACGGCGCGAGCAATTATGCGACGCAGGCGACCGACAAGATCCGCGCGTTCGCCGATACCGGCAAGCAACGGGCGGGCGGCGCGCTCGACCAATTCTCGACGATGCTAACCGACGCAGCCGGGCAGGTCGATGAGAAGCTGGGCGCGCAATATGGCGATTACGCACGTCAAGCCGCAGGGCTGGTCTCGAACTTCTCGGGGTCGATCAAGAACAAGGAGGTCGACGACCTGCTCGACGACGCCCGCGGCTATGTACGGCAGAGCCCCGGCGTCGCAATCGGTGTCGCCGCCGCACTCGGCTTCGTGCTCGCACGGGTCGCGCAATCCGGGATTGAAGGTTCGGGGGTCCACGGGTCGACGACCACCGGCTCCCCGAGCCGTACACCGGCCAACGAGGGCTGATCGACGTGATCGACACCGATCTGCATGACGACAACGTCGCAACGCTGATGACCCGGCTGGTCGACGACACACGGTCGCTCGCGAGTGCCGAGATCGCGTTGTACAAGGCGCGGATCGGCGAGCGCACCTCGGCATACAAGAACGCTGCGATCTTCTTCGCGGCGGCGGGGGTCCTTGCGCTCGCGGCATTGATCGCGTTGCTGGTCGGCCTGATCATGTCGATTGCGACGCTGGTCGGGCCGGGCTTCGCGACCACGATCGTCGTCGGCGTCGTCCTGATCGTCGCAGCTATTCTCGCCGTGGTCGGCAAGGGCAAGCTCGCACCCGCCAAGGTGACACGATGATCGAACCGGCTGCACGCCTCGCTCAGGCCGAACTCGACGCGGTCGTCGCGCGTGAACGCCTGTCTTCCACGGTGTCGCTGCTCCAGGCACGGCTCAACCCGAAGCGCCTTGCCAACAAGGCGATGCGCGAGGTTGCCGACAAGGGCAGCGTTGCGGCGGCGGCCAGCGTCGACAGGGCACGTCGCAACCCCGGTGCCGTTGCGGGCCTGACCGCGGTCGCCGGCCTGTTCCTCGCCCGTTATCGGATTGCCGACCTCTTCCGCGGCGGCAGAAAAGTAAAACGACAGACCAAGGCGGAGCCCGCTCCGCTTCCGCAAAGGATCATGACATGACCGACAACCAATCCACCGATCACGGCAAGCTCGACCAGACCATCGATGCGGCAGAACGAGTTTACGAGCGCACCGTCGACAAGGCATCCGCGGCGATCGGCCAGTCGCGGCAGACCGCGACGCAGACGATCGATTCGAGCCCGCTCGGCATCGTCGCTGGTGGTCTTGCGCTCGGCGCTCTCGCCGGGGCGCTGTTGCCCCGCTCGGACAAGGAAAAGGAACTTCTTGCGCCGATCGGCAAGCAGCTTGGCGAGCGTGTCCGCGCCGCGACCCAGGCTGCGCGTACTGCCGGGCAAGAGGAGTTCGCCAACCTCGGGCTGACCAAGGACGGCGCGAAGGACCAGGTCAAGACGCTGTTCGACGGCGTCACCAAGGCATTGTCTACTGCAGGCGCCGCAGCGGCAAAGAGCGCGGCGAAGAAAGCTTAAGGCTTCACCGCAGCGCAGCAATCCGGTAGACGGGGTGGATGAGCAAACTCCACCTCGTCTTCGGCGGCCGCGTGACCGACCCGCGTACGCTTGACTTTGCCGATCCGTCGTCCTGTGAGGTCGTCGGGATCTTCGCCGATTACGCCAGCGCCGAAAAGGCCTGGCGCGCCGCCGCGCAACGCACGGTCGACGACGCGGAGATGAAGTTCGTGGTGGTGCATCTGCACCGGCTGCTCGAGCCTAATCTGGTGCCGCCGACTGCGGGCTGAGGGTTGGGTACGGGCGCTGGTTCGAAGCGCAAGCTCCGACACCGGGCGGCTCAAGTCATGCTAGCCACCCTCTTCGTCATCCCCGCAGGCGGGGATCCATACTGGCTGGCTCCAGAATGCGACGGCAACGCTTGCCAGTCTGGATCTCCGCCTGCGCGGGGATGACGCGTAGGGCTAATCCAATGTCGTCCGCGGTAAATCTACGCCGATGCGCCCCCCGCTGCCGTTCGTCCTGAGTAGGGATCGAGTAGCCTGAAGGGCGTATCGAGAGCCCGTATCGAAGGACAGGTTGGCGCGCGGAACATGTGCTTCGATACGAGCCCTCGATACGCTCCCTTGCGGGAGCTACTCGGTCTCTACTCAGCACGAACGGGGGTGAGGACACGCGGCCCTCGCATCGCCCCCCGCCCTCAAATAAACGCGATCTTCTCGACCACGTAATAGCGATCGCCCGACGGCACCGTCACTTCGATCTCCTCGTCGACCTTGCGCCCGATCAGCGCGCGCCCAAGCGGCGAGTTGTACGAGATGCGACCAGTCTTGGCGTTAGCCTCGGTCTGCCCGACGATCTGGTAGGTGACCGGCTTCTCGTCCTCGTCCTTCAAGGTGACAGTCGCGCCGAACACGATCTTGTCGCCAGACAAATCCTTCGGGTCAATGATCTGCGCTCGGCTGAGCTTGTCCTCGATGTCGGCGATCGACGCCTCGATCTGGCCCTGGCGCTCCTTCGCGGCGTGGTATTCGGCGTTTTCCGAGAGATCGCCGTGGGCACGCGCTTCCTCGATCGCGTCGACGATCGTGGGCCGTTCGGCCTTGAGGCGCTTCAGGTCCGCACTAAGGGTCTCGTACCCCTCTTGCAGCATCGGCATCTTCTCAACGGTCGCCATCGTGTATCCCCATTATCCCTGTCGTCGCGCGCCACTGGACGAGGCCGCCCGCACGGCCGATCGATCACGTCGACCGGTCATTTGTGCGATTGCGAATAATAGGACTGCAAGGGCCGTACTTCAAGGTTTGCCGTGCCGCCCGCCGCGATCGCCCTCGCCGCTTCGAGCGCGGCGGGGGCGGTGGTGAAGTACGGGATCTTGCGCGACAGCGCAGATCCGCGGATCGGGGCGGAGTCCTTCAGGCTCTGCCAGCCCTCGGTCGTGTTGAAGATCAGGTGGATACCGCCGTCGAGCATGCGATCGACGATGTGCGGCCGTCCCTGCGCCACCTTGTTGATGCGTTCCACCGGCAACCCGGCGCGATCGAGATGATCCGCGGTGCCGCCGGTCGCCACGATCGCGAAGCCGCTATCGACCAGCGCACGGATCGCAGGCACGATCGCGGCCTTGTCGCCGTCCTTCACGCTGACGAACACTGTGCCCGTGCGCGGCAACACCGTGCCCGCGCCGAGCTGCGACTTGGCGAAGGCGGTGGTGAAATCGGGATCGATTCCCATCACTTCGCCGGTCGACTTCATCTCCGGGCTGAGCACCGGATCGACGCCAGGGAAGCGCGAAAAGGGGAACACCGCCTCTTTCACCGCATAATATTCGATATGGCGGTCGATCGCGGGGAGATCGCGCAGCTGCTCGCCCGCCATCACCCGCGCCGCGATCTTCGCAATCGGTGCGCCGATCGCCTTGGCGACGAACGGCACCGTGCGGCTGGCGCGTGGATTTACCTCGATGAGGTAGACGAGATCGTCTTTCACCGCGAACTGGATGTTCATCAGGCCCTTCACCGACAGCGCATGCGCGAGCGCGACCGTCTGGCGCTCGATCTCGGCGATGATCGCGGGCGACAGGCTATAGGGCGGGATCGAACACGCGCTGTCGCCCGAATGGACGCCGGCCTCCTCAATATGCTGGAGCACGCCCGCGACGACGACATCGGTGCCGTCGCAGATCGCGTCGACATCGACCTCGATCGCGTCGCGCAGATACTGGTCGATCAGCACCGGCGACTCGCCCGACACTTGCACCGCAGTCTGGATATAGTCGTCGAGCTGCGCGAGGCCGTCGACGATCTCCATCGCCCGCCCGCCGAGCACGTAACTCGGCCGCATCAGCACCGGGTAGCCGATGCGCTCCGCCGCCGCGACCGCCTCGTCACGGCTACGCGCGAGGCCGTTGGCGGGCTGGCGCAGGCCGAGCTTGTTGATCAGCGCGGCGAAGCGCTCGCGGTCCTCGGCGAGGTCGATCGCGTCGGGCGAGGTGCCGAGGATCGGGATCCCCGACGCCTCCAGCGCCCGCGCCAGATTGAGCGGGGTCTGCCCGCCGAACTGGACGATGACGCCGACCAGTTCGCCATTCTGCTGTTCGACGTGCAGGATCTCGAGCACGTCCTCCGCAGTCAGCGGCTCGAAATACAACCGGTCCGACGTGTCGTAGTCGGTCGACACCGTCTCCGGGTTGCAGTTGATCATGATCGTCTCGTACCCGGCATCTCCGAGCGCGAAGCAGGCGTGGCAGCAGCAATAATCGAATTCGATCCCCTGCCCGATCCGGTTCGGCCCGCCGCCAAGGATCACGATCTTGCGGCGTCCGGTCGGCTGCGATTCACACTCCGGTGTGCCGAACGACGGCGCCTCGTAGGTCGAATACATGTACGGCGTCTTCGCATCGAATTCCGCCGCGCAAGTGTCGATCCGCTTAAACACCGGTCGCACGCCGAGCTTGACGCGGTGCGCGCGCACCTCGTCTTCGGTGACCCCGCCGGTCATCGCTTTCACCGCTTCATGGATCAGCCCCGACCCGCGCGCGATGCCGCGGCTCATGCCGCGCAGGTTGGCGGATTGAAGCGCCAGCCAAGCGAGGCGCTTGTCGCTGAACCCCATCGACTTGAGCCGGCGCATCCCCGCCGCCTCGATCGGCAAGCCGTCCTTCATCACCTCGGCCTCGGCGGCGACGATCTCGGCGATGCGCTCCAGGAACCAGGGATCATATTTGGCGATCGCGTTGACCTCGGCGACGGTGAAGCCCTCACGCAGCGCCTGAGCCGCGACCAGCAGCCGGTCGGGGGTCGCCACCGCCAGCGCCGCCTCGATCTCCGCCCGCGGTGCGCCCGCGAGGCGATCGACGATGTTGAAGCCGCTTAGCCCGGTCTCCAGTCCCCGCAGCGCCTTTTGCAGGCTCTCGTGAATGTTGCGGCCGATCGCCATGACCTCGCCGACCGACTTCATCGCGGTCCCGAGCACCGCCTCCGCGCCCTTGAACTTCTCGAACGCAAAGCGGGGAATCTTGGTGACGACATAGTCGATCGTCGGTTCGAATGACGCCGGCGTTGCGCCGGTGATGTCGTTGGTGATCTCGTCAAGCGTGTAGCCGACCGCGAGCTTCGCCGCGACCTTGGCGATCGGGAAGCCGGTCGCCTTGGACGCCAGCGCCGAGGAGCGCGACACCCGCGGGTTCATCTCGATGACGACGAGGCGGCCGTCCTTGGGGTTGACCGCGAACTGCACGTTGGAGCCGCCGGTCTCCACCCCGATCTCGCGCAGCACCGCGATGCTCGCGTTGCGCATGATCTGGTATTCCTTGTCGGTCAGCGTCAGCGCCGGCGCGACGGTGATGGAGTCCCCGGTGTGGACGCCCATCGGATCGACATTCTCGATCGAACAGATGATGATGGCGTTGTCGGCGCGATCGCGCACGACCTCCATCTCATATTCCTTCCAGCCGAGCAGCGATTCCTCGATCAGCACCTCGGTGGTCGGCGACAGGTCGAGCCCGCCGCGGACGATCCCCAGGAACTCCTCGCGATTATACGCGATGCCGCCGCCGCTGCCGCCCATCGTGAAGCTCGGCCGGATGATCGCGGGGAGCCCGACCTTGGCAAGCCCCTCCAGCGCCTCCGCCTCGGTATGCGCGATCGCCGAGCGCGCGCTTTCCAGCCCGATCCGGTCCATCGCGTCGCGGAACTTCAGCCGGTCCTCGGCCATGTCGATCGCATCGGCATCCGCGCCGATCATCGTCACCCCGAACTTGTCGAGCGTGCCGTCGCGGAACAGCGCCAACGCGGTGTTGAGCGCGGTCTGCCCGCCCATCGTCGGCAGCACCGCGTCGGGGCGTTCCTTCTCGATGATCTTGGCGACGATCTCGGGCGTGATCGGCTCGACATAGGTCGCGTCGGCCAGCTCGGGATCGGTCATGATCGTCGCCGGGTTCGAGTTGACGAGGACGATCCGGTAGCCCTCCTCCTTCAAAGCCTTGATCGCCTGCGTGCCCGAATAATCGAACTCGCACGCCTGCCCGATCACGATCGGCCCCGCGCCGATCACGAGGATGGAGGAGATGTCGGTGCGTTTGGGCATTACTTTTCTTCCGAAACTTCTGCGTTGCCAACGATCGCAAGATTGGACGCGTCGACGGCCCCGCTCATCTTCTTGAGCACGCACTCGATCTTGGCGTAATCCGCATCAGGATCGGCGCGAAAGACGGTCTCTCGGCCTCTCAGCTCGAGCCACTTCCGCGGTGCACGACAGGCATCGGCCATCAGGTCCAGGCGCGCTTGGCTCATCTTGCCACGTTGTAACGATGGTTGCGCCGCGACCTGGATGGCAAGTGCGAGCAGCCCGCTCACAGCGCCGACCGACCGATCGACGCGACGAACCGCTCGAACAGATATAAGCTATCCTGCGGTCCCGGCGATGCCTCCGGATGATACTGCACGCTGAAGGCTGGCTTGTCGGTCAACTCCAGCCCGGCGTTCGACCCGTCAAACAACGACACATGCGTCTCGCGCACGTTCGCGGGCAGGCTGTCGCGCTCGACCGCGAAGCCGTGGTTCATGCTGGTGATCTCGACCGCGCCGTCGCTCAAGCGCTTGACCGGGTGGTTGGCGCCGCGGTGGCCCTGGAACATCTTGGTGGTGGTCGCGCCCACCGCGAGCCCGAGCAGTTGGTGGCCGAGGCAGATGCCGAACAGCGGCTTGCCGGTGTCGAGCAACTCGCGGATCACCGGCGCGGCGTATACGGCGGTCGCGGCGGGATCGCCGGGGCCGTTGGAGAGGAAGATGCCGTCGGGCTCGAGCGCCATCACCTCGTCGAAGGTGGCGGTGGCGGGGACGACGGAGACCTTCGCGCCGGCCTTCACGAGATTGCGGAAGATGTTGTGCTTGGAGCCGTAGTCGATCGCGACGACGTGGGGCTTGTGCTCCCCTCCCGCATCGCGGGAGGGGTCGGGGGAGAGCGTGTCCGCCTGGACGTCGTTCGGGGACAGGCCCTCCCCTAGCCCCTCCCGCAAGCGGGAGGGGGATGCCACGCGGGAGGGGGATTGGTAACCGAACCCCAGCCGCCAGACGCCGCCCTCCCAGCCGAAATGCGTCGCCGCCGACACGTCCTTCGCCAGGTCCATGCCCTCCAGCCCCGGCCAGCCGCGCGCCATCGCCAGCAGCGCGTCGATGTCGAACTTGCCGTCAGCGGCATGCGCGATCACGCCGTTGGGCGCCCCGCCCGAGCGGATCCGCCGGGTCAGCGCGCGGGTGTCGATCCCCGACAGCCCGATCCGCGCATGCCGCTTCATCCAGCCGTCGAGCCGCTCCACCGCGCGGAAGTTGGACGGCGCGGTGACGTTCTCGCGCACGATCATGCCGAGCGCGTGGGGATTGTCCGCCTCGATATCGTCCGGGTTGGCGCCGACATTGCCGATGTGCGGGAAGGTGAAAGTGATGATCTGCCCCGCAAAGGACGGATCGGTCATGATCTCCTGATAGCCGGTCATCGCGGTGTGGAAGCAAACCTCCCCAACCGCGCTGCCCTCGGCGCCGAAGCCGTGGCCCCATACCGTTTCACCGCTCGCCAGGACGAGGACTCCGGTCGCTCCCTCGGGCGCAAGCGTGGGTTTGGCGTCGGCCATGGTAAGGCGGGCACTCCTTGGGTTAGGGCAACGATGTCGCTAAGCGTCGCCCGCTAAGGCCGCCCCAGGGCGCCGTCAATCTGATAAGAGATTCGCCCATGATTCGAGACGATATCAAAGCCGCCCAAATCGCCGCCATGAAGGCCGGCGACAAGGAGACCCGCAACGCCGTGAGCCTGATCCAGGCCGCGGTGAAGAACCGCGACATCGAAGCACGTACCGGCAAGGCGCCCGAGGACGACGATTCGCTGGTGATCGAGGTGCTCCAGAAGATGGTGAAGCAGCGCCGCGAATCGATCGAGATGTACGAGAAGGGCGGCCGCCAGGAACTCGCCGACGCCGAGAAGGCGGAGGTCGCGGTGATCGAACGCTTCCTCCCGGCGCCGATGTCGGAGGCGGAAACGACTGCCGCGATCGAGGCGATCAAGGCGGAACTCGGCGCGACCGGCATGAAGGACATGGGCCGGGTAATGGCGGAGCTGAAGGTCCGGCACGCGCAGACGCTGGACATGAGCAAGGCGAGCGCGTTGGTGAAGGCGGCGTTGGGGTAGGCGCCAAACTCCCTCCCGCTCTTGGGAGGGGCACCAAAACTCCCCTCCCGCCTGCGGGAGGGGTCGGGGGAGGGCATGTTGGACAAAGGATACACCAGACCCACTGCCCGCTCCCGCGAATTGCGTGCTGACCCGACCGATGCCGAACGCAAGCTCTGGTCTCATCTGAGCGCCCGAAAAATCGCCGGCACCCGCTTCAACCGCCAATTTCCGATAGGCCCTTTCATCGGCGACTTCGTCTCGCGTGGCGCCAGGCTGGTCATCGAAGTCGATGGCGGTCAGCACGCCGCATCGACGGAGGACGATGCTGCCCGGACGCGCTATATGGAGGCGCAAGGATATTGCGTGATTCGATTCTGGAACAACGACGTGCTGGGGAACATCGAGGGCGTGGTGGCGACGATTGAACGCGCGCTCGTGGACAGGCCCTCCCCCAGCCCCTCCCGCGAGCGGGAGGGGAGCCGAAGGTGACCCTCACCCCCCAGTTCCTCGACGAGCTCCGCGCCCGCACCGCGCTCTCCACCCTCATCGGCAAGACGACCAAGCTCACCAAGGCCGGGCGCGAGTACAAGGGCTGTTGCCCGTTCCATCAGGAAAAGACGCCGTCTTTCTACGTCAACGACGACAAGGGCTTCTACCATTGCTTCGGCTGTTCGGCGCATGGCGACGCGATCCGGTGGATGACCGACCAGCGCGGCCTGCCGTTCATGGATGCGGTGAAGGAGCTCGCCCAGGCCGCCGGCCTCGACATGCCCGCGATGGATCGCCAGTCCGCCGCCAAGGCAGAGCGCGCGCGCGGGTTGCACGACCTGATGACCGACGCCGCGACCTGGTTCGTCGAACAGCTGGGCGGGCTCGGCGGTGGCGAGGCGCGGGCGTTGCTCGATCGCCGGGGCATCACCCCGGAAACCGCGCGCGCGTTCGGCATGGGTTTTGCGCCCGACAGCCGCGGCAAGCTAAAGACCGCCCTCGCGGCATATGGCGACCCGATGCTGGTGGAATCGGGCATGTTGATCGCGGTCGAGGGCAAGGAGCCGTACGACCGCTTCCGCGGCCGGCTGATGATCCCGATCCGCGACGCGCGCGGCCGAACGATCGCGTTCGGCGGCCGCATCCTCGACAGCGGCGAGCCCAAATACCTCAACTCGCCCGACACCCCGCTCTTCGACAAGGGGCGCACGCTCTACAACCTCGATCGCGCTGCCGCCGCGGTGCGCAAGACCGCGCGCGTGCTGGTGGTCGAGGGCTATATGGACGTCATCGCGCTCGCCCAGGTCGGCATCGCGGAGGCGGTCGCCCCGCTCGGCACCGCGTTGACCGAGCCGCAGCTGGAACGGTTGTGGCGGATGGTCGACGTGCCGACGCTGTGCTTCGATGGCGACGCCGCCGGGCAGAAGGCGGCGTTGCGTGCCGCCCACCGCGCGCTGCCGATGCTCGCGCCGGGCCGCAGCCTGTCGTTCGTGACGCTTCCTGAGGGGCAGGACCCCGACGATCTGGTGCGCAAGGGTGGTGCGGCGGCGATGGAGAAACTGTTGTCGGCGCCCGAGCCGCTGGTCGAGCGCTTGTGGAAGACCGAGCTTGCCGCCGAGCCGCTCGACACCCCCGAGCGCCGCGCCGGCCTCAAGCAGCGGCTGTCCGAGCTGGCAGGGGGGATCGCGGACGCCTCGGTCCGCAGCGAATATCAGGCCGAGTTCCGCCGCCGCTTCGATGCGCTGTTCGCGACCCAGCGCCGCCCGTTCGTGCCGTTCGAAAAACGCAGCGGTCCGTGGAAGCCGCCGGTCGCGCCGATCACTGCCGACACGCGTGCGTTCCACGCGGCGGGAATCGACCGGGTGCTGGCCAAGGCGGTGCTCGCCGGGCTGATCCGCCACCCGGCGGAGATCGCCCGGCACATGGAGATACTCGGCAGCCTGAAGCTCGTCGACGGCGCGCTTGGCCGGCTGTTCGAGGCGGTGGTTGATCTTGCGCTTGAAGATCAGGCGCTTGATAGCGGCCGGCTTATCACCATATTGGCCAAATCAGGCTTTGACGCGATCGCGAGCGATCTGTTGAGGGCCGATACGATGCCTTACACGTTCACTGCAGAGGCCGGTGATCCGGTCCGCGCACGCGCCGATCTGGACGAGGCGATCGCCATCCTGGTGGCGCGTCCCGAGGTCGACCTGGCGCTCGCCTCCGCGACGAGCGCGATGCAGGCGGACTTCACGGCCGAGGCGTTTGGGCGGCAGGTGGCGTTGGTGAGAGAAAAACAGGCGTTGGAGGATCGGCTTGCAAATCTGGTGCAGTCGAACGAAGACGCCCGAGCATACGGACCCGAGGGCGATTAATGGCGAAGGCGACTATGGCGGCTGACACGACGGAGGCACCGGAAACGGGCGATGCCCCGCTGATCGACTTGAACGATGCGTCGATCAAGAAGGTCTTCGCGCGTGCCAAGAAGCGCGGGTACATCACCTATGACCAGCTCAACGAGGCCCTGCCGCAGGACCAGATGACCTCCGATCAGCTCGAGGACGTGATGTCCGCGCTGAACGAGATGGGCGTCAACATCGTCGAGAACGAGGAAGCCGGCGAGGATGGCGAGCCGGAAGAGCGCGCCGACGACGACGAAGTCGAGACCGTCGATGCCGAGGCCGACAACGCCCCCGCGGTCGAGAAGAAGAAGGAGACCGTCGATCGTACCGACGATCCGGTCCGCATGTACCTGCGCGAGATGGGCGCGGTGGAGCTGCTCAGCCGCGAGGGCGAGATCGCGATCGCCAAGCGGATCGAGGCCGGTCGCGACACGATGATTCTGGGGCTCTGCGAGAGCCCGATCACGTTCAACGCGATCATCGACTGGTCGACCGCGCTCAACGAAGGCACGATGCAGCTGCGCGAGATCCTCGATCTCGACGCGATGCTGTCCAAGGGTCCGTCGGCCGAGCAGGTCGAGAATGCCGAGGACGATACCGGCGAGATCAGCGAGAAGACCGCGGGCGCATCGTTCAAGGAAGAAGCCGAGCCCGAGGAAGCGCCCGTCGCCGAGGACGAGGACGACGAGCTGACCGAGCGCCGCGCGCCGCGCCCGTCGGACGACGAGGAGGAGGACAACACCCTCAGCCTCGCGCAGATGGAAGAACAGCTGAAGCCGATGGCGCTCGAGCGCTTCGCCAGCATCACCGCGCTCTACAAGAAGTTCTCGAAGGTGCAGGTCGCGCGTCTCGAGGCGATGAGCGCGGGCGGCGAGCTGTCCGCCGCCGACGAGCGCAAATACCAGAAGCTGCGCGAGGAACTCACCGCCGAGGTCGAGAGCGTCCAGTTCCACCAGGCGAAGATCGAATATCTCGTCGACCAGCTCTATGCCTTCAACCGGCGTTTGACCGCGCTGGGCGGCCAGATGCTGCGCCTCGCCGAGCGTCACAAGGTCAGCCGCAAGGACTTCCTCGACCGCTATGTCGGGCACGAGCTGGACGAGGGCTTCCTCGCCACGGTCGGCAAGCTCGACAAGAAATGGACCGCGTTCGTGACAAACGAGGGCGAGGCGGTCGACCGCATCCGCACCGAGATCGCTGAGATCTCGCAGCAGACCGGCATGGCGCTGAGCGAGTTCCGCCGCATCGTCAACATGGTCCAGAAGGCGGAGCGCGAGGCGCGCATCGCCAAGAAGGAGATGGTCGAGGCGAACCTGCGGCTCGTGATCTCGATCGCGAAGAAATACACCAACCGCGGGCTGCAGTTCCTGGATCTGATCCAGGAGGGCAATATCGGCCTGATGAAGGCGGTCGATAAGTTCGAATATCGCCGCGGCTACAAGTTCAGCACCTATGCGACGTGGTGGATCCGCCAGGCGATCACGCGCTCGATCGCCGACCAGGCGCGGACGATCCGCATCCCGGTCCACATGATCGAGACGATCAACAAGCTGGTCCGCACCAGCCGCCAGTTCCTTCACGAGCAGGGCCGCGAGCCCACGCCCGAGGAGATGGCGGAACGCTTGAGCATGCCGCTCGAGAAGGTCCGCAAGGTGATGAAGATCGCCAAGGAGCCGATCAGCCTCGAGACGCCGATCGGCGACGAGGAGGATTCGCACCTCGGCGACTTCATCGAGGACAAGAACGCGGTGATCCCGGTCGACGCCGCGATCCAGGCGAACCTGAAGGAAACGGTCACCCGAGTCCTCGCGTCGCTCACCCCGCGCGAGGAACGCGTGCTGCGCATGCGCTTCGGGATTGGCATGAACACCGATCACACGCTCGAGGAAGTCGGCCAGCAGTTCAGCGTGACCCGCGAACGTATCCGCCAGATCGAAGCGAAGGCGCTGCGCAAGCTCAAGCACCCGAGCCGCTCGCGGAAGATGCGCAGCTTCCTGGATCAGTAACGGAGAGCGGCGGCGATCGAGGCTGCCCTCTCTTTGCCCGTCACCCCGGATCGAGTCCGGGGTGACGGAGCAGAGGTGTCCTCCAGCCCTACCCGCGTGCCAACTTGCGTAACGTCTGGGCGATCGTGTCGACATGCGCGACCGAATCGTAGCGCGTCTCGGCGATGACCCGCCCTCGCCGCCCTCGCTCGGCGGCGGCCTCCGCATCCGCCAGCACCGCCTTGATCGCGGCGCGCATCGCGGGGGGATCGCGCTGCGGCACGGCGGTGACCGCGTCGGCATCGTCGAGATACCCCGCCAATCCCTCGCTCGCGGTGACGATGACGGGCCGCCCGCTGGCCAATCCCTCGACCAGCGCCTGCACCCCGGCCGCATAACGGTTGGGCCTGACCGCCACCACGACGACGTCGGCATCGCGATAGAGCTGCGCCAAGTCGCGCCATTCGTAGAAGGACTGGTGGAAATTGGCAGGCATCGTCTCGGGGAAGGTCTCCGCCAGCAGCGCAGCGTCGGTGGAAAAGCCGCTGATGCGGACGTCGAGATCCAGACCCGCGGTCGCCTCGGCCAGGGTGCGATAATCCCGTTGTTCGAGACCGACGCTCACCACCAGCGGCCGTGCCTTAGGCCCTTGCGCGCCCGGACTGAAGAAACGGATGTCCGTCTGATCGTAGATGAAGGATCGACGGTTGGCCGCGATGCCGGCCGACCCGAGAAAGTCGATCTGTGGCCGCGAAGGGCTGAAGATGAGGTCCGCCCGCCGCTTCAGCCCGAACGCGCGGAGCGCCACCCGCGCGCGGGTACGGTCGACATTGTGCACCATCATTGCGACCCGCGGACCATTCTTGCGACCTCCCGCCACGGCCGCAACGGGAAAGCCGCTATGCTCGCCGCCACAGAAGATCACGTCCCCGGGCCCGGTCTGCGCAGCCAGTCGCCGAGCAAGCACCCATGTGCCGGGCGAACCGATCAGCCGTGACCGCACCCGATCGTCCAGGCGTGCCGTCGCCGCGGGATCGGGCGCATGGACCACCGCGTCGAGCTGATCACGAAGCATCGCCATCGCATGCCGCGGCCGATCGCCACGGGCCGCCTCTTGAGAGATAGCGTCGAGGTCGGTGTGCTTGTCCATGACAATGTGGAAGGTCATCTGCTGCTTTCTGCGCGAGTGAGCCGGCGGTTTCGACGCGATGCCTGCCTGCGATAGCGCGGGTCAACCCGCGCTATCGCAGGCGGTGGTTCTGCTCATGAAAAAGGGCGCCGAAGCCAAGCCTCGACGCCCTCCTGTCATCACGAACCCCGCAGGATCACTCGGCGGCGGCGGTGCCCTTGGCGGGGCGGGTGTCGCGGCGCTCGGCGATGCGCGCCGACTTGCCGGTCCGACCGCGCAGGTAATAGAGCTTCGCACGCCGCACCGCGCCCTTGCGGACGACTTCGATCGAATCGACGTTAGGCGAATACAGCGGGAAGACGCGCTCGACGCCCTCGCCGAAGCTCATCTTGCGAACGGTGAAGCTGCTGCCCATGCCGCGATTGGCGCGCGCGATGCACACGCCCTCGTAGTTCTGGACGCGGGTACGGTCGCCTTCGACGACCTTGACGCCGACCTTCAGCGTATCGCCGGGGCGGAAATCGGGGATCGACTTGGTTTCGTGGAACTTGGCAATCTGCTCGGCTTCGAGCGTCTGGATGAGGTTCATCTCATTCGTCCTTCATTCGCCGCGCGCCAGAGGGCGACCCGACCCGAGCGTCCTCATGACGCTCCCAAAGGTCCGGCCGCCTTAACCGTGTATCGGTCTCCGCCTTGGCTTTACGCCACGCGGCGATCCTCGCATGATCCCCCGATCGCAGCACTTCGGGGATCGTGCGCCCTTCCCATTCAGCAGGTCGGGTATAATGCGGGTATTCGAGGAGACCGCTTTCGAAGCTCTCCTCATCCCCGCTGGAAGGCGCGCCCATTACCCCGGGGAGCAGCCGGATGCAAGCGTCGAGCAAGACCAGCGCCCCCATCTCGCCCCCCGACAGCACATAGTCGCCGATCGAGACCTCCTCGATCTCGCGTGCTTCGAACAAGCGCTCGTCGAAACCCTCGAAACGGCCGCACAGGATGACCACGCCCGGCCCCGCGGCGAGTGCCCGCACCCGCGCCTGGGTCAGCGGCCGGCCGCGCGGGGTCATCGCCAGCAGCGGCCTTTCATCCGCCACCGCGTCGATCGCCGCCGCCACGACGTCGGCGCGCAGCACCATCCCCGCGCCACCCCCCGCCGGCGTGTCATCGACCGATCGATGCTTATCCGTCGCAAAATCACGGATCTGGACGGGATCGCAAGTCCACCGTCCCTCGTTGAGCGCACGACCGGCGAGGGATGAGCCGAGCGGCCCCGGGAACATTTCGGGGTACAAGGTCAGGATCGTCGTGGCGAAGGGCATCGCGCGCTCATCCTCGCAAGGAACGACGCTGACAAGGGGGACGACAAGATGGACGACTGCATCATCATCGGCGCCGGCCCCGCGGGGCTCACCGCGGCGATCTATCTCGCCCGGTTCCATCTCTCGATCCGGCTGTTCGACAGCGGCGCCAGCCGTGCGGCGCTGATCCCGTGCACGCACAATCATGCCGGCTACCCCGACGGCATCCGCGGCACCGATCTGCTCGCGCGCATGCTGACGCAGGCCGAAGCCTATGGCGCGGTACGCGAGCAGACCGAGGTGGTGTCGATCGATCGCGTCGGCGAGGAGTTCGAGGTGGTCACCGCCAAGGGCCGTCACAAGGCGCGGACGGTGCTGCTCGCAACCGGCGTGGTGAACAATCGGCCCAAGATGCCCGATGCGCTTCATGACGAGGCGTTGGACCGTGGGCTGCTGCGCTATTGCCCGATCTGTGACGGCTACGAGGTCACCGACAAGCGCGTCGGGGTGATCGGCACCGGCGACCACGGCATGCGCGAGGCGATCTTCCTGCGTGGCTATACGCAAGACGTCACGCTGATCGCACCCGAGGCGGCGCATGATCTGGACCCGGCCTGCGCTGCGGCGCTCGACGAGGCGGGGATCGCGCATGTCGACGGTCCCTGCGGCGGCTATGCGATCGAGGACGACCGGTTCGTCGTCGACACCGCCTCGGGTCGCTTGGCGTTCGACAGCGTGTACCCGGCGCTGGGATCGGTGATCCGGTCCGAACTAGCGGTGTCGACCGGCGCACGGGCGAGCGATGACGGCTGCCTAGAGGTCGATGACCATCAGCGAACCACCGTCCCCGGCCTGTTCGCCGCGGGCGACGTGGTGAAGGGGCTCGACCAGATCAGCCATGCGATGGGCGAGGCCGGGGTCGCCGCGACCACGATCCGCAACCTGCTCGCCGAACGGACGCCGCTGCGGCGGTAAACGCGGCCGGGACCCAGGGGGTTGTTCTGGCCCGCCGCCGCCCGCACATTGGCGGCCAGAGGAGAACACCGATGTCCGTGAACGTGATCTACAAGACCAGCGCTACCGCTACCGGGGGCCGCGACGGCGCCGCTCGCTCGGACGACGGCTCGGTCGACGTCAAGCTGGTCGTGCCGAAAGAGATGGGCGGCCCGGGCGGGGTCGGCGCCAACCCGGAAAAGCTGTTCGCCGCGGGGTATTCGGCGTGTTTCCTCGGCGCGATGAAGGCCGTGTCGGGCAAGGTCGGCGTGTCGGTGCCGGCGGACGCGACGGTGACCGCGCAGATCGGCTTCGGGCCGCGCTCCGAAGGCGGCTACGGCATCACCGCCGACCTAACGATCGCCATGCCGGGCGTCGACAAGGCCGATGCCGAGCGCCTGGTGGCAGCGGCGCACGAGGTGTGTCCGTATTCGAATGCCACGCGGAATAATGTGAATGTCGGGCTGACGGTGGCGTGATTAAGGGGGTGCTGACGATGCGGCGCCCCCTTCATTCGTCATCCCCGCGCAGGCGGGGATTCGTACTGGCAGACCGCTAAGATTACCTGAGGCGCTCGCCAGTCTGGATCCCCGCCTGCGCGGGGATGAAGGAAAAGAACAGGATGCGGTCGCCCAACAGGCGCAGCCCTATTCCACAAATTCCGCCGCGACGATAAGCCGCTCGTCGTTCCACTCGGGCACCGCCTCGACGCGCATCGGCACCATGAAGCGCTTGCCGTCCGGCCGCTCCACCTCGATGACGTCGCCCGCACCGAAATCGTCGATTGCGACGACGACGCCCAGCGCCTCGCCGGTCGACGACGCGGCCGCAAGGCCGATCAGGTCGGCATGATAATATTCGCCCTCGCCCAGCGGCGGCAGGGCGCTGCGCGGCACCCATAATTCGGTCCCGCGCAGCGCCTCCGCCGCGGTGCGATCCGCGACCTCGGCGAAGCGCGCGATCGTGCCGTTGCTGCCGGCACGGAGCGACTTCACCGTCAGCGCGCCGTCGTTGAAGGCCGCGAACGGTGCGATGTCGGTTGCATAGACCTTCAGCCGCACCTCGCCCGCAATACCGTGCGCACCCACCACGACCGCCATCGTGACCGGCGTGTCAGCCTTCGGGCGACCCTTCGGTGCGGCCGGGGCTGTCGTCGCCGCCTTCGGCGGGTTCCTGGGTCGAGACACCCTGGTTGGTGGCGTCGTCATCGGGTGCGGTTCTCGGATCGGGATCGTGGGCCATGATGCGTGTCTCCTCCACGGAAGAACGCATCATGGCCCGGTTTCGCTGCGTGCTTAGGCAGCGGTCTCTTCGGTCGTCGTCGCATCGTCGGCCGCCGGTGCGGCATCGTCGGCGGCAGGCGCCTCTTCGGGCACCGGCTCGGGAGCAGGTGCTGCGGCGGCGGCGGCCTCGGCCTCCTGCTGCGCCTTCAGCTTCTCGGCGCGCTCTTCTGCACGCTCGGTCGCCTTCTCGCCGGGCTTGCCCTTGTTCGGGTTCTCGCGCGCGGCGCGCTCACGCACGCCGGCGGCATCGAGGAAGCGGGCGACACGATCGGTCGGCTGCGCACCGACGCTCAGCCAATGCTTCGCACGGTCGGCATCGAGGACGACGCGCTGCTCGTTGTCCTTGGCGAGCAACGGATTGTAGTTGCCGATCTTCTCGATGAACTTGCCGTCGCGCGGGGACCGCGCGTCGGCGACGACGATGCGGTAGTAGGGACGCTTCTTGGAGCCGCCGCGCGACAGGCGAATGCTGATAGCCCTGATAGTCTTCCTTCGTGATCGTTGCCCGGCAGGTAGCCGGGGTCGTTGGGTTGGTTAAGGTGTGCCGCTTGCACGGCACGTTCGTCACTTCTTCTTGAGCAGATTGTCGAAACCAGTCGGCAGCTGCGGCGTACCGCCCTTGCCGATCGGGCCGCCGCCGAGGCCGGGCAACGCGCCCATCCCCTTGCCGCCGCCCGCGCGCTCCATCAT
>NZ_CAXTEM010000041.1:0-25217 GCF_964243315.1 uncultured Sphingomonas sp. | reverse complement strand
TGGGCCCGATCCTCGGCGGCTACATCTCCGACAATTATCATTGGAGCTGGATCTTTCTGATCAACGTTCCCTTCGGTCTGTTCACCGCCTTCATCTGCTGGCGCGGGCTGAAGGAACGCGAGACGCCGACCCGCAAGCTGCCGATCGACCGGGTCGGGCTGATGATGCTGGTGGTATGGGTCGGCGCGCTGCAGATCATGCTCGATCTCGGCAAGAACGACGACTGGTTCAATTCGCCGCGGATCGTGATCATGGGCGTCGTCGCCGCGATCGGCTTCGTGTCGTGGCTGATTTGGGAGTTGACCGACGCCAATCCGACGGTCGACCTGACATTGTTCAAGAGCCGCAACTTTGCGATCGGATCGATCGCCTTCTGTCTTGGCTATGCGGTGTTCTTCGCGAACATCCTGTTGCTGCCTTTGTGGTTGCAGACGCAGCTTGGCTATACCGCGACCTGGGCGGGGCTGGTGGCGGCGCCGAGCGGCGTCGTCGCGGTGCTGCTGACGCCGTTCGTGGCGCGGCTGTCGGGCAAGATCGACGCGCGGGTCCTCGCCACCGTCGCCTTCACCGCCTTCGCGGTCTCCTACTGGATGCGATCGGGCTATACGACCAGCGCGAGCGCGTGGGACTTCATGGTGCCGCTGATGGTCCAGGGAATTGCGATGAGCACCTTCTTCCTGGCGATGTTGACGATCTCGCTCGATCGCATCCCGCCCGAACGGCTGCCGTCGGCGACCGGCATCAGCAACTTTACGCGAATCGTGGCGAGCAGCTTCGCGGCATCGATCATCACCACCGCGTGGGACCGGCGCGAGGCGCTCCACCAGAACCGGCTTGCGGAGGCGATCGGCGGCGGGGCGCCGTACCAGGCGGCGCAGGCGTCGCTCCAGAATATGGGGCTTTCGCCGGTGCAGGCGGCGGCGGCGATCACGCGGCAGATGGTCGGGCAGGCCTATCTGCTGGCGTCGACCGACCTGTTCCGCCTGTCGGCGTGGTTGTGCGCGGGGCTGATCGTGATCCTGTGGTTCACGCGGCGCCCGACCGCGTCGCACGGGCCGATCGCGGCGGATTGAGCGACGGCTTTGCGTGTGATTTGTGCTCCCGCGAAGGCGGGAGCCCAGTACTGGGTCCCCGCCTTCGCGGCGACACAAGGACGCTGGTATCGGGACTGGATCGGTACAGCTTTGCCCCTGAAAGTCGGTTTCGTTGACCGTCGTCGCGGCGCGGCCTAGCAAGCGTTCGATGACGGCACCCACCATCCTGCTGGTCGAGGACGATCCCGCGCTGCGGACGCTGACGACGCGGGCGTTGCAGGAGAATGGCTATGTCGTGCGCCCGGCATCGGCCGCGCCGGAGATGTGGCTGGCCCTGGATGCGGGGCCGGTCGACCTGATCCTGCTCGACATCATGCTGCCGGGCACCAGCGGCATCGATCTGTGCCGCGCGCTGCGCCAGAAGAGCGACGTGCCGATCATTTTCGTCAGCGCGCGCGGAAGCGAGACCGACCGGGTGGTCGGGCTGGAGCTGGGCGCGGACGACTATATCGCCAAGCCGTTCGGCACGCGCGAGCTGATCGCGCGGATCCGGGCGGTGCTGCGGCGCGGGGCGCTGGACCGTCAGCAGGGCGAGCGCGAGCAGGGCGTGCTGCGCTTCGACGGGTGGACGGTGACGCTGCCGCGGCGCGAGCTGAGCTCGCCGACCGGCGCTGTGGTCGACCTGACGGGGGCGGAGTTCGACCTGCTCGTGAGCCTAGCCGACCATGCCGGACGGGTAATCGCGCGCGAGCGGCTGATCGAATTGTCGCGGACGCGGCTGGGCGACAGCTCGGACCGCAGCATCGACGTGCTGATCAGCCGGCTGCGACGTAAATTGTCGAGCGCGGGCAAGGACGCGCCGATCATCACGGTCCGCGGAGTCGGCTATATGTTCAACACCGAGGTGACGCGGAGTTGAAGCGGCTGGTGCAGCCCTCGATCGGGCTGATCGGGCAGATCATCGCGATCCTGCTGCTGACGATGGTCATCGAATTCGGCGCAAGTACGCTGTTGTACGAGCGCGCGAGCCAGTTCGCGGTGCGCGACGACGAGGCGCGGCGGCTGGCCGAACATCTCGTCATTGCGCGGCGCTTAGTGGTGGAGCGCAATCGGGCGGATCGCCCGTCGATGGCGCAGGACCTGACCACCCAGCGTTATGCGGTGCGGTGGGAGGAGGGGCTCGGCGCGCCGCCGCCGATCGCGCCGTCGGTGGCGACGATGCACGATCAGGTGATCGACTGGGAGCCGACCCTGGCATCGGCGGACCTGCGGCTGCGGCTGACCTCGCCAGGGCGGAGTTCGGTGGTCACCGGGGGCGTGCGGCTGTCGGACGGCAGCTGGCTTTATTTCCGGACCTTGCAGCCGTTGCAGAACCTGAACCTGGCGATCCAGCGGATCTTCCTGGCGCTGGTGCCCGCGTTGGCGCTGATGCTGGTCGCGGCGTTGCTGGTGCGGCGGGCGCTCCGGCCGATGCGGCAACTGGCGCTGGCGGCGGATCTGGTCGGGGGCGGAACGCGTCACGTGCCGGTCGAGGAGGCAGGGCCGACCGAAGTGCGACGGGTGGTCGCGGCGTTCAATCGCATGCAGGCCCGATTGGAGCGGCTGATCGCGGACCGGACGCACGCGCTGGCGGCGGTCGGCCACGACCTGCGAACGCCGCTGGCGCGTTTGCGGCTGCGCGCGGATGCGGTCGGCGATCACGCTACGCGCGATGCAATCGGGCGCGACATCGGCGAGATGGAGGCGATGGTGACGTCGCTGCTAGCGTTCCTGGGCGGGGGCGACGATCCCGAGGAGCCGGTGCTGACCGATGTGGCGGTGCTGTGCGCGACGCTGATCGACGATGTCGAGGATCGCGGCCTGGTGGGCGCCTATGTCGGGCCGGATCATTGCGAGCTGGTGGTGCGACCGTCGTCGCTGAAGCGCGCGCTGACCAATCTGATCGACAATGCGCTACATTATGGCGGCGGCGCGACGGTGATCCTGGAGGACGTGCCGGGCGGCGTCACGCTGGCGGTGGAGGATGACGGGCCGGGGATACCTGTGGGGTCGCTGCGGCGGGTGATGGAACCGTTCGTGCGGCTCGACACCGCGCGGCCGCGCGACACGATCGGGTTCGGACTCGGGCTGCCGATCGTCGCGCGGATCGTGGAGAACGAGGGCGGGACGCTGACGCTGGCGAACCGCGAGCCGAGCGGGTTGCGCGCAGCGATCTTCCTGCCGCGGCTTTAAGATCACGGGCGAGAGGAGGAAGAAGGCTGCGGTGGCCCCGAGCGCGCGGCCGCCGCCGCGGCGCAGGGCCAGCGGTCGACCGCGCGTCGTCGTGCAGCTTGACGCTCAGGCGGCAGCCTTAAAGGTTTCGTTAACCATTTCGACCTAGGCTGGGGCAGCTATCGAGGGATCGGCGGATGGGGGCGAGGACATCACAGTATCGCAAGGTCGAGGCGGCGGCGCTCGAGCGCCGCGGCGCCGGGCGGGTGGTGGTGAAGATCAGTCGCGCTACCGCGCGCGATCACGGGGCCGCGCCGGTCGATGCGACGCTGTCCGACGTGTCGGTCTATGGATGCCGGCTGAGCTTCGCGGACGGGTCCGCCGAAGACGAGCGGATCTGGTTGCGGCTGGACGGCAGCCTGCCGATCGCGGCGACGGTGATGTGGCGGGAGGCGAGCATGATCGGGTGCCGGTTCGACACGCCGATCCCGCGCGACCTGATGCGGTCGCTGACGATCCAGGGCTGATCGCGCGCAATATTTTTTGACGCCGGGTGCCGCTTTTCGCCGGCCGGCCCGTATTTTCAGCATGAGACAGTTGGAATCGTTCGATTTAGGGGCCGGCGACAAGAGCCAGCCGATGGGCATGCTCGTCCGGAAGCTGGCGCGTCACACCGATCTCGGGAGCGGGGACCGGGTCGCACTCGGCACGCTGACAAGTCAGAATGTGCGCGCGCTGCGGCACCGGTCGCTGATCGATCGCGACCCCGAGACGGGACCGATCCACATCATGCTGGCGGGCTGGGCGTGCCGTTTCGCCGTGCTGCCGAGCGGACGGCGGCGGATCCTGGCCTTCTACCTGCCCGGCGACATCTGCGATTTCGACCTGTTCACGGCGCGGCAGATCGACCAGCCGATCGCGGCGATCGGGGCGGCGCGGGTCGCCGCGGTGGATCGGCGATCGCTGCGGCAGGCGATGACCCGGCAGCCGCAGATCGAGCGCGCCTTCTGGTCCGAAGCCGCGCTGGACGCGGCGATCCAGCGGAGCTGGACGATCAATGTCGGGCACCGCGCGGCGGACCGGCGGCTGGCGCACCTGTTGTGCGAGCTGCACGTCCGGCTCGGCGCGACGGGCGCGAGCGGTGGTGCGGGCGTGGCATTCCCGCTTACCCAGGCGGACCTCGGCGATGCGTGCGGGCTGACGTCGATCCACACCAATCGCGCGATCCAGGAGCTGCGGCGAGCGGGGCTGCTCGATCTCAGCGCGGGGACGTTGCGGATCCATGATTGGGCGGGGCTGTGCACGATGGCGTCGTTCGATCCCGCCTATCTGACGGTCGCGGCCGAGGAGGCCGAGGGCGACGAAGCGGTGGGCGAACGACGCGCGGCGGGCTGAACGCGCGTGGCGCGGGCGCTGAAGATCTACCGGACCGCGATCGGCTTCCACGACGCCTATGTCGCGGCGGCGAGCCAGAAAGCGGCGCTGGAGGCTTGGGGCAGTGAGAAGGACCTTTTCGCTCGCGGAGCGGCCGAGGTCGTTGCGGAGACGCCGTTAGCGGACGAGCTGATTGCCAACCCCGGCGTGGTCGTTAAAAAATTGCGGGGGACTGTCGCGGAGCAGATGGCGGCGCTGCCGCCGACGCCGGCGAAGAAGCCGCGCAAGGTCGAGCCGGAGCCGGAGCCTGCCGCGAAGACGCCGCGCAAGCCGAAGCCGAAGCCGGCGCCCAAGCCGCGGCCGTCACGCGCCAAGCTGGACGAGGCGGAGCGGGCGATCGCGGCGGCCGAGCGGCGTCACGAGGCGGCGATGCGCGCGCTTGCCGAGCGCGAGGCGGCGCTGGTGCGTGAACGTCGTGCGCTGACCATGGCGCAGCGGGAGGAGAGCGCGGCGCTGGAGGACGCGCGCGATGCCGAGCGCCGCGCGTTCGACGCGGCGCTCGAGCGATGGGCGGAGTGAGGGGGTCTCAACCCATCGTCATCCCGGTCTAGTCGTGATCGGCGACCGCGTTCGGATTGCCGTCGCCGTCCTTGTCGTCGCCGCCGCCGTGATATTCCTTGCGGCTCTGGCCACCGTCATAGGAGCCGGGCTTGGTCGGGACGAGCGAGTCGTCCTTGAAGGCGCCGCCGCCGCTTTCGCCACCGCCGGTGCGGCCCGAGGCGTCTTCGGGGCGGAAGCTGTCGTCGATCGCGCGTTGTTCGGTCATCTCGTCTCTCCTGAATGCGTAGGCGGTGAACGAACGATCGCGCGTCGGGCTCCCGGCGGCGGAACACCGATGCGGGCCGCACCGTTGACGGCTTCGAAGGAGAGCGACGATGGACGATCCGCATAAGCCGACCACCGAGATCGACCGGCCCAATCTGTCGACCGAGCATCAGCGCGACGGCGACGCGCAGCGGCCGAGCGACACGTTGGATCGCGGGCAGACGAGCGAGGAAGGGCGCGACGCGCCGCCGCGCAAATCGTCCCTGCTCGGCAACGATTGACGTCACGACAGGAGCTGAAGACGATGGATGTATCGACGACCCCCTTGGTCGAGCGGATCGCGCGCGTGCTGACCGCGCAACGAATCAGCGCGAACGGCGATGGCGATCAGGAATCCGCGTCGGGCGCGGTCGACGCGGCGTGGAAGGATCACCTGCCCGACGCGCTGGCGGTGCTGCGGACGTTGCGCGAGCCGGATTCGGCGATGGCGCATGCGGGCGACCCGCAGATCTGGGAGACGATGGTGCTGACCGCGCTGGACGGCGCCAAGCCGGCGAACGCGGAGTCCTGATCGGCATGGATCGCCCATAGGAGGGCGTGACGAACGATGGTCCGCGCGGCATAGGCGCGGACCATGACCCTGGGTTTTCTTCCGATCCTGGCCGGCGCGACGTTGCGCGATCGGCTGGTGGCGTGCCTCGGTGCGCTCGTGGCGATCTCGCTGACCGGGCTGATCGCGGCCAAGGCGGTCGGCGCGGCCGCGGCGTTGCTGATCGTGGCGCCGATGGGCGCGTCGGCGGTTCTGGTCTTCGCCGTGCCCGCGAGCCCGCTCGCCCAGCCATGGTCGGTGATCGGCGGCAATATGATCTCGGCCCTGGTCGGGGTGTGCGTCGCGCAGGTCGTGCCGATCCCGGCGCTGGCGGCAGGCGTGGCGGTGGCGGGCGCGATCCTAGCGATGTCGCTGTCGCGGTCGCTGCACCCACCCGGCGGCGCGACCGCGCTGATGGCGGTGATCGGCGGCCCGCAGATCGCCGCGCTGGGGTTCGGCTTCGCGCTGGTGCCGGTCGGAGTCAACGCGGTGATCCTCGCCGCTATCGGCTATCTGTTCCACCGGCTGTCGGGGCATAGCTATCCGCATGTCGCCGCGGTGCCGGGGGCGGCGGTCGCGGTGGCGACGGCGGGGAGCACGATGCCGCACCGCGAGGACATCGACCGGGCGCTGGCCGATCTGGGGGAGACGTTCGACGTCAGCCGCGAGGATCTCGACCTGTTACTGCAACGGGCGGAGTTTCATGCGGCGGAGCGGGTAAGGGGACGGCGTTGATCTTGTGGCTGATGTCACGTGCCGTGATTTGCGAGCTTAAACCCGATCTAAGGAGCGAGCAGCTTCTCAGGATGAGGGAAGAAATTGCTAACTCTGTGTTGTTCACCAGCCCACAATTCGCCGCGCTCTAGCGATCATAGTCGAAGCAGCGCTCAACGAGCTTTCACCCAATCGATTAGGTATCCGTTAGGGCGATAAAGGTAGTGCGAGACGATGAACAGAGACAAAGGCGCCAAGCCGCGCCCCACGCTTCGGCTTCATTCATGGAGCGAGCCCCTACCAGGCGTAGTGCTCGACGCCGAATGCTCGCATTGTAAGAACCCATTCGTGGGGCGAGAAGGCTACATCAGCGACGGATTCAATCTTTGCGGTGACTGTAACAGTCGTGATTAAGCATGCATCACGCCAGCGCCTCGGCGTCTGGCCAGATCTCTTCATAGAGATCGTCTAGTTCTGCCTCTAACGCAATTAGCTCGGCGAGCGCATCTGCCACCCGCCCCGCAAATGCGCCGACTTCAGCTAGGTCAACGTAGCGCCGATCCTTTGTCTGTTCGACTGTCAATTGGCGAGACTGAGGTCGAACGACGTGCGCACCGTGCCTGCGGCGGACGATGACCTCTTCTTCTAATTCCCATTGATCGTGCACGAAGCGGTTGCGCTCGCTGCGCAACTCGTTGTCGACGGTATTCAGAAGTCGCTCGATTGGTGCGTACATATCGGGGTCGATGCTTTGTGCCGCCAGCGCCTTGGCTACAGCGATCCGCTGTCTCGCATCCATATGCGACAGCACGGTGGAAAGTACGTTCCAGGCCGGCACTTGGCGAAGACTTTCATCATTGAAGCGCGCCAGCTTCACGCAGAGAATCTGCAGTCGAAATTCGATGTTGCCCCACCAATAGCAGGAGCGTCCAACTTCAGTGGCTACTTGGTCGAGCGTTTTTGATGGAATGCGCATTTCGTTAGAGCCACATAGCCAACCATCGGAGTCAAGAGCTCGATCTTATATGTTCTGGGGCCTTGAAGCGGCAGCAGGTACCCAGAGCCACCAGATGATGTTATCGATCAAGCGATATAACCAAATAGGTACATTCCTCTTGACAGCGTGACGCTGTTCTGGCACATAACAGGAACGTCGAGAACCAGCGAGTCGGGCCGGGGCGGTGTGGGAGTGATCCTGCGCTGCCGCCGGCCCGAACTGCGTCTGGCGGGCTCGGTGGCGGCGGGTCGGTAGCGGCGATGAAGCGGGGGGGCATGATGGCGGACGGGAACGTGAACGTCGTGGCGGGGGCTGCGGCGGAGGGTGGGCGTACGAAGGCGAACGCGCGCTATCGGTGGAGCAAAGCGCTGAAGGTCCGGTTCCTCGATCACCTCGCCGCAACGTGCAACGTCAGCGCTTCGGCGCGGGCGATCGGGGTGTCGGCGCCGGCCGCGCACAGGTTGCGGCGTCGTGACGAGGCCTTTGCGAGCGACTGGGGGGCGGCGATCGAGGCGGGATACCAGCTGCTGGAGACGCATCTGGTCGGGATCGCGCTGGTGACGAGCGGCGCTGTCGTGGCGGTGGATGACGGTGTCGGCTCCGGCTTGGACGAAGGTGCTCGCGCTCGCGCTGATGCTGGCGCTGATGCCGACACCGACGTCGGGCAAGGGCCTGGTGCCGGGGCGGTCGAGTCCGGTGTGACCGCCGCGCCGAGTGTGAAGGATGTCGAGGCGGGATATCGCATGCTGCGTCACCGCGCGACGGCGCGAGCGCGGGGGTGGCGCGGTGGTTCGCCGCCACTGGGGATCTCGACCCGTCAGGATACCGATGCCGAGATCCTCAAGAAGCTGGCGGCGCTGGCGGCGCGGCGGATGCTCGCGTGACCCCGGCGGCACCCGATATCGTGGCGCTGCTGGCGGCGCTCGACGAAGAGGATCGTCGCGCCCTGATCGGTCGGCTGAGCCGGGGCGCACGGCGCGAGTTGAACGAGCGGTGGATCGGCGGCTGGGCGCAGGCGGGGCAGCATGTCGAGGGCGACGGCTGGCGGGTGTGGCTGGGCCTATCCCGCGTTCGATGTGCTCCAGTTGGAGGATTACGACTGGGTGACCGCGGGCGACACGGTGTCGACGCGGCTGGGGGTCGCCGCGGCGGCTGCCCGGCTCGGCTATCCGATCGAGCGGCAGCAATACCTGTCGGGGTTCGTGCTGCGCGCGGAGCACGCTGCCGAGTGGCGCCACATCGAGGCGGCGGGGCTGGCGGCGCGGGCGCGGGGCGTCGCGGCGGTGGTGCTGTGGGCGCTGCCACAGCTGATGCGCGACGGGTTCGTTCGGTTCGATGCCGGGCATCTTGATGGGGGAGAGGATGACGTGGACGCGTTCGACGATGTGAGTTTCCCGCTGGCGCTGGGGCGCGATGCGGAAGTGGCGCCGACTTTCTCGACCAGCGTGCTGACCAGCGCGGGCGGCGCCGAGCAGCGTAATGCGGCGTGGTCCGCGGCGCTGACGTCGTACGATGTCGGGCCGGGAGTGCGATCGGAGGCCGATATCCAGGTGCTGCTGGGGTTCTTCCGCGCGCGGCTGGGGCCGGCGCGCGCGTTCCGGTTGCGCGATCCGTTCGACAGCAACGCGGCGGGGCAGCGCATCGGGGTCGGCGACGGAGTGGAGCGGCGGTTCGCGCTGGTGAAACGCTATGGCGAGATGGTGCGGAGGATCACGCGGCCGGTGGCGGGTAGCGTCGCGGTGGCGGTGAACGGCGTGCGCACCCAGGGGTTCGCGGTCGAGCCGGGCGGGTGGGTGACGCTCGACGCCGTGCCGGCGACCGGCGCGGTGGTGACCGCAGACTTCGGCTTCGACGTACCGGTGCGGTTCGCGCAGGACCGGTTGAGCGTGACGCGCGCGACGTTCCTCGCCGGGGCGGCGCCGTCGGTGCCGCTGGTCGAGGTTCGGGAATGACCGCGCTCGCGACGATCGCACTGTGCTGGCGGGTCGAGCGCTGCGACGGGGTGACGATCGGGCTGACCGCGCACGACCGCGACCTGACGATCGACGGGCTGGTGCACCGGGCGGCGCCGGGGATGACGCCGTCGGCGGTGGTGCGCGGCGACGGGCTGGCGGCGGACACGATGGATGTCGGCGGCGCGCTGACCAGCAGCGCGATCGACGAGCGCGACCTGATCGCGGGGCGCTGGGACGGCGCGCGGGTGGCGATCTTCGCGGTGGATTGGGTCACGGGTGCGCTGCACGCCGAGCTGGGTGAGGGGCGGATTGGATCGGTCGAGTTGAGCGACCGCGGCTTCACCGCAGAGCTGCGCGGGGCGAGTGCCGCGCTGGACCGGGCGGTGGTCGAGACGACCTCCGCGGATTGCCGCGCGGCGCTGGGCGACAAGCGCTGCCGGGTGGCGATGGCGGGGCGGCGGCGGATGCTGCGAGTGGTCTCGGTGGAGGGCGTGGTGGTGACGGTCGATGCGGTCGAGCCGAGCGCGGATGGCTATGGCGGGGGCGTGCTGCGCTGGATCGGGGGCGCCAATACCGGGCTGGCGAGCGCGATCGCGGGGTCGGCGGGGGCGACGCTGACGCTGCGCGCGGATCCGGCGTTCGCGGTGGCGGCGGGGACGCTCGTCGAGGTGATCGAGGGGTGCGACAAGACGATCGCGACCTGTGCGGGGCGGTTCGGGAATGCGCTGAACTTTCGCGGCGAGCCCTATCTGCCGGTCATGGACCTGCTGACGCGCTATCCCGGTGGGTGAGGGCGGACGGGTGGCGCGCGCGGCCCAGGCGCTGGTCGGCGCGCGATTCCGACTTCATGGGCGCGATCCGGCGAGCGGGCTGGACTGCGTCGGGGTGGTCGCGGCGGCGCTGGGCGAGGAGGCGGTGCCGACGGGGTATGCGCTACGCGGGGGCGATCCGGTGCGGATCGGGGCGCTGCTCGATGCCCGGTTAGCGCGGGCGGACGGGCGGTGCGTGGGCGACGTGCTGCTGTTCGCGGTGGGGGCGGGGCAGCTCCACCTGGCAGTCGCGAGCGGGGCGGTCGCGAGCGGGGGCGGGTTCGTCCACGCCGATGCGGGGCTCGGCCGGGTGGTGGAACGCGGCGGGGTGGCGCCGTGGGTGCTGATCGGGGCTTGGCGAAGCAGGACGGGCGGGGAGATGGCTGATGGCGACGCTGGTGCTGACGACGGTGGGGAGCGCGATCGGCGGGCCGATCGGTGGGGCGATCGGATCGGTGATCGGCGGGCTCGTCGACCGCGCGCTGTTCGCGCCGCCGCGCCGCGACGGACCGCGGCTGACGGAACTCGCGGTGCAGACGTCGAGCTACGGGACGCAGATCGCGAAGCTGTTCGGCACGATCCGGGTGGCGGGGACGGTGATCTGGTCGACCGATCTGATCGAGACGCGATCGAGCGGCGGCGGCAAGGGCGCGCGGACCAGCGATTATAGCTTTTCGGCGTCGTTCGCGGTGCTGTTGTCGGCACGGCCGATCGTCGGGGTGGGGCGGATCTGGGCGGAGGGCAAGCTGCTGCGCGGGGCGGCGGGGGACTGGAAGAGCGCGACCGGGTTTCGCCTGCATTTGGGAGGCGAGGACCAGCGGGTGGATCCGCTGATCGGATCGGCGGAGGGCGCGGCGGCGCCGGCGCATCGCGGCTGCGCCTATGCGGTCTTCGAGGGGATGCAACTCGCCGAGTTCGGCAACCGCATCCCGTCGTTGACCTTCGAGGTGATCGCGGATGCGGCGCCGGTGCGCGCGTCGGCGATCGCGCGTGCGCTGGCGGTGGAGGTGGAAGGCGAGGTGACGTTGGCGATCGACGGCTTCGCGGCAGGTGGGGGCAGCGTCGCTGCGGTGCTCGATACGCTGGCGGTGGCGAGCGGGGCGTGGTGGGCGCCGCGTGGCGCCGGTCTGGCGATGCGCGACGCGGCCGGGGATGTTCTCGCGATCAAGGATGCTGGCGTCGCGGCGGCGGGCGGCGAGGCGCGGCGCGGGCGGACGATCGCGGCGCTGGAGACGGTGCCGCGGACCGTCCATGTCGCGCATTACGATCCGGCGCGCGACTATCAGGCGGGGGTGCAGCGCGCGGTGCGGCCGGGCACGGGCGAGATCGAGCAGCGGATCGAGGTGCCCGCGGTGCTCGCCGCCAGCACCGCCAAGGGAATTGCGTCGGGCGTGCTGGCGCGAGCCGAGGCGGGGCGGACGCGGCGTCGCGTATCGGCGGGCTTTGATGCGATGGCGCTGGCGCCGGGGACGTGCGTGTCGATCGCGGGCGAGGCCGGCGTCTGGCGGGTGGTGAACGCGACCTTGGAGGCGATGGCGACGCGGCTGGATCTGGTGCCGGTCTCACGCGCGCCGGTTCTGGTGGCGAGTGCCGCCAGCGGGCGGATGCTGCCGACGCGGGATGCGATGGTAGGGACGACGATCGTCCATGGTTTCGAACTGCCGGTGCTCGACGGGTCGCTGGCGACGTCGCCGCGGTTGAGCATCGCCGCGTGCGGGGCGGGGGCGGGGTGGCGGCAGGCGGCGCTGCTCCACAGTGTCGACGAGGGTGCGAGCTGGATCGCGGACGGCGCGACGGCGGCGGAGGCGACGATCGGGCGGGTCGAGACACCTGCCGGGCCCGCGCCGTCGACGCCGAGCGGCGAGGATGACACGTTCGTGGTGGTGCTGGCGCGTGGTGACATGATGCTGGTCGATGCCGATGCTGCGGCGATCGATCGTGGCGCGAACCTCGCGCTGATCGGCGATGAACTGGTGCAGTTCGCGGCGGCGGTGCCGATCGGCCGCGGGCGCTGGCGGCTGAGCGGCTTGCGACGAGGGTGCGGAGCGACCGAGGTGGCGATCGGGACGCAGGAAAGGGGCGATCGCTTCGTGCTGATCGAGGCTTCGGCCTTGCGGACGATCGATCTGCCGGTGAGTTCGCTGGGTATGCGGGTGCGGGTGCTCGCGTCGGGGGTCGGAGATGGCGAGCCGGCTGCGGCGGTCGCGACGATCGCGGGCGCATCGATCCTGCCGCCGTCGCCGGTCCAACTGGTCGCCGAAAGCGGTGCGGACGGCGCGCTGACGCTGCGCTGGGTGCGGCGTAGTCGGCTCGGCTGGCACTCGATCGACGGTGCGGAGGTGCCGCTCGGTGAGGAACGTGAGCGCTATCGCGTGACGATCGCCGCGGCAGGCGACGAACGCGTGGTCGAAGTCGACGAGCCGTGGCTGCGGATCGAACCCGCGGCGCGGCCGGCGGAGCCGATGACCCTGTCTGTGCGCCAGCGCGGCACCTGGGGACTGTCGCCGCCAGCGACGATCGAGATCCTTGCGGGAAAGGCAACATGAGTGACACCGATGCAACCATCAGGCACGCCTTGCCGCTACTGACGGCGCGCAGGCGCAGAAGGACCTGACGCACCACGAGGCACTGGCTCGGCTCGATAGCGCGGTGCGGGCGTGCCTCGACACGGCCTGAAGGGTCGGCGATTAAAGCGGCGTAGCCGCGCTGGTCGACGGCGTGGAAATGGTTAGCGCCAGGACTGGCGATAGCAGGGTAGACCAGCGGAACGACCATCGACAAGGAAGCTTCATCGACGATCGGCACGGTGCTCGCGATGCTTCGCAGCCACGGTCCGAATGCCGACTACGGTGACAAATACTGTGTTGTTTCTGCCACACCGCCGGATTTTGTCGACTTGCACGGAAACCAACACTCCGATAGTGAGTTTGCGCTGTCCGTAGTGACACTCAGGAAAGGGGAATTCTATGCGGAAGCTTGCCGTCGTTTTGGCACTTGCCTCCACCGCTCTCGCCTCACCGGCTCTCGCCCGCGATAACTCGTGGTACGTCGGCGTTGAAGGCGGCGCGATGATCGTCGAAGACATCGACTATGATATTGGTGCGATCAGCGCTGCTGGTACTGCCAATCACGACTATGGCTATGACGTCGATGCCGTGATCGGCTATGATTTCGGTGGCTTCCGGGTCGAAACCGAAGTCGGCTATCGCAGCGCGACGATCGACAGCTACAGCTCGTCGACCACCACTCCGCAGTTCCGCGCAACTCAGGCAGCTGCGGGTACTTTCGACTCCGCTGGTGGTCGTACTTCGGCGCTCAGCTTTATGCTGAACGGCCTGCTCGACTTCGGTGAAGACGACGGCATTCAGGGCTTCGTCGGCGGCGGCGTTGGTGTTGCTCGCGTGAAGGCCAATTACGGTCTGAACACGCGCGGCGACTTCCTCGACGACTCCGACACCGTGTTCGCGTATCAGGGCCTCGCGGGTATCCGCGCGCCGCTGACCGAGAACATCGACGCCACGCTGAAGTATCGTTTCTTCAACGCAGACAATGTTCGTCTGGTGGACGTCACCAACCGCGCGTTCGAGGGTCGGTTCCGGTCGCACAGCATCCTCGGTGGTGTGACCTACAACTTCGGCGAGCCTGCCGCTCCGCCGCCGCCGCCCCCGCCGCCCCCGCCCCCGCCGCCGCCTCCGCCGCCCCCGGTGGTCGAAGCGCCGGTCTGCTCGCCTGGACCGTTCATCGTGTTCTTCGAGTGGGACAAGTCGGACATCACGCCGGAAGCGTCGTCGATCCTCGACAACGCCGTTACCCAGTACCAGAGCTGCGGCAATGCGCAGGTCATGGTCGCCGGCTTCGCCGACACCTCGGGTACGGCAAAGTACAACGTCGGTCTGTCGCAGCGTCGCGCGGATTCGGTGAAGGCTTACCTGTCGTCGAAGGCAATTCCGGACACGGCAGTTTCGACCGAAGCATTCGGCGAGACCAAGCTGCGCGTTCAGACCGCCGATGGCGTTCGCGAAGTGCAGAACCGTCGCGTGGAAATCACCTACGGTCCGGGCTCGGGTCAGTAAGACCCGTCCCCACTGTTGGGGTTACAGATCGGGAGGTCGGCATTGCCGGCCTCCCTTTTTGTTGTGATGCGTGCACGGGTGGTGGTGAATAGCGTGCCGGATCCGGACGGATGGGGTGCTGGCAATCCGCGGATGATCGGCTAAAGACCGCGCTCTTCCACTTTCGGGGGCGACCCCTGCAAATCTCGAGGCATTGATGCGCATCACGATGATCGGTTCGGGCTATGTCGGCCTGGTCTCTGGAGCGTGTTTTTCCGATTTCGGGCACGATGTGGTATGCGTCGACAAGGACGAGACGAAGATCGCCGCGTTGGAAGCGGGCCGGATGCCGATCTTCGAGCCGGGGCTCGATCAGCTGGTCGCGACCAACGTCGCAGCAGGCCGGTTGAGCTTCACCACCGATCTCGCAAGCGCGGTGGCGGGTGCGGACGCGATCTTCATCGCGGTCGGCACGCCGTCGCGACGCGGCGACGGGCATGCCGACCTGAGCTATGTGTTCGCGGCTACCGAGGAGATCGCGGCGGCGGTCACTGGCCCGACGGTCGTGGTGACCAAATCGACCGTACCGGTCGGCACCGGCGACCGCGTCGAGGCGATCCTGCGCGAGAAGCGCCCCGACATGGCAGTGGCGGTGGTGTCCAACCCCGAGTTCCTGCGCGAAGGTGCCGCGATCGGCGATTTCAAACGGCCCGACCGCATCGTCATCGGAACCGAGGACGAGCACGCGATGGAGGTGATGCGCGACGTCTATCGGCCGCTATATCTCGGCGAGAGCCCGATCGTGTTCACCAGCCGGCGATCGTCCGAGCTGATCAAATATGCCGCGAACGCCTTCCTCGCGACCAAGATCACCTTCATCAACGAGATCGCGGACCTTTGCGAAGCTGTCGGCGCCGATGTCCGCGACGTCAGCCGCGGCATCGGTCTCGACAATCGCATCGGCAAGAAATTCCTCCATGCCGGGCCTGGCTATGGCGGATCGTGCTTTCCCAAGGACACCCTGGCGCTGCTGAAGACCGCCGAGGATTATCAGTCCCCGGTGCAGATCGTCGAGGCGGTGGTGAAGGTCAACGACAGCCGCAAGCGCGCGATGGGCCGCAAGGTCATCCAGGCGCTGGGCGAGGACGCGCGTGGCAAGACGGTCGCGCTGCTCGGCTTGACCTTCAAGCCCAACACCGACGACATGCGTGACGCGCCGAGCCTGGCGATCGCGCTCGCGCTGGCCGATGCGGGCATCACCGTCCGCGCCTATGATCCCGAAGGCGCCGAGGCTGCCCGCCAGATGATGCCCGATCTGGTCTATTGCGGCGACGCCTATGAGGCGGCGACCGGGGCCGATGCGGTGGTGATCGTGACCGAGTGGGACATCTTCCGCGCGCTCGATCTCAAGCGGCTGAAGCAGGTGATGGCGGCGCCGGTGATGGTCGACCTGCGCAACGTCTATCGCCGTGAGACGATCGAGGGCGCCGGCTTCGCCTATACCGCGGTGGGTCGCTGATCCTCGTCGCTCGTGGCGGCGAGGGCCGCCACCAGCCAGTCGGGGCGTAGCGCATCGCCCAAGGCGTCGACGCGGCGATGTTCGACCATCAGGCCGAGTTCGGGGTAGGTCGCGCGGGTGCGATCGCCCGGCTCACCTAGCGGCGCGACCACGAGCCGGCGATTGACCTTGGCACGGTGGTGCATGCGCGCGGTGTTCTCCTGCCCGACATAGCAGCCTTTGGTGAAGCTGACGCCCTTCAGCTCGCGCGCGTTGCATTCGAGCCAGAGCGTCTCGCCACTGCCGAGTTCGCCCACGCCCTCCATCACACCAAGCGACAGGCGGTGCGCGAGCCAGCCTTCGGCCGGCGCGGTCGGAGGGGCAATCCAGCGGCAGCCGAGCGCAGCCAGGCGGGGGTCGGGTGTCCCCATCGCCTCGTCAGGCTGCCAATGCACCGCGAGCGTCTCGTCCCGTATGACGGTGATCGGGCGCCGCAGCCGGTACAGGCTCAAGCGCCTGACCAGCGCGTCGGCCTGTGAGGCCTCGCAATCGAGCAGCAGATCGTCGCCGTCCGCCCAAATCAGGAAGTCGAACAACGCCTTGCCTTGTGGCGTTAGCAACGCGGCCCAGACCGGCAGGGCGCCCGCAACGTCGTGGGTGACGAGCCCTTGGAGGAACCCGCGAACGTCCTCCCCGGACAGGCGCACGAGCGCGCGATCGATCAGCGTGGTGGCTTGCATCGATCGCATCTAGTGATGCCAAGGGGCATGTGAAAGCGGCACACTGGTGCTGGCGGCGCGGCCGTCACGCCGATAGGGAAGGGCATGACCGATCGCCTGACCATCCGCCGCCCCGACGACTGGCACGTTCATCTGCGCGACGGCGCGATGCTCGACGCGGTGGCGCGGCATACCGCGCGCCAATTCGCGCGGGCGATCATCATGCCAAACCTGACGCCGCCGGTGACCAGCGTCGCGGCGGCGAAAGCCTATCGCGAGCGGATCATCGCCGCGCTGCCGCCAGGCGCGGACTTCACGCCGCTGATGACCTGCTATCTCACCGACGATGCCGATCCCGACGAGATCGCCGCGGGGTACGAGGCGGGCGTGTTCGCCGCCTGCAAGCTGTATCCCGCGCACGCGACGACCAATTCCGCGCACGGCGTTACCGACATCCGGCGGATGACCGCGGTGCTCGACGGGCTCCAGCGGACCGGGATGCCGCTGCTGATCCACGGCGAGGTTACCGATCGCGCGATCGACATCTTCGATCGCGAGGCGGTGTTCGTAGAGCGCGTGCTGACGCCGCTCACCCGCGACTATCCTGCGCTGAAGATCGTATTGGAGCATATCACCACGGTGGAGGCGGCCGCCTTCGTCGCCGAGGCTGCGCATCCGATCGCGGCAACGATCACGCCGCAGCATCTGCTGATCAACCGCAACGCGATCTTCGACGGCGGGCTGCGGCCCCATGCCTATTGCCTGCCGGTTGCCAAGCGGGAGGCGCATCGACTGGCGGTTCGGCGCGCGGCGGTGTCGGGGTCGCCGCGCTTCTTCCTCGGGACGGACAGCGCGCCGCATGTGGTCGGCGCGAAGGAATCGGGCTGCGGGTGCGCGGGGATCTTCAACGCGCCGTTCGCGCTAGAGGCCTATGCGCGGGTGTTCGACGAAGAGGGTGCGCTCGACCGGTGCGAGGGGTTCACGTCGGAGCATGGCGCGCGGTTCTACGGGCTGCCGCTGAACGAGGGGACGGTGACGCTGGTGCGGGATGCGGTGGTGGTGCCTGACCGGGTCGGCGAGGGGGACGCCGCGGTGGTGCCGTTCCTAGCGGGTGAGACGTTGGGGTGGCGGTTCGTCGGGTAGGAGGGGTCTCAAGCTTGGCGTCACGGGAGTTAATCCCGTGACGTAGGACGGGTTGCTGCGCTACCCGCCGGCCGGGCTTGCGCTGATCGGGCGGGCGTGGCCGCCCTGCGCTGCGCTTAGAACGGCATCCATTTGGCTTTGTGGGTGATCTTCATATAGCCGACATTGACGCCCGCGCGGTAGCCGACGCCCAGGCGGATCGGAATCAGGACGACGTTGCCGCGCCGCAGATAGGTCGCCGCGAACCCGCCGATGAAGTAGAGCCGCCCCTCGGCGGCAGGGAAGCGGTGGAACAGCTCCTCGGTGTCGTGGAGGTTGTAGACCAGCACGAAGACCTTGTTGGCGTCGCCACCCGCATCGAAGCCGATCGACGGGCCGGTCCAATAGACCGGCTGCGTGCCCTCGACCTTGTGGCTCATAACGCCCGAGCCGTAGCGCAGGCCGACGATGAACGCGCCTGCGGCTTCGCGGCCCGCGATATAGGCGTTGGGCCGGCCCTGCTCCTTCAGAACCTTTTCCAGAATGCCGCCGAGTCCCGCCGCACCCTTGCCGAACACGCCTTCGCCCGCGGCCATCAGATCCTCGCGCGGATAGGTGTCCGCGACGTCCATCGTCGCTTCGGCCCGCGCAGCGGGCGAGGTCGCAGTGACGGGGGGCGGCAGGTCCTGCGCGGTCGTTGTAACGGGCGGATCGGCGGGCACGGGGTCGCCGAGCGTCTCGCGCTGCGCCGGGGTCGACGCTGTGCTGCGCGGCCCGGCGGGGAGATCGCTGTCGATCGCCCGATTGGGATCGATCGTGCGCACCTGCGCAGGCCCCGCACTCGCCAGCGCCGCCGATGCGACAATTCCCAAGATCCACGATCGCATGACAGCCCCCAGCCACTATCGGCTTTCCACAGTAACCAAGAGTTACCTTGCCCGGCAATGAACGGGCGACGATGCGAGTCGAATACGCGCCGGTCTGCATTAGAGGTGCGGGTTGAAGCGATACATTGGCCGGTTGCCTGCCCCCCCGCGCCCCGCTATAGCCGCCCCTCGCCAACCCGGAGACGTGGGTGAGTGGCTGAAACCAGCGGTTTGCTAAACCGCCGTACGGGGTTTACTCGTACCGAGGGTTCGAATCCCTCCGTCTCCGCCATCTCGTGTCGAAATGTCAGTAGTTTAGGTGCTTATAGAGGCACCAGTGCCCACTAAGATGCCCACTTCTCGTTTGGTTTTGTACGAACGCTGGTGGAAAATGGCGAAAAGCAGAGGCGGATCAATAAAATCGTGCCTTAATCAGCACTCCATCGACACCGCTTGCCTCCATCGGTGACGGTTAGGCTTTGCACCCGCACGGGTGGATCATGTGCCGACGAACTACCGGCACGAGGCCTTTCAGCATCATGAAAATAACCGTGGCGGCTGAAGGGGCTTGCCACAGGCTTTGTGGTCGCCAGCAGGTTGACGACTGCAAACAAGCTTGATCTGCTCAGGTGGACCTCAACCTCGAAGGAACTGCGCGTGACCGCTACTCGTGACTGGATAAGCGCCAGCGACGCGCTTGACATGGTAGAACAGCAATTAGGTGGGCGCGCTATCGCTAAGGATACGCTGGCCGAGATGCTACGTGATGGAAAGTTGCGAGCGCGCGCTTCCGAGGCTTGGGGATCCTCCGTCAGCGATATCAATGCTGTGTGGGAGGGGCATAGCGATGATATCATCGAACATGAATGCGAGCAGCGACCTGAACGACTGACTTTGGGCGATAGCGGACGTTAGCGTCGCCAACTGCATTCCCAGCTTCAACCGACATTTCTGCCGCAGGTCGGCCGGCGATCTATAGGTAGTAGATGAGCACCAAGTCAAAGCGACATAAATTGCACAAACGTGAGCAGGGCGCAGACGGCAATCAAAACGACTAGAGCAAACTTCGTTGAGCCGCTGTAGTCATTTTTTCGCCTCAACACGAGAGCTCCGACCCCAGCAACAACCGTAAAAGGAAGAGCGAACGCTAGCTCGCTACCTGTCAAAGAGCGCACCGCTTGTCCGCAAAGGATCAGTATACCAATTACGACCGATAGCACGAATGGCTTCAGAGCATGCATCGGCAACCATCTCCCTGGCGAAGCGGGCAACGTGCCAGCGAAGGTCCGCAACTTGGCGTAAGCGGCCGATCTCGGCGAGCTGGATGGCGGGTATTTCAAAAGCAAACAAGCGCTTGCGTCCTGCGCCCAGGCGGATACCCCATGCCAATTGGGGAACTTGAAAAATGGCAACGATGTTACGTTCATCGAATCAGCGGCCACTGCTCTCGGCGCTGACCGCCTTGTGGCTGGTTTCACTCGCTGCTTCTGGCTGGCAGCCTTACGATCGGGCGACGTGGTGGATGGAAGTTGCACCGGTGCTCGTCGCCTTGCCAGTGCTCTGGCTCTCTACCAGCATCTTCCCTCTGACCTCCCTAGCCCTCGTCCTCATTGCGCTTCATGGATTGGTTCTCATTGTCGGCGGTGCATACAGCTATGCGCGCGTGCCGATCGGCTTTTCCGTTCAGGAGTGGTTCGAGCTGTCTCGCAACCCTTACGATCGTTTCGGGCACTTTGTGCAGGGCTTTGTTCCTGCCATCGTGCTGCGCGAGCTCCTCATCCGCTTGGGCACGCTGACGCCCGGAAAGCTCCTAGCAGGACTCGTCCTTGCTTGCTGCTTGGCGGTGAGCGCCGCCTACGAACTCATCGAGTTCGCGGCTGCCATGCTGCTTGGTCAAGGCGCAGATGAGTTCCTTGGTTCTCAGGGCGACGTCTGGGACTCGCAGTGGGACATGCTGATGTGTCTTGTTGGTGCAGTAGTGTCGCTCCTATCTTTAACTCGCCTGCACAATCGGCAGCTGCAAGCACTGCGAGGCGCGCGATGAGGTACCTCACGCTAGCTGTAGCCGTCACCGCAACATCGGCTATCGGCGCGCCGGTGGTTGCCGGGCCTCCACTCCACGCGCAGCTCGAGAGTCTGGCAAGGATGGGGAACGCTGAAGCCGCCTACCACCTCGGTATGCTTGCTCACACGGGGACAGGCGGACCGCGCGATGCCAAGAAGGCGTTCGCCTGGTTCACTAAGGCAGCAGCGGCAGGTGATCCGCTTGGCGCTTACAAGGTCGGCTGCTTCTATGCAGGCCAGGGCGAAGGTGTTGTGGACGTCGCTCCAGAGAGGGCGCTCAAATACAAGCTTGTCGCTGCCAGCACGGGCTACTCGCTCGCTCAGTATGATGTTGGCGTGCATTATGCGCAGCAGGGGCGTTTTTCTGAAGCGCTGCCATGGTTCATGCAAGCGGCTGAACAAGGCTATCCAATGAGCCTGTTCGCGGTCCCATCGATTGCCGCCCGACCCGACATGGCGCTCAAAAACGCAGTACAAGCATACGCCTACTTCAAGCTCTCTAAAGTGATCTCGGAGGGGCGCGTCTCACCCGGCGCCCAACATCAACTCGACCAGTTCACCAAGGATCTTTCGGCTCAGCAACTCGCGGCGGCAGAGCAGATCGTGCGTACATTCCAACCTCGCCGACTGACTTAACAAGGAAGGCGTCGAGCGGCATAACAGCGGCAGAAGTGCTTTTCGCTTCGCGGTAGAAGCTGTGTGAATCTCCGGGATCGGGCGAGAGCGGACATGCCGCATTCGCAACATCGCTGAGTTTCAGACGTCGCATATGTTGCCGCTTTTGCCATAGCGGCATGTGCGAACCGGGTGGAAAGCGGACATTGACGGGAATCATCATCAGATTGATGATCTGTGCATGCGAGCCTGTCTTATCCTGCCGGTCTGTGTTGCTAGCACTTCGATTGCGCAGGTTCCGGCTGATCCTACCCCAACGAATTTGACCTACCGGCTCGCCACAGCCAGTGAAGAGGCAAGCGCCAGCCGCGATTGCCCATCGCAACGTCAGAAGCGCGACGCAGCCGAGTTTGACAGACGGTACGGCGAACGCATTCGTCGTCTGATGGCAATTCACGTTGCTCGATCCGGTCCGGACCCAAGCTTCGTTGTGATAAGCAGCTGCCGGGTGTCGAGTGGTTCGGGAGCCTCACAGAACGCTCGCCACCGCAAAGCGATGAAGGCGTTCGCACCGACGTTGCATGCGCTCGAAGAGGAGTTCGGACACGATTAGCCCGTCAAATAACGTCGCCCTGACAGTCCGGTTCTGGGCCGTCCGCTTTCGGGCGTCTGCTCTGCCGATCACGACTTTCGTATTGTGGTGGAGAGCTGCCGTTAGCGTTCGTCCCGCCCGCTGATCGTGCGACCAGCCGTGAAGGTGGCCAAAATCGCAACGATCGTCGGCACCAAAAAAGGGATGTGCCGCCACCACAAATCTCAAGCGCCGGGTGCCGGATCACCAAAGAAGCGGCCGCCATCAATTATGAAGGCCACGACACCGGCGAGTGCCGCAAGAAGGCAGCCGTTGCGGTCGGCACTCCCAAGACCATTGTAGCCGTCATTCATTTGCACGTGATAGCGCTGCCGTGGATGTCTTCAATTGGGCGCGAGAGGCCATTACGCGACGTCCGGCCAAGACCCCCGACAGCATCTCCAACCTGCCAAACGTACCAGATCCCATCATCAACGAGGTGCAGCATGTCGCCGCAGCCGACGAGCAGCGCCGGCCGCTTCCAGATCAAATGCTTGGCGTGCGACGCGTGCTCGTGCTCCGGCGGAACACGCTCGACGAGTGGCAACCGCCACGATGCGAGCATACTCACCTCTTCCCCCTGACCGTCGCTACCCAACTCTACCAGCGCAAGCCGCGCGGCGTCGTCTCCGTAACCGCCCGCGAGCAACGCGTGGCGACCGTCTGTGGCGATTGCATTAACTCCAGACAGTTCGTTGCGCCACCATCGGACCGGTTGGCCGGGGCGTAGGTGGAGCAGCGGGAATTCGGTGTAAGGGCATACCCACGCGCCATCCTTGGTAATCGTCATCGCATAGACGTCCGCTAGAAACCCGGCATCGTCTGGCACTGGCCCGACCGGCAGCATCGCGCCGTCGGCGTGAAAGCAGGCCGCAACCACCGCCGTATGACCGACATTTTCGCGAAAGCGGTCCATGTTGCAGGAGAACCCCTCGTCGAACCAACCCACCCAGACACGGTTGACGAGATCGACGCCTAGGTATTCGATCGCATCGCCGAGATGGAGACGTGCGAGCAACGTGCCATCGGGCGCGAACAACCGGCCGTTAGGCTCGTCGCGCCCATTCGTAGCGGCGATCAGCCAGCGACCATCCGAAAACCCGGCAAGTGCCAGCGAGGGGGACTCAAGCGGCACGGTCGGGCCATCTCGGAGCGTCGTGCCGTCGAACCGCCACAGGCGGGCGATACCACGCGCGGCGACCCGCTGCGGTCGCTCCGGCGAGTCAGCCGCAAGCAGTTCGGTGTCCTGCCGCTGCACCCGCGCCCAAGCGCCCGCGAGATCGACGTTGGCGCCCAGCAGGCCAAGCGACCCATCAGGCAGCACTGCCGTCGTTACGATCTGCCAACCAGCGGGAAGCGGCGGGAGGTGCACGGCTGAGTGAAGAAGGTTGCTCGCTTGCATGAGGCATTGAGTGAGCGTGTTCTGGAACGGCGGCAAGGGGCAGTCTGACGGAAGGTTGGTTCCAGCGATTGGGGGCTAGACGTCCAATTGTTTGCGAAAGCGGCACGTCTGGACTCGGTGGTTAGCTGCCGAGCGGCCTAGTACATTGGAAAGGTTCGTGGTCCGCCCACAATCGGTTCCTACCGGCATGAGACAACAAGCCTCCTGCGACGTTGTTCAACCGGAGCAGCTGTGTCCGCTGTCGCATTCGCAGCGCTGATTGGACTGCGCGCGACTTCGATAAACTGTCAGGTACTTCAACAAGATAAGCTCGCCAGCCAAATCGAATATGACGGCTTGATTGCTCCCGAACGATCAGCCCCGCTCGTTCGCAGACGCGCTTACGCAGCCACAAGGCATCCTTGCGGCCCCGTACACCATATTGTCGCTTCACCCCTTCCACATGCGGGCCATACGCGATGCTGGTAACGTCCGCCAATGGGCGGCATCCGATGCACGGAAGGCCACAGCTAGCCGCGTGTCAGCCAAAGCGCGGCGGCCACGAAACCGGCAGTCGGCAGCGTGATTAGCGTTGCTGCGACAACCCACGACGCAACTAGCCCCAACGGTCCTCGACCCAGGAGATCAGGGTCTCAGTGAGCGCATAGAAGACTTGCTCCATCCGTCGAGCTTGGCACCCGAGCCAATGTCCGCAATTGGGCGTAAGCCGCCGTTCAGTCGCCTGCGCCTCGGATCGACCAGCCTCCGCCGATGCGCGATCGTACCGCGCGATAGCCGGGGTCAACGGTCGGGATGTCCTGCATCAAATGCAAGTGGCCGCTTATCTCTGCCAAGCCCACCACCAGGGCGTCGGCCGGGCTATGGCCATGTTCTCCACAGAGCAACTGAATGTCCCCATCGCTATGGTGGGAAAAGAGCAGCACGGGGCTTCCGTCCCACACGTGAGTGCATACGATCAACGTTTGGTTCTCAGGGAACGTATAGCCCACAAGGTTGATCATTCGCGACAGTTCCCGCTGCCCAGCCGACATCCGCAATTGGGCGGAACCTGCCGTGGCCTTGTCGCAAATTTGCTGCGTTTCGGACATCGCGTAGGGCGCCGCTTTCGCGACAGTCAAATGTCGGACCCTGTTCACTTGCGCTTTAGGGATGTTTAGCCCTGCAGGACATGGAGCATCATGCCCCCACTTGCATCGCCGATTGTGCGCTTGCGACTGACGTAAACGCCGGCGTCGTGACCATTCGTTCGCATCTTCCAACCGCCTATCTGCTGCTCACTCCAGACGATGTCTTGCGGCTCACCGATCCTGCTACGAAACCAGCCGTAAACCTCCACGGCCGGGGTGTCGTCGCTGTCGAATGGACATGATGCCGTAGATCCTTTGGATGCGGGCCACTCGATCGCAACTGAATACCGAGCATCGGCGATGCGCTTTTCGAAGGTATCGCTTTTCCCTTTACGAGCCCACCCGTGGCTGGACAGGTAAAGACGAGGGTCGATCATGCCGAGGTCTGGAAGCAAACATGCTTCCGTCACGTCCTGCATCAACAAGTCCAACGAATGCGGTGTTGGCTCGCCGTCCTGCGCGGTCGCAACGATCAGTAAAAGTGCAGCGGTGATCATGCGAGATTGTGATCGCTGGCCATGCAGGACAGCGCTACCTGCCGTAGCTCGGGGCATTGCATGTTGGTGCCCCCTAAATGGCTGACAGGGCCTCGCGGGTTTTCGCGATGAACTCG
>NZ_CAXTEM010000040.1:0-25637 GCF_964243315.1 uncultured Sphingomonas sp. | reverse complement strand
GGTCAAGTTCTTCAACGCCATGAAGGGCTTCGGCTTCATCCAGCGCGACGACGGCCAGCCCGACGCCTTCGTCCATATCTCGGCGGTCGAGCGCGCCGGCATGTCGACGCTCAACGAGGGCGACCGGCTCGAGTTCGAACTCGAGGTCGATCGCCGTGGCAAATATGCTGCGGTGAACCTCCAGGCATCCAGCTGATTCGCGACCCGGTCCGATGACGGCCGGGAAGTGGAGTGCGATCGCGGCCGGTCTCGCCTTATTGGCGGGGCCGGCCGTGTCGTTTTCGGCGCAGGTCGCGCCCTCTGTGCCGGCCGAGCCCCGTGTCGCTGCACCCACTGTCGCTGCGCCTACCGTCGCTCCGCCCGCGGACGCGCCCGTGCCGATCATGCCGGTGCGCGTCGTTGCACGCTACCCGCATGACGCCGCCGCCTTCACCGAAGGTCTGATCTGGCACCGTGGTGCGCTCTACGAGAGCGTCGGGCGTGAAGGTATGTCGGAGGTCCGCCGGGTAAGGCTGGCCGACGGCAAGGTCACCGCGCGTGCGACGATCGATCCAGCGCAATTCGGTGAGGGACTGGCGGCGTGGCGCGACGATCTGATCACGCTGACGTGGCATGACGGTGTCGCCTATCGCTGGGACGCACGGACGCTCAAGGCGAAGGGGCGGATGCGCTACAGTGGCGAGGGCTGGGGCCTGGCGTCCGATTCGACAGGGCTGGTGCGATCGGACGGTACGGCGACGCTGCGCTTCGCCGATCCCGTCACGCTCGCCGATCGGCGGCAGGTGACGGTCACGCTGCGCGGCAAACCGCTCGCGCAGATCAACGAACTGGAGGTCGTCCAAGGCGCGGTCCTGGCGAACGTCTGGCATACCGGGTTCCTGGTAAGGATCGATCCGGCGACCGGGCGTGTGAACGGGATCGTCGATCTCCGCCCGCTGGTTGCTGAGATCGCCGCGACCGATCCGGAAGCCGTCGCGAACGGCATCGCCTACGACGCCGCGCAGGATCGGCTGTTCGTAACGGGCAAGCTGTGGCCGACGCTGTTTGAGGTGAAGATCGGCGCGCCGGTGGTGCAGTAGAGAGCGCTCCGGCGAGGCTTCTGCTGACGAACAGTCGGAGTTGCTGCCATGCACAGCGGCCCGCGGATGACCTTCAGCAAGTGCCGGCCCTGCTTGTCGGTGAGGCTCTCCACGCTAGCTATGAAGCGCCCGAGGTCGACAGCCGCTGCCGCTTTGCGATAGCGCGGGTCCGAACCACGTGGGGGACCGTCCGTGAACAATGCCATCATCGCCGCCGCCTGCGCCGTCGCCCTGCTCGCGACCGGCGAGGGAAATGCGCAACAGGCTGCCCCGCCAGCGGCCACCGACGTCCGCCCCGATCAACGCGTCTTCCGCGATCTCTACCGGGAGCTGGTCGAGACCGACACCTCGGTCGGGACCGGCAGCTGCACGCTCGCCGCGGAGAAGGTCGCCACCCACCTCCGTCAGGCCGGATTCAGCGCCGATCAGATCACGCTGTTCAAGGACGAGAAGTTCCCGCTCGACGGCGGCATCGTCGCGGTCCTGCCGGGCAGCGCGGCGGCAGCGAAGCCGATGCTGCTGCTGGGGCATCTCGACGTGGTCAATGCGCGGCGCGAGGATTGGACGCGCGATCCGTTCAAGTTCATCGAAGAGAACGGCTATTTCTACGGCCGCGGCACCTCCGACATGAAGGTGCTGGTGGCGATCTGGGTCGACACGCTGATTCGCTTCAAGCAGCAGGGTTATCGGCCCAAGCGGACCATCAAGCTCGCGCTGACCTGCGGCGAGGAATCGGGCGCACGCATGAACGGGGTGCAATGGCTCGCCGAGAAGCGTCCCGCGTTGATCGCTGCGGAGTTCGCGCTCAACGAGGGCGGCGGCGGCGATACCGACGGTGCGGGCAAGCTGGTCACCCAGACGATGCAAGTCGGTGAGAAATCCAATCGGAATTTTGAGATCGAGGCGACCAATCCCGGCGGGCACAGCTCGATCCCGATAGACGACAACGCGATCTACCAACTTGCCGACGCGCTTACCCGCGTCCGCGCCTACAAATTTCCGGTGCGCTTCAACGACACGACGCGCGCCTTCTTCCGCCAGGCCGGGGCATCGCGTGCCGACGATCTCGGCCGCGCGATGGTCCGCCTCGCCGCCAATCCAAGTGACAAGGAGGCGGAGGCGACCGTCGTGCGAGACCGCACCTATAATTCGATGCTGCGCACCACCTGCGTCGCGACCCTGATCGATGGCGGGCACGCCGCAAACGCGCTGCCGCAGCGTGCCAAGGCGAACGTCAATTGCCGGATCGCACCGGGCGAGGATGCCGACACCACCCGCGCCGCGCTGCAGGGCGCGATCGCTGATCCCAAGCTGACGGTGACGCTCACCGGCCGGCTGCGCCCGGTCGCGGTCACGCCGCCCTTGTCGCCGCGGATCGTCAAACCCGCCGAGCGACTGGTCGCGCGCTACTTTCCCGGCGTGCCGCTGATCCCGACGATGAGCACCGGCGCGACCGACGCGACCTACCTCGCGCCGATCGGCATCCCCACTTATGGGGTACCCGGGCCGTGGGGCGATCCCGACGGCAATGGTGCGCACGGGCTGAACGAGCGGCATTCGGTCCGCTCCGCCTATGTCGGCCGCGATTTCCTCTTCGATCTGGTGAAGGCCTATGCAGATGACTGACACGAGATGCGGGCTGGTCGCGATCGTCGGCGCGCCGAATGCGGGCAAGTCGACGCTGGTGAACGCGCTGGTCGGGCAGAAGGTCGCGATCGTCAGCCCCAAGGCACAGACCACGCGGACCCGGCTGATGGGCGTCGCGATCGAGGGCGACACTCAACTCCTCCTAGTAGACACCCCCGGCATCTTCGAACCCAAGCGCCGGCTGGATCGCGCGATGGTCGCGGCGGCGTGGGGCGGGGCGGAGGGTGCCGACCTGCTGGTGTTGGTGGTGGACGGCAAGGGTGGGCTGGGCAGCCGGGTGACCGACATCGTCGAGTCGCTGAAGGATCGGCCCGAGCCCAAGCATCTGGTGCTCAACAAGGTCGATCTCGCCGACAAGGCCAAGCTGCTCATTCATGCCGAACGGCTCAATGCGCTGACGCATTTCGACGAGACCTGGTTCGTCAGCGCACAGACCGGCGACGGGCTCGCCGAACTGAAGCGCGCATTCGCCGCGCGAATGCCCGCAGGACCCTGGCACTTCCCTGAGGATCAGGTCTCCGACGCCACCGAACGTGCGCTGGCGTCTGAGGTGACGCGCGAACAGCTCTACCTCCAGCTCCATGCGGAACTACCCTATGCGAGCACGATCGAGACCGAGAAATACGAAGAGCGCGAGGATGGCTCGGTCGAGATCCACCAGCAGATCCTAGTCGAACGCCCGACCCAGCGCGCGATCGTGCTCGGCAAGGGCGGCGTGCGGATCAAGGAGATCGGCGCGCGGGCGCGGACCGAGCTGGCTGCGATCATGGGCCGCCCGGTCCACCTCTATCTGCACGTGAAGGTGAAGCCGGGCTGGGATGAGGATCGCGAAACATATCGCGGGATCGGGCTCGACTGGGTGGAGTGAGCCAGGCGATCGGGTGTCAGCGCGCGAGCAGCCGATCGACCCAGACGGGCACCAGCGTCCCAGCCGCGCCGATGCGCGTTTCGGCGAAGAAGAAGCTCGCCGCCGACGGTTCCAGGTTCATCTCCAGTGTCGCCGCGCCGTGGTGGCGCGCGGTGCGGACGAACCCCGCCGCCGGGTAGACCGCGCCCGACGTGCCGATCGACACGAACAGGTCTGCGCGTGCGAGCGCGTCGTCGATCCGCTCCATCGCGTATGGCATCTCGCCGAAGAAAACGATGTCGGGCCGTAGCGCCGGCTGCCGGCATACGGGACATCGCGTCGCGGGCGGCAACGGCGCGGTCCAGCGCTCGCGCGTGCCGCACACCGCGCACAGCGCCGACCGAAGCTCGCCATGCATGTGCAGCAGGCGCCGCGCACCCGCGCGCTCGTGCAGGTCGTCGACATTCTGCGTGACGATCAGCAACTCGCCCGGCCACGCCGCGTCGAGTCGCGCCAGCGCATGATGCGCGGGGTTCGGCTCCACATCGTCGAGCGCGGCGCGGCGGGCGTCGTAGAAGCGGTGCACCAGCGCGGCGTCGCTCGCGAGCGCCTCGGGTGTGCAAACATCCTCAACGCGATGCCCGTCCCACAGCCCACCAGGTCCGCGAAAGGTCGCGATCCCGCTTTCGGCCGAAATGCCCGCGCCGGTGAGCACGACGATGTTGGCGATCTCCATTGCTCCGCCATAGCGGCCGACGGCGCGCGGCGAAACGTTCCCGCGGGGGACGGAGCAACGCGTGTCGGCCCTGTCAGTCGCGCGTTTGCCGTGCCACAAGGCGGTGTGATCAATCCGCCTCCTCTTCCCGCCCGCTCTCCCTCCTTGCGTCGGTACGTGGCATGACCGCGATCGGCATCTATGGCAGCGCCGGGCGGATGGGCCGCGCGATCGCCGACCTGATCGAGATCGAGGGCGGGCGCTATGCCGGCGGCGCCGATGCGAGCGACGATGCCGATGCGCTTGCCGTCGCCGCGGACGTGCTGGTCGATTTCTCAACCGCCTCCGCGGTCGACGCGCATCTCGCCTCGGCGCTCGCCGCGCGTACTCCGATCGTGATCGGCACCACCGGCTTGTCGCCCGCGCAGCATCTCGCGATCGACGCGGCGGCGGCGCATATCGCGGTGCTTCAGACCGGCAACACCTCGCTGGGGGTTACTCTGCTCGGCATCCTGGTGCGTGAGGCTGCTGCGCGGCTCGGCTCCGATTGGGACATCGAGATCATGGAGATGCATCACCGCCACAAGGTCGATGCGCCTTCGGGCACCGCGCTGCTGCTCGGCGAGGCCGCGGCGGCCGGACGCGACACGACGCTAAGCGCGGTCCGGGTCGATAGCCGTGCCGGGCTTACGGGCGCGCGGGCGGAGGGTACGATCGGGTTCGCCAGCCTGCGCGGGGGTTCGGTGATCGGCGACCACAGCGTGATCTTCGCGAGCGAGGGCGAGCGCATCGAACTGAACCATCTCGGCCAGGATCGCTCGATCTTCGCGAAGGGTGCGGTGAAGGCGGCCATGTGGCTCGCGGGCAAGCCGGCAGGGCGCTACCGGATGGGTGACGTGCTGGGCTTGTGAAGAAGGCGGACGTCATCGACTTCTACGCGCGGCTCGCGGCGGCGAACCCGCATCCCGAAACCGAGCTCGAATCAGGCAATGTCTACCAGCTGCTCGTTGCGGTCGTGCTGTCGGCGCAGGCGACCGATGCGGGGGTCAACAAGGCAACGCGCGCGTTGTTCGAGACGGTGACGACGCCCGCCGAGATGATCGCGTTCGGCGAGGAGGGGTTGAAGCAGCACATCCGCACAATCGGGCTGTTCAACACCAAGGCCAAGAACGTGATCGCGCTGTCGCAGCAACTGGTCGACCGGCATGGCGGGGTCGTTCCAGCGGATCGCGACGCGCTGGAGGCGCTCCCGGGCGTCGGGCGCAAGACCGCCAACGTGGTAATGAACGTCGCGTTCGCTGCGGAGACTTTCGCGGTCGACACGCATATCTTCCGGGTCGGCAATCGCACCGGGCTGGCGCGCGGCAAGACGCCGTTGGCGGTGGAACTCGCGCTCGACCGAGCTACACCGCAGCCGTTTCGCCTGCACGCGCATCACTGGCTGCTTCTCCACGGCCGCTATGTCTGCAAGGCACGCAGGCCCGAATGCTGGCGCTGCATCGTCCGCGATCTTTGCGCGTTCAAGCCGAAGACGCAGCCACCGGCGGGTGTCGACATCGTCGGTTGAGGTAGCAATTCCATGCGGTATACGGTCGCGCTTGCCCTGCTAGCCACTACGACGATCGCGACGGGGCGCGACCGCGTGCCGGCGGCGATTGCGGTGGGCAAGCCCATCTCATGCATCCCGATCGCCCGTATACGCGAGAGCCTGGTACGCGACGATCGCACGATCGACTTCGTGATGACCGGCCGCAAGACCTACCGGGTGACCCTGCCGAGTGCCTGCCCCGGGCTCGGCTTCGAACAACGCTTCTCCTACGCCACCTCGCTCAGCCAGCTATGCTCGGCCGATATCATCACCGTGCTATCCTCTACCGGGCTCCAGCGCGGCGCGAGCTGTGGGCTCGCCCCGTTCCAGCCGGTGACGCTGGCGCGCTGATCGACACGCGGCGTCACGCAAAACGCTGGCGCCCGCGCGCATGCTTTGCTACGCGCTCGCCCCCAGGCACCCGTAGCTCAGCTGGATAGAGCGCTGCCCTCCGAAGGCAGAGGCCACAGGTTCGAATCCTGTCGGGTGCACCACCACCTCATCACCGATGCGACGCTAGCGGCGATACCGCATGCGCGCGCGGATCGTGGTGCCACCGGCGGGTAGGGCGAAGCGGGTGGCCGCGAACGAGGGCAAGCCGACGGAGGTCGGCGCGTCGTTGGAAAAGCCGAAGCCCTCCTTCGGCGCGAACAGCGTCCGGTTGAAGTCGTGGTCGCCATTCTCGTCATGATATTGCGCGAGAGCGTAGTGACCGGGCGGAAGCCAGAAGCAGGCTCGGGTCTCCGGGCGTTGCGCTGGGACCCTTGCGCGGAGCAGCTTGCCGCCTTTCGCGAGGAAGCGCGACTTGTTGTCGGGGTAGATGGTGAAGGCGACCTCGCCGCCCTTACTGCGCATCTCGGTCGCGACCACGACGAGCTGCACCGCGCCACCGCCCACGCGCCCGGCACAGGTCTGGGCCTGGACGGGGATCGCTACGGCGCCGAGCAAGGTCATGGCCGACGATAGTTTCAGCAGGGCGTGCATCAGGTTCTCACGGGTGGATGGGCGTACATTTGCGCCCTGCGGGGTGAGCAGCGCGTGAACGGTCCTGCGTCATGCGGCTTCGTCCAGCGGCTCGGTGCCGGTGCCGCGGGTGACCCGCGCCGCGGCGAGCGCCAGCAGCAGTGCGACCGTGATCGAGCCGGCGAGGACCGCAATCGCCATGCCCGTGGCGCCCCGGCTCGGGACCACCACAAAGGCGGCCACGAGCAGCGTGGCGACGCCGCCGGCGCGGATCGCAAACACCAAGGCCGCGCGATTAAGTGCTGTGAGCACGGTCTCGGCGCTGATCATCACCAATTCCAGGCACCCTGCCGCAGTGAGGAAAAGCAGCATCGGATAGGCGTCCCGGTAGGTCTTGCCCCCGATCAGCGACAACACCGTGCGCCCGCCGAGCGTGACTATCGCCATGATCGTCAACGCCGCCAAGCCGCTCACCAGATAGGTTCGCGGCAGCAGCCGGCCGAGGCGCTGCGGCGTGGCGAGCTTGGCCATGCGGACGACCTCCGGGAACGCCGCGCGTGCGACCAGCTGGGTTATCTTGGCGAGGGCCTGTGCTAGTTGTGCGGAGAGGCGGAACGCGCCGGCGGCGGAGGTGCCGACCATTGCGCCGACCAACAACAGCGGAATTTGCTTTCCGGACATGCCTAGCGTCGCGTTGGCGTTGGTGCTGAGCGCGAAGGAGACGATCCCCGGGTTCTCGGCGACCACCCTGCGCGCGTCCGCGGCGCCCGAGCGCAGCAACGGCAGATCGCCGCCGCGCACGACGAGGATCCAATAGGCGGCCGCGGTGGCGAGCTCGGCCGCCCCCCAGGCGATCAGAAAGCCGCGGATCGAGGGATCGAAGGCGAGCGCGTAGAGCGATCCCAGAAAGCGCGTGACGGGAGTCATGCTGTCGGCGATGGCGGCGTGCGCGAAGCGGTCGCGCAGGCGCAGGATGCCGAGCGGGGTCGACCGGATCGACAGCAGGGTCACGACCGCGAAGATCAGCGTGTTCTCCCGCAGGGCGTCGGGGATGCCGAGGGTGTTGTCGGCGAAGGTCAGGATCGCCGCGGCGAGCGCGATCCCGGCGGTCGCGCTGATGATGTCGAGCATCAGCGCGCATCGCAGCAGCCGCGCCAGCTTGGTGGTCTGCCCCTGCTGGAGCGGGTCGACGCCGTACTGGACGATGATCTGCCACGTCTGGAAGCCAACCAGCGTGGTGATCGCCTGCGCGGCGCCGGTGATCAGCGCGAAGCGGCCGAAATCGACGACGCCGAGGCAGCGGGTCGCGAAGCCCAGGTAGAAGAGCGAGAGGATACCGAGCACCCCGCGGCTGGCGAGCAGCCAGCCGAGATTGCGCAGGATCGCGCGCAAGGCCGGGGACGACCGGATCGATCGCTTCACTCGGGCGGTCAGGGTCATGCGCGCGCCGAGGTCACGCCAGCCAGCTGGTCAGCGGCCCGCGTCGCCGCGCCAGCATCGCCTGGCCGAGCCGCACCAGATGGACGACCAGCGAGATCACCGTCCAGATCGCGACGCCAACGATCCCCCAATCGGGCCGCCCGATCACCAGGCCGACGAACAGGATGACCATGTTGGGATTGCGTCGTGCGGTGACCAGCCGGAACTGGCTGTCGAAGCGTTCCCAAACGTGGATGTGCATGCCGAAGCGGACGATGAAGGCACCTTCGATCAACCGCTGCGCGACATAGCCGACGAGCATGGCCGCCATCACCGCCCAGAAAGTCTCGTCGGACAAGGGCCGGCCATAGGCCGCGCACCCGGTCGCCCAGGCCCACCACCAGATCGGTGGATGAACGAGATCGATGCCGTGATCCCAGGCATTGCCGAGGGCGGAGGAGGTCACGGTACAGCGCGCCAGCTTACCGTCGACGGTGTCGAGGACCATGAAGAACAGGCCCGTCGCTAGGCCGGTCCAGAACCAGCCATGCCAAAAGGCGATCGTCGCGACGATGCAGAGCAGCGTACCGAGCGCAGTCACCTGGTTCGGCGAGATCCCCCAGGCCGCCGCGACCCGCGTCAGCGCGAGCGCCCAACGCGGCCAAAGATATTTGGTCAGCAGGTCGGTCACGCCCTTATAGGCGCCGCGGTAACTCGCCTCCTCAATCTCGCGGACGGTTCCCGGCTCCAGTCGCTCGGCGAAGGGCGTCTCGCGCTTGCGGAGCTGTTCGTTGAGGATCCCTCCCTCGGCCTCCGCAGCGATCACCGTGAGGCCGGCGATGTCGCCAAGCGGCTGGCGTGCGCGCATCGCCGCCATGATCGGCTCGCGCGACGCCTCGTCCGCGACATAGGCGAGCACCGGCACGCCGGCGCGCGTGAGCAGCGTGTTCGGCCGCTTAGCAAGATAGGCGAGCCACGCCGGATCGAAGGCATAGTCGAGATTGGCGAGCACCACCCCGGTCTCCGGCGCATCGAAGCGCTGTGAGGCGACGATCCGACGCAGTCGCTCGGCGGTGCTCATGCCCCAGATCAGGGTCGGATTGCTGCCGACGCACAGGGTGGGCGCGCCCAGATCGGAACGGTTCGCTTTCTGCATCGGGAAGGCAGTAGGAGATTCCAGCGACTTTGCGAACATAGAGCGTTAAGTCGCCAGCGCCGCCACGATGGCCAGCGCTGCCCGTGCCGGTGCCGCTCCGCTGGTGTCGCCGAGCGCGTCGGCGGCAAAGGCGGCCTGCTTCGCCGCGAACAACGCCTGTCGATCGGGCGCGCCGGCGATGGTGGCGACCAGATCACTCAGACTGGAGACGACCTCGCCGCAATGCCACATCGCGTAGGACGGATCGTTCTGCCACGCGGCGTTGCCGCTATCGAGGAAGACGCAGGGACGCGGTGTCACGAAATACTCCACCGCCTGGCTCGACGTATCGCCGAGATAGATGTCGGCTGCGGCGGTGTAGCTGCCGTCCACCATCGCGAAACTGTCGAGGTCGCAGTGAACGTCGGAGCGTCCGGCGATCGAAGCGGCGAACGCGCGCACTTCGGGCGCGCGTTCGGCGAGCCGCTGGTGCGGCGCGAAGATGAGATTGTAGCGGTCGGTCGCGATCACCCGTCTCACCACCTCTGGGCCCCAATCCCACCAGGACGTGCGGTGGCGCTGCCAATGGGGCGTGTAGAGGATGATCGGTCGATCATCGTCAAACCACCGGGTCGCGGGCGTGCGCCGATCAAACCCTGCCTTCACGTAGCCGGTGGTAACGATCCGCCGGGGATCGTCGCCGAGCGCGATCAGCGCGCGGCGATCGCGCTCAGCGGCGACCAGAGTCCGCCAGCCCGCGCGCCGGCGCCAATGGCCGCGCGCCATCATCGATCCGGCGCCGTGGAAGGTATCGATGAACCGCGCGCGCATCGGCAGCACCGCCGGCAGCCAGAGGCTGGTCTGTTCGGCGCAAACGACGACGTCGGTGACGCGCAGGTGCCGGGCGAGGCGGAACAGCGTCGGCAGCTTCGGCGGTAGCGGCGGGTTGCGGCCGTCGTCATCGTCGGCGACCGTGCGGAAGCCCGGCGCGCGCCGGATCGTCGGACGCCTGTCGCCGAGCGTCGCGATCCAGCCGTTCAGCAGTTTCTCGTGAACCGAGGTGCCTACCCAAAGATCGATCGCGAACTCCGACCGGCGGGCAAGCGCCTCCGCGATCGGATAAAGGTGCGGGATCAGCAGCGTCTCACCTAGGAACAGGAAGGCGACCCGATCGCTCATCGATCCGACGCGGCCTCGTGGTGGCCGACTTCCCACCGCGCGATATCGGCGGGAGCGTCGACCTCCTGCCAGCGGGCGTTCGGATCGGCGACCAGCGCATGCACCCCTTGCGGCGCAAGCCTTGCTATGATCGCATGATGATAGGCATCAGTACCGCCGGGCTGCGCGATGATGTCGCGGAGCGCGGCCGCATAGGCGTCACCGCCGCTGGACAGCACGAGTCCGAGGGAACGGTGGGTCGCGACCGCCGGGTCGAGCCCCTTGCCGACCGCGGCAATCCGGCCCTCGATCACTTCTACACGCATGTCGTCCGGATCTGGCTCGGACACCGCCTCGACGACGAGCGTCAGGCCGGCCGGCGCGCCCTGCACCGCAGCGACGATCACCGCCGGATCGAACACGGTATCGCCGTTCATCAGCATGAAGCCGGCGTGAAGGTGTTCGCGTGCCGCCCAGACGCTGCCGATGCTGCTCGATATCGCCCAAAACGGATTGAAGATCAGGGTGGTCGGTATCCGCGCGTCTCGGCGTGCGAGATGCTCCTCGACCTGTTCGATCCGGTAGCCGCCGACCACCACCGCTTCGGTGACGCCCGCGGCGTAGGCGGCGTCGAGCTGATGATCGATGATCGACCGCGTGCCGACCTGCACGAGGCATTTGGGCATCGTCAGCGTCAGCGGCAACAGCCGCGACCCGCGGCCGGCCGCGATGATGATCGCCTTCATGGGTGTTCGGTTCGCATATCGCGGAGCCTGTAGGCAAATCGACGCGGCAAAACTATGGCGGCGGGATGCCTTCGGACGTCGGAGGCCCGGATCGGACCGCCATGTTCCTGCTCGACAAGATGCTCCGCAAGATCGTGCGCAGCGGCGAACTGACCGTCGTCACCGCGGACGGACGCGAGCGGCGCTATGGTAGCCCCGATCCCGCCCGCGCGCCGGTGACGATCCGCTTCACGGACGCACGCGCGCCCGATTTCATCGCGCGGCATCCGCGGCTCGGCATGGGCGAGGCGTTCATGGACGGGCGGGTCGTCGTCGACCGCGGGGATGTTGTCGACCTGCTCGATCTGATCCGGTCGAACGTGCCGTGGGAGCGCGGTGGTGGGATCGGCGGCAAGCGCAAGATCGGCAAGCGGTTGCTAGGTACGGTCGGGCGGTTCAACTCGCTGCGGGCGTCGCGTCGCAACGTCGCGCATCATTATAACCTGTCCGACCGGCTCTACGACCTCTTCCTCGACGCCGACCGCCAATATAGCTGCGCCTATTTCACCGATCCCACGGTGCCGCTGGAACGCGCACAGGCTGATAAAAAGGCGCATATCGCCGCCAAGCTCGCGCTCGCGCCGGGGCAGCGCGTGCTCGACATCGGCTGCGGCTGGGGCGGGATGGCGCTGTACCTCAACCGCGTCGCCGACGTCGACGTGCTCGGCGTGACGCTCAGCGAGGAACAACTCGCGGTGGCGCGACGCCGGGCGGCCGAAGCCGGCGTCGCGGACCGGGTGAAGTTCGCGCTAATCGACTATCGCGAGCTCGACGGCAGGTTCGACCGGATCGTCTCGGTCGGCATGTTCGAACATGTCGGCGCGCCGCATTACCGCCGCTTCTTCGCCAAGTGCCGCAGCCTGCTCGCCGACGACGGCGTGATGCTGCTCCACACCATCGGCCGGGTCGGCGGGCCGGGGGCGACCGACGCGTTCACCGCCAAGTACATTTTTCCGGGCGGGTATAATCCGGCGCTGTCGGAGATCCTCGGCGCCAGCGAGGCGGCGGGGCTGATCACCACCGATGTCGAGACGCTGCGGCTGCATTACGCGCTGACGCTCGAGCATTGGTATGACCGCACGGTGGCGGCACGTGCCGAGATCGAGGCGATCTACGACGAGCGCTTCTACCGGCTGTGGACCTTCTATCTGGCTGGCGCGATCTCGGCCTTCAGGCATGGCGGCCTGGTCAACTACCAACTCGCCTATGCGAAGAGCCGCGACGTGCCCGGAAACGCGCGGGCGGAAATCGTCGCTGCGGAACGGCATTTACGCGGCGCATGACGCTGCGCCGGATCGTCCTCTTTCTCATGGCGGCGTTCGCACTACGGGCGGCGCTTTTCGGCAATCCCGTGATCCATGTCGACGAGCAATTCTATCTGCTGGTCGGCGATCGGTTGCTCCACGGTGCGGTGCCGTTCGTGAATATCTGGGACCGCAAGCCGATCGGGCTGTTCCTGGTCTTTGCCGCGATCCGGTGGCTCGGCGGGGACGGGATCGTCGCCTATCAGGTGATCGCGACGCTGTTCGTTGCCGCGACCGCGCTGATCGCGGCGTGGATTGCGGATCGTGCGCTCGGCCGCGGCGGGACGCTGGCCGGGCTGCTGTACATGATCTGGCTGATGATCTGCGACGGCGCGGGCGGGCAGGCGCCGATCTTCTACAACCTGCCGATGGCAGGCGCGGCGGCGATCGTGGTCGTTACGCTTGTCGGGATGCCCGGTGTGCGGATCGGCATGCTGGGGGCGCTGGCGATGGCGCTGGTCGGTCTCGCGATCCAGCTGAAATATACCGCCGCGCTAGAGGGCGCGTTGTTCGGGGTGGCGCTGTTGGTGGCGCTTCGCCGAAGCGGGGCGTCCTGGATGGCGCTGGTCGCGCATGCCGGAGTGTGGGCTGCGATCGCCATTGCGCAGACCGCCGTGGCCTATGGGTATTATGCCGGAATCGGGCAGGGCGACGCGTTCGTGTTCGCCAATTTCGTGTCGATCTTCGCGCGGGGGGAGGATGGCAGCGGCGGATCGCGGGTTGTGCAGCTGCTCGGCGGGGTGGTCGCGATGCTGCCGCTGGCGGTGCCGGCGGTGATCGGTCTTCGGGGCGAGAGACCGTGGTCGGCGGGAGCGTGGTTCATGATCGCGTGGCTGGCGGTCGCCACCGTGGCGATCCTCGCGGTCGGCACCTTCCGCCTGCAATTCTTCCTGCCGCTGCTGTTGCCGTTGTCGATCGCGGCAGGGGCCGGGCTGACGACTCGGGCGGGTCGGCTGGTCGGCGTGGCAGCGGCGGTCGTGCTGGCGATAGGCCTCGCCGCGGGGGCGTTCGTCGCGCATGATCATGTCCAGCGTCGGGGCACCGCTGGGCAGGTCGCGGCGCTGGTATCGCAGATCGGGACGCGGCCGCCGGGATGCCTGTTCGTGTTCGGCAGCGAGCCGATCCTCTATTATCTGACGAGGTCCTGCCTACCGTCGCGCTTCCTGTTCCGCAGTCATCTGGCGGAGCGGCGGGAGGCGGGCGCGATCGGGGTCAAACAGCTCGGCGAGATGCGGCGGGTGCTCGCCGGCCGGCCCGGGGTCATCGTGGTCCGGACTAGCAAGGGCAATGCCGATCCGCGGGTCGAGGCACTGCTGCGCGCGGTGCTCGAGCGAGAGTATCGGCTGGCGGCGGTGGTCAGGGTCGGCGCGCTGCCGCATCGGGTCTACCGCCTGCGCGGTACGCCCCAGTCGCGCACCGGCCAGCCATTGGCGTCCGCGAGCCGGCGCAGTGTGCTGCCTGGATTGACCGCGACCGGCTCGTCGACCCAGTCCAGCATCGCGGCATCGGAGACGTCGTCGCTGTAGAAGCTGATCCTGGCGTCGCCCCTCGCGATCATCGTGCCCGCCAACCAGGCCAGCACCGCGCGGTGCTTGGCGGCGGCATAACAATTTGCGCCCGCGAGCCTGTGGAGCAGGTTGCCGGCATCGTCGTAGCAGGCTCGGGTCGCGATCAGGTCGTCGATCCCGAGCCGCCGTGCGAGCGGTGCGGCGACGAAGGCGTGCGAGGCGGTGGCGATGACGAGGCGACGTCCCTCGGCCCGGTCGGCGGCGATCTGCGCCAGCGCGCCGGGTCGAATGTGGCGCGCGACCATCATGTCGGCGAAGGCGGCGGTCACCGCCTCGACCCGCGCCGCCGGCATCCGCGCGCTGAGCATGGTCCGGTGCATCAGCTCCTTCAGCCGGTCGCGATCGTAAAGGCCGATCCTCTTGCCGAGCGCGAGCAGCGGCAGCAGCGGCACCAGCAACAGCCGCCACGGTGCGGCGTGGCGCGCGGCGTAGAGCAGGAACAGGGTCCAGGTCGGGACGCTGGTGATGGTGCGATCGAGGTCGTAGATCGCGATACCTCGCGCCGGCGTCACGCGATCAGGCTGCGGGCAAGATCGAGGTCTGCGGGCTTGTCGACGTCGATCGCCGCCAACCCGCTTTCGCATTCCACCAGCGCCGCGCGCACGCCCGCCAGCGCGCCGATCCGCGCGAGGCCCTCCGCCAGCGTCAGCCGGCCCAGCGCATAGCGGACGAGCAGCGGGATGCCGAGCCGCAGCACGATCCGCCAGGGCCGCTTGCGGTCTCGCTCGACCCGCTCCCATAAGTCGAGCGCGGCGGCGGCGGCGGGGGTGGCGAGGAGGAACAGATTGCAGCCCGACCAATCGCCGTCGGCGAAGCGCAGATAGGTGCGCGTCGTGTTCGGCGCATCGCGGTCGATGCTATCGCGCCGGGCGAGTAGCGCCGCGACGTCCGCATCGGCGGGTGCGTCGTGCAGGAACGACGCGATCCAGCCCGCGCGGAGCAGCGGGTGATCGCCGGTGGTGACGAGCAGCGGCGCACCCGCCGCGGCGAAGGCGATCCGTGCACTGGCGCTCGGGCCGGCACCGGCAGCGATCGGTTCGGTGCCGAGCGCGCGGGCGTGACGGATCACCGCCTCGCTCGCGGTGCTCACCAGGATCCGGGTCATGCCCGCCGCGCGCAACGCAGCGACTACGCGCGCGAGCATGGTGACGCCGCCGATCTCGATCAGCGCCTTGTCGGTCACGCCCGCATAGGCGGCTACGGGGTCGACGCCACCGCGGCTGCCGGCGAGCACCAGCGCGGTGCTCACGGTCATGACGGCGTGGCGCGCAGCACCCGCCAAAGCACTGCCGGAGCGGCGAGAACTGGGTGTTGTTCGCGCCAGGGGGTGAGCTGGACGCGGACGCCGGTGTGACGCTCGATCTTGTAGAGGCCGTAGCGCGCCACACCGTCGAAGGTGAAGGCGGCCTTAATCAGACGCGCGATGTTGAGGAACTTGCCGAACGCCGATCGCATCATCCACCGTTCCGCGACCGCCCGGCACAGGGCGAAGCCGACCGCCGGCACCAGCGTGTCGCCGTGCCGCGTATGGGCGATCCCCGCCGCATCCCACGCGAGCGGCAGCACGCGGTCGAAATGCGCGGGGGCATGCCCGACGATCTGCGCCTCGCGGCCGGGCGCCTCGACGCGAAATTCGGTGCGGTAGGTTTCGCGGAGCAGCGCCAGCCAATAGTCGCGGGTCGATCCCTGCTGCGGGCCGAGCACCGCGGCGAACCGGGCCGCGGTGACGATCGCCGCCGATACCGCGCGCACCGCCCGCAGCCGCGACGTCGGGCTGTCGACCCAGACCAGCGCGGACGGCTGCGCGAACCGGGTCCACACGGTCGTGTCAAGATACGTGCCTGCGGTCGCGCGTTCGAAGGTGGCGAACGGCATCGTCGCGACCTTGGCGCGGATCACCCGCCGGCCGACCGCGATCTCGTAATAGCTGATGTCGGGCCATAACCAGCGCAACCCGAGCCGACGCAGCGGCGACCCGCGCGCGCCATGCGTCAGGACATAGAAGTCCAGAATATCGCCGAGCGCGCCGGTCCGCAGGACCGACCCGTAGAACAGCACCGCGCCACCCCCCAGGCGTTCCGCGAGCAGTTGCGCGACCGTGCCGACCTCGTCGGGCGTATCGATCGCCAGCGCCTCGGCCACATAGGCGTGCAGGCCGCCGGTCACGGCACGTAGAAGTCGAGGGGCGTGCCTTGCGAGATGGAGAGCTTGCCGCCCTCATAAGCCTCGCCGTCGAGGATGAACCCGCCGCTGAGCGTCACTTCGAGGCGCTCGGCATCGCCGCGGTGATAGCCCGCACGCCGCAGCCAATCCGCCTCCGATCCTGCGAGCAGGGCGGGCAACGACACCACCATCCGCCGCGGTGGGGCATCGATGCCGAGCAGCTTCAGTCCGGCCCGTACCCGCCCGAATGGCTTGAGGCCGAGCGGCAGGCGTTCAAGCGTCGACGCGAGCATCAGATAGAGCCGGTGCTCGATCGTACGCCCACCCTGCAACTCGATCCGCATCCGCTCGCCCTGGCGCCAGGGATTGCCCGCGCCCGCGAACATCGTCTGCGCGACCGCACCACCGATCGACATCGCGACCGCCAGGCCGCGGAACGCGCCGAGCCGGTGCACGCCCTGTGCCAGTGCGGTCGCCTTCACGAACGCGCCCGCGCCGAACAGGAAGCCGCGCGCCACCGGCGCCGAACCGTCCGCGCGCGTGATCTCGATCGGCGACCGCTGGCTAACGCGGCCGGTGGCGATCGTCGCCAGCGCATCGTCGAGCGTCCAATCGCGCGGAATGCCAAGATCGAAGGCGAGTGCGTTGGTCTTGCCCGATGGCACCACCGCGAGGCGCGGCAGTCCTTCGGGGAAGTGTTCCGCCGCGGCGGTGATCACGTCGCGGATCGTCCCGTCACCGCCATCGACGACGATCGCGTCGACCTTGCGAGCAGCGAACCGCGCGAGAGCGGCGGACAGTTCGGCCTCGGTCTGCGGCGACGCCCAATCGAGCGAGAGATCGACCGTCGGCAGCGCGCCCGCCTGCTGCAGATTGCGGTGCGCCCGGCGGTTGAACACGATCCCGATCCGCGCCGCCGGTCGTCTTACCGTGTCGACCTCGCTAGCGCGCGGTTCCTCACGGCCGGCACGCGCGGCAAAAGCCGGGGCCAGTCCGCCGTTCGACAAGGGCAAGGCGACGAGGTGCGCACCCGTATCGAAAAAGACCTTCTGAGGTTTCATCCGACTGCATACTAGCCCGAACCGCCAACAGTCATCAATTCGTAATATCGGCGGGTAAGCGATATGCGCAAAGCTGAATCGGTCCGCCCAGCGGCTGAACTATGCACCGACGGTATTCAGGAGGGCGATGCGGAACAACCCGCCGCGTCGGGAGATAGTGTCCGTCCCCCCAGGAGCCTGTTTATGCCGACCGATGCCACCCATCCCGATCCCGACCGCTACGATGGACGCATGCCGTATCGGCGCTGCGGGCGGAGCGGGCTTGATCTGCCCGCGATCAGCCTCGGCCTATGGCAGAATTTCGGCGGCTCCGACGTGTTTGAAACCGGGCGTGCAATCCTGCGGCGCGCGTTCGATCGCGGCGTCACGCACTTCGATCTCGCGAACAACTACGGGCCGCCGTTCGGATCAGCGGAGGAGAATGTCGGGCGTGTGCTCGCGACCGATCTGCGCGCGCACCGCGACGAACTGGTGATCTCCAGCAAGGCGGGGTGGGACATGTGGCCCGGCCCCTATGGTGGTCCATCGGGTAGCCGCAAGCATGTGCTGGCGAGCTGCGACCAGAGCCTGAAGCGGATGGGGCTCGACTATGTCGACATCTTCTATTCGCACCGGGTCGACGAAGACACGCCGTTGGAGGAGACGATGGGCGCGCTGGCGCACCTGCATCGGCAGGGCAAGGCGCTGTACGTCGGCATATCGTCGCACTCGCCCGCGCTGACGCGTCGCGCCGCTGCGATCCTGGCGAGCGAGGGGGTGCCGTTGCTGATCCATCAGCCGAGCTATTCGATGCTCAACCGCTGGATCGAGCGCGAGCTGCTCGACACGCTCGACGATCTCGGGGTCGGTTGCATCGCGTTCTCGCCCCTCGCGCAGGGAATGCTCACCGATAAATATCGCAACGGCGTTCCGCAGGATGCCCGCGCGGCAAAGGGCGGCTCGCTGAACCAGCAGCTGCTGAGCGAGGAGAATTTGGAACGGATCCGCGCGCTCGGCGACATCGCGCAGGCGCGCGGCCAGACGCTTGCGCAGATGGCGATCGCCTGGGTCCTGCGCGATCCGCGGGTCACGTCGGCGCTGATCGGCGCCCGGACCGTGGCGCAGCTGGACGACAGCCTGGACGCGGTGAGGCGGCTCGACTTCACCGACGAGGAGCGCCGCGCGATCGACGACCATGCCGCGGAGGGCGGTATCGACCTGTGGGAAGTATCGTCGCGGATCAACGAATTGCCGGTAGCGGGGGGCGTCCCGAGGGGTTGACCCGATCCTCTTTCTGCCGACTATGGGTAGTGACCATAGGCGTCGCGGGAGAGAATGGATGAAGGGGATCACACGCCGGCTCGGTCGGTTGCCGCTGTTGGCGCCGGTGCTGCTGCTGGTCGGCGCCGCCCCCGCGCCCGACACGGTGCTGAAGCTCGGCGCGAAGGGCTATCTGACCGCCCCGGGGCTGGATGTCATCGTGTTCGACGACATCTACCCCGACGGCCATCAGACCGGCGTGACGATCATCCAGCACGGATCACGCGTCGCGGCGAACGGCGACCTTCGGCTGGAGCCGGAGCCCGGCCAGTGGTCGCCGATGCCGACGTCCGCTGGCAAGCGCGTGATCGATCCCGCGACGGGCACGATCACCCAATCGCTGGTCTATCCCGATCCGACGAAGAACGCGCAGGGCTTCAACCCGATCTTCTACCCCGACCTGAAGCTCAACTATCAGGTTCGGGTCACGCCCGCGGGCAAGGGTTTCCGGATCTCGGTCGATCTCGACACGCCGATCCCGCGCGAACAGGTCGGCCGGGTCGGGTTCAACCTCGAACTGTTCCCGACGCCGTTGTTCGGCAAGGCCTGGACGCTCGATCGCAGCAACGGGATCTTCCCGCGCCAGCCGGGCGGGCCGGTCGACCGCGCCGCCGATACCGGGCTGGCCGCACCGCGCAACGTGCAGGCGAACGGTCCGGTCCAGCCGCCCGCGGGCCAGCCGCTGGCGCGGCCACTCGCGATCGGCAAGACGCTGGTCGTGGCGCCGGAAGAGGATAGCCAGCGGATCAGGATCGAAAGCGTCAACGGCCAGCTCGAGCTGATCGACGGCCGATCGGCGCACAACAACGGGTGGTATATCGTTCGCCAGCCGGTGCGCGCAGGCGCGACGCGGGGCGCGGTCGAATGGCTGGTGACGCCCAACGTCATCCCGAACTGGCGCTACCAGCCGGTGATCCAGGTATCGCAGATCGGCTACGCCCCGGCGCAGCCGAAGCGCGCGGTGATCGAGCTCGATCCCGCCGATCCCGTCGACGCGCGCGCGCAGCTGTTCCGGCTGACGCCCGATGGACGGCGCGAAGTGATGGGCGCGGTGCCGCAGCCTTGGGGCGATTTCCTGCGCTATCGCTATCTGGCGTTCGACTTCAGCCGGGTGACCGAGCCGGGCATGTATCAGATCGGCTATCGCGGCCAGTTCTCGCAGGCGTTCCGGATCGATCGCGAGGTCTTCGCGCGCCACGCATGGCAGCCGACGCTTGAATATTTCATGCCGATCCAGATGTGCCACATGCTGGTGCGCGACAAATACCGCGTCTGGCATGGCCGCGACCATCTCGACGATGCGCGGATGGCGCCGATCAATCTCAATCATTTCGACGGCTATGCGCAGGGCCCGTCGACGCTGACCCGGTTCAAGCCCGGCGAGAGCGTGCCGATGCTCGCCGCCGGCGGCTGGCACGATGCGGGCGACGACGATCTGCGCGTCGAATCGCAGATTGGCGAAGTGTGGATCCTGTCGAAGATGGTCGAGGAGTTCGGGCTCGATTACGACGCGACCCGGATCGACCAACCGCGCAAGACGGTCGAGATCCACGATCCCGACGGCAAGAACGATGCGATCCAGCAGATCGAACACGGGTTGCTCTCGGTGCTCGGCGGGTATCGCGCGATGGGGCGGCTGTATCGCGGCGTGATCACCCCGACGCTGCGCCAATATGCGCTGCTCGGCGACACGGTGAACGTCACCGACAATGTGCCCGGCCGCGGCGGCGAGGAACTCGGCGTCGACAATAACAACAATCCGGTGACTGCGGACGACCGCTGGGTGTTCACCGAGGACAATCCCGACCGCGAGCTCGACACCGCGGCCGGGTTGGCGGCGTCGTCGCGGGTGCTGCGCGCCAGCAACCCGCGGCTATCGGCCGAGGCGCTGGCCGCGGCGCGCGATCTGACCACGAAGGCGATCGGACGCGGCAAGAACAATACCGCACGGGTGTTCGCGCTCGCCGAGCTGCTTCAGACCACCGGCGAGCGGGCCTATGCCGATCAGCTCGCCGCGCTGGAGCCGGTGATCCTCGCCGACATCGAGAAAATTGGGTGGCTGCTCCATTCGGTGCAGGATCGCTTGCCCAGGGCGTTCCGCGACCGGCTGGCCACTGCGGTCGCCACCTATCAGGCGAAGGTCGCGACCGATGCGCGAACCGATTCGCCCTATGGCGTACCGTACAAGCCCGAGATCTGGGGTGCTGGCTGGCAGATCCAGGAGCGCGGGGTGCGCCAGTATTTCTTCCACAAGGGCTGGCCCAAGGCGACGAGCACCGACAGCTATGTCAACGCGCTGAACTTCGTGCTTGGCGTCCACCCGGGCGCCAACACGTCCAGCTTCGTGTCGGGCGTCGGGGCGCGGTCGGCGACGACGGCTTACGGGTTGAACCGTGCCGACTGGAGCTATGTCCCGGGCGGGGTGATATCGGGCACCAACCTGATCCGCCCGGACCTGCCCGAACTGAAGGTGTGGCCGTTCTTCTGGCAGCAGACCGAATATGTGATGGGTGGCGGCGCCACCAACTACATGTTCCTCGCGCTGGCCGCGGACCAGCTCTACCGCACGCCGGCGAAGTAGCCGCCTTACCCGGCGCGCAGCATCGCGACGAAGGCGCCGGTGGCGCTTTGCAGCGTCGCGACCTCGCCGACCAGTTTGCGGGCGGTGCCCTGGACATGGGCGGTGAGGGTGCCGGCTTCGTCGACCGCGTCGGAAACGTCGGCGACCCGCTGCGCCATGTCGTCGGCGCCCTGCGCCGCGGATAGCGCGCTGCGTTCGATCGCGTCGCTCGCGCGGCGCTGGTCGTCGACCTTGTGGCCGATCGCGTCGGCGGCCTGGGCGAGTTCGACGATCGCGCTCGCGACCTGCGCGAAATTGGTCTCGGCGTCGCCAGCACGGGCGTTGATCCCCGACACCAGCTGCGCGATCTCACCGGTGGCGCGACCGGCGTGATCCGCGAGCCCCTTCACCTCGGAGGCGACCACCGCGAAGCCGCGGCCATGTTCCCCCGCGCGCGCCGCCTCGATCGTCGCGTTGAGCGCGAGGAGGTTGGTCTGCGCGGAAATTCCCGCGATCGTCGTCGCCAGCGAGCCGATGCCGTTGGTGCTGGTGGCGAGCGTGCGGATCGCGTCGCCGCCGAGCAGCGAGCGCGCACGGGCCTGACGGGCGAGGTCGGCCTGTTCGGTGGCGTTGGCAGCGATGCCGGTGATCGATCGGGTGAGCGCGCCGACCTCTGCGGCGACGTCGCTCGCCGCGGCCGACGCGATTCGGGCGGCATCGGCGACCTCGCCGGCGCGACGGCCCGCGCCGCGGGCGACGGTGTCGAGCGCCAGGGTCGATCGTTCGAGCAGCGTGGCGGAGGCGCCGACCGCGTCGGCGACCCCGACGACCGAGCTTTCGAAATCGCTGGCGACGCGCAGCATGTCCGCGCGCCGGCGTTCGGAGGCGGCGCGATACTCTTCCTGGCGCAGGCGTCGCTCGATCGCGGCTTCTTCCTCGGCGGTCCTGGCGGCGGCGAGGGCGGCTTCGGCGCGGGTCTGCGCGGCGGCGGACTGTGCGGCCAGATCGCGACTGTGGGCGAGCGCGGCGGTTTGCGCGGTGATGGTGTTGGCTAGCTGGCGGGCGATGTAGCAGAGGATGCCGCATTGCAGGAGGACCGCGAGCGCGTGGACGCAGACCCGCGCCAGGCCGCCGCCGCCGGCGAATACCCAGTCGGGGGCGGCGATCGACAACAGCAGGTGGTGCGCCGCGATCACCCCTGAGGCGAGCACCAGCGGCCGCCAGTCGCAGAGGATCGTCAGGGTGGCGAGGCCGACGAAGAAATACATGTGCATGTCGAGCTGCCACGCCGCGCCGCGCAGCACGAACAACAGCAGCGCAGGCTGGGCCGCGATCATCAGCGCGGCGGCAAGGCGCGCGGGCAGATCGGTCCGCCCGACCTTCGCGCAGTAGAGCGGCGTGAGGATGAGCGACAGGCCGACCGCGGCGGCGTTCCAGCCTGCGCTCGCGCCCGACCAGGCGAAGCCGGCCAGCACCAGCGTGGAGATCGCGCCGAGTGCCGCAATCAGCTGGATGCCGCGCAGGCGGAGACCGTCGAGATCGCTCATCCGCGCGACGTCCCACTGCCGCACAGCGCGGGCGGGCTGGCGAAGGTGACGATGCCGTGGCGCAGCAGGGTGTGCGCGCGGCGCTTGCCATAGACGAGCAGCGAGCCGGGCAGCGGCCCGCGTGCGAGCAGGCGGACGTCGCCGACCAGGGCGAGCAACGGCAACGCGTTCGCCGCCTGCGGCCCGAGCGGCACGAGCATCATCGCGCCGCTCGCGGGCGGCGCGACGATCATCGCCCCCGCGCCGGCGACCAGCAGGAGTTGGAGCAGCAGGACCACGCCACCGAAGCGCGACCGACCCATCGCGGGCGCGTCGGTCGGAGCGGTCGGAAGCATCGGGCCATCGTCGTCAGCGTCAGGTGCCATGCCGACGTCGTACGAAGCGATAGTAAACAAGATCGTAAGCATGCCGAACTGGGTCGAATCTTCTCGCCGACGTTCGGTGGCTTCGTACGACGCGGGATCAGCGGCTCCGGGCGAGATCGGCGGCGGCGTTCGCCAGCTGGATGTACGCGGCGCCTTCCGGCACCACATATTCGTTCTCGCCCCAGAAGAACGGCCAGTCCTCCTTGTTTTCGGGGAAGTCCGGCTTGACGATCAGGGTGCCGGGCACGACGCCGCCCGCGATGAAGCTGAAGTCGGCGCGGTTGTTGCCATAGGCGACTTCCTTGGACCGGGTGCCGACCGCGGAGACGTAGGAGATGTCGGAGCCCGGATGATTGCCGTGGAGGAAGGCGAGGCTGGCGAACACCGGCTCGGCGCCGACGATCTCCGGGAACGCCTTGTGCAGGGCATAGGCGGTCAGCCCGAATTCGAGCACCGCGCCGTTGCCCGCCCAGCCGGCGGTGGTGATCGGCACGCCATAGGGATTGGCCTTGGCGATCGTGGCGGCTTCCGCGGCCCAGGCGCGGACCGCTGGGACCATCGTCGCGCGGAAGGATGCGGGCATGAACGGTAGCGCGCGGACGATCGTCGTCGCGTCGCGCGCGAAGGTCGTCGCGATCGTCGGCCACATCGCCTCGATCCGCTGGGCGTAGCGGGGGTTGCGGGTCGCCGCGAGCAGTTCCACCGCCGCCGCGAGTTCTTCCGCTTCGATCGGCCCGCCGGTGGTGTTGCCGTGCTTGAACAACGCCGGTGCCTGGCTGTGTTCCTGCTGCCAGGTGCGTTCGGCAAGCTGCAAGGCGCGCGCGGCCAGCGCATCGTCGAAGCCCGTCAGCGCGCGGCTTGCCGCCGCCAGACCCGCCGCGGAGCCGTATTCGAGCGCGGTCGAGCGGCTGGTGAACGCCCAGCGATCGTCGGGCACGCCGCTGCGGCCGTCCTTCGCGTTGCCGCCGGTCAGCCGCGCGTCGAAGACCAGACCGTCGGTCTTGGTCGATGCGTCGCCAAGATGGGTATATTGACCGACATCGGGTTCGACGATGCCGTTGATGGCGTGGCCGACCGCGTCATATTGCGCGACGAGTTGCAGGGTGCCGTGGCGGATCTGCTGGAGCAGATCGGGCGCGCCGTCGGGGAGGTGCATCTCGACGCGGCGCTTGGCCTGATCGATGCTGGTGGTGTCGCGGGCCGGGCGGAAGCGCTCCCAGCTTTCGACCATCGACCGGATGACCTGATATTGGGTCTGGGTGCGGATGTCGAAATCGCCCGCGTCGAGCCACCCGCCGACGTTCAGCCCGGGGATATGTTCGCCCGGCTTGAACCTGGTGTCGGTGGTCGGACCCTGGCGATAGAGGTCGATATGCTCGTGATCGACCGGCGCCTGCCGTGCGTCGTCGCGGTGCGGATCGCCGTGCCAGACCCGGTAGGCTTCGTTGACGAACATATGGTCCATCGCGACCGGAAAATAGACGTCGAGGGTCGGGTGCCAAGCATCGGCATAGAGATCGTCGGCGATGCGAAACGGCGCGGTGCGCGTCTTGCCGTATTCGAGCATGTAGATGCCGGGTTCGCGCACCTTGCTGAAGTCGAACCGAGCGTAGCGATAGCGGAGATAATCGCCCCACGCCGTCGCCGGGCCGCTCGCGGCGACGCTGGTCGAGCCGGTCGGCCCCACCTTCAGCAGGCGAACCGGCGTGCGGGTGGCGTCGCGGCGATCGAGCTCGACGGTCGCAATCTTTGGCTCATTCGGCGCGTAGCCGAGTTGCGAATGGCCGATCACCGGCGTGCGCAGCCAGCCGGGCGCGGCGGCGGCGTCGAGCGTCCATTGCACCACGGTGCCGCTGCGGCCTGCCGGCAGCAGCGTGCGGAGCACGAACCAGCCATTCTGTGCCTGGTTGCGGCCATCGAACAACGCGATGTCGGCATCGGCGGAGCGCACCGTGACGCGCCGCGTCGCATCCTCGGGCGCGAACACGAAGGTGCGTGCGGTCGCCATCGGCTGCGGTTCGGCGCCGGGGCCGTCGCTGCGGCCGCTCGCGGCATTGCGGGTGGCGGTCGCGGTCATAGCGCTCGATGCATAGAGCGGGAAGGTGCCGCCGCGGCCGTCGGCCATGAAGCTCTTGTGGAAATAGGCGGAGGGGAGGAATTCGAGGTTGAACCCCGCCTTGCCTGCCAATGGCGCGGGCAGGGCGGCGGGCAGCACGATCGATACCCGCAACGATCCGCCGCGCGGCTCCGCACGGACGACATAGCGGAACTGGTACTCGGGATATTCGAGCACCGCCTCGACTACGCCGGTCTTCGCATCGACCTTGCGCTCGACGAGTCGGCCGATCGCGTCCCACTGGCCGGGCGTGGCGGACAGCCGGACGTCGCCGTTGGTGACGGTGCGGACGTCCTGCTGGATCAGCTCGACGCCGCT
>NZ_CAXTEM010000039.1:0-26202 GCF_964243315.1 uncultured Sphingomonas sp. | reverse complement strand
AGTCGTGATAGAAGGCGGACAGCGCGCCGACCACGCCGCACAGGACCGCCATCGGGTGCGCGTCGCGACGGAAGCCGCGATAGAATGTCGCGAGCTGTTCGTGCACCATGGTGTGGCGGCTGATCGTATAGGTGAAGGTGTCGAGTTCGTCCTGGTTCGGCAGCTCGCCGTTCAGCAGCAGGTGCGCGACCTCCATGAAGGTCGACTGTTCCGCCAGCTCGCCGATCGCATAGCCGCGGTGGAGCAGGACACCCTTGTCGCCATCGATATAGGTCAGCTTCGACTGGCAGCTCGCGGTCGAGGTGAAGCCCGGATCATAGGTGAAGGCGTCGGTCTGCGCGTACATCTTGCGGATGTCGACGACGTCCGGCCCGACCGAGCCGGACATGACCGGGTATTCGAAATCCTTACCGCCCAGGGAGAGTTTCGCGGCGTCGGTCATGTCAATCGTCCTTCCTGTCAGGCGGCCATGCGATCGGCGATCCGACCGAGGCTTTCCTCGCGCCCGAGCAGCACGAGGACATCGAAGATGCCGGGCGAGGTCTTGCGCCCGGTGAGTGCGGCGCGGAGCGGCTGTGCGACCTGCCCGAGCTTGAGGCCCCGTTCGTCCGCAACCTGCCGTACCGCAGCTTCTAGCGCTTCCGTATCCCAGTGGTGCACCGCGTCAAGCGCGGCGTGCGCAGCCGCCAGCGTCGTCGGTGCCTCGCCCGTCAACAACTCGGCGGCGGCAGGATCGATCCCCAGCGGGCGGGCCTGAAAAAGGAACGCCGCACCGCTCGCCAACTCGTTGAGATTGGCGGCGCGGGGCTTGAGCGACGGCATGGCGCGCTGCAGCAAAGCCAGCGACTCCGCGCCCTCGAAACCGCCGATGCCGGCGACCAGCGCGGCGAGCCGTGCGTCGTCGGCTTCGCGGATATAGTGGCCGTTGAGGTTCTCGAGCTTCTTGAGATCGAAACGCGACGGCGACTTGCCGACGCCGCCGAGATCGAACCATTCGACCGCCTGCGCGCGGCTGATGATCTCGTCGTCGCCATGACCCCAGCCGAGGCGGAGGAGATAATTGTCCATCGCTTCAGGGAGGATGCCGAGTTCGTCGCGATACGCCTCGATCCCGACGGCGCCGTGGCGCTTCGACAGCTTGGCGCCGTCGGTGCCGTGGATCAGCGGGATGTGCGCGTAGATCGGTTCGGGCCAGTCCATCGCCTTGATGATCGGCAGCTGGCGAAACGCGTTGTTGAGATGGTCGTCGCCGCGGATGACGTGGGTCACGCCCATGTCGTGGTCGTCGACCACCACCGCGAGCATATAGGTCGGCGTGCCGTCCGAGCGCAGCAGGATCAGGTCGTCTAGCTCGGCGTTTTGCACCGTGACGCTGCCCTGGACGCGGTCCTCGATTGTCGTCGCGCCCTCCAGCGGTGCCTTCAGCCGGACCACATAGGGTGCATCGGCGACCGCTGTCGCGGGATCGCGGTCGCGCCAGGGGCTGCGGATGCGGAGCGGCTTCTTGGCAGCTTCGGCCTCGGCGCGCATCGCCGCAATCTCTTCGGCCGTCATGTAGCAGCGATAGGCGTGGCCGCGGTCGATCATCTCGTGCGCGACCGCAGCGTGGCGGGCGGCGCGTTCGAACTGGAACACCGGCGGCTCGTCCGACTCGAGCGCGAGCCACGCCATGCCGTCGAGGATCGCGTCGATCGCGGGCTGGGTGGAGCGCTTGCGGTCGGTGTCCTCAATCCGCAACAGGAACTTGCCGCCATGATGCCGCGCGAACAGCCAGTTGAACAAGGCGGTGCGGGCGCCCCCGAGATGGAGGTAACCGGTCGGCGATGGCGCGAACCGGGTGACCACGGTGTCCGACCTAGGGCGAATACCTACGTCGCTATCATTCGTTGCGCCCAACCGGACGTGCTCCCAATGTTCGATTCATGTTGGCCGAAACAGCCGTCGAGGCCCCTAGCATGCACCCCGGGCGGGGACAAACCGCGTGGGGGCATGCGCGGGCGGCGGTCGAGCGGCTGCTGGAGGCGGAGCGCGAGCAGTTGCCGCTATGGATCCCGGTCGCGATCGGGGGCGGCGTGGCCTGTTGGTTCGTGCTGCCTGATGCACGGGCCTGGGCGGCGGCGGGGAGCGGCTTCGCTGCCCTGGGGCTTGCCGGTGTGGCGGCGACCGGTGCAGGCCGAGCGGCGCGCGTCATGGCGGTGGCGGCCTTGTGTGCGGCGATCGGGTTGGGGCTGATCTGGTGGCGTGCAGAGCGGGTCGCGGCGCCGGTGCTGGCCGGGCCGACGATCGCGGCGTTTTCGGCGCGCGTCGAGCAGGTGGAGCCGCTGGCGGCGCGCGATCTGGTACGGTTGACGGTGGCGCCGGTCGGGAGCCCCGAGCTGCCCCGGCGCGTGCGGGTCAATCTGGCGGAGGGCGACGTGCCCGTGGGCGCCGTGCGGGGCGCGACGATCCGGTTGCGGGCGCGCTTGATGCCGCCGCCGCAGCCGGCGGTGCCCGGCGCTTATGATTTCGCGCGGGTAGCGTGGTTCGGGGGGATCGGCGCCACGGGGCGCGGCTTCGCGCCGGTCGTCATGGAGCGCGGCGGCGAGGCGGGCGGGGGGCCGCGGGCAGCGCTCACCGCGCACATCACCGGGCGGCTCGACGGCAGCATCGGCGGGATCGCGTCGGCGCTGGCGACCGGCGACGAAGGCGCGATCGAGGAGGCGGATGCCGAGGCGATGCGGCGGGCCGGGCTCGCGCACCTGCTGTCGGTAAGCGGGCTGCACATCACGGCGGTGGTGGCGGCGACGATGGTGCTGGTCGCGCGGCTGCTGGCGTTGAGCCCGTGGCTGGCGCTGCATGCGCGAATCCCCTTAATCGGCGCGCTGGCGGGGGCGGGCGCGGCGATCGGCTATACCCTGCTGACCGGGAGCGAGGTGCCGACGATCCGGTCCTGCGTGGCGGCGCTGCTGGTGCTCGTCGCGCTCGCGCTGGGGCGGGAGGCGATGACGCTGCGGCTCGTGGCGGTCGGCGCGACGGTGGTGCTGCTCGCCTGGCCCGAGGCGGTGGCGGGGCCGAGCTTTCAGCTATCGTTCGCCGCGATCACCGCGATCGTCGCGATCCACGACCAGCCGCCGGTCCGCGCATTCTTTGAGCCGCACGAGGAGAACCTGGGGCGGCGGGTGGCGAGAGGGTTGGGAGCGCTGTTGCTGACGGGCGTCGCGGTCGAGATCGCGCTGATGCCGATCGCGGTCTACCATTTCCACAAGGCGGGCATCTATGGCGCGGCGGCGAACATCGTCGCGATCCCGCTGACCACGTTCGTGATCATGCCGCTGGAGGCGGCGGCGCTGCTGTTCGATTCTGTAGGGATCGGAGTGCCGTTGTGGTGGCTGGCGGGGCAGGCGATCGCCTTGCTGCTGTGGCTGGCGCACGCCGTCGCCGCTGCGCCGGGATCGGTCGCGGCGCTGCCCGCGATGCCCGACGGCGCGTTCGCGGCGATGGTGATCGGCGGGCTTTGGCTGGCGCTGTGGCGGACTCGCTGGCGTCGGCTCGGGTTGATCCCGCTGGCGGTGGGCGCGGCCTGGGCGATCGTGACGCCACCGCCGGATGTGCTCGTAACCGGCGATGGCCGACATGTCGCGGTGCGCACGCATGCCGGGCTGGCGATCCTGCGCGATCGTGCGGGCGACTATACGCGGTCGACGCTTGCGGAGAATGGTGGCGTCGACGGCGAACCGCTGCTGCTGGCGGACCAGCCGGACGCCCGGTGCAGCCGCGACCTGTGCCTGGTCGATCTTGACGCGGCGGGCCGCCAATGGCGGATCCTGGCGCTGCGCAGCGGCTATCCCGTGCCGCGTACTGAACTGCTCGCGGCGTCGCACCGCCGACATCGTGATCAGCGAAGGCGGCCTGCCGCGCCGTTGCATCCCGCGCTGGCTGCGGCTCGACCGGGCGATGCTACGCGGGACCGGCGGGATCGCGCTGACGCTCGCGTCGGGCCGGTCGATCACCGTCCTGAGCGAGACCGACCGCCATCCGTGGCGTCATCCGCCGGTGCTGAAGCGTGTCAGTCGTAGCGGCGCAGTATACCCGAGAGCTTACCCTGGACGCGGACGTGCGCGGGGGGATAGCGCTGGGGATCATAGGCGCGATTGGCGGGATCGAGCCGGATCATCGCGCCCTCGCGACGGAAATATTTGAGCGTCGCTTCGCTGTCCTCGATCAGCGCGACGACGATCTCGCCGTCACGCGCGGTCTCGGTACGGCGGATCAGCGCGTAATCGCCGTCGAGGATCCCGGCCTCGACCATCGAGTCGCCCGAAACCTCGAGCGCGTAATGTTCGCCGTTGCCGAGCAGCGCGGCGGGAACCGCTAGCATCGCGCTGCCCTCGAATGCCTCGATCGGCACGCCGGCCGCGATCCGGCCGTGAAGCGGAATCTCGACTACGTCGTTCGCGGGCTGCGGGACGGCGCGCACGTTGGCCGGCGGCGTCGTCGCAGCGGGGGCGGGCTTCGCGCGGGCGACTTTTTCGGGGCGCTCGGGCATCCGCAGCACTTCCAGCGCGCGGGCGCGGTTGGGAAGGCGACGGATGAAGTTGCGTTCCTCCAGCGCGGAGATCAGCCGGTGAACCCCGGACTTCGACTTGAGGTCGAGCGCCTCCTTCATCTCCTCGAACGACGGCGAAATGCCGGTCTCGTCGAGGCGATCGTTGATGAAGCAGACGAGTTCGTGCTGCTTGCGCGTGAGCATGACAATTCTCCGTCCAGAACAGACGCAGAACTTCTATGGAACATATCGATCGTCGTCAAGCGATGACGAGGATTTCCGCCGAGTCGCCTGCCGAGGCCGGCGGGGCGTCCGCCTCGCGGACGATCAGGCAGGTCGAACGCGCCAATGTCAGCAGCATCGAACTGTCCTGGATCGTCGAGGCATAGGCGCGCCCTTCGCGGATCTCCGCTCGCAGATAATCGGTGCGCGGACCGTTCGCGGCGAGGTCCTCCCCCAGTAGCGCGTGGCTGGTGGGCGGCAAGGGATCGGTGGCGCCGGCCAGATGCGCGATCAACGGGCGCACGAACAGTGTCGCGGTGACGAAGGCCGAAACCGGATTGCCCGGCAAGCCAAGGACCATCGCCTCGCCCAACCGCCCCGCCATCATCGGCTTGCCGGGACGGAGCGCGATCCGCCAGAAGTCGATCACGCCGCCTGCGGCTTCGAGCGCGGGGCGGACCAGGTCGTGATCGCCGACCGACGCGCCGCCCGTGGTGACGAGCAGATCGACGTCGACTGTCGCGAACGCGGTGGTCAGTGTCGCGAGGTCGTCGGCAAGGATCCCAAGGCGGATGATCTCGACCGGGAGATCGGCCAGCATCGCTGCGAGCATCGCGGAATTGCCTTCGGGCAGGGAGAGCGGGTCGAGCGGCGCGCCAGGGGGCACCAGCTCGTTGCCGGTAGCGGCGATCGCGACACGGATGCGGCGATGGACCGGAAGCTCCGCCACGCCGCCGGTGATCGCGACCGCGATGCGCGCGGGGGTGATCCGATCGCCCGTGCGGATGAGGCGGTCGCCTTCGCCGAAGTCGAGCCCGCGACGGCGCACGTTGCCGCCGCGGCGGGTCGGGCCCTCGCCGTCGAGGATGAGGCGGGTGCCGTCGCGGCGTGCCTCCTCCTGCACCATCACCGCGTCGGCGCCGACCGGTAGTGCTGCGCCGGTGAAGATGCGGACAGCCTCTCCCGGGGCGATCGTACCGGCGTAGGGCTGCCCGGCCGCGCTTTCGCCGATCACATGCCACGGGCCGGGCAGGTCGTCGTAGCGGATTGCATAGCCGTCCATCGCCGACAGGTCCGCCGCGGGCTGGGTCCGCCGCGCGTGGACGTCGGCGCTGGCCCAACGGCCGCCGGCGTCGCTGATCGGGAGCGACTCGGTGCCGACGCGGGAGGCGGCGGCGAAGAGGCGTTGCTGCGCTTCCGCGACGGGGACGAGCGGGGCGGTTGTGTTGCTGGGGCTGGGCATGTGCTTCTCTGGCATGAACGGTTCGGCTCGGGCGGTCTACGAACGACGATCAGGTTCGTGTCCGGAATGTAGGGCGTTCGCGAAGCGCGGATCGAACATCCATGCAGGCCGTGTCCGCGCGCAGGCGGGGACGCAGGGTCAAGCAAAACAAACGTCTGAGTCTATCGGAACCCGGGACTCCCGCCTTCGCGGGAGAACAGGAACGGGGCGCAGAAGTCTCGCCTTTGCCGGAGCGCAGAGGAGCGGTCCTTCGACGCGCGAGATTACCGCACATGGTACACCAACGACTCATTTACTTCTTTTCAAGCGAAGTGTTACGATCCGTTTACCATAAAAATAGACGAGGATAGGGTCGATGAACTGGAAGATGACGCTGGGCTTGTGCCTGGCGAGTGCCGCCGCGAGCGTGCCGGCGACCGTGGAGGCCGCGCCGAATTACAGCTCGCTGACGGTATTTGGCGACAGTCTGGTCGATGCCGGCAACATTCGTGCGCTGGGTTTGGGGGCGAATCCGGCGCAAGGCTATTTCGAAGGCCGCTTCACCAACGGCTACGACTATACCGATCTGCTCAGCATCGACCTGTTCGGAACGCCAACCCGCGCGTCATCGCTGGGCGGCACCAACTTCGCCTTCGGTGGCGCACGCGCGACGAGCACGTCGCAAGTGCCCGACCTGCTCGAACAACTCGTCGCCTATGACAACTATCTCAGCAGCGGCGGGAAGGTCGATCCGAATGGGCTGTTCGTGCTGAACTTCGGCGGCAACGACGTCTTCGCCACGCTTGCTGCGGGCGCGCCGGCCGGGTTCGAAAGCGACAGCGCTTTCCTGAAGTCGGCGGCGACGACCTATGCCGGCGGGGTTGCCAGGCTGAATCAGCTCGGCGCGCGCAACATCCTGATCACCGGCTTCCCGGTCGCGACCGGGGCGGGGTTGGCGGCATCGTTCGAGGCCGAGACGTACCTGACCGAGGCGCTTTCGGGGCAGAACCTGACGAGTGACACGACGCTGTTCCGCTTCAGCTATCTCGATTTCTTCGGGCGATTGCAGGCCGACCCGAGCGCGTTTGGCCTGCCCGAGCCGCTGATCCTGCCCGACGCCACTCGACCCGATCGTGGCACCTGTCGCGGCGCCAATGCCTTTCCGGCCTGTACCGGCTATTTTTCGTTCGACGGCACTCATCCGACCGCGGCGGTGCAGAAGGCGTTGTACAACGACATCAACCGGCAATTCGCGCTGGCGGTGCCGGAGCCCGCGACCTGGGCGATGATGATCCTCGGCTTCGCGCTGATCGGCGGGGCGGTGCGCGGTGCGCGGCGTCCGTCGGTCCGGGTGGCGTTCGCCTGAGGGTGGAGGACCGGCTCTCCACCTGGGGAGCCGGTCACCTCACGATGCGGGGGCGGTCCAGTCTCCGGATTTGCCGCCCGATTTGGCGAGCAGCCGGACCTCGCTGATGACCATCGCCTTGTCGATCGCCTTGGCCATATCGTAGATCGTCAGCAGCGTCACCGACACCGCGGTCAGGGCCTCCATCTCGACCCCGGTCTTGCCGTCGGTCTTGGCGGTCGCGGTGGCGACGATCCCGGTCTTGTCGAAGGCGAGGTCGACAGCGACGCGGCTGAGCGGCAGCGGGTGGCAGAGCGGGATCAACTCGCTGGTACGCTTCGCCGCCATGATCCCCGCGATCCGCGCGACCGCGACGACATCGCCCTTCGTCGCGGCGCCGTCCCGGATCGCGGTCAGGGCTTCGAGCGTCATCGTGATCCGCCCGGTGGCGATCGCCTCGCGCGCGGTCGGCTGCTTGGCGCCGACATCGACCATGTGCGCGGCGCCGGCGTCGTCGAGATGGGTGAGGCGGGTCATCCGATCAGGCTGCGCGTCGCCGCCTCGACATCGTCCTGGCGCATCAGCGATTCGCCGACCAGGAAGCAATGCACGCCCTGTGCGGCCATCTTGTCGAGATCGTCGCGGGTGGTGAGCCCGCTTTCGGCGACGAAGGTGCAGTCCTTGGGCGCCTTGCGGATCAGGTCGTAGGTGCGCTGGAAATCCACGGTGAAATCGCGAAGGTCGCGGTTGTTGACCCCGATCAGCCGCGATTTCAGCTTCAGCGCGCGATCGAGCTCGGCCTCGTCATGCACCTCGATCAAGGCATCCATGCCGCATTCCAGCGCCGCGGCCTCGATCTCCTTCATCTGCGCGTCGTCGAGCGCGGCGACGATGATGAGGATCGCGTCGGCGCCGATCGAGCGCGATTCGGTGATCTGCCAGGGATCGACCATGAAGTCCTTGCGCAGCACCGGGATCGCTACCGCATCGCGCGCGGCCGTGAGGTAGTCGTCCGCACCCTGAAACCATTGTTCGTCGGTCAGCACCGACAGGCACGCCGCGCCGCCGGCTTCGTAGGCACGGGCATGCGCGGGCGGATCGAAGTCGGCGCGGATCAGGCCCTTTGACGGGCTGGCCTTCTTGATCTCGGCGATCAGGGCGTGGCCCTGACGCGCGTCGAGTGCGGCGCGGAAGCCGCGCGGTTTGCTGCGCGCGGCGATGCCCGCGTCCAGATCGGCGAGCGAAGTCGTCGCCTTGCGCGCGGCGACTTCGGCGCGCTTGGTTTCCATGATCCGGGCGAGCACGTTCATCGGTAGGCGATCCAGCGATCGAGGAGGTCGGCCGCGCGGCGATCGTCGATCGCGGCGGCGGCGGCTTGGGCGGCAATGCGAAGGTCGGTCTGCGCGCCGGCAACGACCAACGCCGCTGCGGCGTTGAGGAGTACCGCGTCGCGGTAGCCGTCGTGCGCGCCATCGAGCAGCGCACGGAGTGCCGCGGCGTTGTAGGCGGGATCACCGCCGCGGATCGCCGCGATCGGGTGCCGCGGCAGGCCCGCGTCCTCGGGGGTGATCTGCGCGGGAAGCGGCACTGCGCCCACCGTGACCGCGATGCTCGGACCTGCGCCCGACAGTTCGTCGAGTCCCTCTTCGCCGGACACGACCAAGGCGGCGACGGTGCCGAGCCGTTCGAGCGCCTCGGCATAGAGGCTCGCATAATCGGGACGAGCGATGCCGATCAGCTGGCGGCTTACGCCCGCGGGGTTGGCGAGGGGGCCCATCAGGTTGAAGATGGTGCGCTTGCCGATCCGCTGCCGGATCGGCGTGATCCGACGCATCGCGGGGTGGTGATTGGCCGCGAACAGGAAGGCGATGCCGAGATCGCGCAGGCTCGCCTCTGCGGTGGCGCCGGCGATCGCCATGTCGAGCCCGAGCGCCTCAAGCGTGTCGGCGGCGCCAGCCTTCGACGATGCCGCGCGGTTGCCGTGCTTGGCGACGGGTGTGCCGCAGGCTGCCACCACAAGCGCTACCGCGGTCGAGACGTTGAGGGTGTGGTGACCGTCGCCGCCGGTGCCGCAGACGTCGATCGCGCCCGCGGGCGCGTCGATCGGGATCATTCGCGCGCGCAGCGCCCGCGCGGCTTCGGCGATCTCGATCGAAGTCTCGCCGCGCTCCGACAGCCCGGTCAGGAAGCCGGCGATCGCCTCCTCGCTCGCACGGCCGTCGAGGATGTCGCAGAACGCGAGCGCGGCGGACTCGCGCGACAGCGGGGTCTCGGTGCCCGGCAGCAGGGCGAGCGTGGTCACGCGGCAACGCCGTTGGGTTCGCGCGTCGAGATGCCGGCGGCGCGCAGGAAGTTGGCAAGCATCGCATGGCCGTGTTCGGTGGCGATGCTCTCGGGGTGGAACTGCACGCCGTGGATCGGCAACGTCGCGTGGCGGAAGCCCATGACGATGCCGTCCTCGGTCCGCGCGTTTACCAGCAGCGGTGCGGCGACGTCGTTGACGATCAGCGAGTGATAGCGGGTCGCGGTGAAGGGCGAGGGCAGGTCGGCGAACACGCCGGTGCCGTCATGGACCAAGGCCGAGGTCTTGCCGTGCATCAGGCCGCCGCGTTCGACTTTGCCGCCGAAATGCTGCCCGATGGCCTGATGGCCGAGGCACACGCCAAGCAGCGGCCGGCCGGCATCGGCACAGGCGGCGACGAGATCCAGCGATACCCCCGCTTCGGTCGGGGTGCAGGGGCCGGGCGAGATCAGGAAGGCCTCGGCCCCCGACGACAGCGCCTGTCCCGCGGAGATCGCATCGTTGCGGACGACCTCGACCTCGACGCCCAGTTCCATCAGGTAATGGACCAGGTTCCAAGTGAAGCTGTCGTAATTGTCGATGACCAGGATCATCGCAGCGCCATAGCCGATGGCGGGTCCGGCGCAACGCCTGTTACCGGCGACGCGCGCGTCGTTCAGCGTGGAGCCATGCGCGATGCCGGACGTTTGGTCTCATCTAAGGAGATCATGATGTTTCGTCCGCTGCTGATCGCTGTGCTCATCGCCCTGCCTGGTGTCGCGCCGGCGCAGAGCCAGGCCCCGGTGCAGGCGGAAAGCGGCGCCGCGCCGCAGCGGATCCGCAGCGTGACGCTGAAGGCAGGGGAGAAATGTCCCGCAAGCACCGACAGTGACATCGTGGTCTGTTCGACGCTGGACCAGCCCTATCGGATCCCCAAGCAATTCCGCGACGATGCGCCGATCAAGGCACAGAACCAGAGCTGGGTGAACCGGACCACGACGATGGACCAGGTGGGGCGCGTCGCGGGCGGATTGCCCGACACATGCTCGCCCGTCGGGACCGGTGGGCAGAGCGGTTGCGCGCTTGCGACGAACAAGGCTTGGGCGGCGGAGCGCCGTGCGCAGCAAGGCGCGGCGACAAGAGTGCCGTGAACTCCTATGCTCCCCCTGACGGGGCGGAGTTTAGCTCGTTATTGCCCGAACTTCCCTGCGCTCGCCCGCTGTACCGCTTCGCGCGCAGCCGCCAGGATTGCGCCGGCCTTAGCCTCGCACTCGCGCTGTTCGGAGGCGGGGTCGCTATCGGCGACGATGCCGGCGCCCGCCTGGACGTGAATCGTGCCGTCCTTCACCACCGCGGTGCGGAGCACGATGCACGAATCCATCGACCCGTCGGGCGAGAAATAGCCGACCCCGCCGGCATAGGCGCCGCGGCGTTCGGATTCGAGTTCGGCGATGATCTGGCAGGCGCGCACCTTGGGGGCGCCGCTCACCGTGCCGGCGGGAAAGCCCGCGAATAGCGCGTCCAGCGCGTCGTGGGTGGGGGATAGCTCGCCGACCACGTTGGAAACGATGTGCATGACGTGGCTGTACAGTTCGACGCCGTAGCTGTCGGTGACCTGGACGCTGCCCGGCGCGGCGGCGCGGCCGACATCGTTGCGGCCGAGATCGAGCAGCATCAGATGTTCGGCGCGTTCCTTGGGATCGGCGAGGAGGCTCTCGCGGTTGGCGTCGTCCTCCGCCGCGGTGTGGCCGCGGGGGCGGGTGCCTGCGATCGGGCGGATCGTGATGCGGCCGTCGCGGACCCGGACCAGGATTTCGGGGCTCGATCCGATCAGCGCGAAGCCGGGGAGGTCGAGGTGGTAGAGGAAGGGGGAGGGATTAATTCGGCGAAGCGAGCGGTAGAGTTCGAAGGGCGGGAGCGCGAAGGGCGCGCTGAACCGCTGCGCGAGCACCACCTGGAAAATGTCGCCCGCGAGGATGTAGTCCTTTGCGGTGGCGACCATCTCGCCATAGCGACCGGCGGGTAGAGCCGGGGTGTATTCGGTGGCGGTCGCGAGTGCGCTGACCGGTGCCGGCACCGGCGTTCCCGCGAGGCGGGCCGCGACGGTGTCGAGTCGCTCCTCGGCGGCGGCGACCTGCGCAGCGGGATCGGCGCCCTCGGTCGGCCAGACCGGCGCGACCAAATAAAGCGCGTCGGCGAGACGGTCGAAGACGAGGATCGTGGTCGGCCGGACGAAGATCATGTCGGGAAGCGCGAGCGGATCCGCCGCGGGCTGGGGCAGGGTCTCGACCAGGCCGACCGTCTCGTACCCGAAATAGCCGACCAGACAGGAGAGCGCACGCGGCAGGCCGGCCGGAACATCCCCGCGGCACTCGGCGACCAGTGCCCGGAGCGCGGCAAGCGTCGGCTGCGTGGCGGGTACGAACGCGTCTCGATCGTACATCCAGTCGCGATTGACCTCGGCTTGCGCGCCCTGCGCGCGGAAGACGAGGTCGGGGGCAAGGCCGATCAGGCTGTGGCGCCCGCGGGTCGATCCACCCTCGACCGATTCGAGCAGGAAATCGCCGCGGCCGGGCTCGATCAGCTTCAGCGCCGCGGCCACCGGCGTCTCGGTGTCCGCGACCTGGCAGCGCCAGACGAAGCCGGGCTTACCGGCCGCGAGGGCCGCCTGCGCGTCGCTCATCGCCGCGTCAGTTGGCCGGCGCCGCAGCGCCGGTCAGTTCGCCGCGAACCCGCGAGAGCGCGGCGGGATCAGTCTTTACGCCGACCTGGGTGCGGACCGCGCGCGCGAACTGCTCGGCATATTCGCGACCGACCAGGCGGGCGATGCTGCCGCGTGCGCCGTTGACGATCTGCGGCTGGTTAGCGGCGTTGCCGCGATCGATGCGGTCGAGCTTGACGATCGCCCAGCCCGCCTCGCCCGGCGTCGCGCCGCGTGACTCGATCGTCTTGGCGGTGCCCTGCGCCATCGAGAACATCAGTGCTAGCGGGGGGGGCGCGCCCTCGCGGTTCTGGGTGAGGTCCAGACGCGACGCGCCGAGCGGCCGCGGCGCGGGCAGGGGAACGCCCGCCTGAGCGATCGCCTGCGCGAGCGGAGTGCCGCGATTGACCTTGGCGACGATGGTGTTGGCGAGCAGGCGTGCCGCGCTGCGCGCGCGGTCGCCGGCGAAGTCGCGCGCGACCGCGTCACGGACCTGCGCCAGCGGGCGCGGCGCGGCGGGGACGATGCGGCCGAGCGCGACGAGCGCGAAGCTGCCGTCGGTGCCGGTCTGAACCAGCTGTGGCGCGTCGCCCTCCTGGCTCTGGAAGCCCGCCGTCACGATCTGCGACAGGGCGGGATCGAGCTTGAACGCCGGGTTCTCGGGGTCGGTGCCCGCGGCGATCAGCGCGGGCGTGGTCGCCGCGCTGAGCTTCTGGTCGGCGACGAGTTCGTCGAAGGTCGCACTGGTCGCGAGCGCGCTGTCGATCGAATCGTGCAGCGCGCTGAGCGCCTCCGCGCGCTTGCGGGTGGTAAGAGCGGCGACGATTTCGCCACGCGCCTGCGCCAGCGACTTGCCCGCGACCTGCTCGATCGCGCCGACCTGCGCGACCGTCCAGCCGAGCGGACCGCGCACGGGGCCGACCACCGCACCGCGCGCGGCGGCGAAGACGCTGTCGGCGATTGCGGCGGAGGTGGTGCCGGCATAGGTCGCCTTGTCGACCGACGTCTGCGTCGATGCCTCGAGCCCCGCGGCCCGTGCGGCGTCGGCGACGCTGGTGCCGGCCTTCACCCGCGCGGCGATCGCGTTGGCGCCGGCTTGGTCGAGGACGACGACCTGGTTGATGGTGCGCTTCTCGGCGGCAGCGTATTTGGCGGCGTCGGTCTTGTAGGCCTGCGCGATCTCGGCATCGGTCGGCACCGCCTTAGCGGCGACCATCGCGGGGGTGACCAGCGCATAGCGCATCACGCGCCGCTGCGGCACGGTGTAGCGCGCGATGTTGCGGCGGTAGAAGGTGTCGAGTTCGGCAGCGGTCGGCGCGGCGCCGGCGCCCATCGCCGCGATCGGCACGAAGCCGATCTGCCCGGCGCGTTTTTCGAGCAGCAGCGAGGCATAGGGCAATGCCAGTTGCAGCGGCACCTGCGAGGCGCCGACCGTCGGCAGCGTCAGCTGGCTGCTGAGCACGTCGCGCTCGATATCGGTACGGACCTGAGCGTCGGTCAGCCGGCGCTGGGCGAGGAGCCGCTGGTAGATCGCGGGATCGAACTTGCCGGTCGGACCCTGGAGCCCGGGGATGCTCGCGATCTCGCCGTCCACCGCGCGCTTGCTGACGAACATGCCCTGGTCGCGACCGAACTGCGCAAGCGCCAGGCTGTTGATCATCTGATCGAGCACGCCTTCGAACCCGCCCTGCGCGATGAACTGGGTGATGTCGATCGTCGGCTGTTGCTGGCGGATGCCCTCCAGCGCGCCGCTCACCCGGGACTTGAAGTCGATCGCGGTGACCGATTCCTTGCCGACCTTGGCGACGCTGTTGCTGCTCACGCTGCCGGTGCTGTTCTGCAAGCCGGTGACGTCGCCCGCCGCGAACGCCAGCGCGATCACGCCGAGCACGACGAAGGTGACGACCACGCCGGCCTTGGAATTGATGATCCGGCGGAAGAAGGTGAGCATGACTGGCCGATCGCAGGGACGAGGAAAGGCGCTGCTTTAGGGGGAGGGCGGCTTGCCATCAAGCGTGGCGCGCTGCATCGCCGTCGGCAAGAAACAGGTGGGGGATGGCGATGGCGCGGCGCAAGCTGGTAGCGGGCAATTGGAAGATGAACGGGGACCGGGCGAGCCTAGCCGAGCTCGATGCGATCGCAGCGGCAGCCGGCGCGGCGCCGCAGGTCGATGTTGGCGTAGCGGTGCCCTTCACGCTGATCGCCGCGGCGGCGGAGCGGGTTCCAACCCTCGCGATCGGTGCCGAGGATGTGCACGAGGCGGACAGCGGCGCGCACACCGGCTGCGTGTCCGCGGCGATGGTGCGCGAGGCGGGCGCGCGGTTCGCGATCGTCGGGCATAGCGAGCGTCGCGCCGACCAGCACGAGACGAGCCACGATGCCTGGGCGAAGGCCGCCGCCGCGCACCGTGCGGGGCTGTTGGTGATCCTGTGCTGCGGCGAGACCGAGGCGGAGCGCAACGCCGATCGCGCCGAGCGCATCGTCCAGGCGCAGATCGAGAAGTCGGTGCCCGACGATGCCGATGGTAGCTGGCTGACGCTCGCCTACGAACCGCGCTGGGCGATCGGGACCGGGCGCACGCCAACCCCCGACGACATCGCCGCGATCCACGCGATCGCGCGCGCCAAGCTGCGGATGCTGATCGGCGACCGCGCGGACGGGATCCGGATCCTGTACGGTGGATCGGTGACCGGCGCGAACGCGGCATCGATCCTGGCGCTGGAGAATGTCGACGGCGCGCTGGTCGGGGGTGCGAGCCTGACCGCGGCGAAGTTCGTGCCGATCATCGAGGGCGCGGCTGGGTTGTAGGGTCGGAGCGGTTTACCAGCTCGTGTTCCTGCGAACGCAGGAACCAGGGTTACGTTGGGCGACGGCCGTGGCCCTGGGCTCCTGCGTTCGCAGGAGCACGGTGGAGCTTTCGCGATGTTGCGATCAGCCGCCGTAGCGCGCCTTCAGCACGGCGTAGGTCGCCCGTAGGGCGTAGGCGTCGCCGCCCGTGGCGCGGCCGGGCTTGGCGGTGGGGCGCCAGGCGAAGACGTCCATGTGCGCCCATGACATACCGGCGGGCACGAAGCGGCGTAGGAACAAGGCGGCGGTGATCGCGCCGGCGAAGCCGCCGTCGGGGGCGTTGACGAGATCGGCGATGTCGGACTTGAGCATGTCGTCATAGCCGTCCCAGAGCGGCATGCGCCACAGCGGGTCCTCCGCCGCGACTCCGGCGGCGAGCAGTTCTTCGGCGAGCGCGTCGTCGTCGGTGAAGAGCGGTGGGAGATCGGGGCCGAGCGCGACGCGGGCGGCGCCGGTCAGCGTCGCGAAGTCGAGGACCAGCGACGGATCGCCTTCCGCCGCCTTCGCGAGCGCATCGCCGAGGATCAGCCGGCCCTCGGCGTCGGTGTTGGTGTTCTCGACGGTCAGGCCGAGCCGGCTCGGCAGCACGTCGCCAGGGCGGAAGGCGTTGCCGGCGATGGCGTTTTCGACGGCGGGGATCAGCACGTGGAGCCGGACCCGCAGCCGCGCGGCCATCACCAGCCCGGCGAGCGCGAGCGCGTGCGCGGCGCCGCCCATGTCCTTCTTCATCAGCCGCATGCCCGACGACGGCTTGATGTCGAGCCCACCGGTGTCGAACGATACGCCCTTGCCGACGATCGCGACACGCGGGTGCGCGGGGTCGCCCCATTCCAGCTCGATCAGCCGCGGGGCACGCTCGCGGCTCGCGGCCTGGCCGACGATGTGGATCATCGGATAGCCTTGCGCGAGAGCGTCGCCGCGCGTGGTGGTGACGGTGCCGCCGTGGCGTTTCGCCAGCGCCTCGGCCTCGGCCTCTAGTTCGGCGGGGCCGAGGTCGCCCGCGCCGGTGTTGACGAGGTCGCGGACCGACGCGGTTGCGGCGGCGAGGCGAACGGTTTCGTCGATCGCGGCGGCGTCGGCGGTGAGCAGGACGCGCGCGCCCACCTCGTCGGGCTCGCGGTAACGGTCGAACCGGTATTGGCCGAGCAGCCAGCCGAGCGCGCCGCGCTCCGCCCCCGGCGCGCGGTAGCTGCCCTCGGGCAGGCGATCCGCGAGGGTCGCGAGGCACCACGGCGAGGCGTCGTCCCCGATCGCCGCGACCACGCTCCAGCCGTCGGCCGTGGCGATGATCGCGTGGGTCCCCGGCTTGGCGGTGAAGCGCTGGCCGGCAAGGGCGGCGCGGGTCGATGCGGGTTGCCGGGCGAGCCAGCCGTCCAGCGTGTCGGCGGTGACGATCTCGATCGTGCGGGCGGGTTGGCCGCGATCGGGCAGGAGCAGCGAGGCGTAATCTTGCATCGACCGGGTGAAACAGAAACTGTCATGCGGCGCAACAACCGCCGCCTTGTCGCGACCGCGGACGACCTCTAGCCTTGCGCGCATGGCTATCCACCGGGCTCCGCTTTTCATCCTCGTCGCCTTGGCGACGCCTGCGATCGCCGCGCCCGATACGAAGCGCGACGTCACGATCGTGCGTGACGATCACGGCATCGCGCACGTCACCGGCAAGACCGATGCGGATGCGGTGTTCGGCGCGATCTATGCGCAGGCGGAGGATGATTTCCCGCGTATCGAGGACAACTACCTCACCGCGCTCGGCCGCACCGCCGAGGCGGAAGGGGAAAGCATGATCTGGCAGGATCTGCGGCAGCGGCTGTTCGTCGATCCCGCGGTGCTGCAGGCGCAGTATCGCGCCAGCCCGGCGTGGCTGCGCACGCTGATGACGGCGTGGGCGGACGGGCTGAACCATTATCTTGCGACGCATCCGGCGGTGAAGCCACGGGTGCTGACCCGGTTCGAGCCCTGGATGGCCCTGTCGTTCACCGAGGGCAGCATCGGCGGCGACATCGAGCGGATTTCGCTGACCGAGCTTGCGGCCTTTTACGGCAACGCCAGGGTAGCGCCGACGGCGGTGGAGCTCGGCATGGTGCCGCAGGAGCCGCGCGGGTCGAACGGCATCGCGATCGCGCCCGCCAACACCGCCGATGGCCGAACCTTGCTGCTGATCAACCCGCATACGAGCTTCTACTTTCGCAGCGAGGTGCAGATGCGCAGCGGCGAAGGGCTCAACGCTTATGGCGCGTCGACCTGGGGGCAGTTCTTCGTCTACCAAGGGTTCAATCCGCTGATCGGGTGGATGCACACGTCGTCGGGAGTCGATGCGGTCGACGAGTTCGCCGAGACGATCGTGTCCAAGCGGAACGCGCAGCTTGGTTATCGCTATGGCAGCGCGCTGCGGCCGGTAACCCAGCGGCCGGTGACGATCGCCTATCGTACCCCGGACGGCCGGCTGGCGACCCGCTCGTTTGGGATTCTGCATACGCATCACGGGCCGATCGTCGCGGCGCGGGGCGATCGCTGGATCGCGACCGCGCTGATGTGGCGGCCGGTCGCCGCGCTGGAGCAGAGCTGGCTCAGGACCAAGGCGAAGGACGTCGCGTCGTTCGTGAAGGTGTCGGCGCGGCAGGCGAATTCGTCCAACGCGACGATCCTCGCCGATGCGGCGGGCAGGATCGCCTATCTGCATCCGCAGTTCGTGCCGCGTCGCGACGACCGCTTCGACTATACGCATGCGGTCGACGGCGCGGATCCGGCGACCGACTGGCACGGGCTGCATTCGCTTGCGAGCCTGCCGCAGGCGGTGGCGCCACGGTCGGGCTATGTGGTCAACACCAACAACTGGCCGTGGACCGCAGCGGGTGCGAACAGCCCGCGCGCCGCGGATTTCCCGCGCTACATGGATGGCGCGGGGCAGAATGCGCGCGGCGTGCATGCCGAGCTGCTGCTGAAGGATCGGCATGACTTCACCGCCGAACGGCTGATGACGGCGGCGTATGACAGCTATCTGCCGGCCTTTGCGGTGTTGATCCCGCAGCTTGTGGCGGCACATGCCGCGCTGCCCGAGGCCGACCCGCGGCGCGGCGCGCTGGCCGCGCCGATCGCGTTGCTGAAGGGGTGGGATTACCGCTGGTCGGCAACGTCAACGCCGACGGCGCTGGCGGTAGTCTGGGGCGATGCGCTGTGGCGGCAAGTCGGTCCGGCGGCGCGGGCGGCGGGGCTCAACGTGCCCGATTACATCGCGACGCGGGTGAGCGCCGAGGCCAAGCTCGCGGCACTGGCGGAAGTGGTGGCGACGTTGCGCCGCGACTTCGGCGGCTGGCGGGTTCCGTGGGGCGAGATCAACCGGTTCCAACGGCTCGACGGCGCGATCGAGCCGCATTTCGATGACCGCCGGCCGAGCACGCCGGTGCCCTTCACCTCGGCGCAATGGGGCTCGCTGGCGTCGTTCGGCGCGAAGCCCTATCCGAACACGCGACGCTATTACGGCACCAGCGGCAACAGCTTCGTCGCGGTGGTGTCGTTCGGCCCGACGCCGCGGGCTTGGGCGGTTATGGCGGGAGGCCAGAGCGGCGATCCGGGCTCGTCGCATTTCGCGGACCAGATCGATCGCTATGCGGGCGGCAAGCTGCGCCCCATCTACCTGACGCCGGCCGATCTCGCCGGGCATGTCGAACGCACCTATCGGCCCGGCGAATAGCCCCGCCCAACCGGAAAGCACATCATGACCGACCAAGCAGAGTATGTTCCGCCGAGCGTTTGGACCTGGAACAAGGAAAGCGGCGGACGCTTCGCGGCGATCAACCGGCCGATCGCGGGCGCGACTCACGACAAGGAACTGCCGGTCGGCAAGCACCCGCTGCAGCTCTACTCGCTCGCGACGCCCAATGGGGTCAAGGTGACGGTGATGCTGGAGGAACTGCTCGCGCTCGGTCACACGGGGGCCGAGTACGACGCGTGGCTGATCCGGATCAACGAAGGCGACCAATTCGGCAGCGGGTTCGTCGCGATCAATCCCAATTCAAAGATTCCGGCGCTGCTCGACCGCAGCGGCGACCCCGCGGTGCGGGTGTTCGAGTCGGGCGCGATCCTGATGTACCTTGCCGAAAAGTTCGGCGTCCTGTTGCCGACCGAAGCTGCGGCGCGGGCGGAGTGCCTGTCGTGGCTGTTCTGGCAGATGGGCAGCGCCCCCTATCTCGGCGGCGGGTTCGGCCATTTCTACGCGTACGCCCCGACGAAGATCGAGTACGCGATCGACCGGTTCGCGATGGAGGCCAAGCGCCAGCTCGACGTGCTCGACCGGCGGCTGGCGGAGAGCGAGTATCTCGGCGGCGCCGACTATACGATCGCCGATATCGCGGTGTGGCCCTGGTATGGCGGCATGGCCAAGGGGTTGCTGTACGAGGCGGGCGAGTTTCTCCAGGTGCAGGACTATAAGCATGTCCAGCGCTGGGCCGACGCGATCGGCGCGCGGCCGGCGGTGCAGCGCGGGCGGATGGTCAACCGGGTGATGGGCGATCCCGCGAGCCAGCTGCGCGAGCGCCACGATGCGGGCGACTTCCTCACGCGGACCGAGGACAAGCTCAACCCGGCGGCGGACTGATGGATCGGTTGGACAGGGCGCTCGCGATCGCGACGGACCGCCGGCGCGTGCTTGCGGGGTTGGGCTTCGGCGGGCTGGGGCTCGGCGGCGCGACGCTCGCGGCGCCGGCGCTGGCGGAGCAACTCGCGCGGCTGGGCTTCCTTGGTGCGCGCGACGAGCGACCGTTGACGACTGCGTTTCCGGGCAAGGGCAGCATGATCCTGCAGCGCGCGACGCCGCCGCTGCTCGAAACGCCGATGGCGGTGTTCGACCGGGACGTGTTCACGCCTAACGACCAGTTCTTCGTGCGCTGGCATTACGCCGATATCCCGACCGCGATCGATGTCGAGAAGTTCCGGCTGAAGATCCGCGGCGCGGTCGGTCGGCCGTTGTCGCTGTCGCTCGCGCGATTGCTGCGGATGCCGCGGATCGAGCTGGCGGCGGTGAACCAGTGTTCGGGCAATTCGCGCGGCTTCTTCGCGCCGCGGGTGCCCGGCGCGCAATGGGGGCACGGCGCGATGGGCAATGCGCGGTGGATGGGGGTGCGGTTGCGCGACCTGCTCGATCTCGCCGGGGTTCGCGCGGGAGCGACCGCGGTGCGGTTCGCCGGGCTCGATCGACCGGCGACGCCGGGAGCGCCCGACTTCGCCAAGACGCTGGCGATCGATCATGCGCGCGACGGCGAGGTGATGCTGGCGTTCGCGATGAACGGCGAACAGCTGCCGCTGCTCAACGGCTTTCCGATCAGGCTGGTCGTGCCCGGCTGGTATTCGACCTATTGGGTCAAGATGCTCGACGACATCGAGGTGCTGACCGGCGCGGACGAGCAATATTGGATGGCGAAGGCGTACAAGATCCCAACCGCGCCGCGTGCGAACGTCGCGCCCGGCACCAAGGATTTCCCGAGCGTGCCGATCAACCGAATGGTTCCACGCAGCTGGGTGACGAGCCTGGCGCCGGGGCAGACGATCGGCTTCACCCCGACGATCCCGATCGGCGGCATCGCGATGGGCGGCGACCACGGGGCCGCGCGGGTCGAGGTATCGGCGGATGGCGGGCGGCGCTGGCAGCGCGCGGTGCTCGGGCCCGATCGCGGGCGCTATGGCTTCAGGCGCTGGGATGCGGAGGTGCCGCTGCGTGGACGCGGGCGGGCGACCCTGCTGTCGCGATGCTGGAACAGCGCAGGGGTCGCGCAGCCGACGGTGGCCAACTGGAACCCGAGCGGCTTCATGCGCGGCGTGATCGAAGCCACCGACATCGTGATCGCGTGAGGGGATCGACATGAAGAGCTTCAGCCTCGGCGCCTTGTGCGTGGTCGTCATCGGCGGCGCGGCGGTGATGCTGACCGCGATCGGAACGCCCGACCACCGGGTTCCGCCACCGCCACCTGCGCGAGCTGCGGCATCGCCGAGCAGCGTGGCGGGCGGCGGGTTCGCACTGGTGTCGACCGCCGTGGCGATGCCGATCGACGAGGCGCGGTTCGCGGGCGGCGCCGCTGCGGACGCGATCAACGCGAACTGCACCGCGTGCCATTCGACCAGCATGGTGCTCAACCAGCCGCCGCTGACCGCGGCGCAATGGCAGGCCACGATCACCAAGATGCGCGAGGTCTACCACGCCGACATCGAGGACCGCGACGTGCCCGCGATCCTCGGCTATCTGACCGCGATCGATCCAGCGCCGAAGGTCGCTTCGCGGTAGCGGGGGGTGTCGCCGGTCTGACTCGGGGTAGGTGTCATCACATGACGTGGTTAGCGAAATGGTAAGATTTGCCGCTCACCACGGGGAGGATGGCTGCGCTCTCGCTTTTCGGCTCCCATAGCCGCGCCCCTGCAGCAACTGTGGTTCGGCGGGACGTGGTGGTCGCGGCGTTGCTCGTCGTTTTGGCGGCGGCATTTCTGTTCGTCGATCGCGCGACGATGCCGATCAGGTTGTGGGACGAATCGCGCAACATCGTCAACGCGCTGGAGATGCAGCGCGACGGTCTCGGCCTGGTCACCACCTATGGCGGCGCACCGGATCTGTGGAACAGCAAGCCACCGCTGCTGATCTGGCTGATGGTGGCGAGCGTCGATTCATTCGGCCCCTCGCTCTGGGCGTTGCGTTTGCCGAGCATGATCGCGGGGCTGGGTACGATCCTGCTGGTGTTCGGGTTGGTGCGCCGGGGGTCCGGTTCGCTCTCGGCCGCTGGCCTGAGCGCGGTGCTAATGGTGGCGAGCCCGGCCTATTTCGGCGAACATAGTACGCGCACCGCGGACTATGACGCACTGCTGCTGTTCTTCGTCACCGCCTATCTTTTCCTGCTGTTCCTTGCGCTCCATCGGCCCCGCCCGAGCTGGCGAATATTCGCCGTTGCAGGGGTGGCGATCGGCTGTGCGTCTTTAACCAAGAGCGTCGCCGCGCTGGTTCCCGGGGTTGGGCTCGCGCTGTACGCGATCGTCAGCGGACGCTGGCGGCGGGTGCTGCGGTCGCCGGGCTACGCGTTGACCGCAGCGGCGGTGGCGGCAATGGTCGTCGGGTTCGTGGTGCTGCGCGAGGTTCAGTCGCCGGGGTATCTCGCTGCGATCTGGGCGAACGATCTGGGTGGTCGGTTCGCGACATCGCTGGTCTCGCCCAAGCCGTGGACCTATTATCTGGGGCTGCTGCACGCGGGCTATTTCGCCGCCACGCCGCTGCTGGTGCTGGCGCCCCTGGCCTGGATCTTCGCGACGGATCGCCAGCGAATGGTGCTGACCTTCTCGCTCTGCATCGTCGTTGGCGTGCTGGTCGTTTTCTCCTTCGCTGCATCCAAGCTCGATCATTACATCCTGACGGCTGTGCCGTTCATGGCGATCGCCGCCGCGATCACGATCCATGTCGCGCTCGATCGAGCCCGGGCCGTGCTCGCGCGCGACGGGCGCCACGCCGGGCTGGCGGCGACGGTGCTTCTACTGACCGCGGGCGTCCCATTGCTGATGGGTGGAGCGGGGGCGATCGCGCGCCGCTATTATTACCCGCCGATCGACGAAGGCGCCGAGGCGGGCCGTTACGGCGCGCTGTTCGACGCGATCGCAACGAGCGCCGGTCGGCCGATCATGGTGGTCGATCCCGGCTTCGTTTCGGAGGGAAGGCCGCACTATGCGCCGACCCTGGCGGCCTATCGCGCGCTGTGGCAGGCACGCGGCGTCGGGATCGCGCATCGGTACGCGCTGGACATGCCGGTCTCCACCTCGCCGATCCTGCTCGCGAGCTGTTCGTCGTCCGTGGCTATCGATCTGCTGCGTGTTGGGAGGGACGAAGCCGGCGTGGAAGGTTGCGCGGCGGTCGCTGTAGCAAGGGGCTCAGCAGCGCTCGGACGTCGCCGATCGGCTTTGCAGCGGCTGGCATCGGGCTCGTAGATCCGTAGAGCTGACAGCTGTCCGGCGCGGCGCCGGGCATTGCGTCCTCATGATGATCCGTGCCATCGCTGGCGACTGGTGCTGGAGATTCCGTGAGCGCGCATCCTTTTCACGTCGATCGTTTCTCGACCTTTTCGTTCGGCGGTGGCGTGAGGTGCGATACATCGGACGCGGCGCGTGACGCGGTCGCGGCGACCCGGAGTTTCCTGTCATGACGATCGTCGCGGTCCTGTTCTCGGTCGGCCTTCTGATCGCGCTGATCTCGGTGGCGAAGCTGCATCCCTTCGTCGCGTTCCTGCTCGCGGCGCTGGCGGCGGCACTGCTGCTCGGCCAACCGCTCGACACCATCGCCGGATCGATCACCAAGGGCATCGGCGATATGCTGGGCTCGCTCACCGCGATCCTCTGCCTGGGTGCGATGTTCGGCCGGATCATCGCGGACAGCGGCGCGGCGAAGCAGATCGCGGACACGCTGATCGGCGCGGTCGGACGCGGATCGATCACGCTCGCGCTGGCGGCGACAGGGTTCATCGTCGGTGTGCCGTTATTCTACAATGTCGGCTTCGTGCTGATGGTGCCGCTGATCCTTTCGGTGGCGGCGCGATCGGGCCTGCCCACCGTCTATCTTGCGATCCCGATGCTGTCGGGGCTGTCGATCGCGCACGGCTTCCTGCCGCCGCATCCCTCCCCGACCGCGCTGGTCGGGTTGTTCAAGGCCGATATCGGCTGGACGCTGATCTACGGCGCGATCGTCGGCGTGCCGACGCTGCTGATCGCGGGGCCGTTGTTCGCGCGCAGCCTGCGGGGGATGACCGCGCGACCGCAGCCCGCCGCACGGGCCGACGTCGATGCACCGCCGGTCGACCCGCCCGACGCGGGGGCGAGCTTCGCGGTGGCGCTGCTGCCGGTCGTGCTGCTGGCAGGAACGACGGCGCTGCTGGCGATGTCGGGCCTATCGGACGCGGCCAAGGGCTGGATCGCGTTCGGCGGCAACCCGGTCGTGGTGATGCTGGTGTCGCTGCTGGTCGCGATGCTGGTGCTGGGGGTGATGCGCGGCATGCCGCTCGCACAAGTGTCCGGCGGCAGCGCGGAGGCGGTGAAGGACATCGCCGGCATCCTGCTGATCGTGGCGGGTGCGGGGGCATTAAAGCAGGTGTTCGTCGATGGCGGTGCCGATGCGGCGCTCGCGGGCTGGCTGGGCGGGCTCAGCCTGCCGCCGCTGGTGCTGGGCTGGGGCCTGGCGATGGTCATCCGCATCGCGCTCGGCTCCGCGACGATCGCCGGACTGACCGCTGCGGGGATCGTCCAGCCGCTGGTCGCGGCGGGTGGTGTCGACCCCAATCTGATGGTGCTGGCGATCGGGGCGGGCAGCCTGATGTGCAGCCACGTAAATGATTCGGGCTTCTGGATGTTCAAGGAATATTTCGGTCTGACGCTGCGTGAGACGTTCCGGTCATGGTCCGTTATGGAGACGCTGGTCGGCATTTTCGGACTGATCTTCACGCTGCTCTTGAGCGTGCTGATTTGAGCGAGCGTTGCGTGCCGGCCCGTCGGTTCGTCCGGGCACCGCTGAGACGTCTTCGATCGAGCGCTGGCTCTTCACTCATCCACAAGCATCAGGATAGCCGATGATCCGCAACTGCCTCTTCTCGTTGGCCGCGGCCGCATCGCTGGCGGGCTGTGGTGGAAAAGACATCGCCACCCAGCCGTCCGCGAAGAAGTCCGCCGCCGAGCCCGCCAATTTCGGCGATCGCAAGCCGTCCGGCGCGAAGCCCTTCAATGTCGCCGCGATCGCCAGCTTCGAGGATCCATGGGCGCTCGCGTTCCTGCCGGACCGTCGCATGCTCGTCACGGAAAAGGCGGGGAAGCTTTGGCTGGTCACACCCGGCGGTGGCAAGACGCCGGTGAGCGGAGTGCCGGCGGTGCATGAGGACGGGCAGGGCGGCCTGTTGTTCGTCGCTACCTCCCCTGCATTCGCGACGGATCGACGGATCTACTTCACCTATGCCGAACCGGGCGAGGGCGGCGACGGTCTGGCGCTTGCCCGTGCGACGCTCGACGTAACGGCGGCCAAGCCCACGCTCGCCGATGTCGAGGTGATCTGGCGACAATTGCCGCGCGGTGCGGGCGGGCAGTTCGGCGGCTACATCGCCTTCGCCCCCGACGGGCGCCACCTGTTCCTGACCGCCGGCGACCGCATGCGGATGACCCCCGCGCAGGATCCCGATCAGGCGGTCGGCAAGATCCTACGCCTGACGCTCGACGGCAAGCCGGCCCCGGGCAACCCTGGTGCGGGGAAGGTCGGCGCAGCGACCATCGGCGTCATCGACCCGCCCGAGAATACCGGAGCCGCCGCCGGCGCGCCGAAACGACAGGTGACGCTGACCGCCCCCAATCTAGCGCCTGCGGAGATATGGAGCAGCGGCCACCGCAACCAATATGGCCTCGCCTTCGACGCGCAGGGACGGCTGTGGGAAACCGAGATGGGACCGAAGGGCGGCGACGAGCTGAACCTGATCGAGCCGGGCAAGAATTATGGCTGGCCGCTGGTGAGCTACGGGTCGAACTATGACGATATGCCGATCCCGAGACCGGAGACCCGCCCCGAGTTCGCCAAGCCTGCCTTGTACTGGAACCCGGTGATCGCGCCTGCCGGCTTAGCCTTCTACAATGGCAACATGTTTCCGGAATGGCGCGGATCCGCACTGATCGGCGCGCTCGCTGCGACCGCGCTGGTGAGAGTCGCCTTCGACGGCGTCGAGGCGCAGGAAGCCGAGCGCTGGGACATGGGCAACCGCATCCGCACGGTGATGGCGGCGCCCGACGGCGCAGTGTGGCTGCTGGAGGACGGGTCGGGTGGCCGCCTGCTGCGGCTGACGTCGAAGCGGGCGGGCTGATGCGGTCGCCGCATCGGGTCGCCTGATTGGATGGGGAGCCGTCGGAGGATGGACCTCCGACGGCGATCGATCGGCTTATCTGGATTTCTGGTAAAGCTTGTTCGCAATCTCGAACATCTCCTCGGGCGCGTAATCTGGCGTGAAGGCGCAGGGCACGCCCGCCAGCTGGGCGATCTTGCCGCCGTCGGGAATGCCGTCGACGACCTCGA
>NZ_CAXTEM010000038.1:0-27390 GCF_964243315.1 uncultured Sphingomonas sp. | reverse complement strand
CCGCTTACAGGACTCGAACCTGTGACCCCCGCATTACGAATGCGATGCTCTACCAGCTGAGCTAAAGCGGCCCGTCGCCGCATGGTGTTGCGGGGCGAGGCGGGGCGCTTACCAGCTTGGTTGGGGGCTGACAAGCCGATCCGATGCGCCTGCCTTCACCCAGCCGTCCGCCGGCTTTCATCCTGCCTTTACCCCGCGTTTACCATCAACCGTGCACAAGCGTCGCACGAGGGCATGTCGCCCGTTGAGGTTGAGGGATTCGACGCATGGATACGGCGCGCGATTTCGATGAGGAGCGGATCGCCCTCGATGACGCGGAAGACGAGATGACCGTCTCGGACGAGGTGTTCGATCTCGGGGGCGACGAACGCCGCATGCATGTCCGCGCGTACAATCACTGGGTGTCGCTGCTGAAGTCGCGCGCCTATCCGAACATCGAGGATCTCGATCCCGCCCGCATCGCCGATTTCGGGCCGCACAGCGTGTTGCTCGATTTCACCCGCGGGATCGAGGATCCGACGATCGCGTATCTCGGCCGTACCCTGCGCGAGGAGTGCGCGCTGGAAAGCTCGATTACCCGGGTCGTCGACGTGCCGAGCCGTTCGCTGCTGTCGCGGCTGACCGATCATTATCTGCAGATCATCGCCAATCGCGCCCCGATCGGGTTCGAGGCCGAATTCGTCGGCACCCGCGGCCGGACCACGCTCTATCGCGGCATCCTGATGCCCTATTCGTCGGACGGCGGCGAGATCGATTTTATCTACGGCGTGATCAACTGGAAGGAAGTCGCCGATGCCGACACACAGGCGACGCTGACCGCCGAGCTCGATGCCGCGGTGCGCATGGTCGGCAGGCCGACGGCCCCGACTTCCTCCGACGTGACGATCTGGGCCGATGGCCCCAGCGCCGACCATGCCGAGATCGTGGAGGCTGCACCCGCCGGCACTCTGCAAGACCAGCTCGCCACTGCCCGCGAGAGCGCCGCGGCGGTTCGCGCGGCCGACACCCGCGGTCGCGCCGCGCTGTACCGGGCGCTCGGCCGTGCGCATGATTTCGCGCTGGCAGCGGATGCCGATGCCGCGGGCTATGCCGCGCTGCTCGAAGCAGCCGCGATCAAGACCCAGCCACGCGCGCCGCTGACCCCGGTGATCAAGCTCGTCTTCGGCGCCGATTACGACAAGACTCGGATTGCCGAATATGCCGCGGTGCTCGCCGCCGCACGCCGGGCGGCGGTGCCCGCGGGCGACCTCGCCGACTTCCTCGACAATGCGGAAGGCGGGATCAAGGCGATCGTTGCCGCCGAACGCGCCGCACGCCGCCCCGCCCCCTCCCTGCCTGCTGATCTCTATGCTCGCGCCGCCGCCGAACTCCGCGCGCTGCCGGTGCTGGGCACGCTCGCGATCGACGCGGTCGAGGACGAGTTCGTCGTGCTGCTGGCTCGCGCCGGTGTCGACGGCACGGTCGATGTCATCAAGCGGGTTGAGGGCAAATCGCTGGTCGACGGTATCATCCGCCGCGCTGCCTGACGCACACGCAGCTAGAACTTATGTTGCGTGTGCGAGAAACTATCGGAAATCGCGCGCGGCCTTGAGATAGGTCGTCGGCAGGCGCATACGCCCTCTTATGGCTGTCACCACGTCGCATGAACCGTCGGAAGCGCTCGCCGCACGATTGACCCGCGGAGCCCTGCCGGGCGAGCTCAAGAATTTCGGTCCGGCAGAAATCGCCGAGGCGGCGCGGTTCGTTACTGCTGCCGCGCAGACCCGCCGCGCCGGCACGCCCGCGATCGCGCTCGAACCGATCTCCAGCGACGATGTCCGCCGCCGGATGCGGCTTGCGATCGTCAATGACGACATGCCCTTCCTGGTCGATTCGATCGCCGCCGCCATCGGCGCGCACGACATCGACATCGAACGCGTTATCCACCCGGTGGTTCGCGCCAGTCGCTCGGGCGAGGGCGAGCTGCAGGAGATCGGCGGCGCCGGCTCGCCCGAATCGATGATCTATATCGAGATGGAACGGGTCGACGCGCGCGAACGCCGCGACCTGGTTGACGATCTCGGCGGGGTGCTCGCGGACGTGCGCGCCGCGGTCGCAGATTGGCCGCGGCTGCAACGCGCGATGGCGCGCGACGAGGCCGCGCTGCCGCAGGGCGAAGGCGCGGCGCTGCTGCAATGGTTCCTCGACGGGCAGTTCACCTTGCTCGGCCACCAGGATTGGCATGTCGAGGGCGCAGCGGGCGAAGCGCTCGGCATCGCGCGGAACGACCACCGCGTGCCGATCCTCGCCGAAGCATCGCGCGCGCTGGCGATCGATTGGTTCGAACGCGGCGGCGAAGCGCCGTTGCTGATGAAATCGAGCCTGATCTCCACCGTCCACCGCGCGGTGCCGCTCGACCTTGTGGTCGTGCCGCTGATGGACGCGGGCAAGGTCACCGGCCTGTCGATCCATTCGGGGCTGTGGACCAGCGCCGCGCTCGCCACCCGCCCGCGCGACATCCCCGTGCTGCGCGCGCGGCTGGCGGAACTGGAGGCGAAGGTCGGCTTCGATCCCAAGGGCCATGCCGGCAAGGCGCTGACCCATGCGCTGACCGCGCTGCCGCACGACATCGTCATCGGCTTCTCGCCCGCCCAGCTCGAAGATCTCGCGCTCACCGCGATGTCGCTCGCCGATCGGCCGCGCCCGGCGCTGGTGCTGGTGCAGTCCGCGCTCGGCCGGCATCTGTTCGCCTTCGCCTGGCTGCCGCGCGACGAGCTGACCACCGCGCGTCGCGTCGCGATCGCGGACATGCTGGCGGAGGCCGCCAACGGATCGATCATCAACTGGACGATCGCGCTGGAGGACGGCACCGTCGCGCTGCTGCGCTACACCATCGACCTGCGCGGTGCCGGTCGGATGCCCGACGTCGCGCCGCTTGCCGACCGGCTCGAGAAGATGGTCCGCGGCTGGGTGCCCGATGTCGAGGCGGCGCTGGCGGAGTCGCTGACGACGCAGCGCGCGGCGCGGCTCGCGCTGCGCTGGGCGGCGACCTTCCCGCAAAACTATCGCAACGTCAGCTCGCCGTTCGAAGCCGCCGCCGACATCATCCGCATCGCTGGGCTGGACACGCCCGATAGCCGATCGGTGCGGCTGTTCCCCGCGGTGCCGGGCGAGGACCGCCGGCTCAAGATCTACAAACTCGGCCCGCTTGCACTGTCGGATGCGGTGCCGGTGCTGGAAAATTTCGGCTTCCGGGTGATCGGCGAACTGCCGACGCGGCTGCGCGACGAGACCAACGCCTTCGTCCATGATTTCGTCGTCGAGGTCGCCGCGACCGCGGGCGGCGGCGATGTCGCGGTGCTCGAAGGCGCGATCGCCGCGGTGCTGGAAGGCCGCGCCGAGAACGACGCGTTCAACCAGTTGATCGTCGAGACCGGCATGGCGCCCGCGTCGGTCGTGCTGTTCCGCGCGTGGTTCCGCTACCTTCGCCAAGCCGGCCTGCCCTATGGCCTCAACACTGTGGTCGACGCGATCCGCCGCGCCCCGGCGCTGGGCGCCGCGCTGATCGAGCGTTTCGCCGCTGCGCATGATCCCGCGGGCGATCGCGATGTCGCCGCGGCCGATGCGGCGATCGAACAGGGCCTCGACGCGGTGTCCGCGATCGACGACGACCGCATCCTGCGCGCCTATCGCAACCTGATCGCGGCGACGCTGCGCACCAACGCCTTCGCGCCCGGCGCCGAGGAAGCGCTCGCGTTCAAGCTCGACAGCCACCTCATCCCCGGCCTGCCCGCGCCGGTGCCGTGGCGCGAGATCTGGGTCTATTCGCCGCGGGTCGAGGGCATCCACCTGCGCGCCGGCCCGGTCGCGCGCGGCGGGCTGCGCTGGTCCGACCGCCGCGACGATTTCCGCACCGAGATCCTCGGGCTGATGAAGGCGCAGCGCGTCAAGAATGCCGTCATCGTGCCGACCGGCGCCAAGGGCGGCTTCTACCCCAAGCAGCTGCCCGCCGCAGGAAACCGCGACGCCTGGCTGGCTGAGGGCACCGAAAGCTACCGCATCTTCATCCGATCTTTGCTGTCGATCACCGACAACATCGTCGACGGCCGCGTCGTGCATCCCGCCGGTGTGACCATCCTAGACGGCGAGGATCCCTATTTCGTCGTCGCCGCCGACAAGGGGACCGCGACCTTCAGCGACGTCGCCAACGCGCTCGCGCTCGAACGCGACTTCTGGCTCGGCGACGCCTTCGCCAGCGGCGGCAGCGTCGGCTATGATCACAAGGCGATGGGCATCACCGCCAAGGGCGCCTGGATCTCGGTCCAGCGCCACTTCGCCGAACGCGGCGTCGACGTGCAGTCCGACCCGATCACCGTGGTCGGCTGCGGCGACATGTCGGGCGACGTGTTCGGTAACGGCATGCTGTTGTCGAAGACGATCCGCCTCGTCGCGGCGTTCGATCACCGCCACATCTTCATCGATCCCGATCCCGACATGGCCGCGAGCTGGTCGGAACGCGCCCGGATGTTCGCGCTGCCGCGGTCGAGCTGGGCGGATTACGATCCGTCGCTGATCTCGCCGGGGGGCGGCGTGTTCGCGCGCACCGACAAGACCATCGCGCTCTCGCCACAGGCGCAGGCGATCCTCGGCGTCACCGCGACCGAGATGGACCCGACCGCGCTGATCTCGGCGATCCTGAAGAGCCCCGCGGACCTCCTCTGGTTCGGCGGCATCGGCACCTATGTGAAGGCCGCGGCGGAGAACAACGTCCAGGTCGGCGATCCCGCCAACGATCGGCTCCGCATCGATGCCGAAGAACTGCGCGTCACTGCCATCGGCGAAGGCGCCAATCTCGGCGTCACCCAGGCGGCACGGATCGCGTTTTCGGCCGCGGGCGGCCGGATCAACACCGACTTCATCGACAATTCGGCAGGCGTCGATTGTTCGGACAACGAGGTCAACATCAAGATCGCGCTCAACCGCGAGATGATCGAAGGCCGTCTCGATTACGACGCGCGCAACGCGCTGCTCGCGAGCATGACCGACGACGTCGCGCATCTGGTGCTCGAGGACAATCGCCTGCAGACGCTGGCCCTGTCGATCGCCGAGGCCGACGGCGCCGCCGCGATCCCCAGCTATGTACAGCTGATCGAGATCTTCGAGACCGCCGGCCGGCTCGATCGCGCGGTCGAGGGTCTGGGCCCGAACGAGGAACTGCTGCGCCGCGGCCAGGACGGCGGCGGACTGACCCGCCCCGAACTCGCGGTGCTGCTCGCGACCGCGAAACTCGCGCTCCAGGAGGCGATCGAGCATAGCGACCTCGCCACCGCGCCCGAGCTCGCCAGCGATCTCCACGCCGCCTTCCCCGCGGCGATGCGAGAGCGGTTTGCCGACGCGATCGACGCGCATCGGCTACGGCCGCAAATCGTCGCCACCAAACTCGCCAACCGCGTCGTCAACCGCATGGGCGTGCTCTATCCGTTCGAAGTCGCGGAGGAGGAAGGCTCGGCGATGGCCGATGTCGCGGCGATGTTCGTGGTGTGCGAACGCCTGTTCGGCCTCGACGCGCTGTGGCGAGAGATCGAGACCGCAGCGATGCCAGAGGCGGCACGCATCGCGCTGTTCGACGAGGTCGCGGTCGCCACCCGTTCGCAGATCGCGGACCTGTTGCGGATCAATCGGCCGGGCACCACCCCCGGCCCGGTCATCGCGCAACTGGGCGCCGGCATCGCCACGCTCGACGCGCAGACCAAGGCGCTGCTGCTCGAAGAGGCGAGCGCGCAGAGCGCCCGCATCGCCGCGCAGCTAGAGGCGATCGGCGCGCCCGCCGCCCTGGCGGCAAAGGTCGTGCGGCTGTTCGAGATGGACGGCGCGGTCGGCCTCGCCGATCTCGGCCAGCGGCTCGGGCTCGACGAACTCGCGCTGACCCGCGCCTTCACGCATCTCGGCCAGGCGCTCGGGCTCGACTGGGCGCAGGCGACCGCGGCGCGGATCGTGTCGAGCGATCCATGGGAACGCCTGCTGCTCGCGAACCTGTCGCGCGATTTCCAGCAGGTACGCCTCGAATATCTGGCGAAGGCCGCAGGGACCGACCCGCAAGGCGCGGTGGCCGCATGGCTCACCGCCAATGCGCCGCGCGTGACCCAGTTCAAGGCGGTGATCGACCGCGCCCGGCACTCCACCGCGCCGAATGCGGCGATGCTCGCGCAGATCGCGGGTCAGGCGCGGGTGCTGTTGGGGCGGTAGCGTCGCTTTCGGGCGTTAACCCGCGTAGGCGGAACTGCCGCGGACCACGTTCCTGTTCTCCCGCGAAGGCGGGAGTCCAGGGTATCGCAAGACGCGAGTGGTTGTCTTGCTAGACCCTGGGTCCCCGCCTGCGCGGGGACACGGGTGCGCATGTAGCGGGCGATCCGGACCTTGAGCAGGTTCCCAGACCGAACGCAGCGCTCACCCTAGATCACAGCACGAAGCGACTAAGGTCCGTGTTCCGCGCAATTTCCTTCAACTGCCCGTCGACATAGGCAGCATCGACCACGACCGGCTCCTTGCGGTCGTCGGCGTCGAAGCTGACTTCCTCCAGCAGCTTTTCCATCACCGTCTGCAAGCGCCGCGCGCCGATATTCTCGACCTGCCCGTTCACCTCCGCGGCGATCCGCGCGATCGCGGCGATGCCGTCGTCGGTGAACGACACGTCGACGCCCTCGGTCGCGATCAGCGCCTTGTACTGGAGCGGCAGCGACGCCTTGGTGTCCGACAGGATCGACACGAAATCGGCCTCGGTCAGCGCCTTCAGCTCGACACGGATCGGCAGTCGGCCCTGTAGCTCGGGCAGCAGATCCGACGGCTTGGCGACGTGGAACGCGCCGCTGGCGATGAACAGGATATGGTCGGTCTTCATCGGCCCGTATTTGGTCGACACCGTGGTGCCTTCGATCAGCGGCAGCAGGTCGCGCTGCACGCCTTCCCGGCTGACCGAGCCGCCGCGCACGTCGCTGACCGCGATCTTGTCGATTTCGTCGAGGAAGACGATGCCGTTGGCTTCCGCGTCGGCGAGCGCGACCCGGCTGACCTCGTCCTGGTCGAGCCGCTTGTCGGCCTCCTCCTCGACCAGCTTGTCCCACGCCGCGCGGACGCCGAGCTTGCGGCGCTTCAGTTGCTGCCCGCCGCCGAACGACTTCATCATCTCGCCGAGATTGATCATCTGCGGCGCGCCACCTGGGATGTCGAATGGCATCTGCGGCGCCTGTTCGACCTCGATCTCGACCTCCGCGGCATCGAGATGCCCGTCGGCGAAGCGCTGGCGGAAGCTCTCGCGGGTCGCCTGGCTCGATCCCTTGCCGGTCAGCGCATCGAGCAGCCGCTCCATCGCGGCCTCCTCGGCCTTGTCCTTCACCGCGACGCGGCGGCGTTCCTTCTCGAGCCGGATCGCTTCCTCGACGAGATCGCGCGCGATCTGTTCGACGTCGCGGCCGACATAGCCGACCTCGGTGAACTTGGTCGCCTCGACCTTCACGAACGGCGCGTCGGCGAGCTTCGCCAACCGGCGGCTGATCTCGGTTTTGCCGCAGCCGGTCGGCCCGATCATTAGAATGTTCTTTGGCGTGACCTCGTCGCGCAGGTCGGCCGACAGCTGCTGCCGCCGCCAGCGATTGCGCATCGCGACCGCGACCGCGCGCTTGGCGTCCTGCTGCCCGATGATGTGCGCGTCGAGCGCAGCGACGATGGCCTTGGGGGTAAGTGCGTCGTTCATGTTCTTCCACTTGCTCCCCTCCCGTGCGCGGGAGGGGTTGGGGGAGGGCTTGTCAGATGAGGGGGGTGGCTCTTGGAACAGGCCCTCCCCAACCCCTCCCGCAGGCGGGAGGGGGGAATATCTCAGCTCGTGCTGTCCATGCTCTCCACGGTCAGCCGGTCGTTGGTGTAGACGCACAGCTCGGCCGCGATCGCCATCGCCTTGCGGCACAGCTTTTCCGCGTCGCCCTCATATTCCACCAGGGCGCGCGCGGCGGCGAGGGCGTAGTTACCGCCGGAACCTATCGCCGCGACCCCCGCCTCGGGTTCGAGCACGTCGCCGTTGCCGGTGAGGATCAGCGTGATGTCCTTGTCGGCAACGATCATCATCGCCTCGAGATTGCGGAGATACTTGTCGGTCCGCCAGTCCTTCGCCAGCTCGACCGCGGCACGCAGCAACTGCCCCTGATGCTGTTCGAGCTTGCGTTCGAGCCGCTCGAACAGCGTGAAGGCATCCGCGGTCGCGCCCGCGAACCCGCCGATCACCGATCCGTCGCCGAGGCGGCGGACCTTGCGTGCGTTGGGCTTCATCACGGTCTGGCCCATCGAGACCTGGCCGTCGCCGACCAAGACGACCTTGCCGCCGCGCCGTACCGAAAGAATGGTGGTGCCGTGCCAGACCGGCATGGCGTGTGGATCGTTCCCGCTCATGGAAGGCGATGTAGGTAGCGTAGGGCGCGCGTGCAAAGGGGTGGCCGAACGCCACCGCATCGCACGGCCCACCGCGCTTGACGCCGCCCCATCTCACGCCGATGCTGCGCATCATGACGATACCAGATCCGGCCGCGTTCTTTCGCGAGATGCTGGGCGAGTGGGAGAAGATGGCCAACAGCGTTGGCGGGCAGGTGCTGAAGTCGGACCAATGGTCGCAGACGATGCACGGCGCGAACGCCGCGACCATGAATACCCAGGCGGCCATGAAGCAGATGATGGAGCGCGGGCTCGCCGCAGCAAACATGCCGAGCCGCGGCGAGATCGAGGATCTGTCCGCACGGATCGGGCGCATCGAAGCGTCGCTGCTGCGGATCGAGGCGCTTCTCACCGACGGCGCGTTACCCGCACCCACTGCCAAGCCCAAGCCGACGCGCGGCCGTAAGCCCCCGGCGCCCGCCGCCTGATGGCCACCGCGCCCGATCTTCTCACCGCCGCCAGGGGCGAGTTCGATCGCGCGATGCAGCGCAACCTGAAGGGGCTGTCCTACTTCACCACCAGCGGTCCGACGCTCGGTGCCAGCGTGAAGGACGTGCTGATCGAGCGCGGGACGATGCGCCTCTATCATTATCGCCCGCGCGTCGACGACGTCTACCGGGTCCCGATCCTGCTGGTGATGGCGACCACCAATCGCGGCTACATCTTCGATATGGTGCCGGGGCAGAGCCTGGTCGAATATCTGCTGGAGGCGGGGTTCGACGTCTTCATGCTCGACTGGGAGGCACCGCGCGCGGACGAGAAGCGGCTGGGCCTCGACGATTACGTCCTCGATTTCCTGCCGACCGCGCTGGCGCGGGTCGCGCGCGAGACCGGCGAGCGCGACGTCAGCGTGATCGGCTATTGCTTCGGCGGCGTGCTGTCGCTGCTATGGGCGGCGCTGCATCCGGACCATGGGCTCGCCAATCTCGTCACCTTCACCACTCCGGTCGACTTCTCGAAGATGGACATGTTCCAGGCCTGGGCCGATCCGCGCTTCTTCGATGTCGACCGGCTCGTCGACACGTTCGGCAACTGTCCCGGCGATTATCTGTACACCGCGTTCGACCTGCTGAAGCCCGGCAGCCGCGCCGCCGGTCAGGTCCGCCTCGTCGACAATCTCCACGACGACGAATTCGTGAAGTCGTTCCGGATGTTCGATCGCTGGGCGGCGGACATCCTGCCGCTCGCGGGTGAGTATTTCCGCCAGACCACGCGCCAGCTGCTGTGGGAGAACCGCCTGCTGGACGGCACGATGACGATCGGCGACCGCCCGATCGACCTCGCGCGGATCACCGCCCCGTTCCTGCACGTCGCCGCGCAGCACGACCATATCGTCCCGACCGCCTCCTCGGCGCCGCTGCTGGGGATGATCGGGTCGACCGACAAGGAAGAGGTGGTGCTGAAGGGCGGCCATGTCAGCCTGGTGGCCGGGGGCAACGCGATCCGGCGGTTATGGCCGCGGCTCGTCCAATGGCTGGCAACGAGGTCGACATGAGCCATACTATCCGCCGCTTCCAGCCCGCCGATCGCGACGCGATGCTCGCCTTCACCGCGACGCTCGCCGAACATGATCTGCTGTTCCTCGGTCGCGACCTGCGCCACCCGCGCGTGGTCGCGGCGTGGCAGGATGCGATCGAGGAAGGCTGGATCGACAGCCTCGTCGCCGAGGACGACGGCGCGATCGTCGCCACCGCGGCACTGGTGCGCGATCCGCTCGGCTGGAGCGCGCATGTTGGCGAGGTGCGGCTGCTGGTGTCGGGCGGGCGCCGCGGTGCCGGGCTAGGGCGCGACCTGCTCGAGGCGATCTTTGCGATTGCCGCCGACCGTAAGCTCGACAAGCTGACCGCGCAGATGACCACCGACCAGAACGGATCGATCGCGCTGTTCGAAAGCCTGGGCTTCCGCGCCGAGGCGATGCTGAAGGATCAGGTCCGCGGGCGCGACGGCGTTTCGCACGATCTGGCGATCCTCGCCTATGACGCGGCGAGGGTCGCGGCCAGGAGCGAAGCCTTCGGCCTATTATGAACTTTTCAAGACGCTTGCGCATTCATGCTGCACTGCAAATAAGGAATGGCCGAATGGCGACCGCCGCCCCGAAACTATCCGATCGATACGACACCGTGCGTGCACCGTCCGCGCTCCTCGCGCTGACCGAGCTGCCGCGCGCGCTCGTCGAACTCGGGTCGCTGCCGTTCGCCGCACCGATGCTGGCCGCGGCGCCGCGGGGCGACGGGCATCCGGTGCTGGTCCTGCCGGGCTTCATCGCCAGCGACACCTCGACCGGCGTGCTTCGCCGCTACCTCAAGCGCCTCGGCTATGACGCGCATGCGTGGGAACTCGGCCGCAATCTGGGCCCCAAGGCGATCGGACACGAGGGCGAAAAGCTGATCGCGCGCCTTCACGCGATCCACGACCTTACCGGCCAGAAGGTCAGCGTGATCGGCTGGAGCCTCGGCGGCATCATGGCGCGCCTGGTCGCCCGCCGTGCCCCCGACGCGGTGCGCCAGGTCATCACCCTAGGCTCGCCCTTCGCGGGCAGCCCGCGCGCGACCAACGTGTGGCGCGCGTACGAATATCTCACCGGCCAGAAGATCGACGACGACCACACCCGCAACCAGCTCTCCGAAGTCGCAGTTCCGCCCCCCGTACCCTCCACCGCGATCTACACCCGCGAGGACGGCGTCGTCGCTTGGCAGAACTGCATGGAATCCTCGGGGCCGGAAACCGACAATATCGAGGTGCACGGCAGCCATTGCGGGCTCGGCGTCAATCCGGCGGTGCTCTACGCGGTAGCCGACCGCCTCTCGCAGCCGCAGGACGACTGGCACCCGTTCCAGCGCACCGGACTGAAGGGCCTGGTCTACCCGTCCGCCGGGCACGCGTAAGAGGACGGCGCATTGGACGCCCATCCACACATCCGTCGTCCCCGCGCAGGCGGGGATCCATACTGGCAGACCTCGGGCATTAAGCCGCGAAGCTAGCCAGTCTGGATCCCCGCCTGCGCGGGGATGACGGTAGGGCGATCCCTGGCCCCTCCGCTCTTAGCAGCCCCTCACTTCTCCCCCGCACCCCGCAGCGGCGCCACCGCGTCACGGCCGAATTGCATGATCAGCTCGCCGATCTCCCGCGCCTGGCTCATGCTGCGCTGGCTCTGCTCGCGCAGATATTCGCCCTGGATGCGGATGACGTCGGAGATGTCCTTCGCGCCCGCCGCCTCGCGCATCGCGGCAAAGGCTTCGCGGGCATTCTGTTCGGCCTGGTCGATCATTTTGGTACCGATCGTCGCGCCGCCTTCGGCGACCTTCTGGCCCGACGCCTTCATCGCCTCGCCCGCGCGCTTGGCGGGGTCGACGACCCGCTCCGAGAAGCCGGCCCGGGCCTGGTCGGCGGCGTTGCGCATCGTGTCCGCCGCGCCCTTCGCAGCAGTCGCGGCCTGATCGGTCGCCGATTTCGCGCGCTCGGCGCCCTGATCGATCGCGTCGTTGGTCTCGTCTGCCACATCTGGTTCCTTTTCGCGAGGGTTCCGGCTTGCATACCGGCTTGTTGTCGTCAGTCACAACCGGCGGCGCGGTCGCGGGTTGCACGGTGCTATTTGCCGAAGCCGAACACGTCCTGGTGGAACCGTCCCTGCTCGATCATCTCGTTGAGCCAGGCCGATCCCTGCGCATGTTCGCCGCCGACCTGCTGCATCCAGATCCGGATCAGCGTGTCGCGAACCGCCGACGCCATGAACCGGCCGTCGCCGCACAGGTAGATCGCCGCGCCCGCCTCGATCGCTGCCCAGACCTTGTCCTGCTCGGCCCACAGCGCGTCCTGAACGTATTTCCAAGGATGCGCGTCGACCGCTGAGAAGGCCAGGAACAGCGCGGCCACGCCATCGGCCTGCCAGCGCTCCATCTCCTCGCGGCAGAACCAGTCGTGGTCGGGATGACGGCACCCGAAGAACAACAGGCTCTGCGCCGATCCCGGCTGCGCGGCCCGCTCGGCGAGGAAACCGCGTAGCGGCGCGAAGCCGGTGCCCGGCCCGATCAGGATCATCGGCACGTCGGGCGCAGCGGGGGCGAAGGGCGGGTTGGGACGCCGGACATAGCCGAACACCTGCTCGCCCGACGCGACCCCGGCCATATAGCCCGACGCGAAGCCGCGATGCTCGCCGAGTCCCGACCAAGCCGGCGCGACGCTGGTCCCGACGATCAGGTCGGCGATGTCGGGGGTCACCAGCGGGCTCGACGCGATCGAATAGAAGCGGGGCGCGATCGGCGCTGACAGCTCGACCAGCGCATCCAACGACAGCTCCGCCGCGGGATGCGAGTCGAGCAGGTCGAGCAGCGTCATCCGCTTGGCCGCGACCGCCTCGTCATACGCCGCCTCGAGCGCGGCTAGCTCGCGCTTGGTATTCGGGCAGCGAGTCTGCGCCGCCACCACCGCAAGCGCGCGCTTGGGCAGCGGGTCCGACAGCTCGACAAAGTCCGCCAGCAACTGCGCGACCGTCACGGTCTGGCCAAGCGGCAGATGCTTGAAGCGCCCGCCCTGCCCATCGACCTTCAGCTGGGTGGCCGCATCCACGCCCAGCCGCTCGATCGCACGCGCGACCAGCGCCGGCCGATTGCGCGCATAGACCGCGATGTGATCGCCGGTGTTGTAGACCTGCTCGGCGGGCAGCCGCACCCGGATCAGCCGGGTCGACGGCCGCGGCGGCTCCTTGGCGAAGTCCCACAATCCGTCGGCAGGCCGCACGAGTTCGTCATTGGCGACGATCTCCAGTCGTTGCGCATGTTCGGGCAAGGCGCCCGCGCGCGCGGCGACGGTGTCGACCGGGGTCAGCGACAAGGTCGCCGCCGACCCGCTCGGCGCGGCCTCGCTGCCGAGCGCCTTCCACAGATCGCGGACGAAGCCCGACACCGCACCGTCGAAATCGCCCTGCCCGTCCGCCTCGGCGCGCGGGACCAGCCGGGTCGCGCCCGCCTGCTGGATCGCGGCATCGACCCGCTTGGGAAACATCTGGTAGTTCGGCCATTGCGAGTTGCCGATCCCGAGCACCGCGAACCGCGCGCCCGACCAGTCCGTGCCTTCGAAGGCGCCCGCATCCAGCGCCCGCTCGACCGCGATCGCGGTATCGGGCGCGCGGCCGTTATAGGTCGCGGTGACGATCACGATCACCTTGTCCTCGGGCGCCGCCCCGCCCTTGAAGCTGTCGTCCATCGACCGCACGACGACATCGAACCCGTCGACCCGCGCGCGTTCGGCGATCTCCTCGGCGATGTCGCGCGCGGTGCCGAGGCTCGATCCGTACAGCACCGCGAAGCGCTGCCCGGTCCCGGTCACCGCCGCGACGTCCTCGTCCGCCGCGTCCGCGGCGACGGGCGCCACCGCGATCCGCTCGTGCGGCTGGCGCAGGCGGATGCGCATGAAGAAGTCGTCGGGCTTGATCGACAGCGTCTCCTTGATCCGGAGGCGGTAGGAATGCGGGTCACTTATCGAAAAGGCGCGCAGCAGCATCGCCATCGCGATCTTCGCCTCGACCATCGCGAACTGCCGCCCGATGCACGCCCGCTCGCCATTGCCGAACGGCTTATAGGCGTGCGGGTGGTGCTTGGCCTCGTTCTCCGGCAGCCAGCGATCGATGTCGAAGCTGTCGGGATCGTCCCACACCTTCGGATTGCGGTGAACCCCGGGCGCGAAGACGTTGACCGGGCGGTCCTTCTTCAACAGATAGCCGCCGACTTCGGTATCCTCGAAGGGCGCCAGGCTGAACGCGGGCGCGGTCGGCCACAGCCGCAACGCTTCCTTCAGGATGCGCTCGATCACCTCCAGCTTCGCGACCTGCGCATAATCGGGCCGGACGTCGCCGGGTAGCACGCGATCGACCTCGGCATAGGCCTGGGCGAGTATGCTCGGGTTGCGCAGTAGATAGCTGAACGCGAAGGTCAGCATCCCGCTGGTCGTCTCGTGCCCCGCGATCAGGAAGGTCAGCACCTGATAGCGGATGTTGACGTCGTCGAGCTGCTCGCCCGTCTCGGGATCGACCGCGGTCAGCATCAGGTTGAGCAGGTCGCGGCCGTCGGTCGGGGTGCGGCGGCGCTCAGCGATCAGCCCGTCGACCAGCGCGTTCATCTCCGCGATGTCGGCATCGAATTGGCGTTGCGACTTCTTGGCGAAGCGGTTCTGCACCGGCATCCGCGTGATCATCGACAATGACTCGCTCAGCGCCCGCCCGAGCGCGAGCAGGAAGCTGTCGAGCTCCTCCTTCTCGAAACTGTCGAACCGGTGGCCGAACCCCGCGATTGCGATGGAATCGAGCGTCAGCCGCGTCATGTCGTCGGCGACCAGCACGTCGGTGCCGCTCGCCCGCGTCCATTTAGCCACCAGCTGGTCGCACACCTCGACGATCATGTCGAAATAGCCGCGCATCGCCCGCTGGCTGAACGCCGGCAGCAGGATGCGGTGCGCCTTGCCCCAATTGGGTTCCTCGCTGAACGCGGTAAACAACCCGTCACCCGCGAACCGCCGCACGACCCGCAGCCCCGGCCCCGGCATCTTGCGGAACCGGGTCTCGTCGGACAGGATCGCGACCAGATCGGATCGGTGACGAACACCCCGATCCGGCTGCCGAACTTAAGCTTGAAGATGCCTTCGGGGAATTCGCGGCTGACGTTGAGCAGATGCCCGATCAGCCCCGCGCGCGCGATCTGGTGGAGGTGGCCGACCACCGGAAGCCCCTTGGGACTCGGGATCGATGCGGCGACGGGCAGCTCAGCCATTATGTTCCTCTCGTGCCCACCTCAACACAAGGGCGGGGAGCACGCAACCGAGCCAGCGGGAACGCTACGGAAACGCGGTGCCTCGTCTGTGCCCTCATCCACCGGGTCACCGCTGCTGCGGCGCGACTCGCCTCTGGACACTATGCAACCACACGGATTGTCCCGCATTGTTACGCACGGGCGGGCGCAAACGTGGTTGCGCTGCAGCAAACGCGAACGATATGGCCGCGGCAGGAGTAGCGATGACCGTGGAAGATCAGATCCGTGTTGAATTGATGCGCCGCGCGGTCGCACTCGGCGAGGAATTGATCCGGCTCGCCGACGATCTAGGCCTGTCGATCGCGGGCAACCACATCTGCCAGGGCGTCGAAATGATGCGCGCCCAGGCCGAAGCGTCGGGGCTCTCGCTCGGCGACTGACGCACTCCGCGCGGCGGCCTAGATCATGCTCAGGCTCCGCAGCATCAGCGCCAAGCCCCGATCCGCCAGCCGGATCACCCCGTCCCCGCCATCGGCAGCGGCGCGGTTGAGCAGGCCGCGGCTTTCCAGCACCGTCAGCCAGCGCTCGACCGTCTGCGGCAGCGACCGGGCGAGTGCAGACATCGCCGCGCAATGGATCTCGCGGTCTTCCTCGTTGGCGATGAAGAGCACGAGCATGATGTCCCAGGCGATATCGCCGAATAGATCGGCGTCCTCGCCGGCGGCGGCATCGCGTGCACGGCGCTGCGCGAACAGCATCCGCGCGCGATCCAGGTCGCTGGGTTCCTCCGGCCCGGCCGGGACCGTCGCGCTCAGCTCGCCGCGGGTCCGTGCCGCGACCGTGCGGACGCGGGTCAGCGTCGCCGCGAGCCGTTCGTAGTCGTCGCGGTCGCGATCGGGCCAACGCAGCAGCCGAACGTCGGTCGATAGGGCGGGACCGATATCAATCACGGAACGACCAATCGGGATCGCGGCCGAACTCGATCATCCGCCGCCGATGCCGGAACACGCCGATCGCGAGCAGCAGGATCATCGGATAGGCGATCTTGCCGCTCGCGCCGCCATACATCCAGTGGACCAGGCCAGGCTCGTAGGCCTTGGCGCCGTGGATCGCGAGCGTGAGCAATTGCAGCGCGCTGACGTATAGTGGCCAGTAGCGATCGGCGCGCGCGGCGATCGTCGCCAGCGCCAGCAGCGTGACCAGATCGATCGCGAACAGCGCTAGTTCCACTTCGCGATACCTGCTGTACGGGGCATAATAACTCGCGCAGGCCGCGATCGCGAACACCGCGGCCGTGAGCCGCTCGGGCGCGCCGCCTCGCACGAAGGCGTAGAGGCAGGCGGCACCGAGCAGCAGGTTGAAGACGATGATGTGGGTCATGGCTTGGCCCCAAAAAGGAGCGACCCGGGAGCCAAGCCATGACGCCTAGGCAGCGACGCGCAACTGGGCGACGTCTCCACCCGTCGGGTTGAAAACAGCCTTCGGCTTTTCATCGCCGAAACTGGTTTCATACCCGATCTGCTTGCCGACCTTCTCGACCACCCGGTGGCCGGCGACGACATGGCCGCGCGCCGCACCAAGGGCGAGGAGCGCCTGGCTGAAATGTTCGAATGCCGCCTGCCCCGCGATCGCTGGCAGGTTGGAGGCGATCCGGGCGCGGGGCAGCGCGCTGAGCAACTCGCCGCCGGTCGCGAAGACCTCGTCCAGCTGGGTTTCGATCCGCCACAGCAGTTCCGCCACGGCGTCTGCCGCGGGCTTCGTGTTCGCGTTGGACATTGCCATCCTCTCGGCCCCGACGGGCCCCTGTTCGCAGTCAGGAAAGGTGGCGAGATAGATTCTCCACGATACCGGTCAGGATCTGAAGACCCGTCATGAGCATGCCGAAGCCGATGGCCAGCCCCAAGGTGATCACCTGAATCCATATCAACCGGTCACCGACAGAGAGATCGTTCCCCGCTTGCCCCTTCCGCCGAAAGGGCAATCGGAACCGTGCGGGGTGAGCCTGTCCTGGCTCTTCCGCGCCGCCTGCCGATCGCCCGGCGACCCATTCGCCCGGCGTGGCCATCACTGGCAGCGGATCGGCAGCGGCAGCTAGCCGCGCAGAATCGCCCCCGATTTTATCGGGGGTGGCGACGAGGGCGGAGACCGGCCCCATCACCTCGCGCTCATGCTGGTCGAGCTGCAACGCGGCGTCGCGACGGTTGCGCGCGCCCAGCACCTTCACCGCCTCGGTCAGGTAGCTGTCGACGGTCGACTTCTCGATCCCGAGTTCCTCGGCGATCTCCTTCGACCCCTTCAGCTCGCGGACGCCGCGGAGGCACTCGCGGTGGCGCTTGGTCAGCCGGTCGAATCGAGTGGACTCCATCCTGACGGCTTTCCAATGCCTGCATCGACAAAGCAATGGTATGCACCCACCCGATGCGGCGGCGAATGGACATGATCGTCGCCGCTTTGGATCAAGTCGTAAGATGCGGGCGAAACACACGACTTACCCTTCCCCCGCTTCGCCCCCCTTGCTAAGGCCGCGGACATACCCGCAATTCGCTTGCGCCCGCACCGCCCGCGCGGCCTCCGCCGCCTCCCCGAGCGAATGGCGCGACTAGGAAGGACGCACATGACGGCCATCGGCCAGGACAGCCTCGACACCCGCTCGACCCTCGAAGCCGGTGGCAAGTCGTACGATTATTATTCGCTCGACAAGGCATCGGCGCAGCTCGGCGACATCAGCCGGCTGCCGTTCTCGATGAAGGTGCTGCTCGAAAATCTGCTCCGCTTCGAAGACGGCGTGACGGTCACCCGCGACGACATCCAGGCGATCGTCGACTGGCAGAAGGATCGGCGCAGCGACCGCGAGATCCAGTATCGCCCCGCGCGCGTGCTGATGCAGGATTTCACCGGCGTGCCCTGCGTCGTCGATCTCGCCGCGATGCGCGATGCGATCACCAAGCTCGGCGGCGATCCCGCCAAGATCAATCCGCAGGTCCCCGTCCACCTCGTCATCGATCACTCGGTGATGGTCGACGAATTCGGCACGCCGAAGGCGTTCGAGGACAATGTCGATCTCGAATATCAGCGCAACATGGAGCGCTACGAGTTCCTGAAATGGGGATCGAAGGCGCTCGACAATTTCCAGGTCGTGCCGCCGGGCACCGGGATCTGCCACCAGGTCAATCTCGAATATATCGGCCAGGCGGTCTGGTCGTCGCGCGTCGACGGTGCCGAGGGCGGCACGATGATCGCCTATCCTGACACGCTGGTCGGCACCGACAGCCACACCACGATGGTCAACGGCCTCGGCGTGCTCGGCTGGGGCGTCGGCGGGATCGAGGCGGAGGCGGCCATGCTCGGCCAGCCGGTGTCGATGCTGATCCCCGAGGTCGTCGGCTTCAAGCTGACCGGCGCGCTGAACGAGGGCATCACCGCAACCGATCTGGTGCTCACCGTCACCCAGATGCTGCGCGCCAAGGGCGTGGTCGGGCGTTTCGTCGAGTTCTACGGCCCTGGGCTCGCGTCGATGACGCTCGCGGATCGCGCGACGATCGCCAACATGGCGCCGGAATATGGCGCGACGTGCGGCTTCTTCCCGATCGACGAGAAGACCATGGACTATCTGCGCCTCACCGCGCGGCCGGAAGAGACGATCGCGCTGGTCGAGGCCTATGCCAAGGCGAACGGCCTGTGGCGCCACGACGATGTGCCCGATCCGATCTTCACCGACACGCTGGAACTCGACATGAGCAGCGTCGTCGCCTCGCTCGCCGGGCCGAAGCGCCCGCAGGATCGCGTCTCGCTCGGCAAGGTCGACGAGGTGTTCAACGGCGACCTGTTCAAGATCTACCACAAGGAACAGCCCGAGCGCGTCGACGTGTCGGGCGAGGATCACGGGATCGGCGACGGCGACGTCGTCATTGCCGCGATCACCAGCTGCACCAACACCTCCAACCCGAGCGTGCTCGTCGCCGCCGGCCTCGTCGCCCGCAAGGCACGCGCGCTCGGCCTCACCAGCAAGCCCTGGGTAAAGACCTCGCTCGCCCCCGGCAGCCAGGTCGTCACCGACTATCTCGACAAGGCCGGGCTGACCGACGACCTCAACGCGCTCGGCTTCAACCTGGTCGGCTATGGCTGCACCACCTGCATCGGCAATTCCGGGCCGCTCGCGCCCGCGATCTCGAACGCGATCAACGAGAACGACATCGTCGCCGCTTCGGTGCTGTCGGGCAACCGCAACTTCGAAGGCCGGGTCTCGGCCGACGTCCGCGCGAACTTCCTCGCCTCGCCACCCCTCGTCGTCGCCTATGCGATCAAGGGCAGCGTCACCTCGGACATGATCGAGACCCCGCTCGGCCAGGGTAGCGACGGCAGCGACGTCTATCTGCGCGACATCTGGCCGACCAACGACGAAGTCCGCTCGGTGATGGACGCCAACATCGACGACGGCATGTTCCGCGCGCGGTACGGCAACGTCTATGCGGGCGACGCCAAGTGGAGCGGGATCGACGTCGCCGGATCGGACACTTATCAGTGGCGCGCCGGCAGCACCTATGTCGCCAATCCGCCCTATTTCGACGGGCTGGAGATGACCCCCTCGGCGGTACAGGACATCATCGAGGCCAAGCCGCTCGCGATCCTCGGCGACTCGATCACCACCGACCACATCAGCCCCGCCGGCAGCATCAAGGCGGCGAGCCCCGCGGGCGTGTTCCTCCAGGAACATCAGGTCAGCCAGGCCGACTTCAACAGCTACGGCGCGCGCCGCGGCAATCACGACGTGATGATGCGCGGCACCTTCGCCAACATCCGCATCCGCAACGAGATGGTGCCCGGCGTCGAAGGCGGCATGACCAAGTACGACGGCGAGACCATGCCGATCTACGACGCGGCGATGCGGTACAAGGCCGACGGCACGCCGCTGGTGATCGTCGCCGGCAAGGAATACGGCACCGGCTCGTCGCGCGACTGGGCGGCAAAGGGCACCAACCTGCTCGGCGTCCGCGCGGTCATCACCGAAAGCTTCGAGCGCATCCATCGCTCGAACCTCGTCGGCATGGGCGTGCTGCCGCTGCAGTTCGCCGACGGCATCACCCGCGAGACGCTGAAGCTCGACGGGTCGGAGACCTTCACGATCCGCGGCGTCGGCGCGCTGCGCCCGCGTCAGGTCGTCGAGGTGACGCTGACCCGCGCCGACGGCACGGTCGAGACGTTCCCGACCCGCTGCCGGATCGATACCGTCAACGAGCTGGAATATTTCCTCAACGGCGGCATCCTTCACTACGTCCTGCGCAAGCTGGCGGCATGAAGACGCTGCTCGCTCTGGCGGCGCTGGGCGCCGCCAGCGCCGCAACGGCGGCGGCGCCCGCACCGATCGCGGGTCGCTGGGTCACGGTCGACGGCAAGGCGTTGGTCGAGATCGGCCCGTGCGGCCGGCAGATCTGCGGCCGCATCGCCCGCGTGCTGAAAGTCGACCCGAGCAAGCCGACCACCGACACCAACAATCCCGACGCGGCGCTGCGCAACCGCCCGATCCTGGGCATGACGTTCCTCACCGGCTTCGCGCCCGCCGACGATCGCTGGAAGGGCCGGATCTACGACCCCGAGAGCGGCAAGAGCTACCGCTCCGAACTGAGCCGCAGCGGCGACACGCTGAAGGTGAAGGGCTGCATCGGCCCGTTCTGTCGCACCCAGGTCTGGACCGCCGCACGCTAGCCGCCGTGCGCAGGAGTCTAGCGTCCAATACCCTCCCGTCATCCCCGCGCAGGCGGGGATCCATACTGGCGAGCCCAGAGACTCCACCGCAACGATAGCCAGTCTGGATCCCCGCCTGCGCGGGATGACGGGCGTCGGTGTTGCCCTATAACGCCAGCGTCGCCCGCCGCCGGCCATAGGCGAAATACACCGCGAGCCCGACGCCGTTCCACGCGAAGAACCAAAGCTGCGTCACCGTCTGCAAACTGAAGAACAGATATACGCACCCAAGGATCGCCGCCGGCGCGACCACCCACGCGATCGGCGTACGGAACGGTCGCGGCGCCCGGGGGTCGCGCCGCCGCAGCACCAGCACACACGCGGCCACCGCGATGAACGCGCACAGCGTCCCGGCATTGGCGAGGCTCGCGATCGTGTCGAGCGGCGCAATCCCGGCGATCACCGCGACGAAGATCGCGGTTAGCAACGTGATGCGCACCGGCGTGCCCCGCGCGGATATCTTGGCCAAGCCGACTGGCAGGAACCCGTCGCGCGCCATCACCAGGAAGATCCGGCTCTGCCCGTACAGGAACGCGAGCAGCACCGTCGGCAGCGCGATCGCCGCCGCCGCGGCCACCAGCGTCGCCACACCGGGGCTGCCGAGGTCGCGCAGGATCAGCGCCAGCGGCTCGGGGCTCTTGGCGAAGCGCGTGAACGACATCGCGCCCACCGCGGTCGCCGCCACCACCATGTAGATCGCCGTGCACGCCAGCATCGACCCGACGATCCCGATCGCGAGATCCCGCTCCGGCCGCTTGGTCTCTTCCGCCGCGGTCGAGATCGCGTCGAAGCCGTAGAAGGCGAAGAAGATGATCGCCGCCGCGCCCATCACGCCATATTTCACCCCGCCCGCCGCCGCGCTGCTGCCATAGCCGTAGGGCGCGAACGGCGTCAGGTTGGCGGCGTCGAAATGCGGCAGCGCGACCGCGACGAACAGCGCCAGCGTGGCGATCTTCAACAAGACCAGGATCATGTTAATCCGCGCGCTTTCGCGGGTGCCGAGCGTCAGCAGCCCCGACACCACCGCGATGATCGCCACCGCGGGCAGGTTGACGACCCCGCCGAGCGCGGGGCCATTGGCGAGCGCCGCGGGCACGACGATGCCGAGACCGTTCAGGAACCCGACCGCATAGCCCGACCAGCCGACCGCCACGGTCGACACCACCAGCGAATATTCGAGGATCAGCGACCAGCCCACCACCCAGGCGATCACCTCACCGAGCACCGCGTAGCTATAGGTATAGGCGGAGCCCGACGCCGGGATCATCGTCGCCATCTCGGCATAGCAGAGCGCCGCGCACGCACAGATCGCGCCCGCGATCACGAACGACAGGATCACCGCCGGGCCGGCCCGATCGGCCCCCACGCCGATCAGCGTCAGGATCCCGGTTCCGACGATCGCCCCGACCCCCAGCGCGACCAGATGCGGCCACGACAACGTCCGCGCGAGCCGTTGCTCGACGGGCTGTTCGGTGATGATCTTGCGCCGGAACATGCTCATGGCAGCCCTCCCCTTCCGCGCCGGGGTAGGGGCTGATGGCGCGAGGTGTAAAGGGGGTGGAGAAGTCCGTCGGCGCTACGAGCCGACGTTCGTCACCCTTGCATCGACCGCTCCTTGTGTCCCCGCGAAGGCGGGGACCCAGTACTGGGCTCCCGCCTTCGCGGGAGCACAACGACAGTGAGCCTAGCTGGTCGGCATGCGGCCAATTCTAAACCGTAAAGCTCTCACCGCACCCGCACGCGCCCTTGGCGTTCGGGTTGGCGAACACGAAGCCCGCCGCGAAATCGTCTTCGACCCAGTCCATCGTCGACCCGATCAGGTACAGGATCGACGCACCATCGACGAACAACGTGCCGCCTGGCGTCACGATCCGCTCGTCGAAGGGCTTGGCATCGGCGACGTAATCGACCGAATAAGCGAGCCCCGAACATCCGCGCCGCGGCGTCGACAGCTTTACACCGATAGCATCCGCGGGCGCCCGCGCCATCAGGTCGGCGATCCGAGCGTGCGCCGACGGCGTCAGGTTCAACGCTGCGGGCCGCTCGCGAAGCGTCGTCGCCATCACAACATCCCCAATTCGAGCTTGGCGTCGTCGGACATCTTCTGCGGGTCCCAGGGCGGATCCCAGACCAGGTTGACGTCGGCGATCGCAATGCCCGGCACCGCGCTGACCCGCAGCTCGACCTCGGCGGGCATCGATTCCGCAACCGGGCAGTTCGGCGTCGTCAGCGTCATCATCACCGTCGCGTGACCCTCGTCGGACACGTCGACGCCGTAGATCAGCCCCAAATCGTAGATGTTCACCGGGATCTCGGGATCGAAGATCTCCTTCAGCGCCTCGATCACGCTCTCGTACAGCGCGCCGCCGGGCTCGCCGGGCGCGTCGCCCTGTGGCTTCTGCGCCAGGAAACCCTCGAGATAGTCGCGCTTGCGCTCGAACGTGTCGGCCGCACTCTCGACGCGCGCCTTCGGCGGTGCCTCGACCGCTGCCACTTCTTCCACGCGGAATGCGTCGCTCATTCGTCGATCCTACCCAAATATCCGTGTCACGCGATCGATACCGCGGACCAGCGCGTCGACATCGGCAGGTCCATTATAGACCCCGAAGCTGGCACGCGCGGTCGCATCGATCCCCAGCATCTCCATCAGCGGCTGCGCACAATGATGCCCCGCCCTGACCGCCACCCGCTCTTCGTCCAAGATGGTGCCGATATCGTGGGGATGAACCCCTTCGATCGTGAAACTGACGATTCCCGCCGAATCCTCGGGCCCGTAGAGCCGTACCGAGTTGATCGTCGACAGCGCCGCACGGGTCTGCGCGACTAAAGCGGTCTCGTGTGCGTGGATCCGCGCGAGGCCGATGTCCTCGACATAGTCGATCGCCGCGGCCAGCCCGAGCGCACCGACGATGTGCGGCGTCCCTGCCTCGAACCGCCCCGGCGGCGGTGCATAGGTCGTCTTGGCGAAGCTGACCCGGTCAATCATTGCGCCGCCGCCCTGGTACGGCGGCATCGACGCCAGCAACTCGGGCCGCGCCCACAGCGCGCCGATCCCGGTCGGGCCGTAGAGCTTGTGCCCGGAGAACACGTAGAAGTCGCACCCGATCGCGGCGACGTCGACTGCAATCCGCGGCACCGCCTGGCACCCGTCGAGCAGGATCTTGGCGCCGACCCCGTGCGCGATCCCGGTCGCGCGCGTCGCATCGAGCACCGATCCGAGCACGTTGGAGACATGGCCGAGCGCCACCAGCTTGTGCGCCGGCGTGATCATCGCCGCCATCGCGTCGAGATCGATGCGGTGGTCCGCGGTCAGCGGCAGCACGTCGATCGCTGCGCCGACGCGCTGCGCGACCATCTGCCACGGCACGATGTTCGAATGATGCTCCAGCATCGACAGCAGGATCCGGTCGCCCGGCTTGAGCTGTTCGCCCGCCCAGCACTGCGCGACGAGGTTGATCGCCTCGGTCGCGCCGCGCACGAACACGATCTCATCCGGCGATCCCGCGCCGATGAAGCGCGCGACCTTGGCGCGGGCGGCTTCATAGGCGAGCGTCATGTCCGCCGACCGCTGGTACACGCCGCGGTGGACGGTGGCATAGGTCTCGCCATAGCTCCGCGCGATCGCGTCGATCACCGCCCGCGGCTTCTGCGCGGTCGCCGCGGTATCGAGATAAGCCCAGCCCTCGGGGATCGCGGGGAAATCGCGCACGGTGTCGAGCGGCGCATCGCGGAGCAGCGTGTCAGTCATGCAGGTTCCTCCCGCCAGCCAGATACGGAACGCAATCATTCCTCCCCGGCACGGGGAGGTGGCGCCGCGAAGCGGTGACGGAGGGGGACCTCCGCAAGCGCGCCCCTGCGTGGAGAGCCCCCTCCACCAGCTGCGCTGGTCCCCCTCCCCGTACCGGGGAGGATTTGATGGCGATGCTCAAAGCGCCCGATCCAACCATGCATCCGCGTCCGCCACGAAAGCCTCTCGCACCGCCTCGTTACCGATCCGGTCGAGCGAGTCCGCCACGAACGCACGAGTCAGCAACGCCTGCGCCCGCGCCCGCGGGATTCCGCGGCTCTGCATGTAGAACAGCGCCCGTGCGTCGAGCTCGCCGACCGTCGCGCCATGCGCGCACTTCACGTCGTCGGCGAAGATCTCGAGTTCGGGCTTGAGGTTGATCGTCGCAGTCCGCTGCAGCAACAGTCCGCGCAGGCTCTGCTCGCCATCGGTCTGCTGTGCGTCGCGCGCGACCTCGACCCGTGCCGCCAAACTGGCGGTCGATCGATCCGCCGCGACCGCGCGCCACACCTGCTTGCTCGATCCGCCGACCGAATCGTGCCGCACCGACACCGCGCATTCCTGCCGCTGGTCGTCGCGGGTCAACAGCGCACCGCCGAACTCCGCGAAGCCGCCCTGCCCGGTCACCGTCACCGCGCCGTCGACGCGGGTGCCCGCCTCGCCCGCGCCGAGGAAGGTGGCGATCAGGCTGGCGCCCACGCCGATCTCGGCTTCCTCGCGCAACGACACGAAGCCGCCCGCCTGCAGCATCCGCACGCTGCGCATCAACCGCGCGCCGTCGCCGAGCATGATCCGCGTCGCCCGATTGGACCAACCGCTGCCGACGAAGGTCTCGATCACCGTCGCCGCGGCGCCCGCCGCCAGCTCGATCGCCGCGGGCACGTGATTGGCGCCGCCGCTCGCAAGATGCACCACCTGCACCGGATCTTCGACACCATCGGCAGCAACGCGCAGCGCCCAGCCCGGCCCCGTCGCATGCTGGCCGAGCGCGTGCGCACTTGCCTCGAGCGGCTCGATCGTGACCCGGCCCAGAATGCTCCGCTCGGCATCGAGCACGCCGTCGACGAACACCAGGCGCGCACCAGGCAGGTCGAGCCAATGCTCGGCCGCATCGACCCTCGCATCGGACCAAGGCAGCTGCGCCGCCGCCGCGATCGCCTCGGGATCGGCCCAACGCCATGACTCGTCACGGCGGGAAGGCAGCGTCAGCGTGGTCACGCGGCGATCCCCACATAGCCTTCTGCCTCGAGCTGCTTCGCCAGCTCGGCATCGCCCGAGCGCACGATCCGTCCCTCGGCCAGCACATGGACGGAGTCGGGCTGCACATAATCGAGCAGCCGCTGGTAGTGCGTGATCAGCAGCACCGCCTTGTCGGGCGCGCGCATGATCCGGTTGATGCCGTCGCCGACCACGCGCAGCGCGTCGATGTCGAGCCCGCTGTCGGTCTCGTCGAGGATCGCGAACTTCGGCGCGACGATGCCCATCTGAACCATCTCGTTGCGCTTCTTCTCGCCCCCCGAAAAGCCGACATTGACCGGGCGCTTGAGCATGTCGTGATCCATCGCCAGCAGATCCGCCTGCCCGCGCGCGAGCTTCAGGAACTCGGCGCCAGACAAGGGCTTCTCGCCCCGCTGCGAGCGCTGCGCGTTCAGGGCTTCACGCAGGAACTGGACGTTCGACACGCCCGGGATCTCGACCGGATATTGGAACCCGAGGAACATGCCCACCGCAGCGCGCTCGTGCGGTGCCATCTCGAGCAGGTCCTGCCCGTCGAACGTCACCGAACCCGACGTGACCTCGTACCCAGGCCGGCCACCGAGCACATATCCGAGCGTCGACTTGCCCGCGCCGTTCGGCCCCATGATCGCATGGACCTCGCCCGCATTCACCGTCAGCGACAGCCCACGGAGGATTTCCTTGCCGTCGATCTCGGCGTGAATGTTGTCAATCTTGAGCATCGGTTCAGCCTGTTACTTTGCTTCTGATGAGGAGGGCCGGCGTCAACCGACCGACCCTTCGAGCGATATCCCCAGCAGCTTCTGCGCTTCGACCGCGAATTCCATCGGCAGCTGTTGCAGCACCTCGCGCGCGAAGCCGTTGACGATCAGCGCCACCGCCGCTTCACTGTCGAGCCCGCGCGACATCGCGTAGAACATCTGGTCTTCGCTGATCTTGGACGTGGTCGCTTCGTGCTCGATCTGCGCCGACGGATTGCGCACCTCGATATAAGGCACGGTGTGTGCGCCGCACTGATCGCCAAGCAGCAGCGAATCGCACTGAGTGAAGTTGCGCACGCCCTCCGCGCTCGGCGCGACGCGCACCAGCCCGCGATAGGTGTTGTCGCTCCGCCCCGCCGAGATGCCCTTCGACACGATCGTCGACCGCGATCCCTTGCCGAGGTGGATCATCTTGGTGCCGGTGTCCGCCTGCTGCCGGTTGTTGGTCACCGCGACTGAGTAGAATTCGCCGACGCTGTTCTCGCCCGCGAGCACGCAGGAGGGGTATTTCCAGGTGATCGCGCTGCCGGTCTCGACCTGGGTCCACGACACCTTGCTGTTCTTGCCCTGGCAGAGCGCGCGCTTGGTGACGAAATTGTAGATGCCGCCGACGCCGTTCTCGTCGCCGGGATACCAGTTCTGCACGGTCGAATATTTGATCTCGGCA
>NZ_CAXTEM010000037.1:0-29139 GCF_964243315.1 uncultured Sphingomonas sp. | reverse complement strand
TCCTGCGGCCAATGGTTGCGGCCGTTGACGATGATCATGTCCTTGGCGCGGCCGACGACGTAGATGTAGCCGGCGGACATGTAGCCCATGTCGCCGGTGTCGAGCCAGCCATCGGCCATGCACGCCGCGGTCGCATCGGGATCGCGGAAATAGCCGGTCATCAACGACGGGCCCTTGCACCAGAGCTTGCCGATCGCGCCGTCGGGAAGCGGGGTGCCGTCCTCCTCGCGCACCTCGACCGCCATGTCGCGGACGGGCTTGCCGCAATTGACGATCGCGCGGAAGCGCTGCGGGCGTGGCAGCGACGCGCCCGACGGATCGCCGCCGGACAATTGCGTTTCCTCGACCAGTTCGACACGAATGCCCTCGCCCGGCGGCATGATCGACACCGCGAGCGTCGCTTCGGCCAAGCCGTAGCTGGGCAGGAAGGCGGACGCCTGGAACCCGGCATCGGCGAAGGCGTCGACGAAGCTCTGCATCACGTCCGGGCGGATCATGTCGGCGCCGTTGCCCGCGACCCGCCAGCGCGACAGATCGAACCGGTCGGACGCGCGGGTCTGCGACGACATGCGGCGCGCGCAGATGTCGTAGCCGAAGGTCGGCGAATAGCTGAGCGTGGTGCCGTCGTGGCGGCTGATCATGTCGAGCCACGCCAGCGGGCGGCGCGCGAAATCCTCGGTCTTCAGGTAATCGGTCGAGACCTGGTTGGCGATCGGCGAGAGGAAGCAGCCGACCAGCCCCATGTCGTGATACCAGGGCAGCCACGAGATGCAGCGATCGGTGCCGCCGACCTGCATGCCGTGACTGTGCGCGGCGAGATTGTTGAGCAATGCGTGATGCGTGATCGCGACGCCGTGCGGGAAGCGGGTCGAGCCGCTTGAATATTGCAGGTACGCGATCGCCGCCCCGTCCGCCGCCGGCAGCGTCGCCGCGGGCGCGTCGCGGGTCGCGAGTTCGGACCAGTCGATCCCGTGGGTCCCCGCCAGGCGGGCGGCCTCGGCAGCCATCTGCGCGAGTTCGGGCGGGTAGATCAGCATCGTCGGATCGCAGCTCGTGAGCTGCACCCGGAGCTGTTCGATATAGGAATCGCGACCGCCGAACGACGTGGGCAGCGGCAGCGGGACGGGCCAGGCACCCGCATAGACGGTGCCGAAGAACAGCGCCGCGAATTCGGGCCCGGTTTCGGCGACCAGCGCGATACGATCCTCGGGCTTCACGCCCGCCGCGATCAGGCGGTGCGCCATCGCGATCGCGTCGTCGCGCAACTCGGCGTAGGGATAGGGGCGCAGCAACTGCCCGCGGGCATCATGGAAGTTCAGGCCCCGCTCGCCCCGCGCCGCATAGTCGAGCGCCTCGCCGAGCGTGCCGAAATCGGCCAGCCGTCGGGGCAGATCGTCCAGGGTAGGGGTCGAGCGTAGCTGCTCCGTCATCGGTAAAATCCCGTCCTGCCGCGGTCGCGCGACTTCGCTGTCTTGCCTTTGCCGGGCACCAACGTCCTAATTCCGGTCCTACTGTGGCACAAACATGGCATAGCGCAGCGATGGGGCAAGACCGCCGACCCGTTCCGCCGCTCGACACCGCCAAGCTGGAGCGGTTGGCGCTGCGCTATGTCGAGCGCTTCGCGACCACGCGCGGCAAGCTGACCGACTATCTCCGGCGCAAGATCCGTGAGCGTGGCTGGGATGGCGAGCCGGCCGATCCCGCGGCCTTGGCGGAGCGGATGGCGGGGCTCGGCTATGTCGACGACCGCGCCTATGCGGAGGCGCGCGCCTCGGCGCTGGGGCGGCGCGGGCTGGGCGCGCGGCGAGTTGCGGGTGCGTTGCGGGAGGCGCGGATCGGCGACGAGGATGCCGACGCGGTCGCCCCGGGGATCGAAGCGCGCGCGGTCGACGCCGCGCTGACCTTCGCGCGGCGCCGCCGGATCGGGCCGTTCGGCGCGCCGGCCGCCGATCGGGCCGGGCGCGAGAAGCAGTTGGGCGCGATGTTGCGCGCCGGTCATCCGCTTGATCTGGCGCGGCGGATCGTCGATGCGCCGCAGGGCAGCGAACCTACCGCCGAGAGCCTGGAGGGGTGAAACGCCGCTATTTCGTTGCAGGCGCGAAGAAGCATGCTAGCTTGTTCGCACAGGGGTAAGTGATGCGTAGCGACGCGCGACAGGGCGAGTATGCGCCATCGACCGGTGAGATCCCGGCCGATGCCATCGTCGTGGCCGGCGTCATCAAATGGTTCGACGTAACCCGCGGCTTCGGTTTCGCGGTCGCCGACGATCCCGAGATCGGCGACGTGCTGGTTCATTTCTCGGTCCTGCAGGCTCATGGCCGGCGCAGCCTTCCCGAAGGTGCGCGGGTGGAAGCCATCGCGGTGCAGCGCGGGCGGGGCTATCAGGCACGCGAGATCGTCTCGATCGACCTGTCCTGCGCCGTCCCCGAAGCCGAACCGCGGGTGCGCAACGACGGCGATCGCGTCGATCCGATCGCGCTGATCGATGCCGCGGGGCCGTTCGAGCCAGCGACGGTGAAATGGTTCAACCGGCTGAAGGGCTATGGCTTCCTGGTCCGCGACAGCGACGGCGCCGACGTCTTCGTCCACATGGAAACGCTACGCCGCGCCGACATCGCCGCGGTCGAACCCGATCAGCGGATGCGGGTGCGGATCGTGGTGGGGCGCAAGGGGCCACTCGCGGTGGTCGTCGAAGAGGATTGAGGATGGCGAAGGCGGTGATCGCGGCGATCGCGGCGCTGGCGCTCGGCGGCGGTGCCGTTGCGGTGCAGCAGGGCGTATTCTCGGGTGAGAAGGCTGCGGTGGCGCCCGCGGGCAGCCTAGCGATCATGATCGAGTCCAGCAGCGGCAAGCATCGCTTCGTGGTGGAGAAGGCGTCGACCCCCGGCGCGCAGGAGAAGGGGCTGATGTACCGCACCGACCTGACGCCGGACGGTGGGATGCTGTTCTGGCCTTATCCCGCGGCGGGCGGTGGGCCGCGCGAGGCGAGCTTCTGGATGAAGAACACGCCGACCGCGCTCGATATCATCTTCATTCGCCCGGACGGCACGATCGCGCGCATCGCGGAGAATACGGTGCCGTTTTCGGAGACTCCGGTCACGTCGGGCGAGCCGGTCGATGCGGTGCTGGAGCTCGTCGGCGGGCGTGCCGCGGAACTGGGGATCGCGGAGGGCGATCGAGTGAGCTGGGACAAGGGTGCGCAGGCGACGCGCTGATCGCCCCGTGACGCCGTTCGCGGTTGAAGCCCGCAAGCGGGACGGGTAAGCGGACGGCATGACTATCCTCGGATCGATCTTCACCTGGTGGAACGGCGCGACCGTCGGCACGCGCTTCTATGGTCTGCGCGGCAAGACCCGCGTCGGCGAAGACTCGCTCGGCAACGCCTATTGGGAGGGCGGCAAGGACACCGGCGGCCGGATCCGGCGCTGGGTGATCTATTCGGGGCCCAACGACGCCAGCCGGGTACCGCCCGAATGGTTCAGCTGGCTGCATCACCAGATCGACGACGTGCCGGATCGCGCGCTGCCGCCGGCACGGTCGTGGCAGAAGCCCCCGGTCGGCAACATGACCGGGACGCCGCTCGCCTATCGGCCTCAGGGCGCGCTGGAAAAGGGCGGACATCGCGCCGCGGCGACGGGCGATTACGAAGCCTGGACGCCCGAGGGATGATGATCCGCTGGTTGGCCGCGGGCGTGCTCGTCGCGGCGGTCGGCATCGGCGGCGTGGCCGGTTACCGCGCCTTGTACCACGCGCCCCCGGCGGCGGCGAACCGTAGCGCGCCGCTGGTCGTCGCGGACGTCCCGGCGAGCGGCGACGCGTCGGGGATCGAGACGGTCGCGACCGGCGAAGAAGCCGCACTGACCGGTGGCACGCCGATGGCGCAGCGCGTCGCGGTCATCGGCGTCCTCAACAAGCGCAATGGCGTCAGCCGCGAGCTTACGCTGAAGCCGGGGGAGGCGGCGCGGGCCGGCGACGTCGTGGTGCGGCTTCGCGCGTGCGAGACCACTGCGCCGTGGGAACAGCAACGGCTGACCGGTGCGTTCCTCCAGCTCGACGTGCGCGGGGTCGATCGACAGTGGCGTCGCAGCTTTTCGGGCTGGCTATACAAGGAACGCCCGGAGCTGAACGTCGTCCAGCACCCGATCTACGACGTCTGGACCAAGAGCTGCACGATGTCATGGCCGGCGACCGGGCCCGACACGACGTCGCTCGCGGCGCCCACGGGCACGCGATCGAGCGCGAAGAAATCGCCGGGCGCGGAAGGCGACGACGCCGCGGATGAGCCGACCACGCCTTCGAGTGCGGCGGACAACAACGCGACATAGGCCGTGCGCGGGATCTCGACCGCGCCGAGCGAGGCAAGGTGCGGCGTTTGGAACTGGCAGTCGAGCAGCGTGAACCCGCCCGCCTTCAGCCGCGCGACGAGCCAGGCGAGCGCGACCTTCGACGCATCGGTACGGCGGCTGACCATCGATTCGCCGAAGAAGGCGCGGCCGAGCGCCAGCCCGTAGAGCCCGCCGACCAGCTCGTCGCCCTCCCAGCATTCGATCGAATGCGCGAATCCCATCGCGTGCAGCGTCGTGAACACGCGCTCGATGCCGGCGTTGATCCAGGTATCTGGCCGGCCCTCGACGCTTTGCGCGCACAGCTCGATCATCGATCCGAACGCCGTATCCGCGGTGACGCGAAAGCGGTCGGCGAGGAGCGTCTTGCGCAGGCTGCGGGATAGCCGGAAGCCGTCGAGCGGCAGCACCGCCCGGGTGCGGGGCTCGACCCAATAGACGGTGGGCGCGTCGCGATGATCGGCCATCGGGAAAACCCCGACCGCATAGGCGCCGAGGACGAGTTGCGGATCGAGGACGTCCATCAGCGCGCCAGGCGGTGCTCGATCGCCTGCCATAGCAGCGCAAATGCCTTGGCCGCGGTGCCGCTGCCTGCATAGCTGCCGACCGGCGCGCGCTGCGTGGTCATCGCCTCGATCGCGCTCGCCATCGGGATGACCGGCCAGTCCGGTCGGCGTGCGAGCGCTTCCGCATGGCGGGCGCGGCGGCGATCGACCATCGTGTGCACCGCCAGCACCGGCACCTTGCCACCCAGATGCCGGACGACCTCGTCGTGAGCGCGTTCGGACAGCGGCGACGGGATCACCGGCACGACGATCAGGTCGGCAGCGCGCATCACCTGTTCCGCGGTGTTGGTGAGGCCCGGCGGGCAGTCGAGGATCACGCGCTCATAGTCGTCGAGGCCGGTGAGCAGCTTGTGAAGGCGCTTGCGCTTGTCGAGATCGTGGAACAGCTGGTCGAGGCCGCGCAACGAGGGATCGGCACCGATCAGGTCGAGCCGCGGGATCGCGGTCGCGCGGGCACGGCCGGCGGGGGCGACATCCTTGGTGAAGATCGCGCGGGCGTGGTCGCCGGGTGCGGCGCCGCCGAGCAGCCAGGTGCTCGCCGCCTGCGGATCGAGATCCCACAACAGGGTTCGCCGCGACGACAGCGTCGCTGCACACCAGGCCAGGTTCACCGCAAGTGTCGTCTTCCCGACGCCGCCCTTCAGGCTGTAGATCGCGATCGTCGCCATGGCGGTTACCGTGCGCGTGTGATTACTGCAGGGCAAGCCTCGCGCATGCGGCGGATGTGAAAACGGCCGGTGGATCGCTCCACCGGCCGTGAAATCTTCAGCGGAATAGCCGTCAGGATTTGCAGGTCTGCGAAGCCTTGCCGGGCTGGGTGACGGTGATCAGCGTGGGCGTGCCGGTCATTTTCCAGCCGCCTTCCGCGGTCAGCGGCTCGCCCGCTGCCGGCGCGGTCAGGCGGTTGACCGCCCCGGCCTTCTCGGTGCGGACGAACGCCAGCTTGTTGCCTTCGAAGAAGGTCACGTAGAGCAGGCTGTTGTCCTTGCAGCGCATCGTCTTGTCCGCCTTGATCGCAGGCGGCAGCTCGACCGGCGCGCGGTTGGCGAGTTCCTTCGCCATCGGATCGGGGTTGGTGTCGACCACCTCCGGCGATGTCGGTGTGGAGTTGCAGGCGGCCAGCGCGAGGAGCGCGGCGGAGACGGCGAGGATGGGGAGGCTCTTCATAGCGGCCGGATGCTTCGCGCATGCAGCATTGAGCGTCAAGCGTCTTGGGGTCGGGGGTCGGAAAAAGGTATGGGGTCCATACCTGTCCCCGGCCTATTCGTGGAACTCGCCGGGTTCGGGGATGCGACCGAATGCGATCTTGGTGCCGACCCGATCGAGCCGTCCGCCGTTGAGCGGCCCGACGCTGACGGCGTTGCGGCCGAACCGTTCGTTGATGCGGTCCATCGCTTGCGACAAGGCGAAGCCACGGGTCTCGCGCGCGAGCGGATCGGACGGATCCAGATGCGCGAACAGCGATCCCTGGTCGCCGCCCACCGGCTCGATCTCCGCCAGCGTGACGCCGATCATCCGCAGCCGAAACCCGCCGGGGCGCAGGCGCCCGGCTTCGCGCAGCCGCGGGAACAGCGCGTCGAGATGCTGGAGCACGACGAAGCTGTCGCCGGTGACGGGCAGCTTGATCGAGGTCCGCCAGGCGGACTTGTCGTCCTCGAAGCGCGCGTGAAGGATCAGCAGGCGTGCGCGGTAGCCCTTGCGTCGCAGCCGGCTGGCGGCTTTCAGCGCGAGGCGGCGGGCGGTGAGCCGCGCAGGTTCGAGGCCGCGCTTCGATGGGGAGAGAACGTGGCTGTGCCCGATCGTCCGCGACTGGGTCGGCTTGTCGGGCAGGTCGATGCCGTGGAGCAGATACCAGAGCCGATCACCGTCGACGCCGCCCCAGGCGTTGCCTGCGTCGCGCGGGCGGCGCTCGCAATATTGGCGAATGTCGTTGACGCCGTCGCGCGCCAGCCGCCGCTCCATCTTGGCGCCAATGCCGCAGATGTCGCGCAGCTTGAGCGCATAGAGATCCTGCGGCAGCTGCGCGGCCTCGAACACCACCAGCCCGTCGGGCTTCTGCAGATCCGACGCCAGCTTCGCGAGCAGGCGATTGGGCGCGATGCCGATCGAGCAGCTGAGGTAATCGCCGACGTTGGCGCGGATCCCGGCCTTGATCCGGTGCGCCAGCGCGACGACCCCTTCACGGTCGTTCTCATTGTCCAGCAGCCGGCACGCGACCTCGTCGATCGAACAGACGCGCGTGACCGGCAGGTGCCGCCACACTTCCGCGACGATGCGATCGTGGAACTCGACATAGCGGTCGTGGCGCGCCGGGGTGACGACGAGCTCCCGACATTTCTGCTTCGCCTCCCACACCGGCGTGCCAGTGCCGATGCCGAACCGCTTGGCCTCGATCGAGGCAGCGATCGCGACGGTGGTGTCGCTGCCGACCGGCGCGACGATCACCGGCCGACCGCGGAGCGACGGCTGCAACTGCTGCTCTACGCTCGCGAAGTAGGAGTTGAGATCGAGGAACAGCCACCGCAGCGGCCGGGGCGGCAAATCCGGCGCCGGCGGTGCGGCGCGCGTCCGACCATCGGCGACGTTCGCGGGTGGGCGGCACGGGGCAGGCACGGCAAGCATCGCGACTCGATCCGGTTAGAACGGATCATGAACATGACAGAAGCGCGCGCCCCGCGGAAGGGGTGATCAGGGGGCGGGGCTGATCGCAGCAACGACGTCCGTGGCTGCGAAATGGTGCCCCTTGTAAAGCAAAGGCCGCCCGCTTTCCTTTGCAAGCGCATAAGCGAAGCAATCGCCGAAGTTGAGGCCGGCGGGGTGACCTGTTCCGCGGCCGTATTGCGCGTAAGCAGCTTGTCCGATCCTGGCCTGTGCGATCGTTACCGGCGCTATGTCTATCGCCAGCTTCGCTAGGATGTCGTTCGCTTCCTTTATCCCCGCCCGCGTGCACTGCGGGTCAGCACGGCCGTCAGTTCGATCGAGCTCCCGGCTGACATGTCCCGAGCCGTTGCTCGCAGCAACGCGTCGATGAGAACATCTCGTTCAGCTCCCACGAAGGATCGCGATTACTGCCGACGTGTCGACGATCACCCCGGCAAGCCGTCATCTTCATAGAGTAGATAGTTCGCCAACCACGACATTTCCTTGCCGCGCCACTCGTCGGATATATGTCGCTGGAACCGGTCGGTTGCGGCGATGATTTCATTGTGCCGTGTTCGTAAGATCTCTTCGTGTTCTTGAAGTTCGCGAACCAGGGCGCTGCGGATAGCGTAGGTCAGAGACTGGCCCGTACGCCCGGCCAACTCGCGGGCGAGGCGAACCGTCTCTGGATCCTTGATGTTGAGTTGGACGCCCATTGTCTACCTCCAGCTACAGCTTTCTACCTTAGCCTTCGGCTGGTGCCAATCTAAGTATCTCTAGGCGGCGATAGCGGGGCGGTGCTCGAGCAGAGTTGCGAGCCAGCGTTCGAGATCGTCGCCATGCAGATGATCATGCACGACCGCATAGGCGTTGGCAGTCAACCTGGCGCGGCGGGCAGGATCGCGGAGCAACGCCCGCACCTGATCGTCGAGATCTGCGAAGTCCCAGCGCACCGGTACATAGGTCTCGTCGGCGACGTAGATATCAGGATCCGATTCGACATGATCCATCGACGGCTTCAGCAGTACTGCGCCCATTGCGATCGCTTCGAAATCGCGCCAGCATATCTCGCCATAGCCGAACGGGCTGAAGCAGATCTTGGACCGGCCGAGCTCGGCCATGTAGAGGTCCTTCGCGATCATGCCCGACGTCTTCTCAATGCCCGAGACCTGATCCGCGGCTGCAGCGGCCTGCTGGCGCATCAGCGCGTACCAGGGCAGGCCCTTGGTCGCGATCCTGGCATGCAGGTCGATCGGTCGATCGCTCTCGAACGATGGGGTCGCCTGCTCGAAGCGTCCGATCAGGGCACGCCCGGTCGAGAATGACGGGCCGACCGCCAGCCGTGGCACGATCGTCGGCGGGATCGACCATGTCGCGACGGGATTGTCCGCGCCGTACGTGGTTCCGTAATGGTCGGAGAGGTTGGTGTGGCCGAGCAGCGGGCGCAGATACTCGGACCGATTGCGCATCAGCGACTTCTTGACGTAGTGATCGACAAAGGGAGCGACCCGTTCGGCAAACCTGATGTCGGTGGGCGCGAACCAGTCGAAATAGCTGATCGCCGCCGTCGGGTTGGCGCGCCTGACCCGTGACAGGACGTTCTCGAGTTCGCCTTCGATCGGCTCGTAGCCCGATTGCACGAACACTGCGTCGGCTTGCGGCACGGCAGCGCCCGCGACGATCTTGTCATAGGTGACGCTGGTGAAGCTGAAGCCCTGCGCCGCAAAGCGCGCTTCGAAGCGCTTGAATGCGTGGAACTGGGTCTGGGCGAGGTCGTGATCCTGGTTGATCAGCAGGATGCGCGAGCGCGGCCCGCCTGCCGGGGCGGGGGAACCCGCCTTCGGGCCGAACCGGTCGACCGGGCCCTGCGGCCCGAGCAACTTGCGGCGAAGCTGACGCAACCGGTTCTTTATCTGGATCACTCGAATTCTCCGCCATGCGCGGTGGCGTTAGCGTGGGGGGCGGCGGGTGAGAAGGTGTTTGCGAACCGAACTTGGGAGCGACCAACCTTCCGTTGCTTGCCCCGCGCGACGGGCTGCACCATCTGGTTGGGATGGCTACAACTCCCGACACGTTATCACTCATCGGCAACACGCCGCTCGTCCGGCTGAAAGGGCCCAGCGAGGCTGCGGGTGGCGACATCTTCGGCAAGTGCGAGTTCACCAATCCCGGCGCGTCGGTGAAGGATCGCGCGGCGCTGTCGATCGTCGAGGATGCTGAGGAGCGCGGGCTGCTCCGTCCCGGCGGAACGATCGTCGAGGGAACTGCGGGCAACACCGGGATCGGGCTGGCGCTGGTCGCCAACGCCAAGGGCTATCGCACCACGATCGTCATGCCCGAGACGCAGAGCCGCGAGAAGATGGACACGCTGCGCGCGCTGGGGGCGGAGCTGGTGCTGGTGCCGGCGGCGCCGTTTTCCTCGCCATGTCACTTCGTTCACACCTCGCGGCGGATCGCGGAGGAGACGCCGGGCGCGGTGTGGGCGAACCAGTTCGACAACATCGCCAATCGCCGAGCGCACATCACCGGCACCGCGGAGGAGATCTGGGCGCAGATGGACGGGCGGATCGACGGCTTCACCTGCGCGGCGGGGACCGGCGGCACGATCGCGGGCGTGGGCATGGGACTGAAGGCGAAGGACGAGGGCGTCTGCATCGCGCTTTCCGATCCGCACGGGGCGGCGCTCTACGGCTATTATGCGCATGGCGAGCTGAAGGCGGAGGGATCGTCGGTTGCCGAAGGCATCGGGCAGGGCCGGATCACCGCCAATCTGGAAGGCGCGCCGATCGATACGCAGTTCCGCATTTCGGACGTCGAGGGGTATCATTGGGTGCGGCGGCTGCTTGACGAGGAGGGGCTGTGCCTCGGCCTGTCGTCGGGGATCAACGTCGCCGGCGCAGTGGCGCTCGCCCGTCAGCTAGGGCCGGGCAAGCGGGTCGCGACGATCCTGTGCGACACCGGGTTCCGCTATCTGTCGAGCTTGTACGATCCGGCGTGGCGCGCGCAGAAGGGCCTGGAATAGGACCGAATCGACACATGCGGGATAGTGCGATACGATTGCGCGACAAGATGAAGGTGGTTCGCGAACCCTCCCAGACGTCGCAGCGCGTGAAGGTCGGCATGGTCGGCCTCGCGGCGGTGGTCCTGCTCATCGTGCTGGCGAGTGCGATCATCGGCACCGCGACGCGGGAGCGGCCGATCGGCGCGGCAGGATCGGCGCGCGCCGACGTCGTCGCCAACATCGCCTCGATTAACGCCGCCGACGCGGCATCGACCGGTGAACCGTTGGCGGAGCTCGGGATCACGCCGAGCACCAGCGAGAGCAACAGCCACGCGGCCGCACGGCATTGATCGATTACACGTCGTTTCGGGGATTTCAGGGGATGGACATCCCCGCACGCGTGCAGCGCGCGTGCGACGGGCCGTTCGTGCCCGGTTTCGACGTAAGGGCAAGGCCATGATCCACCCGGATTAGCCCCGATCCGGGTTCGATTTCCCCATCCGTCCCCAAATATCCCGTTGTGTCCCGGGTCCTGCTGAGTTACGCAGGATCGACAAGGGGCACGTTCTACCATTTGCGTGAGCAAGGGTCGGATCGCGACGATGGTTGCGGTTCGAGGTGGTCGATCGTGCGTGCCCGGGGCGAGGTGCGGCGTGACGGAAAGGGGCGACTATCAGGGTAGCGGTATCGCTCTTGTCGACGACAAGGGCCGGGTCGCTATTCCGAACGCGCTCCGCGCCACGCTCGCCCAGAACAGCCCCCGCGCCGACGGCAAGGATGGCGGCACCATCGTCATCGCCGCACACGAGGACCAGCCTTGCCTCGTCGCCTACGATCCCGCCTATGTCGCGACGCTGAAGGCCGAGCTGAAACATCGTCTCGAACTGTCGCGCGGCGAGGACGGCAAGGTCGATCCCAACATCATGCGCAACGGCGCGAACGGCGAAGCGGTGCCGTTCGACGGATCCGGACGCTTCATCATGCCCGGCTACCCGCGCTTCCATGCCGGGATCGGCGAGCACGCGTTCTTCTGGGGCATGTTCGACACGATCGAGATCTGGGATCCGAAGACGCTGCTGGCGACCCAGGCGAAGGATTCCCGGATGGCGGCGGCATGCCGCTTCTTCTGCCAGGAAAAGGGGATCGCGCTGTGAGCCCGGTTCCTGCGGACGCGCCGCACATCCCGGTGTTGCTCGACGAGGTGGTCGCCGCGCTGGCGCCGGCCCCCGGCGACACGATGATCGACGCGACCTTCGGGGCAGGCGGCTACACGCGGGCGCTGCTGTCGCGCGGCGCGCGGGTCATCGCGCTCGATCGCGATCCCGATTCGATCGCCGCCGGTCGGGCCGCGGCCGATGAAGGCATCACGTTGATCCAAGCGGATTTTTCGACCATGGATCAGATCGTGGAGGCGCCGGTGGATGGTGTCACGATGGATATCGGGGTGTCGTCGATGCAGCTCGATCAGGCCGGTCGCGGCTTCTCGTTCCAGGCGGACGGTCCGCTCGACATGCGGATGAGCCAGGAAGGGCTGAGCGCTGCCGATTTCGTCAACGAGGCCGACGAGAGCGAAATCGCGGACGTGCTCTATCACTATGGCGACGAGCCGAAATCGCGCCGGGTAGCGCGCGCGATCGTCGCTGCGCGGCCGCTGACCCGGACCGGCGAGCTCGCTCGGGTCGTGCGCAAGGCGCTCGGCCACAAGCCGCACGACAAGAAGGATCCTGCGACTCGCGCGTTCCAGGCGATCCGCATCCATGTGAACCGCGAACTCGGCGAGCTGGCGGATGGCCTTGCGGCGGCGGAGCGGATCCTGAAGCCCGGTGGTCGGCTGGCGGTGGTGACCTTCCACAGCCTCGAGGACCGGATGGTGAAGCGGTTCCTGCGCGAGCGGTCGGGCGCGACGCCGGGCGGATCGCGGCACCTGCCGCAGACCGGCACGGCAACCGCGCCGAGCTTCGCCAAGGTTGGCCGCGGCGTGCGTGCGGGCGAGGCAGAAGTGGCGCGCAACCCGCGCGCGCGATCGGCGACATTACGAACGGCAGAGCGGACGGCGGCGCCCGCTTGGCATCAGGAGGCAGTGGCATGACGGCGGCGTATCGTTTCAAGGGGATCGGGTGGTTCGCGGCATGCGTCGCGATCGTGCTCGGGTTCTACCTGATCTCGCTGCAGGTCGCGTCCGAGCGCAAGAAGCTCGACGGCCTCAACGCCCGTATCCACCTCGCCGAGCGCGACATCCGCGCGCTCGAGACCGAGTTCGATACGCGCGCCAATCTGGCGCAGCTCGAAAAGTGGAACGGCGACACGCTGGCGCTGGCGTCGCCCACCGCGGCGCAGTTCGTCGCGAGCGAATCGGCGCTGGCGTCAATCGACGTCAACCAGGTCGCGCTGCCGGGCCAGCCCGGCGTGCAGACCGCCGCGCTGGTGGTGCCGTCGCTGCCGACCGCGGCGCCGAGCGCCACGCCCGCCCCGGCGCAGGCGACGACCCCGCAGATCGTTCAGGTTGCCGCCGCGATGCCGCTCGCCAAGCCCGCTGTGTTCAAGATCGCCGCGGTCGAGCGGAGCGCGCCGATGATCGCCAAGCTGAACGACGCGACGCGCGGTCGCGATGCGGTCGCCAAGGTACGTCCGCAGGCGGTCGCGATGCTCGATCGCAAGCTGCTGTCGGACAACACGCTGGGCGACATCCTGAAGAACGCGCGTAGCGAGGCTCGCCTGCGGTGACCGTCATGGTGGCCCGCCCAGTGCCGACACGGCGGACCGCCGGCCAGCGCTATGCGCTGGTCGCCACGGCACATACGCGCCTGATGATGCTGATGCTGTTGTTCGCGGCGGCGGTGCTGCTGGTGATCATGCGGCTCGGCATGCTCGCGATCACCTCCGGCGCCGAAGCGACGACGCGCATCGCGACGCTCGCCTCGCGGGGCGACATCGTCGATCGCAACGGCGCGCCGCTGGCGCGGACGATCGACAGCTGGACGATCGCGATCCACCCGAAGAAGCTGATCGGCGATCCGATGGACATCGCCGCGAGGCTGTCGGCGCTGATGCCCGAAGGCGGCGACCAGGCCCATTATTACGACCTGCTGACCCGCAAGGTGAACTTCGCCTATCTGCAGCGGCGCGCGTCGCCGGCGCTGGTCGAGCAGGTCAACGCCATCGGCGAGCCCGCGATCGTGTTCGCGCGCGAAACCCAGCGGCTCTACCCACAATCGACGATGGCCGCGCACGCGCTCGGCTTCCTGTCCACCGACGGGCACGGCATGTCGGGGATGGAGCGGGTGCTCGACCAGCAGCTGCTCGATCCGACACAAGCGGGCAAGCCGGTCGCGCTTTCGCTCGACGCCCGCGTCCAGGCGGCGCTGGAGAGCGAACTCGGGCGGGCAATGGGGACCTTCTCGGCGCGCGGTGCCGGCGGGATCGTGCTCGACGTGCGCACGGGCGAAGTGATCGCGATGGTTTCGCTGCCCACCTTCAACCCCAATCGCGTCGGCATGGCGGGCAGCGAAGAGCTGCGCAACATCACCACGCAGAGCGTGTTCGAACTGGGATCGACCTTCAAGCCGATCACCATGGCGACCGCGATGGACACCGGCGTCGTCACGTCGATGGCGCGGCGGTTCGATGCGACCCACCCGCTGAAGGTCGGCGGCTACACCATTCATGACGAGCGCGGCGATCCCAAGCGCTGGCTGAACATGGCCGAGACGCTGATCTATTCGTCCAACATCGCCACCGCGCGCGTCGCCGACGAGATCGGGCCGCAGCGGATGCAGGCGATGTTCCGCAAGCTGGGCTTCGACACCAAGCCCGACATCGAGCTGCGCGAGAAGGGTCGACCGCTGATGCCGACCTATTGGGCGCGCACGACGACGATGACCACCGCCTATGGGCACGGCATCGCGGTGACCCCGCTGCACCTCGCCAATGCCTATGCCGCGCTCGTCAATGGCGGGATCTGGCGGCCGGCGACGCTGTTGAAGGTCGCGCCCGGCCACGCGCCTGCGGGCCGCCGGGTGATCAGCGAGCAGACCAGCGCGCGGATGCGCCAGATGCTGCGGCTGATCGTGATGCGCGGCACCGGTCGCAAGGGCAATGCGCCGGGTTACCGGGTCGGCGGCAAGACGGGTACGGCCGAGGCGGCCGTGGCGGGCGGATATGACCGGTCGCGCAACGTCGCGACCTTCGCGGCGGCGTTCCCGATGGACGGGCCGCGCTACGTCGTGCTGGCGATGCTCGATTCGCCGAAGGGAACCAAGGAGACGGGCGGGTGGAAGACCGCAGCGTGGAACGCCGCGCCGGTCGTCGGACGCACGATCTCGCGGGTGGGCGCGATGCTGGGTGTGGTTCCGGACGAGCAGCGCGACATCGACGTGTCCGACATCCTGCCGACGCTGTGGCAGGATCCCAGCATCAAGCAGCCGACCGGCCAGTGAGCAGCGCCAGCAAGCCGCGGCAGGTGAGGAGCGCGCGATGAAGCTGCGCGCGTTGACCGGTGGCAACGAAGACGCGGCGATCACCGGATTCGCGATCGATCACCGCAAGGTCGCGCCGGGAACGATCTTCGGCGCGTTCCAGGGCGCGCGGGTGAACGGCGAGGACTATATCGCCGAGGCGATCAGGTCCGGCGCGGTCGCGATCGTCGCACGGCCGGGGCTGGCGATCGCGGGCGCCACCTACATTGCCGACGACAACCCGCGCGAGCGGTTCGCGCGACTGGCCGCAGCCTATTTCGCGCCGTTTCCGGAGACGGTCGTCGCGGTGACCGGGACCAACGGCAAGACGTCCTGCGTCGAGATGACGCGGCAGATCTGGCGGATGGCCGGGCACAACGCGGCGTCGATCGGGACACTCGGCGTGACCACGGCGGACGATCGCGTCACCACCGGGCTGACCACGCCCGATGTCGTCACCTTCCTGTCGAACGTCGCCGGGCTGGCGCGCGAGGGCGTCACGCATGTCGCGTTCGAGGCATCGAGCCACGGCTTGTCGCAATATCGTACCGAGGGGTTGAGCGTTGCAGCGGCGGCGTTCACCAACCTGAGCCGCGATCATCTCGACTACCATGGCGACATGGCGGCGTATCTCACCGCGAAGCTGCGGCTGTTCTCGGAAGTGCTCAGCCACGACGGCACCGCGGTGGTGTGGGCCGACGACCGCGAGGCGGCGCGGGTGATCGACCTGGCGCGGGCGCGAGGCAATAAGCTGATCACGATCGGCGAGCGCGGCGAGACGTTGCGGCTGGTCGGTCGCGACCCGACGCTGCTCGGGCAGGGACTGACGATCGAGGTGGAGGGCGCGACGCACCAGGTGCAACTGCCGCTGATCGGCGCGTACCAGGCCGCGAACGCGCTAGTCGCAGCCGGATTGGTGATCGCGACCGGGGGCGAGGTGAAGGCGACGCTGGCGGCGCTGTCGCGGTTGCAGCCGGTGCGCGGGCGGCTGGAACGCGCGGTGATCACGCGGACGGGTGCGCCGGTCTATGTCGATTACGCGCATACCCCCGACGCGCTCGAAGCCGCGATCGCGGCGCTGAAGCCGCATGCGGCGGGACGGCTGATCGTGGTGTTCGGCGCGGGCGGCGACCGCGACCGCGGCAAGCGCGAGGCAATGGGCCAGGTCGCGGTCACGCAAGCGGACCGGGTGATCGTCACCGACGACAATCCGCGCAGCGAGGATCCGGCGGCGATCCGCGCCGAGGTGCTGAAGGGCGCGAAGGCAGCGATGGAGATCGGTGACCGGCGCGAGGCGATCGCAGCGGCGGTGCGGGGCGCGGGCACGCAGGATATCGTGCTGATCGCGGGCAAGGGCCACGAACAGGGTCAGGTCGTCGGCGATCTGGTGCTGCCGTTCGACGATGTCGCGGTGGCGCGGGAGTGCGTGGCGTGAGGCTATGGTTCACGCGAAGGCGCGAAGGCGCGATGAAGAAGGGGTTTCGCGCGGAGGCGCGGAGGCGCGGAGGTAAGAGGCTGCGCCGCAGGCTTATCGCTCCCTCATTCTCCGCGTCTCCGTGTCTCCGCGTGAGTCATCTGTGCGCCTTCGCGCCTTCGCGTGAATCACGGAAGCTGTGCCCGTGACCGCTTCGTTGTGGACCTCCGACGAGATCGCCGCGGCTACGGGTGGCGTCGCGTCCGGTGCGTTCGTCGTCGAGGGCGTGGCGTTCGATAGTCGTGAGGTCGGGCCTGGCGATCTGTTCGTTGCGCTCTCGGGCGAGGCTACTGACGGGCATCGCTTCGTCGACCAGGCCTTTTCGCAGGGTGCGGCGGGGGCGATCGTCGGCCGGCCGATCGCGCAGCCGCATGTGCTGGTCGCGGACACGGCCGCGGCGCTCGATGCGCTGGGTGTCGCCAGCCGGGCGCGCTCGGGCGCGACGATCGTCGGGGTGACCGGCTCGGTAGGCAAGACCAGCGCCAAGGAAGCCTTGTTCGCGGCGCTCGATCGGGGGCGTCCGGGCGCGGTGCATCGGTCGGTCAAGAGCTACAACAACCATGTCGGGGTGCCGCTGAGCCTCGCGCGGATGCCGCGGGACACGCGTTTCGCGGTGTTCGAGATGGGGATGAACCATGCCGGCGAGCTGGCGGCGCTGACGCGGATGGTGCGACCGCACATCGCGGTGGTGACGGCGATCGCGCCGGTGCACATGGAGTTCTTCGCCGACGAAGCCGCGATCGCCGAGGCGAAGGCGGAGATCTTCCAGGGGCTGGAGCCGGGCGGCACCGCGATCGTGCCCGCGGACAGCGTGCACCGCGATCTGCTGACCGCCGCGGCGCAGGCGAACGGCGCGCAGGTGGTGACGTTCGGAACTGCCAAGGACGCCGACGTCCGCGCGGTCGAGGTAATGCGGGTGCAGACCGGCGGCAGCTACGTCACCGCGCGGGTCGGTGCGCGCGAGCTGTCGTTTACGCTTGGTCAGCCGGGCGCCCATTGGGTGTCGAACGCGCTCGCGGTGCTCGCGGCGGTCGACGCTGCTGGCGCCGACCTTGGTCTCGCCGGCCTCGCGCTGGCGGAGCTCGGCGGGATGGCGGGTCGCGGGGCGCGGTTCATGGCGAAGGTCCCGGGTGGCGAGGCACTGGTGATCGACGAAAGCTACAATGCGAGCCCGCTGGCGATGCGCGCGACGCTCGCCGTGCTGGCGGAGGAGAAGGGGCGCCACGTCGCGGTGCTCGGCGACATGCTCGAACTCGGCACCGCGTCCGCCGACTATCATGCCGCGCTGGCGGAGCCGATCGTGGCGGCACGCGTCGATTCGGTGCTGCTCGTCGGTGAAGCGATGGGCGCGCTGGCGCAAAGGCTTGAGGGACGGATCGATGTCGTCCATGTGCCCGACGCCGCGGCGGCGATCGACCGGCTCGACACGGTGCTGGCGCCCGGTGACGCGGTGCTCGTCAAGGGTTCGAACGGAATTGGCCTGTCGCGCCTGATCGCGCGGCTTGGGGGCAGAAAGACATAGATGCTGTACTGGATCGCCGAGCATCTGGGCTTTCAGGGGCTGCTCAATCTCATCCGTTATCAGTCGTTCCGGACCGGCGCGGCGGTGGCGACCGCGCTGATGATCGGGCTGATCATCGGGCCGCGCTTCATCGGCTGGCTGCGGCTGCGCCAGGGCAAGGGCCAGCCGATCCGCGCCGACGGGCCGCAGACGCACCTCGCCAAGCGCGGTACGCCGACGATGGGCGGGCTGATGATCCTGACCAGCATGAGCCTTGCGATCCTGATCTGGATGGACCTGTCCAACCCCTATGTCTGGGCGTGCCTGTTCGTGACCCTCGGGTTCGGCGCGATCGGGTTCATGGACGATTACGACAAGGTCCGGAAAGCGAGCAGCGCCGGCGTGTCGGGGCGCGTGCGGCTGTTGCTGGAGTTCGCGATCGCGGGGATCGCGGCGACGATCATCATGTCGCAGAACGGCCCGCATCTCTATTTCCCGTTCACCCAGCGGCTGTATCTCGATCTCGGCTGGTTCTATCCGGTGTTCGCGGCGTTCACGATCGTCGCGTTCGGCAACGCGGTGAACCTGACCGACGGGCTGGACGGACTGGCGACGATGCCGGTGATCATCGCCAGCGTCGCGTTCATGGTCATCGTCTACCTCGCGGGTAACGTGAAGTTCGCGGACTATCTCGGCATTCCGCATGTGCCGCGCGCGGGCGAACTCGCGATCTTCTGCGGCGCGGTGGTGGGGGCGGGGCTCGCGTTCCTGTGGTTCAACGCGCCGCCGGCGGCGGTTTTCATGGGCGATACCGGCAGCCTCGCGCTCGGCGGCGCGCTCGGCACGATCGCGGTGGTCGCGCATCACGAGATCGTGCTGGGGATCATCGGCGGGCTGTTCGTGGTCGAGGCGATGTCGGTGATCATCCAGGTGTTCTTCTACAAGCGCACCGGCAAGAGGGTGTTCCGGATGGCGCCGATCCACCATCATTTCGAACAACTCGGCTGGAGCGAACCGACCGTGGTAATCCGGTTCTGGATCATCGCGCTGGTGCTGGCGCTGGCCGGCCTGTCGACGTTGAAGCTGCGGTGATCGTCGCCCGGGATTGGGCGGGCAAGCGCTTCGCGGTGCTGGGGTTGGCGCGGTCGGGGGTGGCGACAGTGCGGGCGCTGCTGGCTGCGGGTGCGCGAGTGGTGGCTTGGGATTCGGACCTGGAGAAGCGCGAGGCGATCCTCCCCGGTACGGGGAGGGGGACCAGCGAAGCTGGTGGAGGGGTCTATCCTCTAGCGATATCGCCCGTGGAGGGCCCCATCCACCATCCTTTGGATGGTCCCCCTCCCCGTGCCGGGGAGGAATTGCACGTTTCGGAGTTTGGCGACCTCCAAAAATTCGACGCGTTCGTCGTCTCTCCGGGCGTTCCGCTGAACACGCACCCGCTCGCCGCAGAGGCGCGCACCGCGAGGATCCCGATCATCGGCGACATCGAGCTGTTCGCGCAGGCGCGCCGCGATCTGCCCGCGCACAAGGTCGTCGGGATCACCGGGACCAACGGCAAGTCGACCACGACGGCGCTGGTCCATCACCTGCTGGAGACCGCGGGGGTGCCGACGTTGATGGGTGGGAACATCGGACTCCCGGTCCTGGGGCAGGCACCCTTGCCCGAAGGCGGCGTCTATGTGCTCGAACTGTCGAGCTACCAGATCGACCTGACGCACACGCTCGATTGCGAGGTCGCGGTGCTGCTGAACGTCACGCCGGATCATCTCGACCGCTATGACGGGTTCGAGGCGTATGCAGCGTCCAAAGCGCGGCTGTTCGCGATGCAGTCTGCGGCGCACGAGGCGGTAATCGCGATCGGCGACGCGCCTAGTGCGGCGATCGCGCGGAGCCTGTCGACGCGGGGCGAGCACCTCACCAAGATCGCGCCGGGCGTCTGCCTGGATCAATCGCGCTGGCCGGCGTTGCAGGGGCCGCACAATGCGCAGAACGTGCTGGCGGCGATCGCGGTCGCGAAGGCGCTCGGGCTAAACGAGGCGGCGATCGACCGTGGGCTCGCGACGTTCGCCGGCTTGCCGCACCGGATGGAGCGGGTCGCGACGATCGGCGGCGTGACCTACGTCAACGACAGCAAGGCGACCAACCCCGACAGCACCGCGCCTGCGCTCGCGGCCTATCCGCGGATCCACTGGATCCTGGGCGGGCGGGCGAAGGGCGACGATCTCGACGCCTGCGTGGCGCATTTTGGCAACGTCGTCCGCGCCTACACGATCGGCGAGGCGGGGTCGCGGTTCGCGGCGGTGCTGGACGGCAAGGTCGCGGTCGAAGAGGCGAAAACGCTCGACGCGGCGGTCGCGCATGCCACTGAAAACGCGGTCGCGGGCGATGTCGTGCTGCTGTCGCCTGCTTGTGCTAGCTTCGACCAATATCGCGACTATGAGGAGCGCGGGGCCGCGTTTCGCGCGGCGGTGGAGGCGCTTAGATGACCGACGTCCGCAATGCCGGACTGATCGCCAACGTGAAGCGGCGCGGCGGGCGCGGCGACCGGTCGGCGCTCGGCACCTGGTTCTGGGACATCGACCGGATGCTCCTGCTGTTGACGCTGTTCCTGATCGCGATCGGGCTGATCGCGGTCGCCGCCGCATCGCCGGCGAGCGCGGTTCGCTATTCGGGCGAGCACCACAAGATCGCGCCGCTCTATTATTTCTGGCGACAGTTGATGTGGGTCGGGGTGTCGTTGCCGGTGTTGTTCGGCGTGTCGATGCTGCCGGTCGCGACCGCGCGGCGTTTCGCGCTGATCGGCGCGGCGGCGTTCGCGGTGATGCTCGCGGCTACCCCGTTCGTGGGCGTCGAAGTCAACGGCGCGCGGCGCTGGCTGGGCGTCAGCTTCGCGCAGTTCCAGCCGTCCGAGTTCCTGAAGCCGTTGTTCATCGTCGCGGTGGCGTGGGTGTTGTCGCTGAAATCGAAGGAACAGGAACTGCCGACGGTGCTGATCACCGGTGGGATGACGGTGATGGTCGGCGGCATGCTGATGCTGCAGCCCGATTTCGGGCAGACGATCATCTTCTGCACGGTGTGGATGGCGCTGCTGATGATCGCGGGGACGCAGACGCGGGTGCTGGTCGGGCTGGTGGCGATGGTGCCGGCGGGGCTGATCGCGGCCTATATGTTCTACGGCGTCGCGCGGCGCCGGATCGATGCGTTCCTGTTCCCCGGCATCGAGGGCGAGGGCGCGGGCGATCACTTCCAGACCAACGCCGCGCATTCGACGCTGACTGCGGGCGGCTGGACCGGCACCGGGCCGGGCGGCGGCACCGCCAAGTTCGGCCTGCCCGAGGCGCATACCGATTATATCTTCTCTGTGATCGGCGAAGAATTCGGGCTGATCGCGTGCGCGATCATCGCACTGGTGTTCCTGGCGATCGTGGTTCGGGTGTTCGTCAAGCTGCTCGACGAGCAGGACGAGTTCAAGCTGCTCGCCGCGTCGGGGCTGGCGGTTCAGTTCGGCGCGCAGGCTTTGGTGTCGATGGCGGTGAATACCGGGCTGGCGCCGTCCAAGGGCATGACGCTGCCGTTCATCAGCTATGGCGGATCGTCGATGATCGCGCTGTCGATCGGCATGGGGCTGCTGCTGGCGTTCACGCGGCGCAACCCGTTCCTGACGCGGTCGCCTTATGTCGTGAAATGGGGCGGGTAATGGGCAAGCATTACGTCCTCGCCGCGGGCGGCACCGGGGGGCACATGGTGCCCGCGGCGGCACTGGCCGAAGAGCTGATGCGGCGCGGCCACCGCGTGGCGCTGGTCAGCGACGCGCGCGGGGTGCGGTTTCCGGGGCTGTTCGACGGGGTGCAGACCCATGTCCTGCCTGCGGGACGATTCCAGGTGAAGCGGCCGCAAGGCTGGTTAGGCGCCGTGCGCGAGATGGCGCGCGGGCGGGCAATGGCGCGCGAGCTGTACCGCAACTTCAAGCCCGCCGCGGTGATCGGCTTCGGCGGCTATCCGGCGATGCCCGCGCTGCTGGCCGCCTTCGCCGAGGGCATCCCGACCGCGGTGCACGAACAGAATGCGGTGCTCGGCCGGGTCAACCGGCTGGTGTCGCGCCGGGTCGACGCCATCGCGACGTCCTATGCGCAGACCGAGCGGCTCGCGCCCAAGCTGGCGAGCCGGACGCATCTGGTCGGCAATCCGGTGCGCGAGGCGGTGCTGCGGCTGCGCGCCAAGGCCTATCCGCTGTTAGAGGAGGACGGCATCTTCCGCGTGCTGGTCACCGGCGGCAGCCAGGGCGCGAGCGTGTTGTCGCAGGTCGTGCCCGACGGCCTCGCGATGCTGCCGGTGTCGTTTCGGCGCCGGCTGCAGGTGACGCACCAGGCGCGCGTGGAGGATATCGACACCTGCCGGGCAAGCTATGCGCGGCACCAGATCGCGGCGGATCTCGCGACGTATCTGCCCGACCTGCCCGAGCAACTGGCGTGGGCGCATCTGGTGATCGCGCGGGCGGGTGCATCGACGATCGCGGAACTGACCGCGGCGGGCCGGCCCGCGATCCTGGTGCCGTTGCCGAGCGCGACCGACGACCACCAGACGGTGAATGCGCGCGAGATCACCAGAGCGGGCGGCGCGCGGACGATCGCGCAGGGCGACTTCACGGCGATAGAACTCGCCAAGCAGATGCAGAAGCTGGGGCTCGATCCGGTCGCGCTGGAGAATGCGGCGGGGCGGGCGAAGAGCGTCGGGCGTCCCGATGCGGTGGGGGATCTGGCGGATCTGGTCGAGAGCCTCGACGCGCCGCTCGCGCGATTGCCGGTGGGCATCCCGCAGAAGAAGGCGGCATTCGCATGATGGCGGCATTCTTGATCCTCCCCGTGCCTGGGAGGGGGACCGTTCGCGCAGCGAATGGTGGTGGGGGGTTGCCGCTGACGGTGGCTCTCGTGGAGAGCCCCCTCCACCATGCCTGCGGCATGGTCCCCCTCCCCGCCGCGCGGGGAGGAATCGGGTCGTGAAGGGCGTCGCAACCGATATCGGGACGATCCACTTCGTCGGGATCGGCGGGATCGGCATGTCCGGGATCGCCGAGGTGATGAAGAACCTCGGCTATGCGGTGCAGGGTTCCGATGTCGCCGAGGGCTATGTCGTGCAGGGGCTGCGCGCGAAGGGGATCGCGGTGGCGATCGGTCATCGCGCCGAGAATCTGGGCGATGCGGCGGTGGTGGTGACGTCGACCGCGATCACCCGGTCCAATCCCGAGGTCGAGGCGGCGCTGGAACGCCGCATCCCGGTGGTGCGCCGCGCGGAAATGCTCGCGGAGCTGATGCGGCTGAAATCGACGGTCGCCGTGGCCGGAACGCATGGCAAGACTACCACGACGTCGATGGTCGCGGCGCTGCTCGATGCGGGCGGCATCGATCCGACCGTGATCAACGGCGGGATCATCAACAGCTACGGATCGAACGCGCGCTTGGGCGCGTCGGACTGGATGGTGGTCGAGGCGGACGAGAGCGACGGCAGCTTCCTGCGGCTCGACGGCACGATCGCGGTGGTTACCAACATCGATCCCGAACATCTCGATCACTACGGATCGTTCGATGCGGTGAAGGACGCGTTCGTCGCGTTCATCGAGAACGTGCCCTTCTATGGCGCGGCGTTGCTGTGCCTCGACCATCCCGAGGTGCAGAACATCCTGTCGCGGGTCCGTGATCGACGTGTCGTCACCTATGGCTTCTCCGCGCAGGCCGACGTGCGCGGGGTCAATGTCGTGCCGTTTCCGGGCGGCAACCGGTTCGAGACGATCATCCGCAGCCGCGACGGCAGCACGCGGTCGATCGAGGGCATCGAGCTGCCGATGCCGGGGCGCCACAATGTCGAGAACGCGCTGGCGGCGATCGGCGTGGCGCTGGAACTGGGGATCGACGATGCGACGATCCAGCAGGGGTTCGCCAAGTTCGGCGGGGTCAAGCGGCGCTTCACCAAGGTCGGCGAGGTCGCGGTCGACGGCGGCGTCGCGACGATCATCGACGATTACGGGCACCATCCGGTCGAGATCCGCGCCGTCTTGGCTGCGGCGCGCGAGGGCGTGCAGGGACGGGTGATCGCGGTGGTCCAGCCGCATCGCTTCACCCGGCTCGGCAATCTGATGGAGGAGTTCCAGACCGCGTTCAACGACGCCGACCGGGTGCTGGTGACCCCGGTCTATGCCGCGGGCGAGATGCCGATCGAGGGCGTCGATGCCGCAGCGTTGGTCGAGGGGCTGAAGCGCCGGGGGCATCGTTCGGTCGCGGTGGTCACCGATGCCGAGGCGCTGGCGGACGAACTGGCGACGACGGTGCAGGCGGGCGACATGGTCGTGTGCCTGGGTGCGGGCGACATCACGCGCTGGGCGGCCGGGCTGGCGGACGCGATCGAGGCGCGGCGCGTTGAGGTGACGACGTGAACGTGCGCGCATCTTCTCCCCTCCCGCTTGCGGGAGGGGTCGGGGGAGGGCCTGTTGTGGGGCGTGCGGGCGGTGACATGACAAGCCCTCCCCCAGCCCCTCCCGCGAGCGGGAGGGGAGTCACGGTCGACGCCGGGGGCTCGCTCGCGTCTTTCATCTGGTTCCGGACGGGTGGGCCGGCGGAGTGGCTGGTACGGCCGGATAGCGTCGACGACCTCTCCGCCTTCCTCCGTGATCTGGATCCTACCACGGCGGTGCTGCCGATCGGCGTCGGATCGAACCTCATCGTCCGCGACGGCGGGGTGCCGGGTGTGGTGGTGCGCTTGCCCAAGGCGATGGCGAAGGTGTCGGTCGAGGACGGCCGGGTGCGTGCGGGTGGCGGGGTGATGGGGATCAGCGTGGCGTCGGCGGCGCGTGATGCCGGGGTCGCGGGGCTCGAATTTCTGCGGGGCATTCCCGGCACTGTCGGTGGCGCGGTGCGGATGAATGCGGGGGCCTATGGGCGCGACACCAGCGGTATCCTGGTCGAAGCGACGGTCGTGCTGCGCGACGGGAGCGTCGAGAGCTGGCCTGCCGCGCGGCTCGGCTATACCTATCGGCATTCGGACCTGCCCGCGGGCGCGATCGTGGTCGAGGCGGTGTTCGCGGGGGTTCCGGGCGAGCCCGCGGTGATCGGTGCCGAGATGGATCGCATCGCCGCCGAGCGCGAGGCGTCGCAGCCGCTGCGGTCGCGGACCGGGGGATCGACCTTCAAGAACCCGCCGGGGCACAAGGCCTGGGCGCTGATCGATGCCGCCGGCTGTCGCGGTTTGCGGCGCGGAGACGCGCAGGTCAGCGAAAAACATTGTAATTTCCTGCTCAACCTGGGGGCGGCGAGCAGCGCGGAGATCGAGGCGTTGGGCGAAGAGGTGCGTGAGAAGGTGAAGGCGCAATCCGGTGTGATGCTGGAATGGGAAATCCAGCGCGTGGGGGTGGTGGCGTGACCCCGCTTCACATCGCAGTCTTGATGGGCGGCTGGTCGGCAGAGCGTGAGGTTTCGCTGATGTCGGGCGCGGGCGTTGCCGACGCGCTGGAGTCGCTCGGGCACCGGGTTACGCGGATCGACATGGATCGCGACGTTGCCGCGCGGCTGGCGGAGGCGCGCCCCGATCTGGTGTTCAACGCGCTGCACGGGACGCCGGGCGAGGATGGCAGCGTGCAGGGGCTGCTGGACCTGATGGGGCTGCGCTACACGCATTCCGGTCTGGCGACGTCGGTGATCGCGATCGACAAAGTGCTGACCAAGCAGGTGCTGGTGCCGCACGGCATCCCGATGCCCGGCGGGCGGATCGTCAGGTCGGCGGAGATCCACGAGGCGGATCCGTTGCAGCGGCCTTACGTGCTGAAGCCCGTCAACGAGGGATCATCGGTGGGCGTGGCGATCGTCACCGAGGGCGGCAATTACGGCAGCCCGATCGGGCGCGACGTGATCGGGCCGTGGCAGGAGTTCGACGAGCTGCTCGCCGAGCCGTATATCCGCGGGCGCGAGCTGACCACGGCGGTGCTGGGCACGCGGGCGCTGGGCGTGACCGAGTTGAAGCCCAAGAGCGGCTGGTACGATTACGACGCCAAATACACCGACGGGATGACCGAGCATGTCTTTCCCGCGCAGATCCCGGACGAGATCGCCGATGCCTGCAAGTCGCTGGCGCTGGAGGCGCATCGTTTGCTCGGGTGCAAGGGCGCGTCGCGGTCCGATTTCCGCTGGGACGACGAGCGCGGGGTGGACGGCTTGTTCCTGCTCGAGGTCAACACCCAGCCGGGCATGACCCCGCTGAGCCTGGTGCCGGAACAGGCGCGGCATGTCGGGATGAGCTATCCCGCGCTGGTCCAGGCGATCGTCGACGAGGCGATGAGCTCGTGACCAAGACGATCAAGCGCGGCGGCTCCCCGCCCAGGCGCCCGACGCAGCGCCGCAAGCAGCCGGTCAAGAAGATCTCCCGGCTCGACCGGATGATCGGTGCGCTGCCGGTCAGCGAGGCGATGCTGCGGCGGATCGCGACGTGGACGATCACGGGCACGGGGGGCGTCGTGGCGCTGGTCGTGGCGAGCTGGATTGGGGTGCCCGGGATGATCGGCAACGCGATCGCCGAGGGCGCGGGACGCGCCGGGTTCCGGGTCGAGCAGATCGAGGTGACGGGCTTGAAGCGGATGGACCGGATGTCGGTCTATGCGGTCGCGCTCGACCAGCAATCGCGGGCGATGCCGCTGGTCGATCTCGACGCGGTGCGCGAGAAGCTGCTCCGCTATGGCTGGATCGCGGACGCGCACGTGTCGCGGCGGCTGCCCGACACGCTGCTGGTCGACATCGTCGAGCGCACGCCGGCGGCGGTGTGGCAGGACAGCGGCCGGCTGACGCTGATCGACGCGGCGGGCGTGCTGCTCGAACCGGTCGATCCGGCGGCGATCCCCGATCTGCCGCTGGTCATCGGGCCCGGTGCGGATCGGCAGGAGGCGGCGTATCAGACGCTGCTGGCGGCGGCGCCGGCGCTGCGACCACGGGTGAAGGCGGCGACCTGGATCGGCAACCGTCGGTGGGACCTGACCTTCGACAGCGGCGAGACGCTGGCGCTGCCCGAGGATGGTGCGCCGGCGGCGTTGCTGAAGTTCGCGGAGATGGATGGGGCGCGACCGCTGCTGGGGCGCGGCTGGATCCGGTTCGACATGCGCGATCCGAACAAATTGGTCGCGCGCAAGCCGGGGGCGAGCATGGCGCATGCGGTGCCGGACGAGGAGACCTCGACCGCGCCGTCGATGACGGCGGGGTCGACACAGGCGGCTGGCGAAGGGTGACCGGTCCGTAGTAAGGCACGACGCGAGTGGGGCGGACGTCGAGTTCGGGCATGATGTTGATGCAGGGGAAGATTTTATGGCGAAGGCTGCACCGGAAGGGTTGATCACCGCGCTCGATATCGGGTCGTCGAAGGTGTCGGCGATGATCGCGCAGAAGGGCGACGGCGGCGAGCTGATCGTGCTCGGCACCGGGCAGCGCGAAAGCCGGGGGGTGAAGCGCGGCTATATCGCCGACATGGCCGCGACCGAGGCCGCGGTGCGCGAGGCGGTCGAGCAGGCCGAGCGGATCGCGGGCATCAACATCGAGAATGTCTGGGTCGGCTTCTCCGCGGGCGGGCTGGTGAGCGACGTCGCCGAAGTCGAATTCGAGCTTGGCGGCCACCGGGTCGAGCAGGGCGATATCGACGCGCTGCTCGCGGCGGGGCGCAACTCGATCGATCCGCAAGGGCGGATGGTGCTGCATGCGCAGCCGGCGCTGTACACGCTGGACGGGCTGACCGGGGTGAAGAAGCCGCTGGGGCTGCATGCCGATCGGCTCGGCGTGCACATCCACGTCGTCGCGGCGGACGGATCGCCGGTGCGCAACCTCGACCTGTGCGTGCGGTCCGCGCATCTGGAGGTGAAGTCGATCATCGCCTCGCCGGTCGCGACCGGGCTCGCCTGCCTGAGCGAGGAGGAGCGGGAGCTCGGCGTCGCGCTGGTCGAACTCGGTGCGGGGATCACCAACGTGTCGCTATTCGCGGGCGGGATGCTGGTCGGGCTGACCTCGATCGCGATGGGCGCGGCGGACATCACCGACGACATCGCGTCGGCGTTCGGGACGCAGCGCCAGCATGCCGAACGGATGAAGTGCGTCCACGGTTCGGCGAACGCATCGCCGCGCGACAATCACGACATGATCCCGGTGATGCCGATCGCGGCCGAGGACGGCGCCAGCGAGGGCGCGCAGATCACCAAGGCGGCGCTGATCGGCGTGGTCCGGCAGCGGCTGGAACATCAGATGGGCGAGATCCGCCAGGCGCTCGCCAAGCTGAAGTTCGAAGGGCCGGTGGGGCGCCAGGTGGTGCTGACCGGCGGCGGTGCTGAGCTGAACGGCATCGCCGATTACGCGCAGCAGGCGCTCGGCCGGTCGGTGCGGATCGGGCGACCGCGCGGATTGACCGCCCTGCCGGAAGCGCATGGCGGCCCCGCCTTCGCGACGCTAGCCGGGCTTGCCTTCTACGCAGCGACCGACCCGATCGATCTCCGCGCGGTCGCACCCCAGCAGACGGTGCACCGGCAACGCGGAATCGGCATGGTTCGCAAGTTGATACAGGCGGCACGCGCGAATTATTGACGCTTTGCGGCACTGGTGAACGTTTTGGCTGGCACGCCACGGAGCGTTAGGGCAGACGGTTAACAGCGGGCCCCGGAGCTTATCCCCGGGAGGGGCGGAGACTAAGGCATGAGCATCGAATTCATTACTCCCGAGGTGGACGAACTCACGCCGCGGATCGCGGTGATCGGGGTCGGCGGCGCCGGCGGCAACGCGATCGCGAACATGATGCGCGCCGACGTGCAGGGCGTCGACTTCTTGGTCGCCAACACCGATGCGCAGGCGCTGAAGCAGTCGACCGCGCCGCAGCGCATCCAGCTCGGCACCAAGATCACCCAGGGCCTGGGCGCGGGTAGCCGTCCCGAGATCGGCCGCGCGGCCGCCGAAGAGACGATCGACAGCCTCGCCAAGCAGCTCGAAGGCGCGCACATGGTGTTCATCGCCGCGGGCATGGGCGGGGGCACCGGCACCGGTGCGGCTCCGGTCATCGCCAAGGCGGCGCGCGACATGGGCATCCTGACGGTCGGCGTCGTTACCAAGCCGTTCGCGTTCGAGGGCAACCGCCGTGCGAAGAGCGCGGAAGGCGGCA
>NZ_CAXTEM010000036.1:6229-29154 GCF_964243315.1 uncultured Sphingomonas sp. | reverse complement strand
ATGCGGCCGCTGCCGCGCGTGCGGCGGCGCAAGGTGCGGCGGACGAAGCCCGCGCGGGCGTCGCGACGGCGGAGGGCGACGAGCGGATCGCGATCGCGACGCGCGATACCGCCGAGGCTGCGCGCGCCACGGCGCGGGCGGCGCTCGCGGTGATCGACAGCGAGATGACCGCGCTGACCCGCGCGACCCAGCGCACCGGGCGCGAGCGGCTGCTCGACCGACTGACGCCTGCGCCCGGTTACGAGCGTGCGCTGGCGGCGGCACTCGGCGACGATCTGGAGCTCGGCATGGACGCGTGGCCAGGCGAGGCGCGGCGCGCGGGCGACCCTCCACCGCCTGGTGGCGTGGTCCGCCTTGCCGACCGGGTGGAGGCGCCTCCGGCATTGGCGCGGCGGCTCGCCCAGATCTTCGTGACCGACGAGGACACCGGCGTGGCGCTGGCGGTGGGACAGCGCCTCGTCACCCGGGACGGCGCGCTGCGGCGATGGGACGGGTTCGTCGTGGAGGGGAGCGGGGCGGCAGCCGCGGAACGGCTTGAACGGCTTAATCGGCTAAAGGCGCTAGCCGCGGAACGCCCGGCGGCACAGGCGGCGCTAACGGATGCCGAGGCGGCGCGGGCGGCGGTGGAGGTGACGATCGTGGCGGCACGGGCCGCCGCCGATCGCGCGCGCGCCGACCTGAAGCGGGCCGAGACCAGCGGGCGCGATGCCGCGCGCGACGAGGAACGCGCGATCGCTTCGCTCGAACGGCTGACCGGGCAGCGCGCGGATCTCGACCAGCGGGCGGCGCGGATCGCGCGGGATCATGCCGAGGCGGAGGCGGAACTGACGCGCGCCGCCGCGGTCGTCGCTGCGCTCCCCGACGGACGGGCGAGCGGCGAAGCGGTGGCGACGCTCGGCCGCGATGCCGAGCTGCGCCGTGCCGCGGTGGCGCAGGCGCGAGCCGAGCGTGGCAGCCTCGACCGCGCGGTGCAGGCCGATCGCGAACGGCTGGCGGCAGCGCTTGCCGATGCACGATCGTGGCGCGCGCGGGCGGGCGAAGCGGCCAAGCGCATCGCCGACATGGACAAGCGCCACGCGCAATTGGTCGAAGAGGCGGACGCGGTCGCCGATCGCCCGGCCGCGCTCGCAACCGCGATCGTCGCACTGGAGGCCGAGCATGCCCAGGCGCGGACGGCCGCCGAAACGCTGGCGGGCGCCGAACGCGAGGCGGATTCCGCGCTGCGGACCGTCGAGGAGCTACACCGCCGCGCCGGCGAGACGTTGTCGGCCGCGCGGGAGTCGCGCGCCGGGGCGACCGCGCGCGTCGAGAACCAGGAGCTGCGCCGCGTCGAGATGGGCCGCTTGTCGGGCGAGCGCTTCGAATGCCCCGCGGTGTTGCTGCCGGGCAAGCTCGGCTTCGACCCCGCATCGGTCCGCGATCCGAGCACCGAATCGGCGGCGCACGAACGGCTGAGCGCGGATCGCGAGCGGATCGGGCCGGTCAATCTGGTCGCCGAGCGCGAGCTTGCCGACCTGGAAGCCCTTAGCGTCGGCAACGCCGCGGAGCGCGACGAGCTGGGCCAGGCAGTCAATCGGCTGCGCGGGTCGATCGGCACGCTGAACCGCGAGGGGCGGCAGCGTCTGCTGGCGGCGTTCGAGGCGGTCGACGGGCATTTCCGGCGCTTGTTCACCGCGCTGTTCGACGGCGGGCAGGCGCATCTGGAACTGATCGATTCGGACGATCCGTTGGAGGCGGGTCTGGAGATCCTCGCTCAGCCGCCGGGCAAGCGGCTGCAGTCGCTGACGCTGTTGTCGGGCGGCGAACAGGCGCTGACCGCGGTCGCGCTGATCTTCGCGCTGTTCCTGACCAATCCCGCGCCGATCTGCGTACTCGACGAGGTCGACGCGCCGCTCGACGATGCCAATATCGAACGTTTCTGCGACCTGCTCGACCGCATGACGAAGGAGACCGACACGCGCTACCTGATCGTCACGCACAATGCGGTGACGATGAGCCGCATGCACCGGCTGTTCGGGGTGACGATGATCGAGCGCGGCGTCAGCCGGCTGGTGTCGGTCGACCTGCAAGCCGCGACGACCCTGGTGGCGGTCTGACTGCAGCTATTCGGTGAGGCCGCGGAGCAGCAGCAGCACCAGGAAGGCGGTCAGCACGAACGCGGCGAAGTTGATCAGCGCGACCGTCCGCCACAGTGCCGATCGCTTGCGCAGCGAATAGGCGCCGCGCAGTTGCACGAACATGTGGATGGGCGGGACCAGCAACGCGGCCATCACGATCCACCCTTCCGCCAGCGAGAGCGCGCCCGCGACGATCAGCGCGATCACCAGCAGCATCATGAAGCTCAGCGAATAGGTCACGAAGATCGCGTGGTCGTACAGCCCGAACCGTCGTCGCCACAGGAACAGCAGCGCCAGGAACGGCGTCGATAGCGGGATCAGGATCCAGCTGTATTTATACGCGCTCGATTGCAGCTTGTAGATGGCGAGCCCGGGATTGGCGTTCGCCTTCGCGATGCCGTGATCGAGCCGCTCCCAACCGGTCTTCATGTCGGTGAAGCTGAACTCGTCGGACTTCGCGGGCATCGCGCCGGTGACGGCGTTCAACCCCGCGATAGTGGCACGCAGCGTCGCGATGTCGTTGTCCTGATCGTTGGTCGGCTTGCCCGCCTTCACCAGCGCCGCGCGCTTGGCTTCCTCCCTGGCGAGGACCGCGCGGACCTTCTCGCGCTGGACGATCATGTCCTTGCGCGACTGGGCGCCGTTCGGCCCGACGATCGTGTCCGACATCTCGCCGCCGAACGCGCTGATCGTCGCGAACATCAGGAACACGGTGAACAGGAACAGCGCCAGGGGCGACACGAAGCGCGCGCGCTCGCCCGCGACATAGCGCCGCGTGAGGTCGCCCGGCCGGAACGCGAGCATCGGCAGCGTCCGCCAGATCTTCCCTTCGAAGTGGAACACGCCGTGCGCGATCTCGTGCCCGATCGCGCCGACGGTGCGGTGGACATGGCCGGACTGCCCGCAGGCATGGCAATGCGCGCCGATCAGCCTTGTGCCGCAGTTGAGGCACAAGGCGGTGTTGTGACCGTGCGCTTCCCCGGCATGCGGCTCCACCGCGCGTGCGGCGAGCGCACCGGTGATGATGTCTCCGGCTGCTGCGATATCCCCCGACATGCGCGGTGGGTAGCAAGGCCCGCGCGTTGGCGCGAGAGGCGATGCATGATAACGGCTGCGGATGGCCGATGCCGATGACCCCGCCGCGCTGATCGCCGATCTCGGCCGCCGCGCCCGTGCCGCCTCGCGGATCGTCGCGGCGATGCCGACCGCGGACAAGGCGCGCGGGCTCGCCGCCGCCGCCGCCGCCATCCGGGCCGAGGCGCCCGCGATCCTCGCCGCCAACGCGACCGACATGGCGCGCGGCGAAGCGGCGGGCCTGTCGGCGGCGCTGCTCGACCGTTTGCGCCTCGACGAGGATCGGGTCACGGGCATGGCCGACGGCGTCGCCGCGGTGGCGGCGCTGCCCGATCCGGTCGGCGAGGTGATCGACCGGCGCGAACGCCCTAACGGGCTGGCGCTGTCGCGGGTGCGGGTGCCGATCGGGGTGATCGGGATCGTCTACGAAAGCCGGCCCAACGTGACCGCCGACGCCGCGGCGCTGTGCGTGATGGCGGGCAACACGGTGATCCTGCGCGGCGGATCGGAGGCGATCGCGAGCAACCGCGCGATCCACGCCGTGCTGTCGCGTGCGATGACCGAGGCAGGCTTGCCGGAGGATGCGGTGCAGCTGGTGCCGACGACCGACCGTGCCGCGGTCGGCGCGATGCTGAAGGCGGACGGGGTGATCGACCTGCTGGTGCCGCGCGGCGGCAAGAGCCTGGTCGCGCGCGTTCAGGCCGAGGCGCGGGTGCCGGTGCTCGCGCATCTGGACGGCATCAACCATGTCTATGTCGATGCGTCGGCGGACCCGGCGATGGCGCGGGCGATCGTGCTCGACGCCAAGATGCGCCGGACCGGGGTGTGCGGCGCGATGGAAACGCTGCTGATCCACCGCGACTATCCCGATCCCGACGCGCTGGTCGCGGCGCTGGTCTCCGCCGATTGCGAAGTGCGCGCCGATATCGGCCTGCGCGCGATCCGGCCGGAGCTCCAGCCGGCCGAGGACGCGGACTGGGACACCGAATATCTCGACGCGATCGCCTCGGCGCGCCTGGTCGACGGCGTCGAAGACGCGATCGCGCACATCGCGCGGCACGGCTCGCACCACACCGACGCGATCGTTGCTGAAGACGTGGCAGTAGCGGAGCGCTTCCTCGCCGAAGTCGACAGCGCGATCGTCCTCTGGAACGCATCGACCCAGTTCGCCGACGGCGGCGAATTCGGCCTCGGCGCCGAGATCGGCATCGCGACGGGCCGACTGCACGCCCGCGGGCCGGTCGCGCTGGAGGGGCTGACCACGTATAAATGGGTGGGCCGCGGCACGGGGCAGATCCGGGGTTGATGGGGCTGAGTGCCCTTCCAACGTGCGCGACGTGAACGGCGGAGGCGCCGGTGGCGAGCAGATGTGCAGACACCGGGACCGCGAGCGCGCGTTCATCCGGGTCGGTCTCGATGCGGTCGAGCGCGGAGATGTGGTGCCGCATGACCAAGTCGGTGCCGAGATCGACGCGATAATCGAAAGGCATCGCGCGCGATGCGCGTAGACATGATCCCGATGGCGCCGATCGGTTGCCCTAAAGTGATCGGCACCCACGGCGCGCGGCGATCGTTCGCGTCATGACCCGCGTCGGCCTGCTCGGGGGATCGTTCAACCCGGCGCATCGGGGGCACCGGCGGGTGACGCTGGCGGCGATCCGCGCGCTCGATCTCGACCAGGCTTGGTGGCTGGTGTCGCCGGGCAATCCGTTGAAGGCGGGCGCGCGCGACATGGCGCCGCTCGCGGTTCGGCTCGCGTCGGCGAAGCGGATGGCGCGGCGCGCGCCGATCCGCGCGACTGATATCGAGGCGCGGCTCGGCACGCGCTATACGCTCGATACCATCCTCGCGCTCAGGCGGCGCTACCCCAAGACGCGGTTCGTGTGGCTGATGGGAGCGGACAATCTCGCCCAGTTCCACCGCTGGCGCGACTGGCGGCGGATCGCGCGTGCGATCCCGATTGCGGTCGTCGCGCGACCCGGCTATGACGACAAGGCCCTCGCGGCACCCGCGATGGGTTGGCTGCGGCGCTTCCAACACCCCGCACGCCATGCGAAGAACTGGACGACGTGGAGCTTGCCGGCCCTCGTGCTGCTGCGCTTTCGCCCCGACCCGACTTCCGCAACGCAGGCCCGTGCGGCCGATCCCGACTGGCACCGGCGTTTCAGCCACCCGGCCCAGCAACCCAGGAGCTAACTTGGCGACACCTTCCCCCGTAATTCGCGCGTCCGACCCGCAAGAGGTGGAGGCGCTGCACAAGCTGATCCTCGACACTCTCGAAGACGATCAGGCGGTCGAGACCGTGTCGATCCCGCTCGCGGGCAAATCGTCGATCGCCGACTTCATGGTCGTGACCTCGGGCCGGTCGACGCGGCAGGTTGCGTCGATGGCCGGGAAGCTCGCCGAGAAGATCAAGGCCGATACCGGACGCATCGTCCGGATCGAAGGTTTGCCCACCGCCGACTGGGTGCTGGTCGATGCGGGCGACATCATCATTCACCTGTTCCGCCCGGAAGTGCGCAGCTTCTACAACCTGGAACGGATGTGGGCGTTCGGCGACGCGCCGCCGCCGCCCGGCGCGAGCGATCCGGCCGCCCAGCCCGGTACCAGCACCGGCATCGATACGGTGGGGCAGGCCTGATCCTGCTTCATATCGTCGCGCGCGGCCGGATCGGGCGATCGCCCGAGGCGGAGCTCGTCGACCGGTATCTGAAGCGGATCGCGTGGCCGACGCGGGTCACCGAGCTGCCCGATCGTGGCGGCAAGCTGCCCGCCGTCGAGCCGCAGACCAAGCGCGTGATGCTGGACGAGACCGGCGAGGTGCTTGGTTCCGTCGCGTTCGCGATGCAGCTGGGGCGATGGCGCGACGATGGCGTGCGCGAGGCGCGGTTCCTGATCGGTGCGGCGGACGGTTTCGACGCCGCCGAGCGGGCCGATGCCGATCTGCTGCTGAGCTTCGGCCGCGCTACCTGGCCACATATGCTGGCGCGGGCGATGCTCGCCGAACAGCTGTTCCGCGCGGTCAGCATCCTTGCCAACCATCCTTATCACCGCGAAGGCTGATGCGGTGAGCCGGGGATGGGTATTTGCGGGGGCGATAGTGCTCGTGATCGGGATCGTGTCCGCGATCGGCGTGCGCGCACAGGTGCCGTCTGCGGCGGATCAGCGCGCCAGGCTGGCGACCGCCCAGCGCGAGGCGAGCGCCGCCGCCGCGCGCGCCGATATGCTCGCCAGACGCGCGGCGGGCGAACGTAATGCCGCCGATCGCGCGCGGATCGAGGAAGCCTCGCTTGCCGCGTGGGTCACTGCCGCCGCCGCCGAGCTGGCGGGGGCCAAGGCGCGCGCGGCGCTGGTCGATCAGCGGCTGGCGGTGCAGCGCGCGCGGTTGGGCGGGGCGCAGGCGCCGGTCGCGCGACTGCTGGCGGCGTTGCAGTCGCTGGCGCGGCGGCCGACGGTGGTCGCGATCGCCCAGCCGGGATCGGTCGACGATCTGGTCCATGTCCGGGCGGTGCTCGGCAGCGCGTTGCCTGTGGTGCGGGCGCGGACTGCGGCAGTGCGCGCCGATGTCGTACGGATGCGGTCGTTGCAGGCGAGCGCGGCGGCGGCGGCGGCGGCGCTCGCGCGGACCCGCTCCAAGCTGGAGGCGGATCGGGTCGCATTGGCGACGCTGGAGGCGACGCATCGCCAGCGCAGTCGCGCGCTCGGCCGGGGTGCCATGGGCGAATCGGACCGCGCGCTCGCGCTCGGCGAACAGGCGCGCGAGCTTGTCGACCGGATGACCGAGGAGGGCAGCGCCGCGACCACCGCGATCGACCTCGCCGCGATCGGCGGACCGCGCCCGCGTCCGGTGGCGGCGGGCAGCGTGGTGCCGACTTCCCCGCGCGGCGTCTACCGGCTCGCGGTGCGTGGGCGGCTGATGACCGGGTTCGACGAGGTTTCCGCGTCCGGCGTGCGATCGCGTGGGCTGACCTTCGCAGTCCCGCCAGCGGCGCCGGTGGTTGCACCGGCGGGGGGCGTCGTGCGCTATGCGGGGCGGTTTCGTGCGTACGGCGTGGTCGTGATCGTCGATCATGGCGGCGGCTGGACCAGCCTGATCGCGGGGCTGGGCGAGACCGCGGTCAAGGTCGGCACCCTCGTCGCGATGGGGGCGCCGATCGGCCGCGCCCCGACGGGCGACGAGCCGCGGGTCACCGTAGAGTTGCGGAGACGTGGACGGCCGATCGACATGGCGGCGTTGGTGGGTTGACGTCCGCCGCTCAGCCGCCGTTCAGCACCGGTTTGCTTTGATCCGCGCGGCAATGGCGTTAGAGATGGACGCTATCCCGTAATCAGGAAGTCCGATGGCCCGCCCGCTCCTTACCGCGACCGCCCTGCTCGGCAGCGTGATCATGATCCCGATCGCGACGCAGGCGATGGCGGCGGTCGATACCGACACCTATCGCGAGTTCGACCAGTTCCTCGACGTGTTCAATCGGGTGAAGGCGGATTATGTCGACAAGGTCGACGACAAGACGCTGATCAAGGGCGCGATCCAGGGCATGTTGGCGTCGCTCGACCCGCATTCCTCCTATGTCGACGCGCTCGATTTCGACAATCTGAAGATCCAGACCGAAGGCACTTACGGCGGATTGGGCCTGACCGTCTCGATGGAGGATGGCGCGGTCAAGGTGATCGCGCCGCAGGAGGACACGCCCGCCGCGCGCGCCGGGGTGAAATCGGGCGACTACATCACGCATATCGACGGCAAGCTGATCTACGGCGACACGCTCGATGAATCGATCGGGCTGATGCGCGGCAAGCCCGGCACCAAGATCACGCTGGGGCTGGTGCGGCCGGGGCGCGACAAGCCGCTCGAGCTGTCGATGATGCGCGAAGTCATCGTCCAGAAGCCGGTGAAGTGGGAAGTTCGCGGCGATGTCGGCTACATCAACATCAACACCTTTTCCGAAAATACCGGTGCCGATACGCGCGCCGCGATCATGGCGATCGACAAGTCGCTCGGCCATCGTCCGCTCGGCTATGTCGTCGATCTGCGCGCCAATGGCGGCGGGTTGCTGACCCAGGCGATCGCGGTCAGCGACGCGTTCCTCGATCACGGCGAGATCGTGTCGCAGCGTGGCCGCGAGAAGACCGATATCGAGCGCTACTTTGCCAAGCCCGGCGACGATGCCCACGGCCTGCCGGTCGTCGTGCTGACCGATCCGGGCACCGCGTCGGCGTCCGAGATCGTCGCTGGTGCGCTCCAGGACCACCACCGCGCGCTGGTGATGGGCGAGCGGACCTTCGGCAAGGGATCGGTGCAGACGCTGCTGCCGATCGGGCCGTCGACCGCGCTGCGCCTGACCACCGCGCGCTACTACACGCCGTCGGGCAAGTCGGTGCAGGAGGGCGGGATCGAACCCGACATCCGCGTGCCCCAGATCAGCGACCCCGACTACAAGTCGCGCCCGGTGTTCCGCGAGGCGGACCTGCGCCGCCATCTCATCAACGAGGTGAAGGCGGACGACAAGATCCTCGAGGAAGACGTCAAGACCGATCCGCGCTTCGCGATGACGCCCGAGGCGCTGAAGAAGGAAGGAGTCGAGGACTTCCAGCTCTATTATGCGCTGAAGACGGTCGCGCGGCTCGGCGGTGCCGCTCAGGTGGCAGCGGCGACCAAGCCCGTCGTGAAGACGCCGGCGGCCAAGTGACGCCATCGCTGCGGCTCGCCCGGCTGCTCGCCCTGCTGGTCCCCGCGGCGTTGCTCGCCGGGGCATGGGGCACACAGCTGATCGGGCATCTCTACCCGTGCGAGATGTGCCATTGGCAGCGCTGGCCGCATTATGCCGCGGTCGTCGTCGCGCTGCTCGCGTTCGTGGTGGCGGGACAGGCGCGCGTCCTGGTCGTCGTCGCGGCGTTGCTGATCGCGGTAAGCGGCGCGATCGGCGTCTTCCATGCCGGGGTCGAATATCATTGGTGGCCGGGAATCACCGCCTGCACCAGCACTGCGAAGCTCGATGGCCTGACCGCGGCGGCGCGGCTCGACCAATTGATGAACGCGCCCATCGTGCGTTGCGATGCCGCGCAATGGACCTTCGCGGGCGTGTCGCTCGCCGGGTTCAACGCGATCCTCTCGCTGTCGGGCGCGGCGGCGATCCTCCTGCTGCTACGGAAATCACGATGAACGGCTGGAAGCCCGGCGACCGCAAGGCCGCGACCGATTCGATGATCCGCGTCGACCAGGCGGGCGAATATGGCGCCACGCGCATCTATGCGGGGCAGCTCGCGGTGCTCGGCGACCGCCACCCCGCGGCGCGCGCGATCCACCACATGGCCGCGCAGGAGGAACGCCACCGCGCCTTCTTCGATTCGATGATCGTCAAGCGCGGCGTCCGCCCGACCATCCTCCAGCCGATCTGGAACGTCGCCGGCTTCGCGCTCGGCGCGGTGACTGCGGCGCTCGGTCCCGAGGCGGCGATGGCCTGCACCGCCGCGGTCGAAACCGAGATCGACGATCATTATGGCGAACAGCTGATCGCGCTTGGCGACAGCGACCCCGAACTCAGCGCGGCGATCGCGGATTTCCGCGCGGAGGAAGTCGAGCACCGCGACCATGCGATCTCCGCCGGTGCGGAAAGCGTGGTCGGCTATCCGGTGTTGAGCGGGCTGATCCGGCTCGGCTGCAAGGTGGCGATCGCCGCCGCGAAGAGGATTTGAGAGGAATGCCGATGCGTATCCGTGTCCCCGTATCGATCGCCGCACTCGCGACCCTCGCGCTCGCTGCTCCCGCCGCCGTCGCGCAACAGGCCGCGCTCCCGGGTGCGCCGCGGGTCAGGACCGCCGAGGGCCCGGGCGAAGTTGCCAAGCGCGCGCCGATCAACGGCGTGCTCGTGCTCTACGGCAACGAACGCTGCCCGACCGATACCAACGGCAACGAGATCGTGATCTGCGAGAAACGCGGCGCCGAAGAACAGTTTCGCGTTCCGAAGGAACTGCGCGAGTTCCAGGTGACCCCCCAGAACGAGAGCTGGGCGGCGCGCGCGCAGGGCGCGATGGATACCGGCGTCGGGGTGAGTTCGATCGGCAGCTGCTCCACCGTCGGCGCGGCTGGGGCGACCGGCTGCTTCGCGCAGCAGGCGAGAGCGGCGCGCAAGGCGAACACGGCGGCGAAGGCGGCGCAGAGCGAGGGGCAGTAGGCGTTCGGTCCCGAACGTATACGCCACCCCTGCGGAGGCCCGGGCCTAGTCGGGAAGGTGGTTGTAACGGAGCGATGCCCCTCGTCACGATCGTTTCCCACCTGGGCCCCGGCCTTCGCCGGGGTGGTGATGATGGAGACGCTCCCCGCTGCTTGTGCTCCCGCGAAGGCGGGAGCGCAGTACTGGATCCCCCCTTCGCGGGGACACAAGGGACAGGGAGCCGCGGCGACATTGCCTTGCACCAAACCCCGTCCTATCCTCCGTCCGTCACGCGACTGGCGCATTGTGGATCACCACGGGGAAGCGTGACCGAAGCGAGCCGCGCGCCTGGGCACCCCTCGTCGAAGGAGCCCGCGCATGTCCGAACCACTACACATCGCCTTCCTGCTATTCCCGAACGTCACCCAGCTCGATCTGACCGCCCCCGCACAGGTGCTGTCGCGGCTGGGTGATGCCAGGCTCGATCTCGTCTGGAAGACGCGCGATCCGGTAATGACAGACGCCGGTTTTGCGATCCTGCCGACCGCGACGCTCGCCGAGGTGTCGCGCGCGGACATCCTGTGCGTACCCGGCGGGTTCGGGGTCAACGACGTGATCGCGGACAACGAGGTGATGGCGTGGGTCGCGGCCGTCGGCGCCTCGGCCGCGTGGGTGACCAGCGTCTGCACCGGATCGCTGATCCTCGGCGCGGCCGGGCTGCTGCGCGGCTATCGCGCCGGCTGCCACTGGGCGCAGCGCGACATGCTGCCGCTGTTCGGGGCAGAACCGGTCGCCGAGCGGGTCGTCGTCGATCGCAACCGCGTGACCGGCGGCGGGGTGACCGCGGGGATCGACTTTGCGCTGACGCTGACCGGGATCCTGCGGGGCGAGGCGCACGCCAAGGCGGTCCAGCTCAGCCTGGAATACGACCCCGCGCCGCCGTTCGACAGCGGTTCGCCCGACAAGGCCGATCCGGCGATCGTCGCCGCGGTCCGGCGCCGCACCGCGCAACTCGCGCCAACCCGCGACGACGATCTGCGCGCGCTTGCGGTCAGGCGCGGTTTTTCCTGATCCCGTTGACGCGGTGCCAGATGTAGAGCGCCGCCAGCGCGACGAGCACCAGCCCGATCGCGAGATCGGCCTGGTGGAACGCGGCCTTCACCCGCGGATCGCTGTTCCACTTGTCGCCGAGCTTCATCCCCAGCCAGGCGAGCGCGAGGCAGAACGGCCACGATCCCACGAACGTGTAGATGTGGAAAGGCACCAGCCGCATCCGCGCCACGCCTGCCGGGAACGCGATGAAGGTGCGGATCACCGGCAGCAGCCGCCCGATCAGCACCGCGAGGCTTCCCCACCGCGCGAAGAACCGGTCCGCCGCGTCGAGCTCGTCCGCGCCGATCAGCAGATAGCGGCCCCAGCGTTCGACGAACGGCCGCCCGCCGCGCTTGCCCGCCTCATAGGCGACGATCGACCCGAGATTGCAGCCGAGCGCGCCCGCGGTGGCGGCGGCGTACAGGTTGAACTGGCCCGTCGACACCAGATAGCCGGCGAACGGCATGATGATTTCGGACGGCAGCGGGATGCACGCACTCTCGATCGCCATCAACAGCGCGATGCCGAGGTAACCCCCGCTTGAGATCACGCCGATGGTGAAGGTGGCCAGGGCCGCCAGGATCTTCTCGAACATGGGACTGGCGCTTGCGTGATCGGCGCGCCCAAGGAAAGCATTTTCGTGCGCGGCCGGGGACCGTCACCGGAACCACGCGGCGGCTGGCGCGCTTGCCCGCGCATGACACAGATGACGCTTAACGATGGACGCTCGATGCCGCAGCTCGGCATGGGTACCTACCAGATCCCCGACACGCAGGTCGCCTTGGTGGTACGCAAGGGGCTCGATCTCGGCTTCGAGCTGGTCGACACCGCCGCCTTCTACCATAACGAACGCGGCGTCGGCGAAGCGATGCAGGGCAGCGAGGCGTTCCTGACCACCAAATTGTGGAACGACCGTCACCGCGATGCCGAGGCGGCGCTGGACGAAAGTCTGGCGCTGCTCGGGGTCGATGCCGTCGACCTGTATTTGATCCACTGGCCGCGACCGTCGGAAGGCGCCTATGTCGATGCGTGGCGCTCGCTGGTCGCGCTGCGCGATGCGGGCAAGACGCGGTCGATCGGCGTATCGAATTTTCTGCCCGAGCATATCGACGCGATCGTCGCCGGGACCGGGGTGACGCCCGCGGTCAACCAGATCGAGCTCCACCCGCGCTTCCAGCAACGCGAGGCGCGCGCCTATCATGAGGCGCACGGCATCGTGACGCAGAGCTGGAGCCCGCTCGGGCAGGGCGGGACGCTGCTTCATGATCCCGCGGTCGAAGCCGCGGCGGCGAAGCATGGCCGGTCGGCCGCACAGGTGGTGATCGCCTGGCACCTCGCGCACGGCCTGTCGGTGATCCCGAAGGCCGCGGATGCCGAGCATCTCAGCGACAACTTCGCAGCGCTCGACCTGACGCTGGACGACGAGGACATCGCGGCGATCGATGCGCTGGACGACGCGGACGGGCGGATCGGGCCGGATCCGGCGGTGTTGTAGGTCTTACCGACTTGCGCTTCGGTCATTGTGTCCCCGCAAAGGCGGCGACCCAGTACTGAGCTCCCGCCTTCGCGGGAGCACATTTGCGGCAAGCCGAGGCCTTCACCTACCCAACCGGCTCCAACATCGCCGCCGCCGCGCGCAGATCGTCCACGAACCGCGCATATTCCTCGGCCTTCTGTACCTCGTCGGGCAGGCGCAGCAGATAGCTCGGATGCACCGTGATCCACGCGACGCCCCCGCCCGGCAGGTCGATCGCGCGCCCGCGTTCGCGGCCGATCGTCATGGTGCGCCCGAACAGCGATCGCGCCGCGGTCGCGCCCATCGCAACGGTGACCTGCGGCTTCACCAGCAGGCGTTCCTGATCGATCCACCAACGGCATGCATCGATCTCGCCGATGCCGGGCTTGCTGTGGATGCGCCGCTTGCCGCGCTGTTCGAATTTGAAATGCTTGACCGCGTTGGTGACGTAGACCCGCGACCGATCGACCTGCGCCTCCGCCAGCGCGCGGTCGAACACCTGCCCTGCGGGGCCGACGAACGGCCGGCCGGCAAGGTCCTCCTGATCGCCGGGCTGCTCGCCGACCACCATCATCGCCGCGTCGACCGGACCTTCCCCGAACACCGTCTGCGTCGCGGGCTTGTAGAGCGGGCAGCGGGTGCACCCCATCGCCTCTTCGCGTAGCGCCGCCAATGCGGCCGCGCTGTTGCCGCCGATGGTGTCGCGCGCCGTTTCGATCATCCCGCTCTCCCGTGCCTGCGCGCCCGCGATCAGCGCCGGGACGAGCGCGGTTTCGGGCATGTTCTTCCAGTATTTCCGCGGCATCTCTCGCAGCATCGCGCCGATCTTCAGCCGCGCCGGGTTGAAGATGTTGGCGTAATAGGTCTTCCAGACCTCCTCGGTCGGATCGCCATCGGGCGCGTCGGCCTTGCTCGCCCCGGGGCCTTCGGTGAGCGTGGTGCCGTCCCAGTGGATCGAGACCTCGGGCGTCAGAATCGACCAGCGCATGCTGGCGAAGCGATCGATGAAGAAGCCCGCATTGACCCGGACGATGTGGTGATCGGGTTCGAACCAGGCGACGAAGCGCGGTCCGCCATCATCGGCCACCTCGCGGAAGCGGACGAAGGCGCGCATCTTGTGGATGTCGCGACGCACATCCTTCGCGATCGTGTCGAGCCGGCGGACCAGCGGGTCGGCGCGGTCGTCCATCAGCTTCGGCTCGTGGCGAAGCCGCACCAGCAGCGTGTAGAGCAGTGCGAAGCGTTCGGGTTCGCGGGCGAGGATCGCGCGCTTGGCGAGATCGATGAAGGCGCGGGGTACGGCGAAGGACGGGCCGGGCGGGGCAGGTCCCGCGTCCGCCACCGCGGCGAACAAATCGCCGGGCGCATCGCCGACCTGCCAGACCACTTCTTCCGGCGCCACTCCGCCCGCGGCGAGGCTGCGCGCGGCGTCGCGCCACGCGTCGAAATCATCGGGTTGGGGGATGGTTACGACGTGCAAGCTGGCCCTTCTCCCATTCGACCACCACCATCATTACCACCACCCCGGCGAAGGCCGGGGCCCAGGTCGGAAACGATCGTGACGACGCGCAGCACCCATTTACGACCGTTCCCCAACTGGGCCCCGGCCTTCGCCGGGGTGGCGGTAACCTCAGGGTGCCGGCAGCATTCGGGGTGGCTTGCGTAGCGAATGCCTACATCCTCTCGAGGCAGCCAACGATCTTCCACGGCAGCGTTTCCGCTCAAGCCGCGAACAATTCCATCTGCTTGGGCTTCGGCTTGGCGCGCGGCATCACCTCGGCGCGATCGGCGAGCACCACCGGACGCCAATCCTCGGCGACAATGAACGGCCGCACTTTCGCCACCGACACCGTCAGTCGCGCGACATCGGCGAGGTGCAGCCGCCGCCAGCGCCGGCTCGTCAGGATCGACGCGACCGCCTTCGTGCCCAACCCCGGCACCCGTAGCAGCATCTCGCGCGGGGCGCGGTTGACGTCGACCGGGAAGGAGCCGCGGAACTTCAGTGCCCAGGCGAGCTTGGGATCGATGTCGAGCGGCAGCATTCCGGTCGCATCGTCCGCCGCAGCGACCACCTCGGCCGGCGTGAACTCGTAGAAGCGCATCAGCCAGTCGGACTGGTAGAGCCGGTGCTCGCGCATCAGCGGCGGCCGCTGCAGCGGCAACACCGCGCTGGCATCGGGGATCGGGCTGAACGCCGAATAATAGACGCGCCGTAGGTCGAACCGGTCGTAGAGCGACGACGCGCGAGTGACGATGTCGCCATCGGTCGCCGCGTCGGCGCCGACGATCATTTGCGTCGATTGCCCCGCAGGTGCGAAGCGCGGCGCCGACTTGTAGCGCTTTTTGGCGTCCTTCAAGTCGATGATCGAGGTCTTCACCTCGCGCATCGCGGTCTCGATCCGCGCGCCGTCCTTCTCGGGCGCGAGACGCTTTAGCCCGCCCGCGGTCGGTAGCTCGACGTTGATCGACACGCGATCGGCGTAGAGGCCCGCCTGGTGAACAAGCTCGGGATCGGCGTCGGGGATGGTCTTGAGGTGGATATAACCGCGGAACTGATGATCCTCGCGCAGGCTGCGCGCGACCTCAACGATCTGCTCCATCGTGTAGTTCGACGACGCGATGATGCCCGACGAGAGGAACAGCCCCTCGATATAATTGCGCTTGTAGAAGGCGAGGGTGAGATCGACGACCTCCTGCGCGGTGAAGCGCGCACGGCGGACGTTCGAGCTCTTGCGGTTGATGCAGTAATGGCAGTCGAAGATGCAGCTGTTGGTCAGCAGGATCTTGAGCAGGCTGATGCACCGACCGTCGGGCGCATAGGCATGGCAGATGCCCATTCCGCTGTCGGTCGAGCCGATGCCCTTGCCGTCGCGCGAGGTCCGCTTGACGCTGCCGGAGGAGGAACAGGACGCATCGTACTTGGCGGCATCGGCGAGGATCGCCAGCTTCTCACGGGTGTCGAGCTGCGCCATCCCGTTCGATATATGTTCTAGAGGTGCCGCTGGCAAGTAATTGTCAGCATGCAATCTTACCCTCGAGGGCGGGCCTGCGGGTATGTGCCAAGCACGCGCATCCATTTGGAATGGAAGCCCAGCTCCTCAATCGCACGGTCCAGCCCGGGGTCACTCGGGCGGCCGACCACGTCGGCGTAGAATTCGGTCGCGGCGAAGCTGCCGCCGCGCTGGTAGCTCTCAAGCTTGGTCATGTTGACGCCGTTGGTCGCGAACCCGCCCAATGCCTTGTAGAGCGCCGCGGGGACGTTCTTCACCTCGAACACCAGAGTGGTCATCACCGCGCCGTCCCCCAGCACCGGCATACCGCCGCGGGCGAGCACCACGAACCGGGTCATGTTGTGATCCGCATCGGCGATGTCGGTCGCGAGCAGCTCCAGCCCGTAGATCGCCGCCGCACCCGGCGGTGCCAGCGCAGCGACGCTGGGGTCGCCCAGTTCGGCGACATAGGCGGCGGCGCCGGCGGTGTCGGGGTAGCTCGCCTGGCGAATGCCGTGCGCCTTCAGCCAATGCCGGCACTGGCCGAGCGCCTGGGGATGGCTCATCGCCTCGCGCACCCCGTCGCGCGGGCCGAGCCCCATCAACGCATGGCGGATCGACAGGAAATGCTCGCCGGTGATCACCAGTCCGGATTCGGGGAGCAGGAAATGGATGTCGGCGACGCGGCCGTGCAGCGAATTCTCGATCGGGATCATCGCGCAATCGGCGCGGCCTTCCTTCACCGCGTCGATCGCGTCGTCGAACGAGAAGCACGGCAGCGGCAGCGCGTCGGGAAACGCCTCCACCACCGCGACATGGCTGTTGGCGCCGGGCGCTCCCTGGAAGGCGACGCAGCGATCGGGCGACCGCGCCGCGGCATCGATCATGGCCGCGACGATCGGGCGGGCGGGCGCGGCGAAGTTCTGCATGGCTCATGCGCGTTACGGTCGCGGCGTTTCGCGTTCAAGCGCCGCTTGCGGTGACTGACTGCCTTTTCTATGGGGTAGCGACTTTATTTCAGGGGCTCGGCGCGCAACCATGGACAATCGGACCAACACGATCGCTGGCTGGACGCTGGCTGCCTGCGGTGCAGCGCTGGGCCTGTCAATCGTCGGCGGCATGGTGTTCCACGGCGAGCGGCCGGAGAAGATGGGCTATGCGATCGAGGGCGTCGAGGCCGAGGGTGGGGCCGGCGGTGCCGCTGCCGAGGTGCCGATCGCGGCGCTGCTCGCGACTGCCGATGCGGCCAAGGGTGCCGAAGTCTTCAAGAAGTGCGCCGCGTGCCACACGATCAACCAGGGCGGCGCCAACGGCGTCGGGCCGAACCTGTATGGCACGCTCGGCGAGGCGGTCGCGCAGGGCAAGGGCGGCTATCCGTTCTCCGATGCGCTGAAGGCGGTCGGCGGCAATTGGGACTTTGACAAGATGAACGCGTGGCTGATCAGCCCGCGCAAGTTCGCGAACGGCACCAAGATGACCTTCGCCGGCCTCGGCAACCCGCAGGACCGTGCCAACGTCATCCTGTACCTCAATCAGCAGGGCTCGAACCTGCCGCTGCCCGCCGCGCCCCCAGCGGGCGCCGCGGTTCCCGCGGACGGCGTCGCGGTGACCCCGGCGTCCAAGGCCGAGAACGGCGTGCGCGACGGCACCGCGGACATCAGCAACACCGGCACCCCTGCCTCTGGGGCTCCATCGGTCGATCCGAACGCCGCGATCGAGGGTGCGAAGGCGGGGAAGTAACGGCGCTACGCCGGTTGCGGATGTCTGATCGGTCGCACCGAGCTTACGCCGTCATCCCCGCGCAGGCGGGGATCCATACTGGCGAAGCTCGCGATCGATCATCGACGGCGTAGGATCTGGATCCCCGCCTGCGCGGGGATGACGAGAATTTCAGTGAGCAGCGGGTAAGCGGCTCGCCGATCCTCAGACCGGCGGCGAGGGATCCTGCTTCGCGCGTTCGTCGTAGAAGCGCTGCACCGCCGCCCAGGCCTCGTCCGCCGTCTCGACGAAGGTGAAGATGCCGAGGTCGCGTTCGGACACCACGCCCTCCTCGACCAGCGCCTCGAAATTGACGACCCGGTCCCAGAACGCGCGGCCGACCAGCAGGACCGGGATCGGGGCGATCTTGCCGGTCTGGATCAACGTCAGCAGCTCGAACAACTCGTCGAACGTGCCGAACCCACCCGGAAACGCCGCCAGCGCGCGGGCGTGAAGCAGGAAGTGCATCTTTCGCAACGCGAAATAGTGAAACTGCATCGACAGCGCCGGCGTGACGTACGGATTGGGCGCCTGTTCGTGCGGCAGGACGATGTTGAGCCCGATCGATTCGGCGCCGACATCGTGCGCGCCGCGATTAGCGGCCTCCATGATCGACGGTCCGCCGCCCGAACACACCACGAATTGGCGTTTGCCGTTCTCGTCGGTCGGCAACTGGCTGACCTTCTGCGCGAGCTCGCGCGCGACCTCGTAATAGCGCGACTTCTCGACCAGCTTCTGCGCGATCGCGCGGCCCTTCTCGTCGGCCGCCAGATCGAGCATCGACTGCGCCTTGGCCGGCTCCGGAATGCGCGCGGAGCCGTAGAAGACGAAGGTCGAAGCGATGTTGGCCTCGTCGAGCAGCAATTGCGGCTTCAGCAATTCCAGCTGGAAGCGCACCGGGCGTAGATCCTCGCGCAGCAGGAAATCCATGTCCTGGAACGCCAGCCGATAGGCCGGATTTTCGGTTTGCGGCGTCGAGAGGCCGGCATTGGCGGTCTCGGCATCCTGCTTGGCGCGTGGGAAGACGCGGCTCGGTACGCGGGTATCGGTCATGCGGGCGCGGGTAGGGCAAAGCGCGCCGCGACGCTAGCGGCAGAAGCGCGCGCCGTCATTCTCGAGATGCAGGTGATTGCGGTGCGCGGCGTTGTAATCGGGCGACAATACCGTTCCAAAGCGCTTGCATGCCGAGGCGCGGATGGTCTGCAAGAACGCGTGAACCGCAGGATCGGGCGAGGTCCAGTCGTTCAGGATGGTGACGCGCCGCCCGTCCTTCAGCACGAACCCGCCGATGTCGATCGCGTTGGCGATCGCGTGGCCTGATCGCCGGTCGGCGTTGCGGGCCGAACCGACGACGTTGCGGCACGCATAGCTGCCCATCGTCTCGACCCGTGCGAGTTCGCTGCCCAGCATCTGAAACGCGGCGGGTGCGACCGCGTGGCGGATCCACGAGTCGAACGCCCGCGCTTGGCCGCAGCGGACCGCGGTCAACCCGGTGACCGGCACTCCGATCTCGATCAGCTGCACCGCGCCCGCGAGCCCGCAACCATTGCCGTAATCCTTGTCGGGCAGCACCCGGAACGCGATGCTTTCCGCACGCAGATCGGCGAGGCACTGGGTGGTCTCGCGTAGCGACGGTGCCGCGATCCGCCGCGGCTGTTGCGCAGGCCTTTCGGTCTTGCCGCAGGCGGCGAGTAGGACGAGCAGGATCAGGATGGCGGGTTTCATCGGTGCTTCATCGAGCCATCTCAGCGCTTTGTCGATGTCGCTTGCCCTCCGACCGGCGCATCTCTAGGGCCGTCGGCGGGCCACGCCGTCCCAACGCGGCGCGTGCTCTCTGTAAGGAGAGATACATTGACGGATACCGCGACCGCACCCGTTACCGGTGCGCCTACCAAGCCTGCGACCAAGCCGGCTCGCCCCTATTTCTCGTCGGGACCTTGCGCCAAGCCACCGGGCTGGGATGCGTCGCGTCTGGCGACCGAGGTGCTGGGCCGCTCGCATCGCTCGAAGATCGGCAAGGCGCGGCTGCAATACAGCATCGACCTGATGCGCGAACTGCTTGGCCTGCCCGATACCCACCGCATCGGCATCGTGCCCGGTTCCGACACCGGCGCGTTCGAGATGGCGATGTGGACGATGCTGGGCGCGCGACCGGTGACGACGCTGGCGTGGGAGAGCTTCGGCGAAGGCTGGGTGACCGATGCGGTCAAGCAGCTGAAGATCGACCCCACCGTGATCCGTGCGGATTACGGCGCGTTGCCGGATCTCGGGCAGGTCGATTGGTCGACCGACGTGCTGTTCACCTGGAATGGCACCACCAGCGGCGTGCGCGTGCCGAACGGCGACTGGATCGCCGACGATCGCGAAGGCTTGAGCTTTGCCGACGCGACCAGCGCGGTGTTTGCGTACGACATTCCCTGGGACAAGATCGACGTTGCGACCTTCTCCTGGCAGAAGGTGATGGGCGGCGAGGGCGGCCACGGCGTCATCATCCTCGGGCCGCGCGCGGTCGAGCGGCTGGAGAGCTATACCCCCGCGTGGCCGTTGCCGAAGGTCTTCAGGCTGGTGTCGAAGGGCAAGCTCGCTGAGGGCGTGTTCAAGGGCGAGACGATCAACACGCCGTCGATGCTCGCGGTTGAGGATGCGATCTTCTGCCTCGAATGGGCGAAGTCGCTCGGGGCCGGCGGCTTGATCGCGCGGTCGGACGCCAATGCCGCGGCGTTGGACAGGATCGTCGCGACGCGCGACTGGCTCGGGCACCTTGCCGCCGATCCCGCGTCGCGGTCGCGGACCAGCGTTTGCCTGACGGTCGAGGGCGCGGACGAAGCGCTCATCAAGACGATGGCGTCGCTGCTGGAAAAGGAAGGCGCCGCGTTCGACGTCGCCGGCTATCGCGACGCGCCGCCGGGGTTGCGCATCTGGTGCGGTGCGACCGTCGACACCGCCGATATCGAGGCACTCGGGCCGTGGCTCGACTGGGCCTATTCGACCGCGAAGAGCGCGTAATTTCCCGCCCCTTTTTCGTCTTCCCGGCGAACGCCGGGACTCATGGTTACGGCGTCTGCGCCAACGGAGCGCGCGCTGTCCATGGGCCCCGGCTTCCGCCGGGGTGACGGGGAGGGGGTTATTCATACCCAATCAAAGGACCTAACCCATGCCCAAAGTCCTCATCAGCGACAAGATGGACCCCCGCGCCGCCCAGATCTTCCGCGAGCGCGGGGTCGAGGTCGACGAGATCACCGGCAAGACCCCCGACGAACTGATCGCGATGGTCGGCGACTATGACGGGCTCGCGATCCGCAGCTCGACCAAGGTGACCAAGGCGATCCTCGACGCCGCGACCAATCTGAAGGTTGTCGGCCGCGCCGGCATCGGCGTCGACAATGTCGATATTCCCGCCGCCTCGGCGAAGGGCGTGGTCGTCATGAACACCCCCTTCGGCAACAGCATCACCACCGCCGAACACGCGATCGCGCTGATGTTCGCGCTCGCCCGCCAGCTGCCCGAGGCCGACGCGTCGACCCAGGCGGGCAAGTGGGAGAAGAACCGTTTCATGGGGGTCGAGCTGACCTCCAAAACGCTCGGGCTGATCGGCGCGGGCAATATCGGCTCGATCGTCGCGGATCGCGCACGCGGGCTGAAGATGAAGGTGGTCGCGTTCGATCCCTTCCTCACCCCCGAACGCGCGGTCGAGATGGGCGTGGAGAAGGTAACGCTCGACGAACTGCTCGCGCGTGCCGACTTCATCACGCTGCACACCCCGCTGACCGACAGCACCCGCAACATCCTGTCGGCCGAGGCGCTCGCCAAGACCAAGCCCGGCGTGCGGATCATCAATTGCGCGCGCGGCGGGCTGATCGACGAGGTCGCGCTGAAGGCGGCGCTCGATTCGGGGCAGGTCGGCGGCGCTGCGCTCGACGTGTTCGTCGAGGAACCCGCCAAGGCTTCGCCGCTGTTCGGCACGCCTAATTTCGTCTCGACCCCGCATCTCGGCGCGTCGACCACCGAGGCGCAGGTCAACGTCGCCATTCAGGTGGCCGAGCAGATGGCGGACTTCCTGGTCTCGGGCGGGGTCACCAACGCGCTCAACATGCCGTCGTTGTCGGCGGAGGAAGCGCCCAAGCTGAAGCCGTATATGGCGCTCGCCGAGAAGCTCGGCAGCCTGGTCGGCCAGCTCACCACCGGCGCGATCCCGCGGATCTCGATCCACAGCGAGGGCGCCGCCGCCGAGCTGAACCAGAAGCCGCTGTCGAGCGCGGTGCTCAGCGGCTTTCTGCGCACCCAGACCGACACGGTGAACATGGTCAACGCCCCCGTGCTGGCGCGCGAGCGGGGCATGGAGGTGCGCGAGGTGCGTACCGAGCGCGAGGGCGATTACCACACGCTGCTGCGGGTATCGGTTAAGACCGACGCGGGCGAACGCTCGGTTGCGGGGACGCTGTTCGGCGACCAGGCGCCGCGGCTCGTCGAGCTGTTCGGGATCAAGGTCGAGGCCGATCTGGTCGGGCCGATGCTCTACGTCGTCAACGAGGACGCGCCGGGCTTCATCGGCCGGCTCGGCACCGCGCTGGGCGAGGCGGGCGTCAACATCGGCACCTTCCATCTCGGCCGCCGTGAGGCGGGCGGAGAGGCGGTGCTGTTGCTGTCGGTCGACGAGCCGGTCACCGCCGACCTGCTCGCGACGGTGAAGGCGCTCCCAGGCGTCCGCACCGCGATGGGCCTCAACTTCTAAAAGGCCGGTGCGGTCTTGCGCCCTCTCCCCGGCGGGGAGAGGGCTGGGGTGAGGGGTTGCCGCGAGCGATGTCGTTCGTGATAGTCGTGAACGTGAAGATCGATCCCGTTCTCCTCGACCGCGCTAGGAAGATGCGTCGGGAACCCACCGAGGCGGAAGCTCGGTTGTGGCGGCATCTTCGCAATCGGCAGCTCGGCGGCGTCAAGTTCGTCCGACAGCACGTCGGCGGCGCCATACCCGACTTCGTCGCTAGATCCGCGAAACTCATCATCGAAGTTGACGGCGACACCCACAGCGATCAAGCGCGCGACGAACGCCGATCGGCGCTGCTTCAGAAACAAGGTTTCAACGTGATCCGCTTCAGCAATCTGGACGTGATGACCAATCCGGACGGCGTTTGCCATGCGATCATCGTCGCGCTTGGGGCAGCCCCCCCCCCCCCCCCCCCCCCCCCCCCCGGGGGGGGGGGGGGGGGGGGGGGGGTTGTTTCCG
>NZ_CAXTEM010000036.1:0-6219 GCF_964243315.1 uncultured Sphingomonas sp. | reverse complement strand
CTCACCCCAGCCCTCTCCCCGCCGGGGAGAGGGAGCGGTAGAGTGACTGCTTTGCTCCCTGAGGGATTTCGCGATCGCCTGCCGCCTTTCGCCGACGCCGCCGCGGCGCTGGAGGCGCGGGTGCTGGAGGCGGCGCGGCTGCATGGGTACGAACGCGTCGATCCGCCGCTCGCCGAGTTCGCGGAAGGGCTGTCGACGCGGTTGAAGGCGGGCGGACTGCACGATGCGGTGCGGTTCGTCGATCCGGTGTCGCAGCGGACGCTGGCGGTGCGGCCGGACATCACCGCGCAGGTCGCACGGATCGCGGCGACGCGGATGGGGCATCACCCGCGCCCGGTGCGGCTGAGCTATGCGGGATCGGTGCTGAAGCTGCGCGCGTCGCAACTCGCCCCCGCGCGGGAGCAGCGCCAGATCGGCTGCGAACTGGTCGGGCTCGACAGCGTCGCGGCGGCGCGCGAGGTCGTCACCGTCGCGGTCGACGCGCTCGAGGCCGCGGGGGTCGCGGACATCTCGATCGATTTCACGCTACCGGATCTGGTCGACACGCTCGCGGACGGCACCCTGCCGGTCGGCGACATCGAGCTGTTGCGCGACCGGCTCGATGCCAAGGACGCGGGCGCCGTCGCGGAGATCGCGCCCGATTACCTGCCGCTGATCGCCGCGGCGGGCCCGTTCGACCAGGCTCTCGATCGGCTGCGCGCGTTCGACACCGCCGGATCGCTGGCGTCGCGGCTCGACGCGCTGGCGCGGATCGCCGCGGCGGTCGGCGATCGCGTCCGCCTGACGCTCGACCCGACCGAGCGCCACGGCTTCGAATATCAATCCTGGCTCGGTTTCTCGTTGTTCGCCGGAGGCGTCGCGCGCGAAGTCGGGCGAGGTGGCACCTACACCGTCGTCCACGAGGACGGCGCCGAGGAAGTCGCGACCGGCTTCTCGATTTTCGCCGACGATCTCGTTGCGCAGGTCGGCGAGCCCGAACGGCGCCGGCTGTTCCTGCCGTTCGGTACGCCACCTGCCGCAGGCAATGCGATGCGTGCCGAGGGTTGGGTGACGGTCGCCGCATTGGAGGCGGGCGACACGCCCGACGCGCAGCTTTGCACGCATCTATGGGCGGATGGCGCCGCCAGACCGCTTTAGGGGAGAAGAACATGGGCAACGTAGCCGTCATCGGCGCGCAATGGGGCGACGAGGGCAAGGGCAAGATCGTCGATTGGCTCGCCGAGCGGGCCGACATGGTCGTCCGCTTCCAGGGCGGGCACAATGCCGGGCATACGCTCGTCGTCGGCGACCAGACCTACAAGCTGTCGCTGCTGCCGTCGGGCATCGTCCGCGGTACGCCGTCGGTGATCGGCAATGGCGTGGTGCTCGACCCGTGGGCGCTGAAGGCGGAGATCGAGCGACTGGGCGCGCAGGGAGTGACCGCCACGCCCGAGACGCTGCGCATCGCCGACAATTGCGCGCTGATCCTGCCCTTCCACCGCGACCTCGACGGGCTGCGCGAGGATGCCAGCGGCGCCGGCAAGATCGGCACCACCCGGCGCGGGATCGGCCCCGCGTACGAAGACAAGGTCGGTCGTCGCGCGATCCGGGTCTGTGACCTGGCGCATCTCGACGCGCTCGGCGCCCAGCTCGATCGGCTGACCGCGCATCACGATGCGTTGCGCGCGGGCTTCGGCCAGCCGCCGATCGACCGGGAAAAGCTGCTCGCCGACCTCCGCGAGATCGCGCCTTATGTGCTGCAGTTCGCCAAGCCGGTATGGCGGGACCTCAACGAGGCGCGGGCAAGGGGGCGGCGGATCCTGTTCGAAGGCGCGCAGGGCGTGCTGCTCGATATCGATCACGGCACCTATCCGTTCGTGACCTCGTCCAACACGATCGCCGGGTCGGCGGCGGGCGGGTCGGGCCTTGGGCCCAGCGCGGTCGGCTTCGTGCTCGGCATCGCCAAGGCGTATACGACCCGCGTCGGATCGGGCCCGTTCCCGACCGAGTTGGAGGACGAGATCGGCGAGCGGCTCGGCACCCGTGGGCATGAGTTCGGCACGGTCACCGGGCGCAAGCGGCGGTGCGGGTGGTTCGATTCGGTGCTGGTTCGGCAATCGGCCGCGGTTGGCGGCATCACCGGCATCGCGCTGACCAAGATCGACGTTCTCGACGGCTTCGACCGGGTGTCGATCTGCACGGGCTACCGCCTGCGCGGCGAGACGCTCGACTACTTCCCGTCGCATGCCGCGGACCAGGAGGCGGTCGAGCCGGTCTACGAGACGATGGACGGATGGCAGGAATCGACTGCGGGGGCACGTAGTTGGGCGGAACTGCCCGCGCAGGCGATCAAGTACATCCGCCGTATCGAAGAGCTGATCCGCTGCCCGGTGGCGCTGGTATCGACCAGCCCGGAGCGGGAGGACACGATCCTAGTCAGGGATCCGTTCTCGGACTGAGGGAGCATCGGCGCGTCGACCTCCCGACACGCCGGACTTAATTCAAGGTCTTGCTTGAACGTGAGCAACGGCTGCCGGACCCGAGATGCTCCGGATGCCGGATCAAGTCGGTGTTAATGCCGTCCGACATGGTGCCTTGTGTCCCCGCGAAGGCGGGAGCCCAGTACTGGGCTCCCGCCTTCGCGGGAGAACAAGCAGGTCGCCTGGTGGTCGCGCTAACGCTCCTGCATATGCCAAGGGGTAAGCACCGATCATTTCCGAGGTGACGGGCGAGTTATCACGCAAAAAGGCCGGGCGGACTTGATGTCCGCCCGGCCTTTTTCAAACGCTAGCCGAGGATCAGTTCGGCGTGGTTGGCGACGTCGAGGTCGTCGCAGAACCAGTGCTGGTGCTGGTCGACGGGACTGCCGATGTCGTCGACCCTGGGGCGTTCGTGGTAGTCGCGCCCGAGCTGGTGGCGCCATCGGTGCTCATCGTTGCGTCGCCCGACGTCGTCGTGCCGGCGCCCATCGTGTCAGTGCCGGTAGTGCCGCCCATCGTGCCCGCGGTGCCGGTGCCGGTGCCGCCCATCGTGCCGGTGCCGCCCATCGTCCCGCTGCTACCCATGGTCGACGTCGTCGAATCAGTCGTGGTCGTCGTCGAGGTGCTGCCCGAACGACCCTTCTTCATCTTCTTGTCGGCCTTGGTCGACTGGGTGGTCGTGGTGTCCGACGAGCCGGCGGTCTGCGCCAGAGCTGCGGTCGGAACGAGCAGCGCTGCAGCCGCCAAAGAAAGGATCATGCGCATCTTATAGTCTCCTAGATTACAGGAGATCCAACGGGTTGATGGTTAACTCGTTCCGTGATTCAGCCGCACTGGCCGCGATGAAGCAACGCTTGGTCCGCTAATACCAGCACGACCATCGCTTCTACTACGGGGACTCCGCGAATACCTACGCAGGGGTCATGTCGGCCTTTGGTGGCCAGTTCGGTAGCTTCGCCACCACGAGTAATCGTCTCGACCGCAGTGAGGATCGAACTGGTCGGCTTGAACGCCACCCGCACCCTGATCGGCTGGCCGGTCGCGATGCCCCCGGCGATCCCGCCCGCATGATTGGCGAGGAATTGCGGAGTCACGTCGCCGGGCCGCATCGGATCGGCATTGGCTTCCCCCGACAGCGCCGCCGCGCCGAAGCCGTCGCCGATTTCGACGCCCTTCACCGCGTTGATCCCCATACAGGCATGCGCCAGTTCCGCGTCCAGCTTGGCGTAGAGCGGCGCGCCCCAGCCCGCGGGTACGCCGGTCGCCTCGCACGCGATCACCGCGCCGAGCGACGATCCCGCCTTGCGCGCGGCATCGACCAGCGTCTCCCACCGCGCGGCAGCGGCGGCATCGGGGCAGAAGAAGGGGTTTGCATCGATCTGCGCGTCGTCGAACGCGGCCGGATCGATCGCGTCGCCACCGATCGCCTCGACCCAGGCGCGGATCCGGACCTGCGGCACGACCAGCCGGGCAACGGCACCTGCCGCGACGCGCGATGCGGTCTCGCGCGCCGACGATCGCCCGCCGCCGCGATAATCGCGGAAGCCGTATTTGGCGTCATAGGCGTAATCGGCATGGCCGGGCCGATAGGCAGTCGCGACCTCGCTATAATCCTTCGATCGCTGGTCGACATTCTCGATCATCAGGCTGATCGGCGTGCCGGTCGTGCGACCTTCGAACACGCCGGAGAGGATGCGGACGATGTCCGGCTCGCGGCGCTGCGTGGTGAAGCGGGAGGTGCCGGGGCGGCGCTTGTCGAGCCATGGCTGGATATCGGCCTCGCTCAGCGCGATCCCCGGCGGGCATCCGTCGACGACCGCACCGATTGCCGGCCCGTGCGATTCGCCCCAGGTGGTGAAACGGAAGACGCGGCCGAACGTGTTGACGCTCATGCGGCGGCGGAGCGCCGATCGGTATGCACCCCTAAGCCGGCAAGCATTCCAGCCACGGAAAGATCTTCATCGAGCTCGTCCCAATGCACGCCGGAAGGGGATAGTTCGACAGCGTTCAGCAACTCCGGTGCGGCACCAAGTAAGCGTGGATACCAAGCAAGTGGCATACCGAGCGTCCGACCATCGGACAGATCGACCCACATCGTGCTTTCGTCGAAGCGCACGGCGGTGGGGCTAACGAAAATGTCCATGCCACGTCTCCCGAATTTCATTCCGACGCGCCCGGATAGTCAGCATGACCATCGCAAGATCGCGGCTGTTTAGGCCGTGATTGTACGCCATCTCGATTTCGTCACCAACCCAGAATTTGGCGTCTATACCGTTCCCCTTGACGTGAACATGGACAGGTTCACGCGGACTGCCTTCAAAGGAATAGAAGAAGAACCGGAAGCCCCTGTCACGGAACACCACCGGCATTCGCTCAAACCAACGCGATGTCGGGCGCGTCTTCCGCCTTCATGCCGATGACGTTGTAGCCGGCGTCGACGTGATGGACCTCGCCGGTTACGCCGCTCGCCAGGTCGCTGAGCAGGTAGAGCCCGGCGCCGCCGACGTCCTCGATCGTAACGTTGCGCTTCATCGGCGAGTTCAGCTCGTTCCACTTCAGTATCAGCCGGAAGTCGCCGATCCCACTCGCCGCGAGGGTCTTGATCGGGCCGGCCGAGATCGCGTTGACGCGGATGTTGTCGCGGCCGAGGTCGACGCTGAGATACTGGACGCTGGTCTCCAGCGCGGCCTTGGCGACGCCCATCACGTTATAGTGCGGAATCACCTTCTCGGCGCCGTAATAGCTGAGCGTCAGCAGCGCGCCGCCATCGGGCATCATCTTCGCCGCGCGCTGCGCGACCGCGACGAAGCTGTAGACGCTGATGTTCATCGTCATGAGGAAGTTGTCGAGGCTGGTATCGGCATAGCGGCCACGCAGCTCCGCCTTGTCGGAGAAGCCGATCGCGTGGACCACGAAGTCGATCGTCGGCCATTCCTCCGCCAGCCTCGCGAAGGTCGTATCGAGCGCCGCCATGTCGGACACGTCGCAGTCGAACACGCGCGCGGTGCCGAGCTGTTCGGCGAGCGGGCGCACCCGCTTCTCCATCGTCTCGCCCTGATAGCTGAATGCTAGCTCGGCGCCGGCCTCGGACAGCTTCTTGGCGATGCCCCATGCGAGCGACTTGTCGTTGGCGAGCCCCATGATCAGCCCGCGCTTGCCCGCCATCAATCCGTTCACGCTGTCGCCGCCTCCATTGCCGTCCCGCTCTGTAGACCCACCTCGGGCGGTTCCGCCAGTGCCGCGTTCAGATGCGCGCCGAACACGATGCCGAGCCCGATCAGGTAGAAGAACAACAGCATCACGACGACGCCGGCAAGGCTGCCATAGGTCAGGTCGTAGCCGCCGAGCTGCGCGAGCACGACCGGCAGTAGCGCGGTCATGCTTACCCACCAAACCGTGGTGAACAGCGCGCCGGGCCATTTGCGGCTGTCGCTATGCCGGTATTTCGACGGGGTCACCGAATAGAACAACATGTAGAGCGCGCCGAACATCACGAGCCCGGGGACGATACGCGAGATGCCGATCCAGCTCGCGGCATTCTCCGCGAAGGGCAGCAGCCGGTACACGAACTGCTCCGCCGCGGTGAGGATGCCCTGGACCAGGAACGAGATCAGCGCGAGGATCACCGATGCGACGATCGCGAGGCTCAGCCGCAGCCGCGCACGCCACAAGGTCTGCGAGCTCTTGGTGCCGTAGGCGCGGCGGAAGATGTCGCGGATCGTCTCGACGAAGCTGCCGACCGTCCACAGCCCGACCAGCC
>NZ_CAXTEM010000035.1:0-29507 GCF_964243315.1 uncultured Sphingomonas sp. | reverse complement strand
CTCACTCTTATCTAAGAGCGAGACCCTGTCAGGTCATTTGAGGGGCCACCTCACGAGCTGCCCTCGTCCCCAACGCAGAAGCGCATGCTTCCGGCGCAGTCCGAAGGCATGAGCTAAGGTCGGTCGCTGGCCATTATTAGTGGCGCTCGGCTCATGCAGCGCCTAACGAAGCGAGGTGTCGATGGGTCACTTGCCCAGCACCGCCGACCAGATCCGCTATATCGCCGAACGCCTACACGACATTGCGGACCGCTTCAGCCGGTTCCAGTCGCGTTACGATAGCGGTGACAGAGCAACTGATCGGCAAAGTCGAAGGTGCGGCGATGGATCTACGGATCGTCGTGCGTGGCCGAGGATAGGAAGACACGATGGCGACGACGAACGACATTACGACAGCGATCACGGCAGCGCTCGAAGAGATTGGCGTCGAGGGTGAAGTCGATGTCACCAGCGGCGAGGCGCGAGTGACGCAGCCGGTGGGCTCGCCGTCCGGCGACGCGCAGCTGATCAAGGTCGAAGTGTCCGACTTGCCGGAGCAGAGCCCCACATCTTGAAGTCTGCCAAGCCTGCGCAGCCTTGACAGTAGCAGGGTGGCCGCCGCCAGCTAACCGGTAAGCAGGCATAGCGGCGGCCAGGTCCCGCCTAACATCTGACCCGTTAGCAACGGGCTCCGGCAGGTAGCGTCGTCCTGGTATTTGAACCATTGCGACGGCGCGCCAACCTCAATGGCAAAGTTCCATTACGGTTTCTCTGCAGTCGATCAGTCACCGCTTCGAACCTTATGACGTAAGTACCTATCGAGCGGGTATCGCTTAGCTGAGTGAGCTGCGTTTGCGCTGGGTGGCCGCCGTCTGCCGCATTCGCGGATCTGACGACGGCCGAAACCCGCCTAGCACTTGGCCCGTTAACAACGCGCTCTGGCAGGATAACTACTGCTGTGACGACTTCGGGAAGCACAGCAGCTGTTGGCGCGGCTCTAGTCACACGATGGTTGCGGAGGCGTTAACGAGACGCAAGGCGGTCGCCGCCGAGCCGCCACCTGGCTCAAGACGACGACCGGCGCTTGCCCACCCGCTGCCCCGTCGCTCGGAGCTTTGGCAAGGTGGCTGTGCCAAGACCCAACGGGGACACGCGGCAGCAGCCGCGATTCCCTTGTATCTCAGCAAGTTAATGACTCAGTCGCCGCCGATAATATTTCGGCCATCTGTAATCATTGAGCACGTCGGTCACCTTATCGCCGGCTCGGACCATGAGCGAGCATCGCGATGATCGAACGCCTACGCGGACGTGCCGGTCACGCCCAACGCCTTCGCCGATTGAAGCGGACCAAGGGATTATGCGAGCGATGCGGCGCCAAGGGTGTGGTCGCACTCGCTACGGTAGTCGACCACATCCAGCCCCTAGCGCTGGGTGGCAGTGACGAGGATCGGAACACCCGCAACCTCTGCGATCCGTGTCACGACCAGGTCACGGCAGAAAAGTTCGGGTTCACGACACCGGCCAAGGTCGGCACCGACAAGGATGGATGGCCGATCGGGTGATCATGACAGGGGGTGGTAGGGTCCGAAAATCCCGAGGCCGCTTATACTGGACACCGTGCCGCCCACAAACGCGCGCAAAACCAAATTGATTGTCTGTGAGGTCGAGATGGCGGCGCGAGGGGTGAAGCCCAAACCGATCAAGCGGCTGGTAGACGGGACGCACCGTCCTACGCGGCACGGGAAAGCGAACGCGGCGGAAGCCGCGGTAGCAGAAGCCGATGCCAGCTTTGGCAAGCCCGTGATGCCCGAGGGCATGGAGGGCGAAGGGGCGAAAGCATGGAAACGCTACATCGCCCCGGCCGGCTGGTTGGATGCGACGCGCGAAGCCGCGGCAATCGCCTCCTGCGAATTGTGGCAGGAGTTCCGGTTATCTCCGACCGGCTTCCCCACGTCGAACACGGCCAGCTCCGCGCCTACATGGCCGAGCTGGCGCTGACCGACGAGCGGAACCGCGGCGGTGACAGCAAGGAAGACGCCAAGGACGAGTTCTTCGACGACTGACCGGGTTGCTGCCTATGCGAAGGCGGTCACCACCGGCAAGATCGTCGCCGGTCCGCACGTGCGCAACGCGTGTAGACGGCATCTCGACGGCCTGAAGCTCGGCGCGAAACGCGGAATCCACTACGATCCGGCAGCGACCGAACGCGCGATCGACTTTTTCGAAAAAAAGCTGAGTCTGAGCGAAGGGCAGTTCGAGGGGCGCCCGCGCCTCCTGCACCCCAGCCAAGCTTTCAAGATCGGCTCGATCTTCGGCTGGAAGAAGGCTGACGGGTTCCGGCGCTTCCGGCGGGCGTACATCGAGGAAGGCAAGGGCAACGGCAAGTCGCCGGTAGCTGGCGGTATCGGCCTCTAAGGTATGATGGCGGATCGCGAGGCCGGCGCGCAGATCTATACGGCCGGCGCGACGAAGGAACCAGGCGGGCATCCTGTTCCGCGACGCCATTAACATGGTCGACAAGTCGCCGGGCAAAAGGCTCGGCTAAAGCCCAGCGGCGGGCCGGGCCGGGAATATAATTCCGCTTATCTCAAGACCAACTCGTTTCTCCGCCCGATTAGCCGCGAGGCGAAGAAGACCGGTTCGGGTCGGCGCCCGCATATAGCGCTCTCCGACGAGGTGCATGAGCACCCCGATCGCGGCGTGATTGAGATGCTGGAACGCGGCTTCAAGTTTCGCCAGCAGCCGCTGCTGTTCATGATCACCAACAGCGGATCTGATCGCAACTCTATCGCTCGCGAGGAACATGAGCACGCGATCAAGGTCGCGGCCGAGAACGTAGACGCCAAAGACGACGACGCCACCTACCTGGGCGGGCCGATCGACGACAGGACCTTCAGCTATGTATGCGGACTCGATCGCGGTGACGATCCGCTGGCGGACCCGAGTTGCTGGGCGAAGGCTAACCCGCTGCTCGGCGTGACCATCACCGAGGAATATTTGGCTGACGTCGTGAAGCAGGCGATCCAGATGCCGGGCAAGCGCAACGGCATCCTGCGGCTGCACTTCTGCGTCTGGACCGACTCCGAGGTTTTGTGGATCACCCGCGACGTTGTTGAGCCGGCGCTGGTCGAGTTCGACCCGGTGATCCACCACGGCAAGCGGATCGGGCTCGGGCTCGATCTATCGCGGAACAAGGACATCACTGCGCTCGGCGCCGCGGTCCAGACCGGGACCGTTGCCGAGGGCGAGCATAAGGGCAAACCGACCTACGACGCATGGATTGAGGATTGGACGCCCGGCGACACGCTGCGCGTGCGCGCCGACGCGGACAAGCAGCCCTATGATGTGTGTGTGTTGGGTCGACGAAGGCTTCATGCACGCGCCGAAAGGATCGAGCATCCCCTATCGGCAGGTCGCCCAGGCGCTCGCGGAATATGACCGCAACTTCCATATCCAGCTGCTCGCCTATGACCGGTTCGCGTTCGCGACGAGCATGAAACCGGAGATCGTCGAGCTGGGGCTGAAAAATTCCCCAGGTCGAGCATCCGCAGGGCGGCACCAAGAAGGGCAAGCCGACCGACGCGATGATCGAGGCCGCGAAGCGGGCAAAGAAGGCACCGGAAGGGGTGTGGATGCCCGCGTCGGTTCGCGCGGTGAAGAAGATCTCTGGCGAGCCAGCCGGCGAGATCATCGGAGTTGAGCGGAGCGGGTCCCCCGGCGAGCCTGCCAGCCAAACTTCGCATCGAAAGCCTCAGATCATGAAGACCCTCGCAGACCGCATCGTTGATGCGCAGATTGAAGTCGTTCGTCAGAAGGACTTGCTGACCGCCGCTGTCGCCGCCGATGATTGCGACGACACGGTGACGGATGAGATCAGCAAGTTGCTCGAAGCCGCTGAAGGCAAGCTTGCCTCGCTGAAGCGCGCCGAGACCGCACTTGCCACCAAGACCATCGCTCCAGACGGCGCTGGCGCGACCGGTGGCACCGGCGGCACCACCGTGAGCGGGCGGTCGCACGTTCGCAATGCCCGCCAAGAAGTCGGCCCCTAGTGACGTGCTGATCCGCTCGGCGGTCGTGCAGTTGCTGAGCCACATCGAGCGCCGCTCGCTGACCGATGTTCTGATCGGCCGCTACGCGAGGACGACACGATCAAGACGATGCTCGGCTTCACCACGAAGGCGGCAACCGCACCTGCCACCACGACCGCGACCGGCTGGGCAGCGGAGCTGGTGCAGACCGCGACGCTCGATCTGATCGAGCAGCTGGTCGGCAAGTCGATCTACCCGATCCTGCGGGACATTGGCGGTCGCTTCACCTTCGGCCGCAACGGCGTCGTCTCGCTTCCGTCGCGTTCCTCGGGAACTTCGGTCGCCGGTTCGTTCGTCGGTCAGAGCGCACCCATCCCCGTCCGGCAGGCCGCGTTCAGCTCGACTCCGCTGACGCCGAAGAAGATGGCGGTGATCACCACGTTGACGCGTGAGATTGCCGAGCACTCGACGCCGGACATCGAGCAGGTTCTGCGCCAGGCGATCCAGGACGACACCAGCGTCGCGATCGATACCGTCCTGATGGACGCGGGCGCAGCCACGACCGTGCGTCCGGCCGGCCTCCACAACGGTGTGACGCCCGTCACCGCCGCGACCGGTGGCGACTTCACCGCGCTGGTGAAGGATCTGAAGGCGCTCGTCGCGGCGCTGATCACCTCGTCGGCCGGCAACATCCGCCAGCCGGTGTGGATCCTCAACCCGGTGCAGGTGCTGTCGATCTCGCTGACCCAGAACGGCGGGGGCGACTTCCCGTTCGCGGCCGATCTGAACAACGGCACGCTGCTCAGCTACCCGATCGCCGCGTCGGCGACGGTTCCGCTCGGCACGGTCGCGCTGGTCGACGCCGCGGACTTCTTCACCGCCACCGGTGACGAGCCGCGCTTTGATGTCAGGGATCAGGCGACGCTGCACATGGAAGACACCAGCCCGCAGCCGATCGCGGTGGCCGGTACGCCGAGCGCGGTCTCCGCGCCGGTTCGTTCGATGTTCCAGACTGACAGATCGCGCTGAGGATGGTGCTCGACATGAGTTGGGCGATGCGCCGCACCGGCATGGTCGCCGTGGTGACCAGCGTAACCTGGTGATGATCCCCGGCCACCCTCACGGGTGGCCGGACAACCTCGCTTCGAAGGAGAGCGAACCATGAACGACACGACCAGCAAGCCGGCGGCAGCCAAGCCGGCCGAGGCGACCGCGCCCGCGGTCGACGCAGACGATGTCCGCGCCAATGCGGTTGCGGCGATGAAAGAGGCGGAGTCCTTGGAGCCTTGCCCATCGCAGGCCGAATAGAACCGCGTTCACCGCGGCGAGGGCCTGACCTACAAGACCCGTCAAGCGAAGGCGCGCTGAGTAGCGTGGGCCTTCTCTGGTACAATCTCTCTGCACCCGCGGCTGCCGCTGCGGCGCGTTACGACGCGTCGCGCGCGAAGGCCGTGGAGGGAGAGCCTGGGCCGCTATCGCTTGCGCCGCGCCTACGTCAGCGGCGACAATCACTTACGATGGCAGGTGCGAGCAATTTTGCCAGTTCGCCAAAATAGACGGAACCGTGACCAGCGTACGCATCCAACAACAACATGCCGCGTATCGGTCATTTGAACCCAGTTTGCCTTATATGGGCTTTTCTACGTACCGAGTAACGGAGATCATAGACGTGCTCGGCGGCACTCCATATTGTAGTCGACGAGGTGCAGGAAACTACGATGACGCTGTACACCGGCGTTGCTATTGACCAGCTTCTGACGGGCGATCTGTCGTACTTATCCGGGGTGGGAGAGTTTCTAGCCGGCTCGATCGCCGATGTTTCGTACACTCTCCTATCCGGCCCAGCGCTTGGGCAGCAAATCGAGGGCCTTCCTTTCAGCGGCGATATAAAGATCACCATCGACTACATTGCAGCCGTTCCCGAGTCCGCCACCTGGGCGCTGATGCTCGCTGAGTTCGGTATGATCAGTTATTCGCTGCGCCGCCGCGGGGCGATAATGGCGCTTGCTAGGTATTAAGGGGGCGCAGGCCGCAACGCCGAAACGGAAGTCGGGGCGGGATGCAATCAGGCGGACCTGTTCAAGGCCCGTTGGCGACGAATCCACGGCCATAGACGAGGGTTTGCCATCCTGGCGCGCACCCGTCCATCCAAACCCTGAAAGGAGCAGGGTCAGCCGCACCCGCTCTCATTGCGGCGGTATGGACGGACCGGTTGACCTTACGGTATTGTGTTGGGCCCATCAGCAGCAGGACTGCTAGCACAGCAAAGCTGCACACGATTTGACTAGCCGAAACGCCTTCGCGGCTGGGTTCACGAATTAGGTAGAAGCTGTGCAGCAGCCATGCATTTAGGACGCTGAGCTTGAGCCACCGTCCTGTATCATTGGCGATGGCCAACATGAATATCAAAGGCAGGAGAGTCGCGACTGCTGCCGCTAACGGGTATCCCCGCAGTCGAGGCAACACGATAGAATAAGCGAACAAAACGGCCACCGACCCCACCGCCATCGGCAGGTATTGAGGGTCTGCGTTGAGGTTGCCGCATATTGCTGTCCTTATTCCTTCTGGGCCGCTAACCGCCATATAGATAGCGATGTCACGCCACAGACGGTGCTCCGGATTGTTCAACAACTTCGGGGTTGCCGCCAGCATGTGAGAGGCGATTGCAGATGGTGGCTGGGAGAACATTAACTGCGCGAGTAAGATCAGCACTACCCCGGCGACCAGCATACCCGCGAGCTGAAGCGCCGCGGCACGATGCAATATGCCGTGCTGCTCATCGTGCGCGATCGTCAGCAAAAGTAATGGGGCGCCGTAGATGATAGCCGTCTCATGAGCGAGCATGCCGATCAGCAGGGCTCCGACTGCTAACATCCGCATGCCTCTGATGGACAGTAAGATACTCAGGCATATGCTCGCACCAGCCAGCATGTCCGTTCTAACCGGATCAAGACACCAGCCGGCGAACGTTTGCGGCGAAATCGCAAGCACAACGGCGGCGAGGATCGCCCCGCGGATCGAAACTCGCGCGAGGTGCCGGATAATTAGCGCAAGCGGCAAAATTAGTAACGAGAATGATATTACAACGAACGATATTGTGCTTCGATGCCAGTCAGAAGATAGCGTCGCGGCAATGGTTCCGCCCAAGCCACGGCGGACGAACCCATCATTGAAGTAGTTGGTAGAGATCACTGTCCTGTTATATATCTCTGCTTCGACGAGGTGACGAAGGGCAGTACCTATACCAGAGCCATAGGCGATCCGCAGATATGGAAAAGCAAAAATAGTAGCTGTTGCCGTTATAAAGGCTAGGCACAAAAGCTCAGGGTAAGCTTTATGCGCTGCGCGGAAGCGATCAGTGGCGCTCATTGACATGGCGTACAATCGGTCCCGTCTATTTGGCGTGATGTTGTTGTCATGATGGTCGTGTCGATGTCGCACTTCTGCGTACCACATCTCGCCATTGTGGGTCACACCGAGTCATCCATTCTGCGGGAGCTTCCCACACGTAACCGAACCGCCAGTAAATATGGCCGCTCTCCGGATTGACTGCCGCGTCCTTCGACACGCCCATCGAAGCCAGAGCAAACAGGATGAGAGCGCGAGCGGCGAACCGCTTGCTGCTCTCGACGACATCGCTGCGAATTTGCGAGTGAATGGACAGTATCCAAGCGTTGGCGCACCCGAACTTTACCCACCGGCCAGCGTCATTAGCTACCACGTTCATAAACATCACCGGCACCAGAACGGCCACGACGGCCCAGGCTAAACGCTTTTCGAGGCTAAGCACGCCGATGTTCATAACCATCACAAGCAACGACATCACGACCATCACGCGGTAACCTGGCCATGTGATATTATAGCATAGCTGTCTTAAGACCACGCGAGCCGAGGGTCATCATGTAGACTGCAACGTCGCGAATGTCTGCGTAATCTTGGTCAACCGCCGGTGGAGCGAGGTGCTGCATAGCGGAGATCATCTCCTCCGCGGTCGGCGCGCGGAGTGCCTGAACGAAGGCGATTGTCCCTACGGCGACTACTAAGCCCGCGGCTGCACGCAAAAGGTCGCGGCTATCCAGCCGCCCGTCGGTATGCTGGTCGAAAGCGATTGCGAGCAACAAAGGGATCCCGAAGATGATTGTGGTTTCATGGGCGAGGAACCCGAATGCCAGCAGAGCCGCGGAGACGAGCGGCCGACCCGAGTGCATTGCGATGCATGACCAAGCAATCGTGCCGATCACCAGCATGTCGGTCCGGCCTATGTCCGTTCCCCAGCCAGCGAACATCTGAGGCGATAGGATTGGGAACGCGACAATCAACATGGCGGCGAGGCTCTGTCGGGCGCGTAGGAGACGATGCTGTAGAACGCCGAAGGCGGCGATCAGATAGATGGCAGAAAGGGCATGAAGGATGAGAGCGCCGCGATATGCGTCGGCCGAAAAAATCCGCGCGATCGTGCCACCGAGACCCCGGCGAACAAAGCCTAGATCAAAATAATTCGTCGTGAGAAAAACGGCATTGTAATAAGCACCCTGCGACCCTTGAGAGGCGATCGGGAAGCCGCCAATTGCATTTAAGATTGGATGGCGCAGAACCAAGCTGAGCATCGCCAGCATGGCCAGCAGAACCACACCTTGAGGCGCCAGCAAACGTTGCCGGCCGCGGAAACTGACTATGGCCAACGCAGGACCCCCCTCGGACCCGCTTCTAGGCGCCGCCTCCGACTTTCAGCTAGCAGAATCGAAACTCATTACGGGACAGTCGTTGATCGTATGGCCAGCAAGCGCCATTGCTGTCGCGTGACGTAAGCCCTTCAGTTCCTGATGCGTTGTTGAAAGTTCGTGGCCTTGTCCCGCGCCACGCTTGCAGTGACGAACATAAAGTAGATAAGACGAGCACCTGTCTCATGCAGTCGGTCTCGCCGTTTCTCAAACATTTCGCTACCGCTTGGTCTACGCAGTGATGCCGAGACCCATTATCGGAGCACCAACCAATAGATGAGGGCCAAAAAAGCTACCACACACAATGCCGTAATTGCCCGCTCTCGCGCTGTGGGCTTTTTTGGAGCCTTCCGCGAGGCGTTCGAATATTCGCCTTGAGGTCGAGGAGACTCAGCAGCGGGTTCCACGGTCTACTCCTTCGGTACTGAAGCGTAGGCGTCTATTGGCCATCCGCCTAGCTCCATCCAGCAATAAGATGCTGGCGAACAGGTCAATGGATCGCGCGGTCGGGAGAGCTGCCGGGACGGATGCAAAATTTGTTAAATATAACAGCACCTCACGTTGCATTCTCCCAAAGATCTCGCACGCTTAACGCTCGCTCGATCAAACCGAAAAACGTCGACACGGCGCCATGCTCGTCCGACTGTAGCCCATTGGATGTTGATCAGCCGCTGACGCTGCTGATCAACATCTTTCGACCACGCTCGTCGGCCTCGTACCGCTCGGCTTGATCAACGTCGCGAGGTTCTGCCTCCGCAAGAGTTTGTGTAGGCACGTCCGTCCAAGTGCCCGAGCGCCGTAGTTGGCGCACGATTCCGTTGAATGCAGGGGATTATCGATGGCGTGATGCCGACCGGTGCCATTTCCGTTCATGCGATCGTATCCGAAAATGGACCGCGAGCATCCACAAAACAGAAACGATCACGACGCCCGTTACGATTAGAAGGAAGAGTTTTCCGTCCACTCTGAGTTCCTGCCGCAAGCCGATCGCAAGGCCGAGGCCTCCTTTGGCACGGAAAGGCGACGCTCTCGTTAACCCCGTCGTAGGTTGGTCCGCCGCCACTCCGCGAAGTGATGCTGGTTGCCTGGGATGTCCGCCGTCGCGAGCTGGCAATCACGACACACCAAGCTCTTGCTTCTGTCTACATTTACGATCTCCCATGCTCATAATGGTCAGCCAAGACCGTGGAAAAGCCGCCAACCTTTCGGCTGACGGCTTCTCCAGCACATAGAGAGTAAGGGCACTCTACGCGTAGGCGGTCGCGGTCGGCCGACGACGATGGCGCATCGACGCGCCCATCATGCCAAAGCCGACCAGCATCATGACCCAGGTCGCAGGCTCGGGAACTACGCCAGGTGTTACACGAAAACCGCTGACCGGGTTGCGCGAGCCAAAGCTACACGTAACGCTCGTATTGCTTGAGCATTCTCGCAAGTCACGGCTAAAGTATAGATTGTAGAAGTTGCCGCCGGCCGCATAGCTGATGCCTAGCTCAGTGAAGTAATTCGGAGCAGGGCGGAAAAGATTGTCATTGGGAATGGTAGAGTCAGCTGGGAAGCCCCCGGGCGGCAGCAATGTGACCGCATTGCTGCCGCGAGTACCTGTGATACTTAGGACACGGAAAAATCCCGCTATGTCTGGGGTATCCGATATCGTCAGGACGCCGTTGAAGATTGAGGCACTCACTCCGCTAACGGCGTTTCCAGCCGCCGTGTACTGTACAACGAAGTTAGCCGCATTTGCAGCACCTCCGATCGTCGCAGAGCCGAATACGGCAAACGCCGCAAGATGTTTAATCAAAACTGAGCCCCCGCTAGCCGCTGACGCAACCGCGTCTCCCAGGATTAATGTCTTGTTTATGTTTCACTGTCGACTCGATTTTTGGGCGTCAGATATAGGTGTACCATTTTCGATCACGGTTCTGTCGCCAACATCTGTGCTAATATTCTCGGTAATCTTGATCTAGATAATTGATCTGCCTGACGACGTTGCAGCCAACGTACTGCGAACCAAGTCATTCCCAGATTAGCTAATGCTCGCTCCGAGTAGGGAAGGCCGGCCCGCGTACGGACATCTGTTCGGCCGGAAAAACTTGCTGCAGTTGCACGACCTCGCCGTAGCCGCGTGTCACCCAGCGATCCCAATCCGCCTCCGCCAAGATCGTGATCATCGCCTTCGAATGGATAGGCGCAACCAGTTCGTTCCGGTCGCATGTCACCATCGTGAAACCGCGGTGGTCACCGACCTGCTTCCAGAACCCGCTACGGCGAAGACTGGCTGATCCGGCACGTCGAACCACATCTCGCCCTTGATCAGCTTGCCCTCACCGACCTGGTGCTTTCAGGCGTCCATTCGGCGAACTAGGTCAGCGGCACCAGGCAGCGCTGCTCTGGATGCTCAGCGAGGCGCTTCCACGCCGACAACCCCGGATTGCGGAGGTTGGTCATCGGCCACGGCCCAATGCCGCCCAGCACGTCCCAGCCCATCACGTCGACGCCGCGCTGATCGCCTTCCTGTCGAACGACGTAGGCGCGGTTCTTCGGATATAGCTCGACCGGGTTGAACCCGTTGTCGCGCGGCTTCTCCGTCAGCCAGCCGGCGTTGAACCGCTCGAACAGCGTCGCGGGCTCAGCTCTCAGGCGCGCGCGGTTGCACATCGCCTATGCGAGTTAGCCGAGACCGTACGCCTCTGACTGGCAGCTCGCGAGTGAGCGCGCGGAGGATAGCGGGGATAAGTCGAGACATGCCGACGCGCGAAAGCGATCCTCTTGGGCGAGGATGGCTTGCGCTATTCACCAAAAATTACTTTCAGGCCACTGGCATGGCCCTTTCAGCGTTCGGACGGCTGGCGTGCAAAGACCCGCAGCTTCGCATCATCGCCGGGCCCGCAACCTGCCAGTGTTCGACCTCCCGGCCGCGCTGGGTCGTAAGGGCGCTGTGAAGGAGATAGGCGATCAGATCGAGGCGCTCGTCGCCTTCATGGATGATGTGGGCGGCGACCCGGACCTTGACGAGGACAGCGAGGATGCCGAGCACTGCGGGCGTGAGCCGGATGATAACGGCGCGGACCTCGCCTGAATCGAACGGCACACGCGGGGACGGCGCAAGCTCTCTCACGGGGCGGAGCTAGTAGGCCGCGATTTCTGACAGCCTGCATCGCGTCGCTGACCCGAACGAATGACCCTCCTCCCGCCCGGTGCGATCGGGCGGACCTTCTCACCTCGTGTGCTTCAGTGACACGGCATTGCAGCATGTTGCATTCATGTCGCACGGACGCGCCGGGAGTCGGGCGTGATTGACGTAAAACCATGGCAACCTGGCGTATCAGATGTAACACGCTCAACGGGGCTTAGCTACCGATGGCCTCTAAGCTGTTCAAACCATATGATAATGTCTGGATGCCCCGCGAGGATTCGAACCTCGATTAACGGAGTCAGAGTCCGTAGTCTTACCTTTAGACGACGGGGCAACAGGCGGGCGCATCTAGGCGGCGAACTTGGGGCTGTCAACGCTGTCCGCGCGCTCGCTTGTCGCGCCGACGACGCTGCGCTACATCGTGCGTCAAGCACCGAGCGCGCCATCGGCGGCGCGTGACGGAAGAACAGAATAGAAAGTCACGGCGATGGGGGATCAATCCGCCCGACAGCCGTACCGGCAGGATCCACCTGCCCGTCCGGCGCCAAGCCGGCCCCAGCGGGGCCGCTGGTCCGATGCGCAGGCCTTCGCCGCGCTCGACCTCGGTACGAACAACTGCCGGCTGCTGATCGCACGACCGCACGGCAACGGTTTCGCGATCATCGATGCCTTCTCGCGCATCGTCCGTTTGGGCGAGGGAGTCGCCGCCACGGGCACGCTGAGCGACGCAGCGATCGACCGCACCATCACGGCGCTGCGGGTCTGTTCGGACAAGCTGCGCCGCCGCAACGTCACGCTGGCGCGATCGGTCGCGACCGAAGCCTGCCGCCGCGCAACCAATGGCGCGGACTTCATCGCCCGCGCCTATGCCGAAACCGGGATCCATCTCGACATCATCACCGCGGAGGAGGAGGCGCAGCTGGCGGTGCTCGGCTGCCACGCGCTGATCGAGCCCGGGGACGATCCCGCGCTGATCTTCGACATTGGCGGCGGCTCGACCGAGCTCGTCCTGATCGACACCGCGGCGCCGGTCCCGCGAATCCTCGACTGGCATTCGGCGCCATGGGGAGTTGTGTCGCTTACCGAGCATGCGGGCGGCGGCGAGGGGCCCGAAGGACGGGTCGCCGCCTATGCGCAGATGCGTTCGCTGGTGGCGGAGAGCTTCGCCGGCTTCGCGGCACGTCTGCCGAAGAACGTCCGCACCCCGCGGCTGCTCGGCACCAGCGGCACGGTGACGACGCTAGGTAGCGTTCATCTCGGGTTGAGCCACTACGACCGCGCGCAGGTCGACGGGCTGATCGTGCCTGCCGCGGCGATGCGCCGGATCAGCACCGATCTGTCGCAGATGTCGATCGCCGAGCGGTCCAAGCTACCGTGCATCGGCGGGGAGCGGGCGGATCTGGTGGTGGCGGGCTGTGCGATATTGGAGGCGATCATGGACCTGTGGCCCGCCGAGCGGCTCGGCATCGCCGATCGCGGCATCCGCGAAGGCATCCTCCGCCGCCTGATGGGGAGCCCCCGGCCATGAGCCGCGGCGGTTCGGGCGGGAAGACCCGAGTCCTCACCGCGCGCAAACGCACCGCGCAGTCGACGCGCTGGCTCGAACGCCAGCTCAACGACCCGTACGTCAAGCGCGCCAAGGCCGAAGGCTATCGCAGCCGTGCCGCGTACAAGCTGATCGAACTCGACGAGCGGTTCGCGTTCCTGCGGGGTGCCAAGCGCGTCATCGATCTCGGCATTGCGCCGGGCGGGTGGAGCCAGGTCGTCAAGAAACGCTTGCCGGCTGCGACGGTGGTGGGCATCGATCTGTTGCCGGTCGATCCGCTTGACGGTGTGACGATCCTCGAGCTCGATTTCATGGCCGACGAGGCGCCTGACGAGTTGCGCGAGGCACTCGGGGGCGCGGCGGATCTGGTGTTGTCGGACATGGCGGCCAACACCGTCGGCCACACCCAGACCGATCATTTGCGGACGATGGGGTTGGTCGAGGCCGCGGTCGAGTTCGCGTGCGAGGTGCTGCGGCCCGGCGGCGCGTTCGTGGCCAAGGTGCTCGCCGGTGGCGCGGACAGCGATCTAGTCGCGGTGCTGAAGCGCAACTTCACCGCGGTCAAGCACGCCAAGCCGCCCGCCAGCCGCAAGGGCTCGTCGGAATGGTATGTGGTGGCGCAGGGCTTCAAGGGCCGAAGCGGCGCGCCGTCGGAAGAAGTTGCGCCGCGCGACTAGCGGAATGGTGGCACTCGCCGAGACTCGTTCGCGACCAAGTTGATACGCGATAGCCCCTCCCCTTCAGGGGAGGGGTTGGGGTGGGGCAGTGCCGCAAGGGTACCGCTCGGGGTTAGGCCCCTCCCCCAGCCCCTCCCCTGATGGGAAGGAGAGAGCAAACCTGTTCGCGAAACACTCTGACCCGTTCGTTCCGAGCGAAGCGGTGGATCCGAGCCTGACCGCCAGTGATCAAACCACGCCTACTAACCCACAAACGACAAGAGCCGCGGCATCGCTGCCGCGGCTCTCGTTCGTCAACCGATCGGCGCCGGCTCAGCCGTCGTAATCGGCACCCAGATTCTGGTTGCGTGGCGGCGCCGCGGCGGTGAGGCGGAGTGCCTCGGCCGAGGCGGCGAGGCTGCCGACGGCATCCGCCTCATCCTCGTCGTCGATCTGCACGCGCTGGAGGCTGGAGATCACCGAATCCTCCAGATGCGCCGGGCGCACCGTGACTTCGGCGATCTCGCGCAACGCTACGACCGGGTTCTTGTCGCGATCTCGATCGATCGTCAGCTCGGCACCGCCCGAAATCTGCCGCGCGCGCTGCGCCGCGAACAACACCAGGTCGAACCGGTTCGGAATCTTGTCGACGCAATCTTCGACAGTGACGCGCGCCATGGACGCTTTCCTTCGCAAATACCGCTGAATTGAAGAGCGGCCATCTAGGTCGCGCACCCCGCCGAGTCAAGGAAAACGGCCTTGCCGCTCCCCGCGCGACCCGTCATCACGCGGGGCGATGGAGACGCCGCCCCCGCAGCCGAGCTTTACCGTCGACGGCAATCGCCTGACGCTGCTCGACACCGGCCCGCGGCGGCTGGACTCGCTGATCGCGCTCATCGATGGCGCCCGACAGCGACTACGCATCCTCTACTATATCTACGCCGACGACGATGCCGGGCGGCAGGTCAACGCCGCGATGATCGCCGCCGCGGTGCGCGGTGTCGCGGTTTCGCTGATCATCGACGGGTTCGGCAGCGAGGAAACCGGTGCGGCCTTCTTCGCGCCGCTCGAGCAGGCCGGCGTGCAGGTGTGCCGCTTCTCGCCGCGGTTCGGCCGCCGCTATTTGCTGCGCAATCACCAGAAACTCGCGCTCGCCGACGACGCGACGATCATCATCGGCGGTTTCAACGTCGAGGATGATTATTTCGGCACGCCCGAAGAGGCGTCGTGGCAGGATCTCGGCTTGCTCGTCGAAGGCCCCGCCGCCGAGCGGATGGCGGGGTATTTCGATGCCCTGCAATCTTGGGTGCAGAATGCCAAGGGGCGGCTGCGGCCACTCAATCGCGCGCTGGCGCAGTGGAGCGAGACCGAGGGCAAGACGCGCTGGCTGATCGGCGGACCGACGCGACGGCTGTCGCCCTGGGCGAAGGCGCTGCGTGCCGACATGGTGCAGGCGACGCGGATCGACCTGATCGCGGCCTATTTCACGCCCAGTCCGTCGCTGCTGCGGCGGCTCGATCGAGCGGGGCGGCGCCGCGCCAAGGTCCGCGTCGTGACCGCGGCCAAATCGGACAACAACGCGACAATCGCGGCAGCGCGGTTCACCTATGCCGGCCTGCTGCGCAACGGCGTGGCCTTGTTCGAATATCAGCCGTCGAAGCTCCACACCAAGCTCTACGTAGTCGACGATGCGGTCTATATCGGGTCGGCGAATTTCGACATGCGATCGCTGTTCATCAATCTCGAACTGATGCTGCGGATTGAGGATCAGGCTTTTGCCGATCACGTTCGGGGCTATGTCGATGGCGAGATTGCCAAGTCGCAGGCGATCACCCCGGCATGGTACAAGGCGCAGGCCGGACCGATCCAGCGGCTGCGCCAATTCTTCGCCTATCTGCTGATCGCGGTCGTCGATCCCGGCCTGTCGCGCGGCCTGAACTTCGGGATCGACGAGTAGAACTCAGTCCTTCCAGGCCCAATAGAGCTGCGCGGGCGGGACGTTCCACCACTCCATGTCGTGATCGATCTCGCTGAAATGCGGGGTCAGGAAGTCCTTCACCTTGGGCGAGAATTGATAGACCAGGAATGCACCGCCGCTGCGGATCACGCGCGCGGTCGCGCCGCCGATCGCCGCGCCGACGCCGGGGGGCAGCGTCGAGAAGGGCAGGCCGGACAGCACGTAATCGGCGGCGTCGTGGCCGTGATCCTTTACGATCTGCTCGACATCAGCGGCAGACCCATGGACCGCGACGAAGCGCGAATCGGTGATGATGTGGTCGAGGTAGCGGACGAAGTCGGGGTTGGTGTCGATCGCGATCAGCGTCGCGTCGGGCGCCATCCGCTCCAGGATCGGGCGGCAGAAGGTGCCGACGCCGGGGCCATATTCGACGAACAGCTTGCACGCGCCCCAATCGACCGGCGCCAACATCTTACGGATCAGCTTGTCCGACGACGGGATGATCGATCCGACCATCACCGGATGCTTGATGAACCCCTGGAAGAACATCGACACCGGGCTGGGAACGCCTGCGGGGCGGGATCGGGTGCGCCGGGCGGCGGTGGTCGAGCTGGGCATCGGCATCCTTGTCGATCGTGGACCCGCGCGACCTGACGGCAGTAGCGGGCGAAACGAGGTCTCATCCCCGTCGCACGTTTTCCGAACGCGTTTCAAGACACACGGTTGCATCGCGGTATCTGCGCGCCGTGTCGCGGCGGGACCGGCGCGGCTTGCCAAGGGACCGCAACCGCGTAAGCGACGCTGATGCGCGACGAACGGACGGGGCAGACGGCAGTGATCTTCGTGTCGCATCGGCGCGATGCGGACGACGCCGGCTATGCCGCTGCGTCCACCGAAATGGCGGCACTCGCCGCGCGTCAGCCCGGCTATCGCGGGATCGACAGCGCGCGGGGTGGCGATGGCGTCGGGATCACCGTAAGCTATTGGGCGGACGATGCCGCCGCGATCGCGTGGCGGGACCAGCCCGATCACGCCGCGATCCGCGATCGAGGTCGTGCCATCTGGTATGATTGGTACACGATGACCGTCGCACGGGTCGACCGCAGCTACGACTGGACGCGGCCATGACGCTCGCAGCGAAGGTCGACCGTCGCTTTGCGCTCATGTTCCTGGTGATGCTGACCATCGCCGCGGGCAACACCGCGCTCCAATCGGTGCTGCCCGCGCTCGGCCGCTCGCTCGGCGTCGCTGATCGGGCTGTTGCCGCTGCATTTTCGGTGTCGGCGCTGCTCTGGGTGATCGCTGCGCCGTTCTGGGCGAACCGCTCCGACCGGCACGGCCGGCGCGCGATGATCCTGCTGGGGATGGGCGGGTTCGCGGTGTCGCTGGCGCTGTGCGGCATCTTCCTCGCCGCCGGAATCAACGGCTGGATCAGCGGCACCGCCGCGTTCCTCGCGTTCATCGGCGGGCGGCTGATCTACGGCACCTTTGGGTCTGCCGCGCCCCCCGCAGTGCAGGCGCTGGTCGCCGGCGAGACAACGCGGGAGGAGCGCACCAAGGCGCTGACGCTGCTCGCCTCGGCCTTCGGACTCGGCACGATCCTGGGGCCGGCAATCGCGCCTTATCTGCTGCTCGGCTCGATCGGCGGCGTCGAGATCGGGCTCGCAGGGCCCGCCTTCGTGTTCGCCCTGTTCGGCGTCGGGGTGTTCTTCACCGTCCGCGCGATGCTGCCCGACGATCGCTCAAACCTCGCGGACACCCATTCCGCGTCGTCGGCCTATCCCTCGATCGGCGGCGCACCGACCGGGGCGAGCGTCGCCGCGGCGATCGGATCGCATAGCGAGAAGGTCGGCTACACCGATCCGCGCATCCGCGGCTGGATGATCGCGGGGCTCGTCATGGGCCATGCGCAGGCGATGACCAGTCAGGCGATCGGCTTCCTGGTGATCGATCGGCTGAACCTCGCGCCCGCTTTGGCGCTGGAGCCGACCGGGCTGGTGCTGATCATGGGCGCGGGCGCCGCGCTGCTGGCACAATGGGGGATCATCCCGCGATTAAATCGTGGGCCACGCCAGCTGGTGCTGTCGGGACTGGTAATCGCCGCGATCGGCACGTCGCTGACCGGCATCGCCACCTCGCTTTACGGCATCGCCACCGCCTATGCGCTGGCGAGCCTCGGCTTCGGCTTCACCCGGCCGGGGTTCACGGCGGGATCGTCGCTCGCGGTCGGTCGCGAGGCGCAGGGCTCGGTCGCGGGCAAGGTGACCAGCGTCAACGGCGCCAGCTTCGTGCTCGGCCCCTCGATCGGGGTCGGGCTGTACGAGGCGCAGCACTCGCTGCCGTATCTGATCGCGGGTGCCGCGCTTGTGGTGCTGTTCGTCTATAGCTGGCTGGCGCTGAAGGACCGCGCCATCTAATCCGTCCCCTTCGGCCCGCGCGGCTGGAGCTGGCCCGGCGAGATGAACCCGATCGGCTGGATCGCCGCTGCATTCTGCTTCAGCTTCGCCGCGATCTGCTCGTAATCGCGCTCCATCTCCGCGGTGACGCTCGCGCGCGATTCGGTGAGCGCTTCGTCGAAGTCCGCCATCGCGACATGCGTCGATTGCAACGATCGCCGCAACGCCACCAACCCCGCGCGCCGCACCACATCCTCCAGGTCCGCGCCGGTAAAGCGATCGGTCCGTTCGGCGACGCGATCGAGGTCGACATCGTCGGCGAGCGGCATCTTCTGCGTCTGGATCGACAGGATCCGCCGCCGCCCCGCCGCGCTCGGCACCCCGACATAGATCAGCTCGTCGAACCGGCCGGGTCGCAGCAGCGCGGGATCGACCAGATTGGGGCGGTTGGTCGCGCCGATCACCACCACCGACTGCAGCTCCTCGAGTCCGTCCATCTCCGCCAGGATCGTGTTGACGACGCGTTCGGTGACCTGCGGCTCGCCGCCGCCACTGCCCCGCGCGGGCACCAGCGAATCGAGTTCGTCGATGAAGATCACGCACGGCGCCACCTGCCGCGCGCGCGCGAACAGCTTGGCGATCTGCTGCTCGCTTTCTCCATACCATTTGCTCAGCAGGTCGGACGATTTGGTGGCGATGAAGTTCGCCTCCGCCTCGCGCGCAACAGCCTTGGCGAGCAGCGTCTTGCCGGTGCCGGGCGGGCCGTAGAGCAGAAAGCCCTTGGCAGGCCTGATCCCCAGCCGGCGGAACGCCTCAGGATCCTTCAGCGGCAGTTCCACGCCCTCCTTCAGCCGCATCTGCGCGTCGTCGAGCCCGCCGACATCGTCCCAGCGCACGCTCGGCGCCTGGACCATCACCTCGCGCATCGCGGATGGCTGGACGCGTTTCAGCGCCTCGACGAAATCCTCGCGCGTGACCGACAGCTGGTCGAGCACCTCGGCGGGGATCGTGCGCTCCTCGAGGTTGAGCTTGGGCATGTTGCGCCGCACCGATTCGATCGCGGCCTCGCGGGTTAGCGCGGCGAGATCGGCGCCGACGAACCCATAGGTGGTGCGCGCCAGTTCCCCGAGATCGACGCGGTCGCCCAAAGGCATGCCGCGGGTGTGGATGCCGAGGATCTCGCGGCGGCCACGCTCGTCGGGCACGCCGACCACGATCTCGCGATCGAACCGGCCCGGCCGCCGCAGCGCCTCGTCGATCGCTTCGGGCCGATTTGTCGCCGCGATCACCACCAGGTTCGCGCGCGCCTCCAGCCCGTCCATCAGCGTCAGCAACTGCGCGACGAGGCGCTTTTCCGCCTCGCCCTGCACCTGTCCACGCTTCGGCGCGATCGAATCGATCTCGTCGATGAACACGATCGACGGCGCCGCCTTCGCGGCCTCCTCGAACACCTCGCGCAGCCGGCCCTCCGACTCGCCGTAAGCCGACCCCATGATCTCGGGACCGTTGATCAGGAAGAACTGTGCGTCGGATTCGTTCGCCACCGCGCGCGCCAGCCGGGTCTTGCCGGTGCCGGGCGGGCCATGGAGAAGCACGCCCTTGGGTGGATCGACGCCCAGCCGCTGGAACAGCTCGGGATAGCGCAGCGGCAATTCGACCATCTCGCGAAGCTGGTCGATCGTCGACGCCATGCCGCCGATATCGTCATAGGTGACGTCGGCGCGCCGCGCGGCGGCGGGCTCCTCATATTCGGGGCGCAGCTCGATCTCGGTATTCTCGTCGATATGGACGATGCCCTTGGGGCTGGCGGTGATCACCGCGAGCCGGATCTCCTGCAACGCATAGGCAGGTGCGTTCATGAACTGCTGCACACCCGGCGGCATGTTGCCGACCCGCTGGTGTCCCGCGGTCGCGACGATGTCGCCCTGGCAGAACGGGCGCCCCAGGAAAGTCCGCTTCAACGCATTGGTCGACCCCTGCAGGCGCAGGTTCTGCTGTGCCGGCGCGAACACCACGCGGGCCGCAGGCTTCGATTCGGCCTTGCGGACCTCAACGAAATCGCCCGACCCGACCCCGGCATTGGCGCGCTGGAGCCCGTCGATGCGTAGCACGTCGAGCCCCTCGTCCTCGGGATAGGGGCCGACCGCCCGCGCGGGGGTGGATTGCTTGCCGAGGATCTCGATCACGTCGCCCTCGCCGACGCCCAGCGCCGCCATCAGCGCACGGGGGAGGTGAGCCAACCCGCGGCCGCTATCCTCGGGGCGGCTGTTCGCCACCTGGATCTTGCGTGTCGGTGCGTCGCTATCGGCCATGTCGCTATCCTCGTCGCCCCTCGAAGCGCGCCAGATAGGAACCCGGTTCCGGCGATACGAGCGCACGACCGACGAGCGACAAGAAAAAAGGGCCGGCCCGTGAGGGCCAGCCCGTGAAAGTTTTAGGAGAGGATGCCTGAAAGGCACAGTCTTTTTGCGGCGCGGCGAGGCATGTTGCAAGTGCGAAATGAATTGTTACGATTGCGTTGAGTGCAACCGGTGTCATAGTCCGAACGGCGCGATCACTCAGGAGAATGCGATGCGCAGACTGCCGCCGCTCGGGGCGATCGAGGCATTCGTGCAGGTCGCGCGTTTGGGATCGGTAAAGGCCGCGGCCGACGAACTGGCACTATCCGCCCCGGCGCTCAGCCGCAGGGTACAGGCGCTGGAACGCTTCATCGACAAGCCGCTGTTCGCCCGGCGGCATCAGGCGATGGTCCTCAACGGCGACGGCGAACGGCTGCTCGCGCAGATCGCGCCGGTGCTCGACGCGCTGTCCGATGCCGTCGAGGCGATGACCAGCGGCACCGAGGTACTACGGCTGCGGCTCGGGATCCTGCCGTTGTTCGCGTCGCAACGCCTGTTTCCACGACTGGGCGAGCTGCGCGCGACGCATCCCGAGCTTCATCTCGACATCGATACCGCCGGGCACGGGGTCGCCCGTTTAGGCGACGGGCTCGATGCGGTGATCGCGCTAGCGCGGGACATCGATCCGACGCTGTATGCGAAGCGGCTCGATCGCAACTCGGTCTATGTGATCGGCGCCAAGTCGCTGCTGGAGGGGCCGAACGCGGTCACCCGGCCCGCCCAGCTCGCCGAGCTGACCGCGCTGGTCCACCGCGACATGCCCGATACGTTCACCGCGTGGCGCCAGTCGGCGGGCCTCACCTCGCTCGAACCGCTGGCGATCGACCATTTCGATTCGGGACCGCTGATGCTCGAGGCCGCGGCGCAGGGGCTCGGCATCGCGTTCATGCATGCCAGCCATTTCGAGGACGCGAACGACCCGAGGCTGGTGCGTCTGTTCGATATCCCCGTGGAGAGCCCGTACAGCTACTGGTTCGTCTGCCGCCCCCGCGCCCTCCAGCAGAAGCCGGTTAAGCTGTTCCACGACTGGCTGATCGCGACGCTCGGCGAGGACAGGTAATCGTCGGTTCCCCGTGACGGCACCGCCGCCACCTCTACCACCCCGGCGAAGGCCGGGGCCCAGTTGACAGAACCATCGTGACGAAGCGCTGTGCGCCGTTACGACGACCTGCGTAACTGGGCCCCGGCCTTCGCCGGGGTAGTAGCAGAGAGTGAAGCGGCGGGAGCGCGTTCAACCCCCGCCCCATCTCCTCAGCTGGCCCGCATCGACACGATCTTGCCCGGCGCCCGCGGCGGCTCGCCCTTGGGCAGCGCGTCGATCAGCTCCATGCCTTCGGTCACCTGGCCCCAGACGGTGTATTGTCCGTCGAGGAACTTGGCGTCGTCGAACACGATGAAGAACTGGCTGTTCGCCGAATTCGGATCATTGGTGCGCGCCATCGAGCATACGCCGCGGACGTGCGGCTCCTTGGAGAATTCCTGCTTCAGGTTCGGCTTGTCCGACCCGGACGTGCCGGTGCCCGTCGGATCGCCGCCCTGCGCCATGAAGCCCGGGATCACACGGTGGAACACGACGCCGTCATAGAAGCCCTCGTTGGCGAGCTCGGCGATGCGCGCGACGTGTTCTGGGGCGAGATCGGGGCGCAGCTTGATCGTGACGTCGCCGTCGTCGAGCGTCATCGTCAGCGTTTCGAAAGTATCGGCCATGCGGAAGCGTCCTTCTTGTTGTCGGCGGCGCAAATAGGGATCGTCTAGCCCGCTGGCAAATCGCGCTGCACCGCGATAGGGCGGCACGACGCATCGACGATGCATCGACGAGGGTGAGCGCGATGATCGAAACCGAGCTTCCCGACATGGATACCGAAGCGGAGGCCGACAGCCAGCTCGACCGTGACGATCGCCTGCGCCCCGAATTCGTGCGCGCGGTGCTCGACGCGGTCGAGGCCGGCGACACGGAAGCTGCGCGCGCGCTGGTCGAGCCGCTCCACCCGGCCGACATCGCCGATCTGTTCGAGCTGACCCCGCACGAGGATCGCGCCGCACTGGCGCATGCGGTCACCGACCTGCTCGACGGCGACGTGTTCGCGGAAATGAACGATTATGTCCGCGAGGACCTGATCGACGCGCTGGAGCCGCACGAGGTCGCGGATCTCGCCTCCGAACTCGATACCGACGACGCGGTCGCGATCATCGAGGACATGGAGCCCGACGAGCAGCGCGAAGTGCTGCGCGCGATGGACGCCGACGATCGCGCCGCGATCGAGGAAGCGCTCTCCTATCCGGAAGAATCCGCCGGCCGCCTGATGCAGCGCGAGCTGATCGCGGTGCCGGAACATTGGACCGTCGGCGATGCGATCGACTACCTGCGCGGTCACGAGGAACTCACCACCGATTTCTGGGAGATCTTCGTCGTCGATCCAGCGCACAAGCCGGTCGGCACCTGCGCACTGTCATGGATGCTGCGCACCCCGCGCGGGATCGCGATCGCCGACGTCATGCAGCGCGAACAGACGCTCATCCCGGTCGACATGGATCAGGAGGAGGTCGCGCTCCGCTTCCAGAAATACGCGCTGATCTCCGCCGCGGTGGTCGATAATGGCGGCCGGCTGGTCGGCATGATCACGGTCGACGACGTCGTCCACATCATTCAGGAAGAAGCCGGCGAGGACGCGCTGCTGCTGTCGGGTGCGGGCGACGGCGACATCAACGAATCGGTGCGCGAAAGCTACAGCGCGCGGGTCCGCTGGCTGATCGCCAACCTCTTCACCGCGTTGCTCGCGTCGTTCATCATTTCGCGGTTCGAGGACACGATCGCGCGGATGGTCGCGCTGGCCACGCTGATGCCGATCGTCGCGGGGGTCGGGGGAAATGCCGGCACCCAGACGCTGGCGGTGACGGTGCGCGCGCTCGCCACCAACCAGCTGACACAATCGAACACCGCGCGCGCGGTGCTGCGTGAGATCCGGGTAGCGCTGCTCAACGGCATCACCATCGCGGTGATCATCGGCCTGGGGGTCGGCACGATCTTCGCCAATCCGATGCTCGGTGCGGTGATCGCGACCGCGATGATGGCCAATATCGTCATCGCCGGTCTGGCGGGCGTGCTGGTGCCGGTAGTGCTCGAACGGCTGCATGCCGATCCGGCGGTCGCATCTTCGGTGTTCGTGACGATGACCACCGATTCGATGGGCTTCCTCGCATTTCTCGGCCTCGCTACCGCATCGGGTCTCGTCGGCTGAGTTGACCCCGCGCGGTACGCGCCCATATCGCTAGCGTGCTTGCCGACTCGTCTTCCCCTCTCCACCTGACCAAGGTCGCGTTCGGCGCGGCGAGCGTCGATCACCTCGCCGAACGGCTGCGGATCCGCAGCGAAGAGGGTGCGGTGTTCCTGACCACGCGCTATCTGCCGAAGCGCCACGTGGAGGTCGCCGGTCAAGGATCGCTTTACTGGATCCTCAAGCACCAGCTGGTCGCGCGATCGCCGATCTTGGCGTTCGGTGAGGCGGAAGGGGGTCGCATCGCGATCCACATCGATCCGCTATTGGTGATGGTCCAGGCGCGGCCCAAGCGCGCTCACCAGGGTTGGCGCTATCTGGAGGGGTGCGACGCGCCGCTCGATCTGGCGGGCGATGCCAGCGGAATTGCGGAGATGCCGAGCGCGCTCGCCGGCAAGCTCGCCGAACTCGCGCTGATCTGATTAGCGCCGGCCGCAGGTGACCGGGCCGCCGGCGAGCGCGCGGACGGTACATTTGGCATCGCCGAGAATGTTGACGCTGCCGAGCCCGGTGCTGGTCACCGTCGCGGTGGAGCGCGCGCTTGCGGTAGTGGAGCCGAGCCCTTCAAGCCTGACCACCACATCGCCCGCGTCGAGCTTGTCGGCGACGATCGTGCCCGGCCCGCTGGTGAGGAAGCGCGCTGCGCCGGTGCGGCCCGCAACCGTTAGCGTTCCCGTACCGATCAGCCGCGCGTCGAACTGCTCGGTCTGCGCGGCAGCGACCGCGATGCTGCCCGTCCCGGTGAGCGACAGGCCGACGCGCGGCCCGGTCATCTTCGCCACGCCGACCTTGCCGCTGCCGATCACAGTCGCATTGACCAGGGATGGCGTGGTGATCGTGACGATCACGGGCGCCGCGGCGCGCGACCGCGGTCGTTGGCCCCAGTCTCCATTGACCGTCGGGCGCACCACCAGCGTCTCGCCTTCGACATGTGCGTCGACTGCTTCGATCGAGTCGCGGTCACCGCTGATCCTCACCCGCGGCGAACCGGGCGTGACCCGAACGTCGTAGCCCCCGGCGACACGCAGCCGGGTGAAGCTCCCGACCCCGACCACGCGCTCTGCGGCGATGGCGGGCGCGGGCAGCAAGAGGGCGAGCAGCAGGACGGCACGGGAAATCATCGCGCGCAGCGTCGCACCGATCGTTCCGCCGAAGCAAATCCCGCGATCAGCGGCAGCGGACCGTACCCGATCCCATTTTGGTCACGCTGCAATCGGCGTTGCGGCCGAGATCGACATCGCCCGATCCCATCACATTGACCCTCGCGGTGCCGTTGACGGTCGCGCGCACGTCGCCCGATCCCGCCATCGACACGCTGGCCTGCGACGCGGTGAGTGCTGCGCCGTCGAGACTACCGGATCCCGCCACATCGACCTGCAATTGCTTGGCCGTCCCCGCGACCTTGGCATCCCCCGAGCCCGCGATCGAGAACACCGCTGCGTCGACGGTCATCGTCGCGACCGTCAGTGTGCCCGATCCCGCGACGCTGCCGGCGAACCGGGCTCCCTCGACGCGGTCGACCGCCATCGTCGCCGAACCGGCAACCTCGGCACCCGCGAGCCGCGGCAAGGTGACGTAGACGGTGACCTTCTCCCGCTTGCCCCAGTTCATGCCGTTGCTGTTGATCCGGCCGATCGTCAGCGTCGATCCTTCCTTGGCGATCCGCAACCGGTCGAGCTCGGCAGCGGGACCTTCGGCACGGACCGAGAAGCCGGTGCCGACCCGCACGTCAACGTCGTCGGATCCGCGCAGATCGATCTCGGTGAAATCGGCAATCTGGAAGCTGCGCGCCGAACCGCTGCCGCTGCCCGAAACCCCGGGCGCTTGATTGTCGTCGTTGTTGAACGAACAGGCCGACAGGCCTGCCAACATGGCGATCGCGATCAGGCGCATCTGTTCTTCTCCCGTGTACTGCTATGCTAATACGCCAGGATTGATCAGGCGCAACGAAAAAGGGCGGCCCCGCAGGACCGCCCCTTCGTGGCACCAGCCGTTCGCCAATTTCAGGCGGGCAGCTTGTCCTTGTTGTAGATCGCCGCCGCGGCGCGGAGGATCTCGAGGATCTTCTCCTGCGCCTTGGGCTCGTCGACCTCTTCCATCGCGGCGAGTTCGCGCGCGAGGCGGCTGGTCGCCGCTTCGAAGATCTGCCGCTCGGAATAGCTCTGCTCGGGCTGGTCGTCCGCACGGAACAGGTCACGGACCACCTCGGCGATCGACACCAGGTCGCCCGAGTTGATCTTCGCTTCATATTCCTGCGCCCGGCGCGACCACATGGTGCGCTTGACCTTGGGCTTGCCCTTCAGCGTGTCCATCGCCTCGCGCATCGTCTTGTCGGACGACAGCTTGCGCATGCCGACGCTTTCGGCCTTGTTGGTCGGGACGCGGAGCGTCATCCGCTCTTTTTCGAAACGCAGGACGTAGAGTTCCAGCGTCATGCCCGCGATTTCCGAGCGTTGCAGCTCGATCACCCGGCCGACGCCATGCTTTGGATAAACGACGTAATCACCGACATCGAAGGACAATGCCTTGGCAGCCATATAGGGCCTTTCTGGATCGCATCCGCCGCGAGCCCGTCCATTGCAGCAACGCTGCCGGACAGGATGATCGCGGGGATGACGGTTCGAGTGTCTCCGGAAGCGGGAACGATGATCATCGCGCCCGGCACATGCCCTTTTAACAGCTTCGTAATAAAATTACCAGCCCGCAGCGAAGGGAGCCCGACGGCGCGAGCCGCAGGGTTACGTACGCTATCGATGCTAACTGCAATTAGTCGCCGGCGCCAGCTTCGGCGGAGAAATACTTCTCGTACTTCCCCTCCTCGCCCTTGTGCTCGTCCGCGTCGGCGGGGGTCTGGTCGCCCTTGCGGGTGACGTTCGGCCACTGTGCCGACAGCGTGTTGTTGAGCTCGAGCCACTGTTCCAGCCCGCTCTCGGTATCGGGCAGGATCGCCTCGGCGGGGCATTCGGGCTCGCACACGCCGCAATCGATGCACTCGCTGGGGTTGATCACCAGCATGTTCTCGCCCTCGTAGAAACAGTCGACGGGACATACCTCGACGCAGTCCATGTACTTGCAGCGGATGCAGGCATCGGTGACGACGTAGGTCATTCTGGCTCCCCTCGGGCGGCAACTGCCGTCTTAGAACGACGTGCTGCTATGCCGCGTTCCCGGGCTCGTCAATCGATCGGCGCTTGCTGCGAGACGTTCGCAACCGTCAGCTCCTGGTAGCAGGCCTGCGCCTCGGGCGCGGGGCCGCGCCGCAATGGCAGCGCCTCCACCCGTACCACCCGCACGTTGCTGCCATGCATGAAGGTCAGGATGTTGCCGATCCGCACCGCGACATGCGCCCGATCGATCGCGCGGCCGTCGATGCGGAGGCGGCCGGTGCTCGCCATCGCGCGTGCGACCTCACGGGTCTTGGCGAGCCGCACGAACCACAGGAAACGGTCCAGCCGCATCGCGTCAGCCATGGCGCACCAGTCCGGCGAGCGCGGCGAAGGCGTTGGCGGGATCGGGCGTCGCGATCGGCACGGGGCGGGGCGGGCGGCGTCCCTGCCAGATCCAGCGCTCGCCCTCGTCGGTCTTGCGGCTGCGAAAGCCCAGTTCGGCCATCAGCCGCTCGATGGTCGCCGGCTCCAGCCCCATCGACGTCGCCAGCGCGGGGTCGAGCGCGAACGGCGCGCGCCCCTGCCGCGCGTCATGGGTCGCGCGCGCCAGCCGCTCGACCAGATCGACGCGCACCGCCTGTTGCGCGAACGGCCGGAAGCCCGCCGCCAGCGTCGCGGCCTCGGCGGTTCTCGCCAGCACGGTCGCGCCGTCCGGCGGCAAGGCGACGTCCTTGCGCGCCGCCGCCAGCAACGCGCGTCGCCACTGCGCCGCGCGCGGCTTCAGCAACCGCGGATCGAACAGGTCGACCGCGCCGATCGTCACCCCGATGGTACGCAGCCGCTTGCGCTCCTCCGGCCCGAGCGCGTCGAGCGACGATCGCAGCGGTGCCCGTGCCGCGATCCCGCCGCCCGCCTCAAGCGCCGCCGCAACCACGCGCAACGCCGGTGTCGCCGCCGGGTCGCGCGCCGCCGCCGCCAGCGCGACCAGCGACGGCGCGGCCTGCGCGGACATCGCGGCGACCCAGCGCGCGACGCGATCGAGCGCCGCGTCGCGCTGGCGCTTGTCGAGACAATCGAGATCGCGGTCGAGCAGGATCCTCGGTCGCGCCACCGATCCCCCCGGCGCAAGCCGCGCGACCGCATGACCCGACCAGATCACCGCCCCTTCCTCGACCGTGAAGGCGCTATCTTCCGCCGCGACCAGCGCTTCGCCGCGGCGCGCGCGTTCGCTCGCCAGCCGCTTCTCGGCGGCGGCGAGCAGCATCCGCTTCTCCGCCCCGCGCGCATCGGCGGCGACCGTGAAGCGGAACCCGTCGAGCCGGCCGATCGCGTGATCCTCGACCATTACCTCGCCCTCTGCGCCGATCACCACCGGCAGGGTCGACGCATCGACCCCGATCTGGCGGATCAGCGCGGTGGTGCGCTTGTCGACGAAGCGCTGGGTCAGGCTGGCATGCAGCGCGTCGGACAGGCGTTCCTCGATCGCGCGGGTGCGGTCCGCCCAATGCGCGGGCTCGGCGAGCCAGTTCGGCCGGTTGGCGATATAGGCCCAGGTCCGCACCGCGGCGATCCGTCCCGCCAGCGTCTCGACATCGCCCGCGACGGTATCGAGCCGCGCGATTTCGTCGGCGAACCATTGGTGCGGAATGTGGCCGCTGCCCTCGCTCAGATGCCCGAACAGCCGCGACACGAATCGCGCATGCGGATCGAGCCCGAGCTTGGCGAAGTCCGGCACCCCCGCCGCCGCCCATAGCCGCGCGACCATCGCCGGGTGCCGCGCCCGATCGCGCACCCAATGTTCGTCGGCGAGTCGCTTCAGCACCGCAAGATCGACCGATTGCGGCGCCGCGCGCAGCACGCCCGGCGGCGGTCGGCGTTCGAGATCCGCGACCAGCGTATCGATGCTCGTCAGGTCGGGATCACCCTCGCGCCAGCACAGATGGTCCAGCCGGGGGAAGCGGTGCTCCTCGATCGCGAGCACTTCCTCGGGCAGGAAAGCACCGGGCCCTTCCTCGACCAGGGCGCCGAAGCTGCCGTCACGCTGGTGCCGCCCCGCGCGCCCCGCGATCTGCGCCATTTCGGCGACGGTCAGACGCCGGCTCCGTTTTCCGTCGAACTTGTTGAGCCCCGCGAACGCGACATGCGCGACGTCCATGTTGAGGCCCATCCCGATCGCATCGGTGGCGACGAGGTAGTCGACCTCGCCCGCCTGGAACATCGCGACCTGTGCGTTGCGGGTGCGTGGCGACAATGCGCCCATCACCACCGCCGCGCCACCGCGCAGACGGCGCAGCATCTCGGCGACGG
>NZ_CAXTEM010000034.1:0-31053 GCF_964243315.1 uncultured Sphingomonas sp. | reverse complement strand
CTGGCGCTTCCAGAATTCGAACGCCCAGGGGTATTCGAACGGCTTGTACTGCTTGGAGGCTTGGAGGAGGGACATGGTGGGTACTCCGGGCTTAAATCGAAAAGAGCGTGACGGTGTGGACGGGCGCGGCAGCGATCATGGCTGCACGCTCCAGTTCCACATCGCGGTGGCGGAGATGGCGAGGACGATGCCGAGCGACACCGCCATGATCCCGACCATCCGGAAGACATAGACCATCGCCGGACCCGCGGGGCGGATCAGGCGGAGCAGGAGACCGACGCCGAGCAGCGTGAACACCGCGGCGACGACGTACATGATCTGGACTTGGAGGGTCATGCGACCTTCTCCCGACCCGTGCGTTTGCTCACCGCATTTACCACCGAAGGAGAACGACCATGGCCGATATCAGCGCGATTCAGGAGCATATGGAAGTGATCGGCGCCGACGGCGTGCATGTCGGCACCGTCGACCGCGTCGAAGGCGACCGCATCAAGCTGACCAAGAAGGACAGCGGCGCCCAGGTCTCGGAAGGATCGGGGAGCCACGAGGGCCATCACCACTTCATCTCCACCGGCCTCGTCGCCGAAGTCGAGGGCGACAAGGTGCGCCTGTCCGCGAACGGCGACGTCGCGGTTAGCTTCGAGGAAGAGTGACCGCACGCCTCCCTCTCCCGTAATCGGGAGGGGGAGGTACTCGCCATGTGGCGACGGGCGGGTGAGAACGGGTTGCATGATCTTCCTGTGAATACGCCACGCCGTCCGACAGCGCCGCCGCCGGCTTACTGGCAGGCCAGACACTCGTCGTAATCCGTGCTTTCCAGCTCGAACTTCTGGAGCGAGATGGTGTTGTCCGCCTCGACGCCCCCCGCGAAGCCGGCGCGCTGGACCGACTTCGAACGCAGATAGTAGAGCGACTTGATGCCCAGTTCCCACGCGCGGAAGTGGAGCATCAGCAGGTCCCACTTCTCGACGTCCGCCGGGATGAACAGGTTCAGCGACTGCGCCTGATCGATGTACGGCGTGCGATCGCCCGCGAGCTCGAGCAGCCAGCGCTGGTCGATCTCGAAGCTGGTCTTGTAGCAATCCTTTTCCTCGGCGGAGAGGAAGTCGAGATGCTGGACGCTGCCGCCCATCTCCAGGATCGAGTTCCACACCGCGTCGCTGTTCTTGGATTTCTCCACCAGCAGCTTTTCAAGATACGGGTTCTTGACCGAGAAGCTGCCCGACAGCGTCTTGTGCGTGTAGATGTTGGCGGGGATCGGCTCGATGCAGGCCGTGGTGCCGCCGCAGATGATGCTGATCGACGCGGTCGGCGCGATCGCCATCTTGCAGCTGAACCGCTCCATCACCCCCATGTCGGCGGCGTCGGGGCAGGGCCCGCGCTCGATCGCGAGCTGCATCGATGCCTCGTCGACCTGCGCCTTGATCTGCTTGAAGATGCGCAGGTTCCACGACTTGGCCATCGCGCCCTCGAACGGCAGGCCGCGCGCCTGGAGGAAGCTGTGGAAGCCCATCACGCCGAGCCCGACCGAACGTTCGCGCCCCGCGGAATAGGCGGCGCGCTCCATGCCCGGCTCGTGGCGATCGATATAATCCTGGAGCACATTGTCGAGGAAGCGCATCACGTCCTCGACGAAGCCCTTCTCGTCCTTCCACTCGTCCCACGTCTCGAGGTTCATCGACGACAGGCAGCACACCGCGGTGCGATCGTTGCCGAGATGGTCGCGGCCGGTGGGCAGCGTGATCTCGCTGCACAGGTTGGAGGTCGACACCTTCAGCCCGAGGTCGCGGTGATGCTTGGGCATCGACTTGTTCACGTGATCGGCGAAGACGATGTACGGCTCGCCGGTCGCGAGGCGGGTCTCGACCAGCTTTTGGAACAGCGCGCGCGCATCGACGGTGGCGCGGATCGCCTGGTCCTTCGGGCTGCGCAGATGCCATTCAGCGCCGTCGCGAACCGCCTCCATGAAGTCGTCGGTGATCAGCACGCCGTGATGAAGGTTGAGCGCCTTACGGTTGAAGTCGCCCGACGGCTTGCGGATCTCCAGGAACTCCTCGATCTCGGGGTGCGAGACGTCGAGATAGACCGCGGCCGACCCGCGGCGCAGGCTGCCCTGGCTGATCGCGAGGGTCAGCGAATCCATCACGCGGACGAACGGGATGATGCCGCTGGTCTTGCCGTTGAGGCCGACCGGCTCGCCGATGCCGCGGACATTGCCCCAATAGGTGCCGATGCCGCCGCCGCGCGAGGCGAGCCAGACATTCTCGTTCCAGGTGTCGACGATCCCGCCGAGGCTGTCGGGCACCGAATTGAGGTAGCAGGAGATCGGCAGGCCGCGCCCGGTGCCGCCGTTCGACAGCACCGGCGTCGCGGGCATGAACCACAGCTTCGAGATGTAGTCGTAGATCCGCTGGGCGTGCGGTGCGTCGTCGGCATAGGCGGAGGCGACGCGGACGAACAGGTCCTGGAAGCTCTCGCCCGGCAGCAGATAGCGGTCCTTCAGCGTCTCCTTGCCGAAATCGGTGAGCAGCGCGTCGCGGCTGTGATCGACCTCGACCGGATAGGGCTGCGGCGTCACCGACTTGCTGTCGAGCAGGACGGGGCCGGTGGCCGGCGCGTCGGCCCGGACGGCGGCGGTATCTTCGATCGTATCGGTGCTCATATCGCTCGCCTGTGTATCCCTGAAGTCCATCGCCGCCGCTCCTACCGTTCTCTATCCGTTCGAATCGGGGCCAGGCCCTGATCCTATCACCGGGCGGCCCCTGGCGTAGAACAAAATGCGCACGCGTCCTTTGTGAAAGACGCGGATAAGCGCGCGTGGCGAAGATGATCGCGACGCCGTTCCTACCACCAGTTGGGTCCGCCCCCGAACTCAACCCCAAGAGATTGTGCCAAAGCGTGTTCGGACGCAAGACCCTTAACACCGCCTAAACGCGCCGGTTCCACACTTCACCGCGCCCCCGGGCAACGCCGCAACGAACGACGCGCGGACTTCTGCGGCTTTCGCGATCCGCAAGAGAACGAGCGGGGAACGAGAAAAAATCTTCTAGCGATCACGGTCTGCCTTGCAGCCTTCGAGCAACGAGACAGTCACGCCGTTCGCGGCTTGCAAGCGTCGGCCGCGCTCGGCAATCTCGCACGATGAACAAGCTGATCCTGGCGCTGGCCTGCCTGCCTACCTCCGCGGCGATCGCGCAGGAGGCGGAGCGGCCGCCGGCGATGTTCTTCCCCACGCCGTTGCCGGCAGCGCCCGTGGTGCAGCGGCGCGTGGCGCCGTCGCCGGTCGCGGGGCCGGTCGATCAGCGCGCGATGCTGATTGGGAGCCGACGATCCTGCGTTGCGGCGGGAGGCCGATCGCGGCGATGCCGATCCGGCGGCCGTGGAACATGCTCGTCTGGCCGGGCTTCAAGGCGATGCCGGTCAGCTTTGCCTTCGCGATCGACGCGACGGGGCGGACCACCGCGATCAGGCGCCGGCGCGCCGAGACGCAGCCCCTGTCGGGCGATCTCGGCCCGGCGCTTGCCGCGACCCGGTTCGCGGCCGGGGCGCCGCAAGCGGACTGCACGATCGTCTATGCGCCGCAGGTGACGCCGATCGGCGAGGTGCCGATCGCGGACCTGATCTCCTACACGCTGACGCCCGAGTCCGGCCCGCTGCCGATCGCGGGATGGGACCGGATCGCGGCAGGGGCCAGTTGCCGCGACGAGCCCCGCCCGCAGCCGCTGGTCCAGGTCTATCCCGATTTCCGGAAGGTGCCGGGAACGCCGGGGGTCAAGGACTGGTCGATGGTGCGGTACGACACCGACGCCCGGGGGCGGCCGAGAAACCTTCATACGGTGTCGGGCACAGGCAATGCGGCGCTGGACGCGGCGTCGATTAAGGCGATCCGCGCGTCGCGCTATACCGAAGGCGCGCGCGCCGGCTGCCTCTATCCGTATTGGAAGATGCCGGCGACGCTCGCCGCGCCGACTATGCCGACCGAGGATGCGTATCGGCCGAAGAGTGCGACCTGCCCCACGGCGCGGGACTGGACGGCCGGCCCGGTCCTGCGCTTTCCCGACAATTACCAGCGGCGGTCGATCGAGGGGTGGGCTATCGTGACCTATGATCTCGCGCCGTGGGGCGAGCCCGGCAACATCCATGCGGTCTCCGCCGAGCCCTCGGCCGACTTTGGGACCGCGGCGGAAGCGGTGATCCGCGGCGCGCGGCTACCCGCGTCGGATCGCGGCGCCACCGGCTGCGTCGACCGGGTGATCTTCAAGATCGGGCCCGGGTCGGACGGGGTGCCGCCTCCGCCGTTTTGAGGCTGGGCGTATCGATATGGTGTATCGAGGGAAGGGCTGTCGCGCGGAACCTGTACCTCGATACGAGCTCTCGATACGCTCCTTGCAGGAGCTACTCGATCTCTACCAGGTACGAACGGGTAAGATGGATGCCCTGATTCTCTATCGCCGCGCGCCGAAGGTGTAGGTCAGCGCCACCCCGCCCGACACCTGATCGCGCGATCCGAAAGCGCGGACGATCGGCGAGCGTGCGGGGTCGGCGACGAGGCGGTCGTATTTGGCGTAGCCGTAGATGCCCCAGACCGGCGTGATCTGCCGGATCAGCCCCGTGGTGACGCCGACCGCCTGGATCCCGCCCGAGGCATCGAACCGTGGCAGGCCGGTGGCGAGCGCATCCGCGGCATTCACCCCGAAATAGGCGCGGTGGAAGCGGCCGTCACCGATCGTGACCCGCGGGCCGATCGAGAATACCGACCGATCGCGGTCGCGCAGGACGTAATCGGCGCCGACATTGCCGATCCAGCCGCGGTGCCCGCCGATCCCCTTGCGGATCTCGGTACGGACCCGAAGCGTGGGCGCGATCTGATATTGCACGAAGCCGCCGGGCTCGACGGTGAAGCCGACCTTGCGAACCGGCGCGCCGACATCGCGCGCGGTGCGGCTGCCTTCGAAGCCTAGCGCGAAGCCGATCGCGACGTCGCCGACGCGGAACAGCGACGTGCCGAAGCTCTCGTCGGGTGCCTCGAACACGAAATCCTCGTCGCCGGTGGCGCGCGAAACGTCGATGAAGGGCCGCACCGCGATGCTGTCGGCCCCGGGATAGCTCGGCACGAGCTGCGGCCCCGCGCCGATCCGCGTGCGCTTGGCGGCGTCCTGCGCGGTGGCGGCGGCGGCGGGCAGGGTGGCGAGAACGGCGAGCGCCGTCAGCGTGGTGCGCATGGTCATCGCGGCAGGCGGTACAGCATTTCACCCGAGGTTGGCAGCCATTGCAGGAGGTTGCGGCGATCGGCACCACGACGCGAAGGGCGGTGGCGTTCGCGGCGATGCTTCGGTAGGTCGGGCCATGGGTGATCTGGACCGTCTCGTGCCTGCGGGCATCATCGAACAATGGGTGTTCCACCTGCGCCGCCAGCGATCGCGGGCGCAGGACGCGCTGTGGCTGATCGAGCAGGGCTACACGATCCATGACGGTCGCGGCGGCGTGCCGACCGGCGACGCTACGGTCCGCTTCCGTCGCGAGCACGAGACCGTGATCGACGAGGTCAACGCGTTGCTCGCGTTGTACGACCGCATCAATCTGGGCGCGGAGGCGGAGGCGGAGGTCGGGCTGGTGTGAGGATGGCGGACGGCGTTGTCTGCTACCGCGCCCCGGCCTTGTCGACGTCCTTCAGGTCGCGGTCCATCGCGGCGCCGTCGAACGGCACGACCACGATCTTGCTGCCGTGTCCGTCATCGCCCTTTTGCTGCTCCTTCGGTACGTCGATGACCGCGAAGCTGATCGCGATGACGTGGCCGTTCGCGATCACCACGCCGGGGCGTTCGAGCTTGTTCCAGTGGTTCACCACGCCGTTGGTGTAGCGGATGAACTTCGCGCCGGGTTCATAGGCGAGGCCCTGGACCTTCCACGCGGTGACCCCGTCGCGCGAGATCAGGTGGAAGGCGCGGCGGTCGCGCCAATGGTTGACGACGACGTGATACCACCCGCCGCTGTGCCAGATCACCGGGTCCTCATAGGCGTCCATTCCGGTCTGCGGCAGGCCGGCTAGGCCGCGATAGATACTGTCGCCCATGACCTTGTAGGGGCCGAGGATGTCGGTCGGGCTGACCAGGATCTGGCCCGAGCGCTGGATGATCTCGAAGCCGCCGCCGGGACGGGCCATGATGCTGAGGTTGGAGCCGTGCCACGGCTTCATCACCGCATCCTTCTGGAGTTCGGCGGGGGTGAACACCGATTTGAACGCGCTCTGGTCGACGACGATGTCGCCGAGCTTGCGCCAGGGCCCGTCGATCGACCCGGACGTGTAGATGTCGCCGTTGCGGGTTTCGCTGATCATCACCGCATAGCGGCCGTCGGGGAGGCGCAGCGCAGTGACGTTGTGCCCCTTGCCGCCCTGGTCGGTCGGCCAGATCAGGCCGCGGTCGGTATAGGGACCGTATAGCGAGTCGCTCACCGCCTCGACCGCGAGCGAGTTCACCCATGCCTCATGCCCGGTCGCTTGATCCCAGCGGCTGGCCAACATGCGGTATCTGCCGTCGGGCCCTTTCAGGATCTGGCCGTCCCAATAATTCCAGCGCTTCATCGTCGCGTCTTCGAGACCGTTGCCGGTGTCGCGCGGACCGACCGTCGCGGCGCCCCACACGTCGCGCGAGAGCGGCTTGATGATCGGGGTCGGCATAAAATAGTCGACGAACGGCTTGCGGCCGAGCACCGGAACCTCGCCGCGCGTCGCCGTCGTTTCTTGCGCTACCGCGATCGCCGGCGTGGACGCAGCCAAAGGCAATGCCGCGAACGGCAGCACGACGGAAATCACACGGCGACCCAGGTTGCTCATGACCGATCCTCATCCACGCGGGACGCGTGCCCGTTGAATGTCTATCGCTAGCACACTCGAGCCGATAGCAAAGAGATTATAGGAAAGTCGGCTTCATACGGGAAAGTTGTGCGACTGCTGCTTAGATGCGGCGATGGCGGGAAGCGGCGTCGGTGGTCGTGAGCGACACCGCTTCAGCCTCCGCTAGCTAGCTCATCGATACGTTGGTGCTGCTCACCGAGTAGTAGCTCGCGACGCGGTCGGCATAAGCCTGGTCGAACACGGGCGCATTGTTGGCCCAACTCGGCCCGCCTTCGAGCAAGCGGCGGTCGATCGTGACGACGTAGAGGTCGCGTACGGGATCGAACTGCAGCAGTTCGAACGGGAGCGGGTAGAAGCTCTTGCCCATACCGAGGAAGCCGCCGAGGCTCAGCACCGCATGGGTGACCCGGCCGTTGCCTTTGTGAACCATGAAGGCGTGGACGCTGCCGACATGATCGCCGTCGCGGCTCTCGACCTTCATCGTGCCGCTGACGCTGGTCTGGATGAGGATCTGGGTAGGGGCGGCGCCGTCGGCCAAAGCAGGTCTCCTGGTGATTGGCTGCTTGAACCGGCGACCGCGCGGGTAGTTCCTGCGGTCGCGCGGCGGCAGGCGGGTTGAGCCGCGCCCGGGCAGCGCCCATAAGCACCGGCGATGCGCCTCCACCTCATTCTCGCCGTCTCGCTGGCGGGGCTCGCCGCGTGCGTGCCCGCACCGCGCCAGCCCGCCCCCGTCGCGCCACCGCCACCAGTAGCGCCACTGCCGCCGGCGCCTGTTCCGCTCGCCGCCGACTGGCGCGATTGGGCGCTGACGCCGGGGACTTGGCGCTACCAGCCGATGCCGGCGGGCAGCATTGCCGGCTTCGGCACCACTGCGGCGGCGCCGATTGTGTCGCTGCGGTGCGAGGCGGCGACGCGACGGATCGCGATCGTCGTTCCGGGCGCGAGCGGACCGGCGATGACGATCCGCACCAGCACCGCGTTGCGAACCCTGCCGATGACGGAAGGCCAGAGCGTGCTGACGGCGAGCGATCCGCTGTTCGATGCGATGGGCTTCAGCCGCGGCCGTTTCGTGATCGAGCAGGCGGGCGCGGCGCCGCTGGTGCTGCCGGCGTGGGCGGAGATCGAGCGCGTCACCGAAGATTGCCGGGGGTGATTTGGAGACCCGGCCGCGTCGGCACGAGCCGTCGAGGATCGTCCAGAAATTAGCCTAAAACAAGACTTGTATCTGAGCCCCGTGTGACTCACATTGCGGTCGTGCCCAGTGTTGGTCACATGTTCATCAACAAGCGAAAGGAGGTGATCCGATGTCTCATGGTTCAGCAGTGAGTTCGGTTCGGTTCGTTCGGGGGACGCACCGCTAAGCGCCGCAGATCGTCCGCGGAGGGTATTCTCCCTCAGTCAACGTGGATGGTCGTAGGACGAGCGGTACGCATGGTCCTCCGGGCTGGAGCTCTCCGGCCGCTGACCATGTCAGGAGGTTGTCGGGTCGTCGGGAGACGCCCGGCAACCTCTTTTCATTTTTGGGGTGTGGGCAGGCGCGCCAGTGACACACGAGAGACTATAGCGATTCTCGACCGTAGGGATTCCACCTGAGCGGACCTGCGCAAGCCGCGGAACATTCGTCACGTGCACAGCCGTGTCCCCGCAGGGGGAGATCCAGGGCCAAGCAGAACAACCACTTGCGTCCATCAGAACCCTGGACTCCCGCCTTCGCGGGAGAACAGGAAGGTGAGGTCGCTTCAGCGAAAAAGGCGCTTCGGGAGCACCGGCAGCTTTCCTACGTCACCCCCGCTCAGTCTTCCTGCCACCCAACCGCGTCGATCATCATCTCCAGCGCGACCTCCAGGCACGCGATGCGCACGCCCCCTCGGCCAATGTCGCCGAAATGCTCCTCGCGGTGCGCCGGTTCGCGGCCGTCGCGGGCGCAGGCGAAGTGTACCAGGCCGGCCTCGTCTCCCGGCGCGCCCGGGCCGGCGAAGCCGGTGATCGCCAGCGCGACCTGTGCGTCCGAACCCTTAAGCGCGCCGAGCGCCATCGCGATCGCGACGTCGCGGCTGACCGCGCCGCAGGTGTCGATCTGTTCGCGCGCCAAACCCAGCAACTGGCATTTGGCCTGTTCGCTATAGACGACGAAGCCGCGGTCGAAAACGTGGCCGCGCCCGTCCACGTCGGTGAGCAACGACGCGAGCAGGCCGCCGGTGCAGCTCTCAGCAGTCGCGAGCATCAGTCCGGCCGCATCCGCCTTCGCCAGCAGCGATTCGGTAAGCTGCTCGACCCTGGCGTTGATGGTGGGCGACAGCGTCTCGATCATCCTGCGAGCTCCGCCATCACGCGCCGACCAGCAGCCCTTCACGCGCGATCTTTTCGCGCCAGACGAGCGGCGCGAGCTGGTGGACGTTCTCGCCCGCGCTGTCGACCGCGACGGTGACCGGGAAATCCGCGACCTCGAATTCGTAGATCGCCTCCATCCCGAGATCCTCGAACCCGACGACCTTCGATCCCTTGATCGCGCGCGCGACCAGATAGGCCGCGCCGCCGACCGCCATCAGATAGGCCGACTTCGCCTCGGCAATCGCCTGGGTCGCGGCGGGCCCGCGTTCGGCCTTGCCAACCATCGCGAGCAACCCCTGGTCGAGCATCATCCGGGTGAACTTGTCCATGCGCGTCGCGGTGGTCGGACCGGCTGGACCGACGACTTCCTCGCCGACCGGATCAACCGGGCCGACATAATAGATCACGCGGCCCCGGAATGAGACCGGGAGTTCCTCGCCCTTCGCCAGCATGTCCGCGATGCGCTTGTGCGCGGCGTCGCGGCCGGTGAGCATCTTGCCGTTCAGCAACAGCCGGTCGCCATGCTTCCACTGCTGCACCACCGCCGGAGTCAGCGTGTCGAGATCGACCCGGATCGCGGCCTTGTCGGGCGTCCAGTTCACGTCGGGCCATTCGGACAATTTCGGCGGCTCGAGATGGACCGGACCGGATCCGTCGAGCGTGAAATGCGCGTGGCGGGTGGCAGCGCAGTTGGGGATCATCGCCACCGGCTTAGATGCCGCATGCGTCGGCCAGTCCGCGATCTTCACGTCGAGGATCGTCGACAGCCCGCCGAGGCCCTGCGCACCGATCCCGAGCGCGTTGACCTTATCGTAGATCTCGATCCGCAGCGCTTCGATATCGTTGCGCGGCCCGCGCTGCTTCAGCTGCGCCATGTCGATCGCGCCCATCAGCGATTCCTTGGCGAGCAGCATCGATTTCTCAGCGGTCCCGCCGATGCCGATGCCGAGCATTCCCGGCGGGCACCAGCCTGCGCCCATCTGCGGGATCATCTCCAGCACCCAGTCGACGATCGAATCGCTCGGGTTCATCATCTTGAACTTGGACTTGTTCTCCGATCCGCCGCCCTTCGCCGCGACGTCGATCGACACGGTGTTGCCCGGCACCATCTCGACGCTCAGCACGCTCGGCGTGTTGTCCTTGGTGTTGCGGCGGGTGAAGGCGGGGTCGGCGAGGATCGACGCGCGCAGCTTGTTCTCAGGGTGGAGATAGGCGCGGCGCACGCCCTCGTCGACGACCTGCTGGAGCGATCGGCTGCCATCGGCGAAGCGGCAATCCTGGCCCCATTTGACGAACACGGTGACGATCCCGGTGTCCTGGCAGATCGGCCGGTGACCCTCGGCGCACATCCGGCTGTTGGTCAGGATCTGCGCGATCGCGTCCTTGGCCGCGGGGCTCTGCTCCGCCTCGTAGGCGACGCCGAGCGCGCGGATGTAATCCATCGGGTGATAGTAGCTGATGAATTGGAGCGCGTCGGCGACGCTCTCGATCAGATCGGCTTCGCGGATAATCGTGGTCATGGCCCGATCGCATAATCGTGCCGCGCCCGGGTTCCAAGCAGGAAGCTAGTCCTGATGCTGACCGTACGCCTGCTGTTATCCACACGTTAAACATAAACGCAGGCGTAATTCGCAAGGTCCGTCGGGCTACGCCATCGGTTCATGAACCTTCGTGCTTTCCTGTCGACCGATTCGCCGGGCCTTCCCCGGCTGCCGGTGGCGCTCGGCCTGTGGGCCGACGAAGCACCCCATCCGTCGCCGATCCACCGCCTGCGGTTGCGCCACGTGTCGGCGATGTGGCCGTTCGCGATCGGCGCGCAGCTGCTCGCGTCGCTGGTGGTCGTCAGCGTCGCGATGTCGCTCGGCGAGCGGCGGTTGGTGACGAAGGCGGGGATCGACGCGTTCGTCCTCGCCGCGATGTCGCTCGGGATCGCGATCACCGTCGGCCGCGATATGGCGCGGCGGTTCGCGCCGCATTTGCGCAATCGTTCGCTGCTGTTGTTCTCCATCGGCGTGGCGATGCCGTTGCTGTCGCTGCTCTGGCTCGCCACCGCCTTGCCGCCCGGCGCGGTGCGGCTGGCCGGGTTCATCGCGGTCGCGGGCGCAATGAGCATCACCGCGGCGGCGCTGCACAGCGTGCGCCCCGCCACACTCGGGCTCGGCGCCGGGCTGGCCGGGTCGGTGGGCGTCGAGACCGGCGAGATCCTACCGACCGCCATCGCGATCCTGTTCCTGCTGTGCCTGATCGTGTCGACGGTGCGGATGGCGCTGCTCGACGCGCACGGCGATCGGCAGCGCGCGGAGGAGATCGACGAGGGTCGGCTTGCCACCAAGATGATCGCCGAATTCGAGGGGCAGGGCACAGGCTGGTTCTGGGAAGCCGATCGCGACGGCAGGATCACGTATCTCAGCAGCAAGGTCGCGCGCGAGCTGACCGCGCATGGCCGCCCGCCGATCGGCCGGTTGCTGACCGACCTGTTCCGGATGGACAGCGCCACGCCCGGCACCGAACGGACACTCGGCTTCCACATCTCGTCGCGCACGTCGTTTTCGGATTATTCGGTCTGCGCCGCGGACGATCCCGCGGCGGAACGCTGGTGGTCGATATCCGGGCGCCCCGTCGTCGACGAGCTCGGCCGTTTTCAGGGCTTCATCGGCTCGGGCACCGACCTGACCGAACGCCGTCGTTCCGAAGCCGAGATCACCCGGCTGGCGCTGTTCGACGGGCTAACCGGGCTCGCCAATCGCCAGCGGATGCGGCTGTCGCTCGACAAGACGCTGCAGCACCAGGGTGGCCAGCGTCGCCCGGCGGCGCTGTTCCTGATGGACCTCGATCGCTTCAAGGCGGTCAACGACACGCTCGGCCACCAGGCCGGCGACGCGTTGTTGAAGCAAGTCGCGCAGCGGCTCGAACGCGGGGTCGGTGCCGCGGGTCTGGTGGGGCGGATCGGCGGCGACGAATTCCAGGTGCTGCTGCCCGGTGTCGACAGCCGGGAGACGCTGAGCGCCCTGGCGCGCGAGCTGATCGCGGCCTTGTCGCAGCCCTATTTCATCGCCGGCTCATCGATTTCGATCGGCTGTTCGGTCGGGATCGCGCTATCGCCGCAACATGGCGAACAGGCCGAGGAGCTGATCCGCAACGCCGATCTCGCGCTCTACGCCGCCAAGGACGATGGCCGCGGGGTCCATCGCTTCTATTCGGACGAGATGCTCGCCGGCGCGCAGAGCCGCAAGCAGCTCGAGGACGACATCCGCACCGCGCTCAACGAAGGCGCGTTCCACCTCGTCTACCAGCCGATCGTCAGCACCGCCGACACGCGCATCGTCGGCTACGAAGCCTTGCTGCGGTGGGATCATCCCACCCGCGGCGCGGTGTCGCCCGCCGAATTCGTGCCGGTCGCCGAAGAGAGCGGGTTGATCGAGGCGCTCGGTACCTGGGTGATGCGGACCGCGGCGGCGGAGGCGGGGCGGTGGCCCGAGCATATCCGCGTCGCGGTCAACGTCTCGCCGATCCAGTTCGCCAACCCTGCGCTGCCTGCGCTCGTCACCAGCGCGATCGCCAGTGCCGGCCTCCCGCCGGGGCGGCTTGAGCTGGAGATCACCGAAGGCGTGTTCCTCGACGAAAGCTATTCGTCGGACCAGATGTTCAAGGCGCTGAAAACGATCGGCGTCCGTCTCGCGCTTGACGATTTTGGCACCGGCTATTCGTCGCTCGGCTATCTGCGCAATGCGCCGTTCGACAAGATCAAGATTGACCAGTCCTTCGTCCGCGGCGCGGCGCAGCCCGGCAATCGCAACGCCGCGATCATCAAGGCGATTGTCACCTTGGCCGACACGCTGGGAATGGAAACCACCGCCGAGGGCGTCGAGGTGCAGGACGAGATCGACCTCGTCCGGTCGCTCGGGTGCAGCCACATCCAGGGCTATGTCTATGGCCGCGGCGTGCGCGCCGACGAGGTGATGCGGCAGCTAAGCGGCGCGCGCCCGGTCGTCGCCAGCGGGCATAAGGTCAGCCGCAGCCCGCGCACCAAGATGCTGCGCACCGCACGGATCGCGATCGGCAGCTATCATGGCGACGTCCGCATCCGCGACATCTCGGCGACCGGCGCGATGATCGACGGGGTCGTGCTCGGCGCCGAAGCGATCGGCGGTGAGGTGCGGATTGAGCTGCTCGAAGACCGCATGTTCCTGGCGCGGATCGCCTGGGCACGCGACGGCAAGGTCGGGCTGAAGTTCGCGGAACGCTTCAATCTCGATCACCTGACCCAGTCGCTGCTCGCCCGCAACAGCCGGCGCAACGGCTGAGTGCGTCTGCCAAGCGATTGAATTCACGATAAAGCTTGATCCTGATCTTGATCTAAGTCAGGGTTTTTTGCGTGACGGCCCGGCCAACGGGCTGCGTGCGACGCCGTTGATACGGCGGGGGAGTCGGCCCATAATCGTGGGCCGGCGAATGACGAGCAGGGGTTTTCCATGGCGAAGCTGGGCCGATTGGTGGTCGATGCATCGGGCACGATCCTCGAGGTCGATGCCGCGTTCTGCGCGACGATGCGGATCGCTGCCGACGATTTGATCGGGCGCAACGCGCTCACCTTCACCGCGCCCGCCGATCGCGACCGCTGCGTCGAGGTTCTCGCGCGAGTGATGGCGGAGCGCGTTCCCCTCGCCACGGTTAAGCGGATGCTGCGCGCCGACGGCACCCATGTCTGGGTCGCCAATTCGCTTCGACCGATCGAACGGCCCGGCGGCCTAATCGCCTGCGAGATCAGGTCTGACGAGGCGGTGCCGCCATCGGACTGGGTCGAACCGTCGATCCTGTTGCGGGTTGCACGTTTCATCCTCGCCAGTCGGCGCGCGCGCGAAAAGGCGTTCAACGCCCATTTCTTCGGCGATCCGGCCTGGGACATCATGGTCTTGGCCTATGTCAGCGAGGCGGAGGGCCGCACGCTCAGCACCGCCGATCTTCATGCGTCGATCGGCATCAGCCTGGCCAACGCATCGCGCTGGATCCGGGCGCTCAATGCCGAGGAACTGATCGAATATGAGGACGACGGCGCCAGCAAGGCGCTGGTCACCTCGCCGATCCGATTGTCGTCCGCGGGCCATCGCCGCCTCGAACGCTTCCTGTCGAGCCTCCACGATGCCGCGGCGCAGGAGGAGCAGTTCGATTGGGCGCATGAAAATCGGCTGGGTAAGTAGTTATACGATATGGCCGTTTATAAATAAGCGGAGTAATGCTGCGCGTCGCGGATCAATCCACGGATAGTTCGATGCAGACCAACGACGATGCTGCCCGTGAATGCCTTGCCCATCTGCGCGCGGCCGCGGAATGGTGCGAAGCCGCGGGCATGGTGAGCGCCTGGGCGACGGTGATGGGCGTGGCCGACACCATCCGCGAGCGGCTGGATCAGTCCGCACCTCGCTGATCCACCGCCAATGACGGTGGCGCCGTCATTTCAGCCCGTCTTCCAATAGCTTGCGCCGCGCCTCGGCGGCCTCCTCGCGGAGCCGTTGTTCGTCACGAACCGCACGCGCCAGCCGCCGCCGGGCGATCGCCTCGGGGCTGTTGCGCATGCGCGCCTCCTCCAGTTCCTTCAGCGCCTCGAAGGTTGGCACCACCCCGACGCTGCGGAGGATGCCCTGCATCGCGGACGTCGCCGAGGTGCCGCGCAGATACCCGCCGTTGGAACGGATGTCCGCGTCCTGAATCGCCTTCCAGAACGCATCATAAACCCACCGCGTCCCGTCGCTCCGCACGAACAGAAAGGCGAGTGCGAAGCGCAACGCGAAGCTCGGCCGCACCACCTCCACCTGCGCCTGCGCGCATGCCTCGTCGACCGCGCACAGGGCCTTGAAGATCAAAGGGTCGCAAGCGATTCGCACGCATGCGAACATAACGGGAACAAACGGTAGTGCTAGCTGGGGAATCTCCGATCGGTGCAGTCCCGATGCGCGCCCTTGTTCCTGGCACTCGATTAGGCGCCCTCAGCGCTTGCCCCCCATCCGCATCTTCTGGCTCTTGCCGTAACGCGTCTTGCGGGTGCCGGGCTTGCCCTCGTTGCTTCGGCCCATCACAGGGGCGCGGTGTTGTTCGACGGGGAGGCCGAGCTCCTCCTGTTCGAGCTGGCGGATCTCGTCGCGCAGGCGACCGGCGGTCTCGAACTCCAGGTCCGACGCGGCCTTGCGCATCTGCTTTTCGAGGTCCTCGATATAGGCGCGCAGATTGTGGCCGACCATGTGCGGCCGATCCTCGTCGATCTCGACTGTGACCTGATCCTTCGACGCGACGTGCGCGATGATGTCGCCGATGTTGCGGCGGATCGTCGTCGGGGTGATGCCATGGGTCTCGTTGTAGGCGAGCTGCTTTTCGCGGCGGCGCGCGGTCTCGTTCATCGCGCGCTCCATGCTGCCGGTGATGCGGTCGGCATAAAGGATGACGCGGCCGTCGACGTTGCGCGCGGCGCGGCCGATCGTCTGGATCAGCGAGGTTTCCGATCGCAGGAACCCCTCCTTGTCCGCATCGAGGATCGCGACCAACCCGCATTCGGGAATGTCCAACCCCTCGCGCAGCAGGTTGATGCCGATCAGCACGTCGTACACGCCGAGACGGAGGTCGCGGATCAGCTCGATGCGCTCCAGCGTCTCGACGTCGCTGTGCATGTAGCGGACCTTCAGGCCCGCCTCGTGCATATATTCGGTGAGGTCCTCCGCCATCCGCTTAGTCAGCGTCGTCACCAGCGTGCGATAGCCCGCCTCCGCGGTCTTGCGGCATTCGACGATCAGGTCCTGGACCTGTTCCTCGACCGGCTTGATCTCCACCGGCGGATCGATCAGCCCGGTCGGGCGGATCACCTGTTCGGCGAACACGCCGCCGGTCTGCTCCATCTCCCAATCGCCCGGCGTCGCCGAGACATAGGTGGTCTGCGGGCGCATCGCGTCCCATTCGTTGAAGCGCAGCGGGCGGTTGTCGATCGCCGAGGGCAGGCGGAAGCCATATTCGGCGAGCGTCAACTTGCGGCGGTGATCGCCGCGCGACATGCCGTTGATCTGGCCGATCGTGACGTGGCTCTCGTCGACGAACAGCAGCGCGTTCTCGGGCAGATATTCGAACAGCGTGGGGGGCGGCTCGCCGGGCAGGCGCCCGGTCAGGAAGCGGCTGTAATTCTCGATCCCCGCACAGCTGCCGGTCGCGGCGATCATCTCGAGATCGAAGTTGGTACGCTGTTCCAGCCGCTGCGCCTCCAGCAGCTTGCCCTCGCCGATCAGCTCCTTCAGCCGCTCGGCGAGCTCATGCTTGATCGCCTCGCCGGCCTGCTTCAGCGTCGGCCCCGGCGTGACGTAATGCGAGTTGGCATAGACCCGCACCGAATTGAGGCTCGCGACCTTCTTGCCGGTCAGCGGATCGAATTCGGTGATCTCCTCGATATCGTCGCCGAAGAACGAGATGCGCCACGCGCTGTCCTCGTAATGCGAGGGGAAGATCTCGAGATTGTCGCCCTTCACCCGGAAGTTGCCGCGCTGGAACGAGGCGTCGTTGCGCTTGTATTGTAGCGCGACAAGCTTGCGCACGATCTCGCGCTGGTCGACCGTGGTGCCCTTCTTCAGGTCGAAGATCATCGCCGAATAGGTCTCGACCGATCCGATGCCGTAGAGGCAGCTGACAGATGCGACGATGATCACGTCGTCGCGTTCGAGCAGCGCCCGCGTCGCCGAATGCCGCATCCGGTCGATCGATTCGTTGGTCGAGCTTTCCTTCTCGATGTACGTATCCGACCGCGCGACATACGCCTCGGGCTGGTAGTAATCGTAATAGCTGACGAAATACTCGACCGCGTTGTCGGGGAAGAACGACTTCATCTCGCCATAGAGCTGCGCGGCGAGGATCTTGTTCGGCGCGAGGATCAGCGCTGGGCGTTGCAGCTCCTCGATCACCTTCGCCATCGTGAAGGTCTTGCCCGATCCGGTGACGCCGAGCAGCACCTGGTCCTTCTCACCCTCCTTCGCAGCGCTCGCCAACTCCGCGATCGCGGTCGGCTGGTCGCCCGCGGGCACGTAGTCGCTGACGATCGTGAAGCGCTTGCCGCCTTCGCCCTTGCTCGGGCGGGACGGCCGATGCGGCACGAAGCCGCCGCCGGTTTCGGGTTCGTCGAGGCTGGTACGGATCTGGATTGCCATGGCGCGAATATGGGTCCGGGCAGGAGGATTGGCAACGAAGGGACGCGTGACGACGATCTCACCCCCTCGCGAACAAAGCAAGTACGATCGACGCCGACGCCGACGGCGGTCGCGCGTGACGCCGCACCCCGACCGCGCTACACCTCGCAACGGGCGACAAGCCCCGGCGCGGGCGGGTGTTCGCGACATGCAATCAGGAGAGCGACATGATCGGCTACGCGACACTCGGCAGCAACGACATCGACAAGGCGCTGGACTTCTACGACGCGCTCTTCGCGGCGACGGGGGGCAAGCGGCTGATGCAGATGCCTGACGAGCGCAAGCTGACCTTCTACGGCGCGGGGCCGGGCAAGCCGATGCTCGCGATCGGGCGGCCTTATGACGGCGAAGTCGCGACGTCGGGCAACGGCACGATGGTCGCGCTTGCCGCGGACACGCGCGAGCAGGTCGACCAGATCTACGCCAAGGCGATCGAGCTCGGCGGCGGCGACGAAGGGGCGCCGGGCACCCGTGGTCCCGAGACGATGGGCTTCTACGGCGCTTATTTCCGCGACCTCGACGGCAATAAATTCTGCGCGTTCAAGATGGGATGATCGAGACCGATCGCCTCGTCCTGTCGCGGCCGACGCTCGCCGATCTCGACGACAGCGTCGCGATGACCGGCGAGGCGTCGGTAATGGCCTTCATCGGCGGCAAGCCGCTGACCCGCGAGGAGGCGTGGAACAAGCTGCTGCGGAATATCGGCCATTGGGATGCGTTCGGCTACGGGCTGTTCACGGTCCGCGAGCGGGCGGGCGGCCGGTTCGTCGGCGAGATCGGGCTCGCGCATTTCGCGCGCGGATTCGGTGCCGCGTTCGATCCGTTCCCGGAAGGTGCCTGGATCCTCGCGCGGGCGGGCCATGGGAACGGGTATGCGAGCGAGGCGGTCGCGGCGGCGCATGACTGGATGGCGCGAACGCATGGCGCGACCCGGACGGTGTGCATCATCGACCCCGCGAACACCGCGTCGATGCGGGTGGCGGTGAAGCTCGGCTATGTGCCGTTCGGTGAGGTGGAGTATCGGGGCGGACGCCCGGTGATGCTGGGGCGCGGCTGACGGGAGCAGGGGGTAGCGGAGCGAGCGCCGATCGACTTGACTCTGCACCGACCGCCTGCTCACTAACGAAAGAGGCCGAGCGGTTTTCCGCCCGGCCTTCATCGATCACTCAAGCCGATCTCAGCGGCAGCGCACGTTGCCGCGGTCGACCGACTGGCCGAGCAGCGCGCCGCCGCCAGCGCCGATCAGCGTACCCAACAACCGAGAGCCGCCGCCTGCAATGATGTTGCCCAGCGCGCCGCCGGCAAGCCCGCCGACAATCAGGCCGGTGGTTCCGTCGTTGCGGCGGCAGTAATAGCGCCCGTTCTGACCGCGATAGATGCGATCGTTACGACCGAGTCTCCGCTCCTGGTAATTGCTGCCGTCGCGGTAAAACTGGTCCGCGTAATAGGCACGCTGGCCACGCGGCGGGCGATTGTAATCATAGTTGCGGGACTGCCGCCAATCGCGAACCTCCTGGCGCCGGTCCTGGCGCGCATCGCGGACGTCGTCCCGATATTCGCGGCGGGCGTTACGCACGTCGCGGCGGCTGTCGGCGTTGCGCACGTCCTTGCGGTAATCCTTGCGCGCATCGCGTACCTCGTCGCGATACTCGCGCCGTGCCTCGCGGGGATTGTCCTGCGCGGCGGCGGGGATCGCGCCAAACGCGGTTGCGGCCAGGGCCGCCGATAAAATGGCCAAACGCATCATACTCTCCTGTCTTCGTGGTGGAGGTCGCCGCGACCATCCGGCCACGGCGCCCCATCTCTGTCAGGCGATCAGCGGCAGCTGCGGTTGCCGCCACGCTCGACCGCACGACCTGCGAGGCCACCGGCGAGCGCGCCGCCGAGCGTACCGACCGACCGGTCGCCGCGGGTGTCGATCGTCCGGCCCAGCAGTGCGCCGCCGACCGCACCGATCACCGCACCGGTCGTGCCGTCGGGCTTGCGGCAGCGGACCCGGCCACGATCGTCGCGCCATTCCTTGTAGGCGTAGCGCTTGCGTGCATCCGCCTGCGAGACCGGCAGAACCAGCGAGGGCACGACCATCGCGGTGCAACCCAGGGCGAGGAACAATTTACGCATCAGAACACTCCCGTTATGAAATCCAATGATGCGCTAACGTCGATCAACCGCCGCCAGTTGCATGAACTGAAAACAACATGACGTTCATATCGGGACAGTGAGCCAGCCGCCGCAGTTACCAGCGATAGTTGAAGCTGATGCTCACCCGCTCGGCACGCGCGGCGTTGGCGACGACCTCATGCCGCAGCCAGCTTTCCCACAGGAACACGCTGCCCGGCTGCGGCTCGGCGTAGACGAACGCGGCGTGACTCTCGTCGGCGTCCTCCCGGCGCGGGGGCGCGGCCATCATCATCGGCAGGCGCGGATCCTCGAGCTTCAGCGCCCCCGATCCCGGCGGTACGGTGACATAGACCGTCCCCGAGACGACGCTGTGCGGATGGATGTGCCCCGAATGCGTGCCGCCGGGCTTCAGGACGTTGACCCACAGGCTGTCGAGTTTCAGTTTCCGCCCGCCGAGATCGAACGCGCACGCATCGGCGAAGGTGGCGACGTGGCGGTTCAGCCGCCTGACCAGATCCGCGAACGCCGGATCGCGCTGGGGGAGGTCGGCGAGCGACGCGTAGCTGGTATAGCCGCGATAGCCTTTCGCCTTGGACCACCGGCGACCAGCGACGTCGTCCTCGGCCAGCGCGCGGCACGAATGATCGAGTTCATCGACGAACGCGTCGTCGCCAAGGTTGTCCTGATAGAAGGGCGTCGCGAAGAGATGGCGGATCGGCATGCCGTGCACGAAGCACGCGGGGGGCGGCGCTTCAACCCTGGAGGCGCAACGCGACCTCGTTCATGAAGCGCACGTCGTCACCCTCCGCCAGCCAGCGCGCCTCCGCGGCGATCGCGCCGAGCACGTCGCTGAGCGGATCGATCTCGCTCTTAGCGTAATTGCCGAGCACGTAACCGGTGACCCGATCCTTGTGCCCGGGATGCCCGATCCCGATCCGCACGCGCCGGAAATCGGGGCCGAGATGCTGGTCGGTCGATCGCAGTCCATTATGCCCCGCAGTGCCGCCGCCGGTCTTCACCTTGACCTTGAACGGCGCGAGATCGAGTTCGTCGTGGAACACCGTCAGCGCCGCGATATCGAGCTTGTAGAAGCGCAGTGCCTCGCCGATCGACCGGCCGCTGTCGTTCATGAAGGTCGCTGGCTTCAGCAGCAGGATCTTCTCCGCGCCGATCCGCCCTTCCTGCACCCAGCCCTGAAACTGCTTGCGCACCGCACCGAAGCCATGGACCTCGGCGATCGCATCGAGCGCCATGAACCCGACATTGTGCCGGTGCATCGCATATTGCGCCCCCGGATTGCCGAGCCCCGCCCAGATCTGCACGGTCATTCCTTGCTTGTTGGTGGGAGCGAGAAGGTAGGGCGTTCACGCAAAGGCGCGAAGGCGCAAAGATTCACGCGGAGCCACGGAGACGCGGAGGAAGATCGAGTTGGTAGCCTGCGGCGCAGCACACCACCTCCGCGCCCTCCGCGTGAACATTCTTCTCTTCGCGCCTTAGCGCCTTTGCGTGAACGAAGCCCAGTGTGCCCCACCCACACCCGTTCGTCTCGAGTAGGGATCGAGCTTGTCGAGAGCCCGTATCGAGAGACATTGCCCCGAGAGAGGACCTCTCGATACGCCGTCTCGACAAGCTCGACGGCTACTCGAGGCGAACGGGAGGGGGCGAAGTGCTAGAAGTGGAGGGTGCAGAGGGGAGCCTGAACCCGCGCAGCCGCCACCCCGATCTCAGTCCGGGGTGGCCACTACCAGTTTACGCCTCGGGGGTCTCACCCGCATCGTCGCCCTCGGCCGCCTCGGCAGCCTCAGCCGATTCCGCAGCCGCCGTTTCGGCGACCTCGGCATCCGCCGCATCGTCGGCAGCGGTCGGCACCGTCGGCGGCACGATCGTCGCGATCGTGAAGTCGCGATCCTCGACCGACGGCTGCACGCCGTTCGGCAGGGTCACGTCGGAGATGTGGATCGAATCGCCGATCTCGCGGCCCTTCAGCGAGATCGTGATCTCGGTCGGGATCTCGCTCGCGTCGCACACCAGTTCGACTTCGTGGCGAACGATGTTCAGCACGCCGTTGCCCTTGGCGATGCCGGGCGACTCGGCTTCGTCCGTGAACACCACCGGCACCTGGACGGTGACGGTCGCGTGCGCCGAGATGCGCAGGAAATCGACATGGACGGGACGGTCGGTGACCGGATGGAACGCGACGTCCTTCGGCAGCGTGCGCTCGCCGTTGACCATCACCACGGTGTTCATGAAGTGGCCGGTGGCCAGCGCCTTGTTGAGCGCCTTCTCTTCGAGGTGAACCGAGGTCGGTTCCTTGTTCTGGCCGTAGATCACGGCGGGTACGCGGCCATCACGACGCAGCGCCCGGGAGGCTCCCTTGCCAACCCGGTCACGCGTCTCGGCTGCGAGCGTCAGTTGGTCGCTCATTCAGATTCTCCGAAACACAAGATGATATTTCCCGCCACGCCTCCAGGGATGACCATGACCGGAAGCGGGCGCGCATAGCCGGGCAGGGCGCGAAAAGCAACCGAAGCGCGTCAGTAGGCGACCCGCTGCGACTTCACCCCGGTCGCCTGCAATTGCGCCAGCACGCTGTCCTTGCCCGCGAGATGCCCCGCGCCGACCGCGACGAACACCGTGCCCGGTCGCGTCATCCGCTGCCGGATCCACGTCGCCCAGCGCTTGTTGCGGTCGACCAGAAGGATCTTGGCGACCTCTGGCGAATCCTTCAGGCTATCGTTCATCTCCTCCGCCAGCGCCTCTGGCTTGCCGCCTGCCCAGTCGTCGACCATCGTCGCCATCGTGGTCTGGAGCTTGGGCAGCTCGTCGATCGTGCTGGTCAGGAACTGCATCTGCGCCGGCGCCGACAGGCTGCCGAAGTAGCCGAGCTGCTGCGCCGCCGTCTCCAGCCCGATCACCGGCTTCCCCGCGGCCTTGGCGGCGGCGGTGATCACCTCTTCGGGGCCGTTGGTCGAATCGTATCCGAGCTTCGACAGCGGCGCGATCGAGAGCTGGGTCGCCGCCAGCCACGGCTTGTACCGGTCGAGCGCATCGGCGGGCAGCCCGAGGTCCTTCACCGCCTGCGCATAGGCCGCGCGTTTGTCCGCAGGCAGCTGCTGCGACAAGGGCGGCTTGCCCGGCGCTGCGACCCCGTTCGCCATTACTAGTCCCGACATGGTCTTGGGATCGGGCATCACCAGTTCGAGCACCACTTCGCCCGACCGATCGAACGCCGCGCGCACGCCCTCGTCGAACCAGGTCATTCCGGGCTTCAGCACGTGGATCGTCCCGAACAGGTAGATCGTGGTGTCCTTGTCCTTCACCACCCACAAGGCGGGATCGGCATCGTTAGCGCCGCGGGCGGGCTGCTGCGGGGTCTGCGCGCAAGCTGGCAACGACAGGGCAAGCGCGGCGGCGGACAGCGCTCGACGGACGGTTCGGATCATCAAGCGCAACACCCTTCGATTTCTACTCACCGCCACGTAATGCCGCACCGCACCACTTGCTAGATCGCGCCGCTTCCGCCTAAGCGCTCGGGCGTGTCCAGCCAGCCGCTCTCCTTCCAGCGCATGATCCTCACGCTCCACGACTATTGGAGCAATCATGGCTGCCTGATCCTCCAGCCCTACGACATGGAAATGGGCGCGGGCACCTTCCACACCGCGACGACGCTGCGCGCGCTCGGGCCAAACCCGTGGAACGCCGCCTTCGTCCAGCCCTGCCGCCGCCCCACTGACGGCCGCTACGGCGAGAACCCCAACCGGCTCCAGCATTACTATCAATATCAGGTGATCCTGAAGCCGAGCCCGTCTGACCTGCAGGAACTCTACCTCGGCAGCCTGTCGGCGATCGGCATCGACATGACCCGCCACGACATCCGCTTCGTCGAGGACGATTGGGAAAGCCCGACGCTGGGCGCCTGGGGTCTCGGCTGGGAAGTCTGGTGCGACGGCATGGAGGTGACGCAGTTCACCTATTTCCAGCAGATGGGCGGCTTCGACTGCAAGCCGGTCGCGGGCGAGCTGACCTACGGCCTCGAACGCCTGGCGATGTACATCCAGGACAAGGACAGCGTCTACGATCTTGCGTTCAACGACGCGGGCGTGACCTATGGCGACGTCTTTCTCGAAAACGAGCGCGAGATGTCGGCGTGGAATTTCGAGGTCGCGGACACCGACAGCCTGTTCGACCAGTTCCGCAAGCATGTCGCCGAATGCGAGAACAGCCTCGCCGCGAAGCTCCCGATCCCCGCCTATGAACAGGCGATCAAGGCCAGCCACGTCTTCAACCTGCTGCAGGCGCGCGGGGTGATCTCGGTCGCCGAACGTCAAGCCTATATGGGCCGCGTCCGCGACCTCGCGAAGGGCAGCTGCCAGGCGTGGATGGACAAGAACGGATGGGCGGCGTGAGCGTCGGCCGGCCCGAAGAAGCTGGGTTCACGCGGAGACGCGGAGGCGCGGAGAAGAAGATCGGCTCCGCTCCGCGTCAGCGCATAGACAGGATTTGTTCACGCGAAGGGGCGAAGGCGCAAAGCAGCGATCTTGGCCCGGCAAGGCGCCTCCACCTTCCTCTTCTCCGCGTCTCCGCGTCTCCGCGCGAACAATGTGCCATTGCGCAAAGCTGCGGCACCGCGGATCGGACCATCTTCGCGCCTTTGCGCCTTCGCGTGAACTCGTTTCGCGAAGTCGCACGCCATTCCGGTCGATTTAATTCCCAGGCGGCAGCATGACCGACTTCCTCCTAGAACTCCGCTCCGAGGAAATCCCTGCGCGGATGCAGGATAAAGCGCGCGAGGATCTCGCCCGTCTGTTCGCCGCCGAACTCGCCAGGGCCGGCCTCGCCGCCGCGGCGGGCGTGGAAACCTACGCCACCCCGCGTCGCCTCGCGCTCATCGCGCGCGATCTCCCGGCGGAGACCGCAGCGGTCAGCGAGGAGCTGAAAGGCCCGCGCACCAGCGCCCCCCCGCAGGCGCTCGACGGCTTCCTCCGCAAGACCGGCCTGACCCAAAACGCGCTCGTCGAGCGCGACGGCGTCTATTATGCGGTGATCGACAAGCCCGGCCGCGCCACCGACGCGGTGCTCGCCGAGGCGATCCCCGCGATCGTCCGTGCGTTTCCGTGGCCCAAGTCGATGCGCTGGGGCGACGCCTCCGCCTCGACCGAATCGCTGCGCTGGGTTCGCCCGCTTCACGGCATCGTCGCGCTGCTCGGCAGCGAAGTCGTTCCTTGCGAGATCGCGGGTATCGTCAGCGGTCGCAGCACCGTCGGCCACCGCTTCCACAGCGCCGGCACGATCGAGATCCTATCGCCTGCCGACTATGCCGACCAGCTCCGCGCCGCGCACGTCGTCCTCGACCAGGACGAACGTCGCAGCCTGATCCGTACCCGCGCCGCCGCGCTCGCCGCCGATGCCGGGCTGGTGCTGGTCGAGGACGAGGGGCTCGTCGACGAGAATGCCGGGCTGACCGAATGGCCGGTGCCGCTGCTCGGCCGCTTCGACGACGCGTTTCTCGACGTGCCGTCCGAGGTGATCCAGCTCACCGCCCGCGTGAACCAGAAGTACTTCGTGTGCCGCGACGCCGCGGGCCGGCTGGCCAACGCCTTCGTCTGCACCGCCAACATCGACGCGAGCGACGGCGGCGCCAAGATCGTCGAAGGCAACCGTAAGGTGCTGGCGGCGCGACTGTCGGACGCGCGGTTCTTCTACGAGACCGACCTGAAGGTGCCGCTCGAGGAGCAGGCGAAGAAGCTCGACAAGATCGTCTTCCACGAGAAGCTCGGCACCGTCGCCGACAAGGTCGACCGGGTGGCGAAACTCGCCCGCTGGCTGGTGGAACAGGGTATCGTCGGAGCCGCACCCTCCAACCACCCCGGCGAAGGCCGGGGCCCAGTTGGGGACGATCAGTTGGCTGAAACGAGCCCGTCATCACAACCGCCTTCCCAACTGGGCCCCGGCCTTCGCCGGGGTGGTGAAGCGGAGCGGGGCGTTCTCGCGGCCCAAGCCGAACGCGCCGCGCGCCTGTGTAAGGCCGACCTCGTCACCGGCATGGTCGGCGAGTTCCCCGAGCTCCAGGGCCTGATCGGCGGCTACTACGCCCGCGCGCAAGGCGAAGACGATGTAGTTGCCGACGCGATCCGCGACCACTACAAGCCGGTCGGGCAGGGCGACGACGTCCCGACCGCGCCGGTCACGGTGGCGGTGTCGCTGGCGGACAAGCTGGATACGCTTGTCGGTTTTTACCTTGAAGGATTGTATCCATCAGGTTCCAAAGATCCGTTCGCTTTGCGGCGTGCTGCTATCGGTGTTGCCACAACGATCATCGAGCGGGTGCTGCGCCTGCCATTGGGTGCGGCTGTCATCTACCACGCCAGCCGCTACACAATGCGGCAGCAGGACTGGCCTTCCGCTATCGAATACCAAGCGCGAAATTCGCTTATTGATGGTATGGTTGCGACCGGGGTCGTGAACGATGATACAATCGCTGCTGTTAAGTCTAAGCTCACTCAAGAAGCTGGTGATACGTGGTCGATGGATTTCCGCCGCGCAGCTGTGAAAAACATACGTGCCTCTAAGGCGCTACTCGACTTCTTCGCCGACCGCTTAAAAGTCCAACAACGCGAAGCCGGCGTGCGGCACGACCTCATCGACGCGGTGTTCGCGCTCGGGGGCGAGGACGATCTCGTCCGCCTGCTCGCCCGCGTCCGTGCGTTGCAGGCGTTTGTCGGCACCCCCGACGGCACCAACCTGCTGGCCGGCTACAAGCGCGCCGCCAACATCCTGAAAAAGGAAGGCTACACCCCCCCCCGTGCTCCTGCGCACGCAGGAGCCCAGGGCCAAGCAGCGAGCGACAACCCTGGGCTCCTGCCTGCGCAGGAGCACGGAGCGCGCGACGGGGCGCTGCCCTATACGCCGGAAAGCGCGGAAGCTGCGCTGTTCGCCGCGCTCGACTCGGCCGAGCCCGCCGCCACCGCCGCGATCGCGGCCGAGGATTTCGAAGGCGCGATGGTTGCACTCGCGTCGCTGCGCGCGCCGATCGATGCGTTCTTCGAGACCGTGACCGTCAACGACCCCGACCAGGACAAGCGCGCCGCCCGCCTCCATCTCCTCGCCCGCGTCCGCACCGCGGTCCATTCGGTCGCCGATTTCTCGAAGATCGAGGGGTAGCGACCACCGCGATACCGTCTCGACTTTCCTAAAATTCGACCCCGTGATGTGCTTCCTTCCTCCCCGAACCAGGCATCTAACCGTAGCGAAGGACCAGCGATGACCCAGTACGTGTACCGTTTCGGCGGCGGCGTTTCGGATGGCGGCAAGGGCGACAAGAACCTGCTCGGCGGCAAGGGCGCGAACCTCGCCGAGATGGCTTCGATCGGACTGCCGGTGCCGCCGGGCTTCACCATCTCGACCGCGATGTGCGCGACCTATTACGATGAGGGCGAGCAGTTCCCGCAGAGCCTGCGCGACGAGGTGGCGAACGGCATCGCGCATATCGAGGGGATAACGGGGAAGCGCTTCGGCGACCCGGCGGATCCGCTGCTGGTCTCGGTCCGCTCCGGCGCGCGGGTGTCGATGCCGGGGATGATGGACACCGTCCTCAACCTCGGGCTCAACGACGCGACGGTCGAGGGGCTCGCCGCCGCCAGCGGCGACGCACGGTTCGCCTGGGACAGCTATCGCCGCTTCATCCAGATGTACGCCGACGTCGTGCTCGAACTCGATCATGGGGCGTTCGAGGAAGCGCTGGAGATCGCCAAGGAGGATCGAGGCTTATACCTCGACACCGAATTGTCCGCCGACGACCTGAAGGCGCTGGTCAACGAATATAAGGCGCTGGTCGAAAAGCAGTGGGAGAAGCCGTTCCCGCAAGACGTCCACGACCAGCTCTGGGGTGCGGTCGGCGCGGTGTTCGGGTCGTGGCAGTCGGAACGCGCCAAGGTCTATCGCCGGTTGAACGACATCCCCGCCGACTGGGGCACCGCGGTCAACGTCCAGGCGATGGTGTTCGGCAACATGGGTGACACCAGCGCCACCGGGGTCGCCTTCACCCGCGATCCGGCGAAGGGCGACCGCGCCTATTATGGCGAGTTCCTGATCAACGCACAGGGTGAGGACGTCGTCGCCGGCATCCGCACCCCACAATATCTGACGAAGGCGGCGCGCGAGGAAGCCAACGCGAAGCCCGCCTCGATGGAAGAGGCGATGCCCGAGGTGTACGTCGAGCTGGCGGCGGTGTTCGACCGGCTCGAAACGCATTACCGCGACATGCAGGACATCGAATTCACGGTCGAGAAGACCAAGCTGTGGATGCTCCAAACGCGGTCGGGCAAGCGCACCGCGAAGGCGGCGCTGAAGATCGCGGTCGACATGGCGACCGAGGGGCTGATCACGCGGGAGGAGGCGATCGCGCGGGTCGATCCGATGGCGCTCGACCAGTTGCTCCACCCGACGCTCGATCCGAACGCGCACCGCGACGTGATCGCCAAGGGGCTGCCCGCGTCGCCGGGTGCCGCGTCCGGCGCAGTGGTGTTCGACGCCGACACCGCGGAGAAGCGCGCCGCGGCGGGCGATGCGGTGATCCTGGTGCGGACCGAAACCTCGCCCGAGGACATCCACGGCATGCATGCGGCGAAAGGCATCCTCACCGCGCGCGGCGGCATGACCAGTCACGCCGCGGTGGTCGCGCGCGGCATGGGCCGGCCGTGCGTGTCGGGCGCGGGCATGCTCTCGATCGACGTGAAGGCGCGGGTGATGCGCGTCGGCGAACGGATCGTGAAGGAGGGCGAGATCCTCACCCTCGACGGCACGACCGGCGAGGTGATGCTCGGCGCGGTGGAGACCGTGCAGCCGGAGCTGTCGGGCGATTTCCAGACGTTGATGCAGTGGGCCGACGGCGTCCGCCGGCTGAAGGTGCGCGCCAATGCGGAGACGCCGCTCGATTGCCAGACCGCGCGCGATTTCGGGGCCGAGGGCGTGGGGCTGTGCCGCACCGAGCATATGTTCTTCGACGCCGCGCGGATCACCGCGGTGCGCCAGATGATCCTGGCGTCGGACGAGAAGGGCAGGCGGGTCGCGCTCGACAAGCTGCTCCCTGCGCAACGCAGCGACTTCACCGCGATCTTCGAGGTGATGGCCGGCCTGCCGGTGACGGTGCGGCTGCTCGATCCGCCGCTCCACGAATTCCTGCCGCACGAGGAGAACGAATTCGCCGAGGTCGCCGCCGCCGCCGATGTCGATATCGACCTGCTCAAGCGCCGCGCCGCCGAGTTGCACGAATTCAACCCGATGCTCGGCCACCGCGGCTGCCGGCTGGGCGTGACCTATCCCGAGATCTACGAGATGCAGGCGCGCGCGATCTTCGAAGCCGCGATCGACGTCGCCGAGAAATCGGGCGCCGCGCCGATCCCCGAGGTGATGATCCCGCTGGTCGCCACCAAGCGCGAGCTCGATCTGATGAAGGCGGTCGTCGACAAGGCCGCGCAAGTCGTCTTCGCCGAACGCGGCAAGACGATCGAGTATCTGGTCGGAACGATGATCGAGCTGCCCCGCGCCGCGCTGAAGGCCGGCGAGATCGCAGAGACCGGCGAGTTCTTCTCGTTCGGCACCAACGACCTGACCCAGACCACGCTCGGCGTCAGCCGCGACGACGCCGCACGCTTCCTGGGCGTGTATGTGGAGAAAGGCATCTACGCCAAGGACCCGTTCGTCAGCATCGACGTCGAAGGCGTCGGCGAGCTGATCGAGCTGGCGGCGGAACGCGGCCGCAAGACCCGCCCCGACATCAAGCTCGGTATCTGCGGCGAACATGGCGGCGACCCGGCGAGCATCGCCTTCTGCGAAAAGGTCGGCCTCGATTACGTGTCGGCGTCGCCATACCGCGTACCGATCGCGCGGCTCGCGGCGGCGCAGGCGGCACTGGCGAAGGGGAAGTAAGGGGACCCGGCGGACTGGGCGGACGCGGGCTCCCGAACGGGCTCTAAGCCGCCTCCAGCAGCCGTTCCGCCTGAGCCCGAGCTTCGTCGGTCACCGTCGCGCCGGAGAGCATCCGCGCGATCTCCTCGCGGCGTTCGGCCTCGGTCAGGCGGCAGACGCCGGTGCGGGTCACGGTGCCGTCGCTGCTCTTCGCGATCAGCAGGTGCTGCGCCCCGCGCGCGGCGACCTGGGGGCTGTGGGTGACGACGAGCAACTGGGTCTGCTCGGCCAGCCGCGCCAGCCGTTCGCCGATGGCCGACGCCACCGCACCGCCGACGCCGCGATCGATCTCGTCGAAGATCATCGTCGCCGCGCCGCCTTCCTGCGCGAGTGCGACCTTCAGCGCGAGGATGAAGCGCGACAGCTCGCCACCGCTGGCGATCTTGGTCAGTGGCGCGAAGGGTGCCCCGGGGTTGGTCGCGATCTCGAACTCGACGCGGTCCTTGCCCGCCGCCGACCAGCCGTCATCGCCGCTTGCGGCGACCACGGTGCGGAACCGGGCGGCATCGAGCTTCAACGGCGCGAGCTCGGCCGCGACCGCCTCGTCCAGGCGCGCGGCGGCGGCGGTCCGCCTGGCCGACAGCAGGTCCGCCGCGGTATCGTATTCGGCACGCGCCGCGGCGACCGCCTTCTCCAGAACCGCAATCCCACCTTCGCCTGCATCGAGCCGCTCGAGCCGCTCGCGCATCTCGGTGGTGAGTTGGGCGAGATCGTCGGGCTGGACGCGGTGCTTGCGCGCCATCGCGCGGAGCTCGAACAGCCGCGCCTCGTCATCCTCCAGCGCGCGCGGATCGAACGCCAGCGCGCCGCGCGCCTCGCGCAGCTTGTCCTCCGCCGCTGCACCCTCGATCACCGCGCGGTCGACGGCGGCGAGCGCGTCGGCGAGCGCGGGGTGATCCTCGGCAATGCGTTCGAGCACACGCGCCGCCTGGCGCAATCGGGCGAGGCCACCATCCGATCCTTCAAGATAGTCGTCGATCGCGGACAGATCATCCGCGATCTTCTCCGCGCGCTGCATCGAACGGCGCTTGTCGGCGAGCGCTTCCTCCTCGCCCGGTTCGGCGGCGAGCGCGACGAGTTCGGCGACGGTGTGTTCCAGCCATTCGCGGTCGCGCGCCGCGGTCTCGATTTCCGCGCGGGCCGCTGCGAGCGCGGCGGTGCTGTCACGCAGCGTCGTCCAGGCGCGGGCGGTGGCACTGGTGTCGACCCGCCCGAACGCGTCCAGCAAGGAGCGGTGGCCGCGCGGGTTCAGCATGCCGCGATCGTCGTGCTGACCGTGGATCTCGACCAGCAACGGCGCGAGGTCGCGGAGCAGTGCGGCCCCTGCGGGCTGATCGTTGACGAAGCCGCGGCTGCCCCCATCGGCCTTTACGATGCGACGGATCAGGAGCGGCTCGCCGGGCTCGACCTCGACCCCATTCTCGTCGAGCAACGCGGCGACCGCACCGGCGGGCGGATCGAAGGTCGCAGTGACCACCGCCTGCGTGGCGCCGTGGCGAACCAACGCGGTCTCGCCGCGTGCGCCCAGCGCCAGGCCGAGCGCGTCGAGCAGGATCGACTTGCCCG
>NZ_CAXTEM010000033.1:0-31656 GCF_964243315.1 uncultured Sphingomonas sp. | reverse complement strand
GTGCTGATCACCGATCATAACGTTCGCGAGACGCTCGACATCGTCGATCGCGCCTACATCATCTATGACGGCCGGGTGTTGTTCAGCGGCTCGCCCGCCGAACTCGTCGCCGACGCCAACGTCCGCCGGCTGTACCTCGGCGAGGGCTTCTCGCTGTAAGCCGATGAGCCTCGCGCCGCGCCTCGACCTGCGTCAGTCGCAATCGCTGGTGATGACGCCCCAGCTCCAGCAGGCGATCAAGCTGCTGGCGCTGTCGAACCTGGAGATCGAGGGCTTCATCGCCGAGGAGATCGAGCGCAACCCGCTGCTAGAGGCCGCGTCGACCGACGAAGTGGTACGGCCCGAACGCGCCGAGGCGCCCGATCCTGCTGGCGCCGACGAACTGGTCAGCGGTGCCGCCGCGGCCGAACCGCTCGACCTCGATTACGCCACCGAAAGCCACCAGCAGGACAGCGTCGCCGATGGCGGCGGCGGGTTCGACGGCGGCTTGTCGATGACCGGCGGCAATGCCGGGCCGGGCAGCGGCGAAGCGCCCGATCTCGACAGCTTCGCGAGTGGCGCGACCAGCCTGGCGGATCATCTGCTCGCCCAGGCGGGCGCGGTGGTGGACGCCGACGACTGGTTCCTGGCGCAGCATCTGATCGACCAGATCGACGACGCGGGATACCTCACCGCGTCGCTGCTCGACATCGCGACCCGGCTCGGCGTGCCGCTCGCGCGGGTCGAGGCGGTGCTCGGCACGATCCAGACGCTCGATCCGACCGGGGTCGGCGCCCGCGACCTCGCCGAATGCCTGACGTTGCAGGCGCAGGAAGCCGATCGCTACGATCCCTGCATGGCGCGGCTGATCGACAATCTCGACCTGCTCGCGCGCGGCGAGCTCGCGCGGCTGAAGCGGATGTGCGGGGTCGACGACGAAGACATGGCGGACATGATCCGCGAACTCCGCAGCTACGACCCCAAGCCCGGCTGCCGCTATGGCGGCGAACCCGCGCAGGCGGTCACCCCCGACCTGTTCGTCGCGCGCACCAAGGCCGGCTGGGCGATCGAGATCAATTCCGCGACGCTCCCGCGGGTGCTCGTCAACCGCAGCTATTATCACGAGCTGAGCCACGGCCCGCAGGACAAGTCGTCTAAGGCCTGGCTGTCGGAAGCGCTGGCCAGCGCCAACTGGCTGGTGAAGGCGCTGGACCAGCGCCAGCGGACGATCATCAAGGTCGCGACCGAGATCGTGAAGCAACAGGAGGGCTTCTTCCTCCACGGCGTCGCGCATCTGCGGCCGTTGACGCTCCGCCAGGTGGCCGACGCGATCGAGATGCACGAATCGACCGTCAGCCGCGTCACCTCGAACAAATATGTCAGCTGCGCACGTGGGCTCTACGAGCTGAAATACTTCTTCACCTCCGCGATCCAGTCCGCGGACGGCGGCGACGCGGTGTCGGCGCAGGCGGTGAAGAGCGCGATTCGGTCGCTGATCGACACCGAGGGCGCGAAGATCCTGTCCGACGACACGCTGGTCGAACTGCTCAATGCCCGCGGCTTCGACATCGCGCGGCGGACCGTGGCGAAGTACCGCGAGGCGATGGGGATCGGCAGTTCGGTGCAACGCCGCCGGAGCCGTGCGCTGGAGGGCGCGTAGGGCGGAACCGGCGCGAGCGTCGAGCAGGTATCGCGTGAGAACTCCGGGATCTGGTAGCGATTTCAACGGGTGAGAAAGAGCGTCATCGACCGCCGAGCAGAACGGAGGCGTGCAGGAAAGCGCTCGATGATCACCAACCAATCCGTCACCCCCGACTGGAGCCGACTCCCGCTTCGATAAAGCTCAACTCAATCATCCTCGTCCTCGAACCCGACCAGCGCCAGCGCGCGGGCCTTGATCTGGCGGGTCATGCACCAGTGGACGAGCGCGTCTTCGCGGCCGTGGGTGACCCAGACTTCGCGGGGCGCGATCTCGGTGAGGGTGTCGATCAACTCGTCCCAGTCGGCGTGATCGCTGAGGATCAGAGGCAGCTCGACGTTCTTCTGGCGGGCGCGCTGGCGGACGCGCATCCAGCCGCTCGCCATGGCGGTGATCGGGTCGGGCAGCCGGCGGGACCAGCGGTCGTTGAGCGCGCCCGGCGGCGCCATCACGACATGGCCCGCGATCTCGGCCTTGGACACGCCGGTCGCGGGGATCAGCTCGCCCAGCCGCACACCGTGATCGGCGTAGAGATCGCACAATCGTTGCAGCGCGCCGTGGATGTAGATCGGCGCCTCGTGCCCGCGGTCGCGCAATTCGGCGATCACGCGCTGCGCCTTGCCGAGCGCATAGGCGCCGACCAGCACGCAGCGCGTCGGATTGGCGTGGAGCGCGGCTAGGAGCTTGTCGATCTCGTCGCCGGTCTCGGGATGGCGGAACACCGGCAGGCCGAAGGTTGCCTCGGTGACGAACACGTCGCACTTCACCGGCTCGAACGGCACGCAGGTCGGGTCAGCGCGGCGCTTGTAATCGCCCGACACGACGACGCACTCGCCGCGGTAATCGAGCACGATCTGCGCGGAGCCGAGCACATGCCCCGCGGGCACGAAGCCGACATCGACCTCGCCGACCCGCACCGTCTCGCCATAGGCGACCGGGATCCCCGCCTGCTCGCCATAGCGCGCGTCCATGATCGCCAGCGTTTCGGGCGTTGCCCACACCGCCTCGTGGCCGCCGCGCGCGTGATCGGCATGGCCGTGCGTCACCAGCGCCCGCGCGCTGGGGATCGAGGGGTCGATCCAGGCGTCGGCCGGCTTGACGTGGATGCCGTGGGGATGCGGTTCTAGCCAGTCGCCGAGTTTTGCCATCATGCCTATATGGATGGCGCGGGGCGCGGTTCCCAGCCGTGCGGGATCGAACCCACCCAATGCTCGTTCAGACGGGGCAGTCGAAACAAGGTAATCGCTATGACTAATCTGTGGGGGTTCGTGATCATCGCCGGCCCGATCCTGCTGCTCCTGGCGCTGGTGGCGGGGCGGTTCCTGAACAAGGGCAACCGCGTGTCGCGCGCCGAGACCGAGGCGGCGACCAAGCGGGTGCGTGACGAACAGGCCGCGGAGGATAGCGCTCGCGGACCACGTTGATCCCGCGCGCGATCGCGCCTTGAATCCCGCGCGCGATCCCGCCTTGGCTCCAGAGCTGCCGGCGCTGCTGTCCGACTGGTTCGACGCGCGCGGCTGGCAGCCGCGGCGGCACCAGTTGGAGATGCTCGACCAGGCGCGGGCGGGTCGACACGCGCTGCTGGTCGCGACCACGGGTGCGGGCAAGACGTTGGCGGGGTTCCTGCCGACGCTGACCGAGCTGATCGAGACTCCGACCGGCGGGTTGCACACGCTCTACGTGTCGCCGCTGAAGGCACTCGCGGTCGACATCCAGCGCAACTTGATGGCGCCGATCGAGGAGATGGGCGTCGACATCCGGGTCGAGACGCGCACCGGGGATACGCCCAGCGACCGCAAGGCGCGGCAACGGATCAAGCCGCCGCAGATCCTGCTGACCACGCCCGAATCGCTGTCGCTGCTGCTGAGCTATCCCGACAGCGCGACGATGTTCGCGGGGCTGCGCACGATCGTCGTCGACGAGGTTCACGCCTTCGCCACCGGCAAGCGCGGCGACCTGTTGTCGCTGTGCATGGCGCGGCTGCAGCGGATCGCGCCCGGCATGCGCCGCGTCGCGCTGTCGGCGACGGTCGCCGACCCGGACGGCTATCGCGCCTGGCTCGCGCCCGACGGCGATATCGGGGAGGTGGCGCTGGTGAAGGGCCAACCCGGTGCCGAGCCCAACATCGCGATCCTGCTGCCCGACGGGCGCGTGCCGTGGATGGGGCATTCGGGCCGCTACGCCGCCGAGCAGGTGATGGCGGAGATCGAGACCCACAAGACCACGATCGTGTTCTGCAACACCCGCAGTCTCGCCGAGCTGATCTTCCAGGATCTGTGGAAGGTCAACGCGATGAGCCTGCCGATCGGGGTGCATCACGGCAGCCTGGCGCGCGAGGCGCGGCGCAAGGTCGAGGGCGCGATGGCCGACGGGCGGCTGCGCGCGCTGGTCGCGACCGCGAGCCTCGACCTCGGGGTCGATTGGGGCGATGTCGACTGCGTGATCCAGATGGGCGCGCCCAAGGGATCGTCGCGGCTGCTGCAACGGATCGGCCGCGCCAATCACCGGCTGGAGGAATCGTCCGAGGCGATCGTCGTGCCCGGCAACCGCTTCGAATATCTGGAGACTCGCGCCGCGCTCGACGCGGTCGATGCGGGCGAGCTCGATCCGGATATCTTCCGTCCCGGCGCGCTTGATGTCCTCGCGCAACATGTGATGGCCTGTGCGTGCGCGGCACCGTTCGTGCAGAGCGAGTTGCTCGACGAGATTCGGTCCGCCCTGCCCTATTCCGCGCTGACCGACGAGACCTTCGACCGGGTGCTCGGCTTCATCCGTGACGGCGGCTATTCGCTGAAGGCGTATGACCGGTTCAAGCGGCTGACCCAGGATGCGGACGGGACGTGGCGGGTCAGCCATCCGCGCTTCGTCACGCAGCACCGGCTGAACGCGGGGATCATCGTCGAGGCGACGATGCTCGATGTCCGTTTCAACAACGGTCGCAATCTCGGGCGGGTCGAGGAGAGCTTCGCGTCGCAGCTGAGCCACGGCGACACCTTCTTCTTCGCCGGGCTGAGTCTCGAGGTGATGAAGATCGACCAGACCGACCTGATCGTCCGCGCCACCTCCCGCCCCGCGCGGATCCCGACCTATGGCGGCGCGCGGATGCCGCTGTCGACCAGCCTCGCCGACCGGGTCCGCGCATTCCTGGCGACGCCGTCGGAATGGGCGCGCTTCCCCGCCGACGTGCGCGAATGGCTCGATTACCAGAGCCGGCGGTCGCAACTTCCGCAACCCGGCCAGCTGCTGGTCGAAACCTTCCCGCGGGAGGGGCGCAACTACATGGTCGCGTATAGTTTCGAGGGGTGGAACGCGCATCAGTCGCTGGGCATGCTGATCACCCGGCGGATGGAGACGCAGGGGCTGAAGCCGCTCGGCTTCGTCGCCAACGACTATGCGATCGCGACCTATTCGATCGAGAAGGTCACCGACCCGGCGTCGCTGTTCAACGCCGACATCCTTGAACATGAGTTCGTCGACTGGGTGCAGCAATCGCACCTGCTGAAGCGCGCCTTCCGCGAGGTCGCGGTGATCGGCGGGCTCGTGGAGCGCCAGCACCCGGGAAAGAAGAAGACCGGGCGGCAGGTGACGTTCTCGACCGACCTGATCTACGACGTGCTGCGCAAATACGAGCCGACGCACCTGTTGCTGGAGGCCGCCTGGGCCGATGCGCGCGCGCGGATGACCGATGTCGGGCGATTGGCGGGGCTGCTCGATCGTGCGGCAGAGACGATGCTCCACGTCGACCTCGATCGCGTCACCCCGCTCGCGGTGCCGGTGCTGACGCTGATCGGGCGCGAACGCGTCGCCACCGGCAACGCCGACGACGCGTTGCTGATCGAGGCGGAGGCGCTGGCGGCGGAGGCGATGCGGATCGACTGACCGCTTGCCAAAGGTCCGGATCGGGCGCAGCCTCCGGTAATGATAGGCTTGCGTATTATGCTCGGGCTGGCGGCGCTGGTGGCGTCCGGCCCCGGCCTCGCGCAGCTGGTGATCGCGCCGCCGACCCCGCCACCGCTGCCCCTCGAGGACGACGCCACGCTGGCGTTCGGCGATGCGGACAGCCGGATGACGGTGCCGGTCTCGATCGGCGACCGCGGGCCCTGGGACTTCATCGTCGACACCGGCGCCGAGCGCACCGTGGTATCGCGCGAACTCGCCGGGGTGCTCGGCCTGCCCGCCGGCGCCGACGTGCGCGTCACCGCGATGACCGGGACCTCGACCGTCGGCACCGTGATCGTGCCGAAACTGTCGGTCAGCACCATCTCGCAAGCGACGATTCAGGCGCCCGCGCTGCAGAGCAGGCATCTCGGCGCGGTCGGGATGCTCGGGATCGATGCATTGCAGGGCCACAGCGTCGCGATCGATTTCGACCGCAAGCAGATGAAGCTGCGTCCGTCGCGCCGGCACGCGGCGCGGATGCGCGCCGACCGCGACGAGATCGTGATCGTCGCGCGGTCGCTGTTCGGGCAGTTGATCGTGACCGACGCGCGGTGGCGCAACGTCCGCATCGCGGTGGTGATCGACACCGGATCGCCCGCCTCTATCGGCAATTCCGCGCTGCTCGCCGCGATCACCAAACGACCGAAGCCGCTCGGGCCGATGGCGATGACGTCGGCGACCGGCGGGACGCTGGTGACCGACGCGTTCGTGGTCGATCGGCTCGAGATCGGCGGGGTGGGCTTTTCGAACGTCCGTGTCGCGTTCGCCGACGCGCCGCCGTTCCGGCGCTTCGGGCTGGCGGGCCGGCCCGCATTGCTGCTCGGCATGGACGTGCTGCGGCTGTTCCGCGCGGTGAACATCGACTTCGCCAATCGGGAGATCCGGTTCCGCTTCCCGCGGGAGATGATGGGCGTGGCAGTATCGGTGGGTGGAGGCTGAAGGCATCCACTTTCCTCCGTCATCGCCGCGCAGGCGGGGATGACGGTGGCGGGGTGCGAAGGTCTCACGCTCGGGTTGCACGCTCCCGCGATTGCCGCTCTACTCCGCCGCATCAACGGGTGGAGACGAGACGATGCGGGCAGCGTGGATGATGGCGACGGCAGCGATGGTGCTCGCGGCACCGGCGGCGGCGCAGACCCGGCCCGATCAGCGTACGTTCTTCGATTTGTACAAGCAGCTCGTGGAGACCAACACGACGCTGTCCGCCGGCAGCTGCACCCAGGCCGCGGCGCAGATCGGCACGCGGCTGAAGGCGGCGGGATTCGCGGATGCCGATATCGTGCCGTTCTCGGTCGCCGATCATCCCAAGGATGGCGGCATCGTCGCGGTGCTGAAGGGCAGCGACGCCAAGCTCAAGCCGATGCTGCTGCTCGGCCATCTCGACGTGGTCGAGGCCAAGCGCGAGGATTGGGTGCGCGACCCGTTCACGCTGATCGAGGAGGGCGGCTATTATTATGCGCGCGGCACGCTCGACGACAAGGCGATGTCGGCGGTGTGGGCGGACACGCTGATCCGGCTGAAACAGTCGGGTCCCGCCCCCAAGCGCACGATCAAGCTCGCGCTGACCTGTGGCGAGGAAACCACCTTCGCGTGGAACGGCGCGCAATATCTCGCCAAGGAGCGCCCCGACCTGATCGCCGCCGAATTCGCGCTCAACGAGGGCGGCGGCGGGCGCTACGACGACAAGGGCAACCGCGTGTTGCTGGCGATGCAGGTGGGTGAGAAAGCCGCGCAGAACTATACGCTGAGCGCGACCAACCCCGGTGGCCACAGCTCGCAACCGGTGCCCGACAACGCGATCTACGAACTCGCCGACGCGATCGAAGCGGTGCGCGGCTATTCCTTTCCGGTGAAGTTCACCGACACCACGCGCCTCTTCTTCGCCTCCAATGCGAAGAAACAGCCGGGCACGGTGGGGGATGCGATCACCGCGCTGCTCGCCGATCCCAACGACAAGGCCGCCGACCTCATCGTCAGCCGTGACAAGGCGATGCATTCGACGCTGCGCACCACGTGCGTCGCGACGCTGCTGAACGCCGGCCATGCCGAGAACGCCCTGCCCCAGCGCGCCACCGCCAACGTCAATTGCCGGATCTTCCCAGGCGAGACCGTCGACGGCACGCTTGCGACGTTGAAGCGGCTCGCCGGGCCCAAGGTGACGGTCACCGCCAACATGCCGGTACGCCCGACCGCGATTCCGCCCGCGCTCGATCCCAAGATCGTCGGCCCAGCGACGAAGGTCGCCGCCAAGCATTTCCCGGGCGTGCCGCTGACGCCGATCATGTCGACCGGGGCGACCGATGGCATCTTCCTGCAGGCGATCGGCATCCCGGTTTATGGAGCGCCGGGGATCTTCGTCGATCCCGACATGTCGGGGATCCACGGCCTCAACGAACGCATCTCGATCAAGTCGCTCTACGAAGGCCGCGACTATCTGTTCGATCTGGTCAAGGCTTACGCGGGGTAGCGGCGGCCGGCGCACCCGCGGGGCGGAGGGAGTCGGCGGCGGCGCTGACTTCCTGGCCGCAGCGCTTGACCTCGGCCTGCGCGTTCATCTTGGACCGGGTCGCATCCTCCGCCGCGGTCCGCAGCACCGCGGCGACGTCGATCCCCGGCTGCCGCCCCTTCAGCTTGCCGACGAAGTAGATCGTGCCCGCCCGCGCCGCAGTCTTCTGCTCAGGCGTGCCCTTCGCGATCATGAAGTTCATCAGCGCGATACACCGCGCGTCCGCCGCGACGGGTGGGCTGAGCGCAGCGGCGGCGAGAATGGCGATGATCATGGCGGCACTCCGTGGGACGCACGATGCGCCGGCGCTCTCCTAGCGCATCGGCAAGTCGCGGACGAGGCTATTGACCAGCTTCCCCCGATTGCCGTCATCCCCGCGCAGCCGCGCCTAGACCGTAACCTGTTCGCCCAGCTCCACCACCTTGCCCGGCGGGATGCGCAGGAAGTCGGTGGGGTCGCTGGCGTTGCGTTGCAGGAACATGAAGATCCGGTCCTGCCACGGCGGCATGCCCTTTTCCGCATCGGGCTTCAGCGTGTTGCGGCCGATGAAGAACGAGGTCTGCATGGGGTCGAGCCCCTTCTTCTCGTACTTGCCGCCGAGCCCCAGATCGCGCGGGATATCGGGCGACTCCATGAAGCCGTATTTCAGCACCACGATCGTGAAATTGTCGTCGACGCGTTCCACGCTCGCGCGATGTTCCTCGTCGATCACCGGGCGATCCGCGGTGCGGACGCTGAGGATGTAGTTGCGCGCGTGGAGCACCTTGTTGTGCTTCAGATTGTGGAGCAGCGCGCCCGGCGCCGCGTGCGGGTTGCCGGTCAGGAACACCGCATTGCCGTCGACGCGTTCGGGCGGGCGCTTGGCGAGCGCGGCGGCGAGATCGGTCAGCGGAATGCTCTGGCGCTGTTCGAACAGGCCGACGATCTTGCGGCCGCGCACCCAGGTCGCGATGATCACGCCGATCGCGCCGGCGACGACCAGCGGCACCCAACCGCCCTCGATCACGCGCACCAGATTGGCGCCGAAGAAGATCAGGTCGAGCACCAGGAACGGCGTGATCGCGGCGAGCGCCACCGGCCGCGACCAGTTCCATACGTGGCGCGCGACGAGGTAGCCGAGGCAGGTCGTCACTACCATCGTCCCGGTCACCGCGATGCCGTACGCCGCGGCCATCGCCGACGAGCTCTTGAACTGGATCACGAGCACCAGCACGCCTGCCAGCAGCATCCAGTTGATCGCGGGCAGATACATCTGCCCGACGAAGTCCGCCGACGTCTGCCGGATCCGCAATCGCGGCAGCAGCCCGAGCTGCACCGCCTGCTGGGTCAGCGAGAACGCGCCGGTTATCACCGCCTGGCTCGCGATCACGGTCGCGAAGCCCGCGAGCACGACCAGCGCGGGGCGGACGCCCTCCGGCGCCATCAGGAAGAACCAGTCCTGATTGGCGAACGGCCGCCCCGCTGCCTTCGCCGCCTCAAGCTGCGACAAGGCGAACGCGCCCTGCCCCAGATAGTTGAGCACCAGCGCCGGCCAGACCAGCACGAACCACGCGGCGCGGATCGGCGCGCGGCCGAAATGCCCCATGTCCGCGGTCAACGCCTCCGCGCCGGTCACGGTCAGGAACACCGCGCCGAGCACGAACAGGCCGACGGTGCCATGGGTCGCAAGAAACGAAATGCCGTACGTCGGCGACAGCACGCGCATGATCGATAGCTCGTCGGCGATGTGCCACAGCCCCAATCCGCCGATCGCGAAGAACCAGACGATGCAGACCGGGCCGAACAGCCGCGAGACGTGCGCGGTGCCGCGCGACTGGATCATGAACAACGCGACCAGAATGCCGATCGTCAGCAACCGGATCGTGCCTTCGTCGAAGATGTGCGCGGTCGCCGGGATCGTGCGCAGCCCTTCCATCGCCGACAGCACCGACAGCGCGGGGGTGATGATCGCATCGCCATAGAACAACGCGGCACCCGCGGCGCCGAGCACGATCGCGATCCGCGACCGCATCCCGAGCACGCGGCGCGCGAGCGCGGTCAGCGCCAGCACGCCGCCCTCGCCGTGATTGTCGGCGCGCATCAGGAACGAGACGTATTTGACGGTGACGATCAGCGTCAGCGTCCACAGCGCGAGGCTGAGGACGCCGAGGATCTCGGACGGATCGATGCCGTCGGCGCCCGATTGCGCCAGCGCCTCGCGAAACGCGTAGAGCGGGCTGGTGCCGATATCGCCGAACACGACGCCGATCGCGCCGATCGACAGCGCGATGAAGGCGGGATGGCGGGTCGGGGCGTGGGCAGCGGCAGTCGGTTCGGCGGCGGGCGACATGCGCGGGTAGGACCCTTCAGAACAGGACCAGGCGCTATACGACGATTGCAGGGCGACGCTAAGGCTATTCGCGTTGCACCGCACAAACGAGTCGCCCCGTCCTGCGACGCCCGATGCGTGCTTGATCCGGGTGCGGTTCGGCGGCATGGCGCAGTGATGGTTCCCTTTTCGTTCGGCGGACATGCGCTCTTCGCGCTCGCACAGGGCGCGGTCTTCTGGCCGGCGCGGCGGGCGATGCTGGTCGCCGACCTTCACCTCGAAAAGGCGAGCTGGTTCGCGAAGGGCGGGCAGATGCTGCCGCCGTACGATTCGATCGCGACGCTGGCCGATCTCACCGCGCTGGTCGCGGCGACCGGCGCGCGCGAGGTCTGGTGCCTGGGCGACAGTTTTCACGACGTCGCGGGCTGCGACCGGCTGCCGGCGCGGGCGCGGGCGATGCTGGTGGCGCTGACCGGCGGCACCGACTGGACCTGGATCACCGGCAACCACGATCCCGACATCATCGATCGCTGCGGCGGATCGGTGGTGGCGGAGGCCGAGGTCGACGGCCTGGTGCTACGGCACGAAGCCGCGCCCGCCGAGCGTCGCGCCGAAGTGTCGGGACATTTCCATCCCAAGTTGCGGCTGCGGGTGCGCGGCAAGCAGGTCGCGCGGCGTTGCTTCATCGGCACCGAGACGAAGCTGATCCTGCCTGCATTCGGATTGCTGACCGGCGGGCTCGACGTCGATCACCCGGAGATCACCCGCGCCGTCGGCCGCGGCGCACAAGCGCTGGTGCCGGTCGAACAACGCATGCTGCGCTTTCCGATCGCGGCTTGAGTTGTTGGCGCTTAGATGGCGCTTGCATGCTCTTGGAGCGCGCAGCTCTTATCGGAGGCCCGGCTTAATACCGCGACGGCGTAACACCGGGACTAAAAGCGACCTTAAATCTAGCCCTACGTTTCACGCGCAAGTAGCTAGGTTCGGACCAACAGTCGCGATCTATAGGTGCTTGATGGCGCTGCTTCTATTTCGGCGAACAACGGCTGAGGCCAACGGACGGTAAGTGGCGGGCCACTCGGGACGAAGCTGCGAACTGGGGGATTGCTTTAGATTCAACAGCTTACGGAGTAGCTGCACCAACTGGTTTACGAGGAGTGGTCTGGCAAGTGCTGCGAGAAGTTGACGAGCCGCTCACGACGGCCAGGGTGATGCAGCTCGTGAGGTCGTCGATCGGCGCAGATGAAGTTACCGCTCTGACCGGCCGAACCATTCGGCAGGCGCTGTACAGTTTGGAGCGGTCGAAGTGGGTTAACGCTTCCGGTCCAAATGGCGGTCGTCAGCATTGGACGATTGGCAAACACGCTCGCTCATGGAGCGTAACGTTCGTGTTTCCGCAAATCAGTTCGTGACGTGCATCGACACCCGTTGACCGTTTGATCTTATGAGCTGCACTCGGCGCTGGTCTGGGATGTCCGAGCGGCCACGAACTTTAATAAGCCAAGCGTTTTGGTTGTCACGTTGCACGTGCCAGCCCGGTTTCGACAATCATCAAGCCACGCCTGCCGCATGTGTTACTTAGCGGGCAGCGGCCCCCCCGCAGCTGCATGACCGATCAGAGCGGTAAGGCCGTTCGCTCCACGGGCTCACATCGTTCCTCAGCTTCGTCAATGGTGCTACGCTCCACTTGCATCATGTGGCCACACCCGATGCTGCGTAACTCAAGAACGAAGTCCTGCCGGTGACAATAGCAGATGCCACTTTGGATGAGCAGCCTGCCGAGAGGCCAGAGTATCGCTGCGTGCCGGTTGCTGTGCGGCTGCTCGGCGAAGTTCGTGCAATGCGCGCGGACTCGGCGTTGTTCCCGCGAACGCGCAAGACACGCGCGCTGCTCGCACTTTTGGCCTGCTCCCCGAGCGGTGTGGCCCGGCAGAAGCTGGTCGCGATGCTATGGGGTGATCGCGGGGATGACCAGGCGCGCGCGAGCCTGAGGCAAGCTGTTTACGAACTGCGAACGCTGATCGGTCAGGAGGCCGTTGTCACAGCAGGCGAGCAGGTGATGCTGGCACCTTGGTTGCAAAGCGACGTTGCGAACATATTGGCATTCGACGACCAGGAAGGCTTGCAGCTGCTCGCGATGCTCGACGCCACGGAGCCGGAGCTGATGAGCGGCATCGACGACGTGAGCGAGCAGTGCGACGATTGGCTGAGGGACACGCGCCTTCGCCTCGCCGGCCAGCTTGGGCGCAAGGCTTGCGTTGCCGCGGAGGCGATGCTCCCGACGTCGGCCGAGACGGCGCTGCGGCTTGCGTATCACGCATTGCGTTTCGATCCGTTCGACGAGAGGGCGCTACGCGTCGCTCTGCAGGCCGAAGCGGTACTCGGACAGCGCGCGGCCTTCCACCGGCGCTTCCAGTCGTTCGCGAGGCGCATCTCGAAAGAACTCGGCGCCACCCCGTCCGGTGAGACTCTCCGGCTCTACGAGAAGCTGCAGAGCGAGTTGAAGCCCACCCCGGACGGCGTAGGCGCTATCTCTCTGCCGAGTGCCTATGAACCGGAGGCCGGCCGGTCCGTGCCACGGCGAATAGCGACGATCATCGCCACGTCTTTTGTGTTGGCCGGAATGCTGCTGATCGCTGCCTGGTTCTCCAAGCCGCCCGCCGCAACACGTCCGGTCATAGCTGTTCTTCCATTCGAGAACCTTTCTCGGATCAACGATCCATATTTTGCGAGCGGGGTTGCTGAAGACGTCCAGAACATGCTTGCGCGCGCACCGGACGTCGCCGTCCTCGGCCGTGCGACGGCAAGTCAGTTCGGCGCAGGCGAGAACGTGCGGACCGCCGCCCGACGCCTCGGAGTGACCTATCTTCTTGATGGGACGGTTCGAGCGAGCGGAGACCGCGTGCGGGTGATCGTGCGCCTTACCGACGTAGGCAGCGGTGCCCAGGTCTGGTCGGAGCGGTACGACCGGCGCGTCCGCGACGTCTTCGCCGTGCAGAGCGAGATCGCGCAGGGTGTGCTGAAGCGCTTTGCGGGAACGCTGCCTGACTCCCCGGCGAAGACCGTGCCTCAAGCTGCCGTGTACGACCATTACCTTTCCGCGCGAGCGCTTATGCGGGACCGCCGCGCCGTTTCGCTCAACGCCGCGGACGAGAACCTTCGGCAGGCGATCGCGCAGCAGCCCGCCTATGCGCCACCGCACGCCCTTCTCGCACAGGTGCTCATGCTTCGGGCTCAGCATCCGGTCTCATACGGGACTCTTCCATACGGCACCGCCCTTGCGGAGGCGACGCGGGAAGCCGGGCTTGCAGCACGGCTCGATCCGTCCCTTGGCGAGGCGCACGCGGCGATTGGCTTGCTGAGCTTCAGCGACGGCCAGTCGGTCGGACACTACCGACGCGCCGTTGCCGCCGATCCCCAGCGGGCGGACTTTCAACGCTGGCTCGGACAGTCGCTGATGGCTGTGGGTGAATATGATCAGGCGTTGTCAGCGTTCCGCCGTTCGGTGGCGATCGATCCGCTCTGGGGTCTGAACTCCGAACATCTCGTCGCGGCTCTTCAACGAACCGGGCGCGTGCGCGAAGCGGCGAAGGTCGTGAAGCGCTTCCTGCTTCTCTCGCGCGACGAACTCGCGAAGGTGCAGCTCGAACTGCTGCTCGCCAGCGTGGAGGGCCGTCTGGCCGACGGGGCCCGTGCTGCGGCGCTGTTCGCGAGATTGGCGCCGCAGGAGCGGCAAAGCCGCTTCCGCCTCGCGTCTGCACTCGCGGCGCTCGGTGAGCGTGAAGCGGCATTGCGGACGTTGGCGCGCACCGACGAGGCGGGGCGTCTGGTGCTTAGTGGACGGCTGGACGCGCTTGAGGCCGTCGCTCGCCAGCAGGGTCCGACCTTCTGGGACACGGCAGTCAACTTCTGGAACGTCGGCGACATCCTCGTCGCTGGTGGCCGCGGGCGAACGCTGCTGCGCCTGTTCGATGAGCGGTTCGGTTCAGTGGCCAAGTTCCGTCCGGGCGAGACGATGGACGCTTACGAGATTGCGCCGCTGATCGTGGCGATGCGCGCCGCCGGACGTCAGAACGACGCCGACAGCCTGCTGGCGAGGGTCCAGAGGCAAATCAGGCTTGATCGAAGCGCCCGTGGTGACGGCCGAGGCATGCTCGGCCAGCGGGCTGCAGCCGCCTCGCTTTCCGGAGACCGCACCGAGGCGCTCCACCTGCTGAGGCTCGCGATCCAGCACGAGCCGGCTCAATTGGTGGGCACGCCTTTTCGGCCGCTCGGCACGCTGGCTGCGTTCCGCTGGCTGCGTTCGGACCCCGCTATGGCGGGTCTGGAGCACGACCTCCTCAAGTTCGTGAACTCAGAGCGCCACAAGCTCGGCTGGAGCGCTCTTCAGAGCTGAACGGCCTGCTTATCGCCGATTTGATGCTGCGTTGACGATGATCCGCGCAGCCGATGATGCCCAGCCCTCATGCGCAGCCCGAGCAAAGGCAGGAGCAGGCATGACGGGTTGGGGAAACGGCGGACGCGCACGCACGACGGTTGCGGCAACGATCGCGGCGATGGTCATCGTGGGGCAAGCGTCGGCACAGCGGTCCGGAGACAATGCGGTCACCGCATCGGAGGACGCGTTCGGAACCAGCGTGGGGAACGAGAGCATCGGCCTCTACAATGCCTACGACGTCCGCGGGTTCAGTGCGGTCGACGCGGGCAACGCCCGGATAGCGGGCCTATACTTCGACCAGCAGATAGACCCCATCAACCATCTCATAGCGGAAGCGGGCATACGCGTCGGCATCTCGGCGCAAGGATACCCTCTGCCGGCGCCGACCGGCATCGTGGATTATGCCCTGCGCAAGACCGGCGACAAGCCCGTCTACAGCGGCCTGCTGGCATTGGGCCCGTTCAGAGGCGTCGACGCGGAAGTCGATCTGCAGCTGCCGATCTCGCCGGGGCGCCTGAGCCTGGTCGCAGGCGCCACCCTCAACAGAGCGGACGCCGGCATCGGTGTCACGGAAGGGTATGCGAACGCAGCCGTGATGCCTCGTTGGACGCCGACTTCGAACCTGGAGATGACGGCGTTCGCGAGCGGCAGCTGGGCATGGGACGCGGAGGCCGCACCCGCGATCTTCGTAGGCGGAAATCACCTGCCCCCGCGGATCAAACGCAGCCGGTTCTACGGCCAGAAATGGGCCGACAACCGGAACACGGGACAGAACCACGGGGTGCTCGGCACTTGGAGGCTTGGCCAGACCACCATCCGAGGCGGTCTGTTCCGCTCCGTGTTCGGCATCGGCGAGAGCTATGCCGACTTGTTCTTGAACGTGACGCGCGAAGGCGAAGCGGATCACGTCATCATCGCCAACCGCGGCCAACGATTTGCGTCGAACTCGGGCGAAGTGCGTGTATCCCGCCAGCTGGGAAGCAAGGATCGGCCGCACCTCCTGCATTTGATAGTCCGAGGCCGTGATCAGCGTCGCACCTTCGGCGGCGACGTGCCGATCGACCTGGGTCGTGCCCTCGTCGGCGTGCCTCGACCAGTCGCACGGGTGCCTTTTCAAGTGGGCCCGCGAACGCGCGATCGCGTTCGCCAGATCACCATGGCGATCGCATATGAGGGGCGGCCGTTCAGGTGGCTAGAGACGAGTGCCGGGCTGCAGCGGCCCGACTACCGGAAGACGACCCGTGCGCCCGGGCAGGATGATCCGGTGCTCGGCAGCGATCGACCATGGCTCTACAACGTGGCGGCCGCCGTTCGACCGACCGCGCGTCTGGCGATCTACGCCAGCGTCACCCGCGGGCTCGAGGAGGGCGGCGTCGCACCTTCCAACGCCCTCAACAAGGATGCGGCATCGCCCGCGTTGCGCACTCGGCAGATCGACGCCGGGATCCGCTATGCGGTCACGGACGGCTTGAAGGCGGTGGCGGGCGTATTCGCGGTGAACAAGCCTTACTTCAACCTCGATGCGGACGATCGATACCGACAGCTCGGCGACTACAGCCAGCGCGGCGTGGAGCTCTCGCTAGCCGGCTCGCCCGCCAAGGGCCTGTATGTCGTTGCCGGAACGCTTCTGCTGGACCCGAGGGTAACGGGCGAAGAGGTGGATGCGGGAACGATCGGGCGAAGGCCGGTCGGCCAGACCCGGCGATTGACGATCGTGAGCGGCGACTACCAATTGCCGCGACTGGAAGGTGTGTCGATCAACGCGACCATGACGAGCGTAGCGCGAAGGATAGCGAGCCGCGACAACCGTCTCGCACTCCCGGCACGCGCGGTGATCGATTTCGGGGCGCGGTATCGGTTCCGGATTGGCGACGCGCCGGGCACACTCAGTTTCCGTGTGAGCAATGTCTTCAACAAAAACGGATGGCGGACGAACAGCTCTGAGATCTTCGTGCCTCTGACACAACGTCGACTAAGCGTTACTCTTGCTGCGGATTTGTAACGCTAAGGCGAAGCGGAGCTCTTTCCTGAGGGGTGCTGTTTTTGGTCACGGCTGGTCGGTCACCCGCCGCTTGATCCGCGGCCTGCCGCTGGGCCGCCGTGCCTACCTTGGCCGTTTTGCCCAATCCCCGTTGCGGCATGCAAGGCGCCGTCTGCAGGCCGGCAGGCGGCAAGCTGCAGGTTGTAGCGCTTCCGCGACCGCCCTGCACGCCCGAGACGAGACCGCCACTGCCAGCCCGGCTCTGCGTTGCGCCGCCAGCACTGACGCCACCGCCGGAGACATTCGCCGCGTAGCCCGCGCTGGCAGCCGTTGCCACGCCCGAGCCGCCCGACATATCACTTCCCGATCCGCCGCCCGCTACGGCGTACCTAGTCGATCGTTCCGCATGGGTAAAAATGATCTGCCTTTGGGCTGGTCATCCAGCGGGTCCGAGCAGCCGGCGATCAGCACCAGCAGTGCCGATGGAAGAAGGCGACTGATCATGTGCCTTTCGCCTTCCTGCCGGCCACCGGCTTGGCTTGCCAGCCCGGGCAATGCTTTCTGGAGTCCGTTCCAGTCTACTACCACCTGCACGCGCGCGTTCGGCAGTAAGACGGTCGAGCAAGCCGATCAGCCCCGCGCGATATTTTCGTCGAGGAGGACGCGGGCCCAGCGGCGGCGTTCCACCGTCCGACCCGCTAGCGCCGATCGTTCGACATTGTGCGCTGACGCGGCCAGCGCGGAACGCACAACCGCAGTGAATGAACGGCAGGATTCTGGCAGCGGCGAACAGACTCTGGATGTCCGAATTTGGGTCTACGCGCGTCAGGCATTCGCCAAAAAGCCTACCTAGTGTTCGGCGTGCAAACCTCGGCATCTTCGGGAGAGTCGCCGAAGATCCTTTCGCAAATAATCAGCATTTTTGAAGGACGCCTCTTTGGCTATCGAAGCTGCCAGAGCAAGCTCCAGTACTCGATTAGCAGGCTGCTGCATCGGAAGTTCTTCCCAACGTTCAAAGCGCAGTGGTGTTCATCTGGATCAGGGCGACGTCGATCGGGCGCCAGCTGCAGGACGGCGGCCCGCACTGCTGACATCGCAATCTATATGCTCCAGGCGCCGGACCGTCGCGATAAGTGCTGAACTGCGATGCGTGCATCACCATCGATGCGTGTTGCCTAGAGGAAGCTCCAAGTTCTACGCACTGTTATGCAACGTCCTCGCCTTACGGCTCGCCAGCTAAGCTATTTCGTGGCCTTGGCCGAAACCGGCGGCTTCACGCGCGCCGCCGAACGGATGGGCGTCTCGCAGCCCTCCCTTTCCCAACAGATCCGAGCATTGGAAGACGTAATCGGTGGCACTGTCGTCGAGCGTGGCGGAGCATCAATCCTGACTCCGCTCGGGCGGGAGGTTCTAGATCGGGCAAGGCATATTCTGATTGGGATCGCCGATTTGGAGAACGTTCGTGCCGTCGTCGACGACGGGCTCGTCGGAACAATCCGCCTCGGCGTTTCTCCAACACTTGGGCCCTACATCCTGCCGTCTCTGGTCGCGCGGCTGCACCGAGAGCATCCGACGCTTCGTGTCCACATTCGTGAAGGGCTGCCGGATGCCCTCGCGCTGGGGCTAAGCCATGGCGACCATGATCTGATCCTGGCACAACTGCCGGTGCCGGGTGCAGGCTTCCATTGCGAACGGCTGTTTCGCGAGCCCCTTCACCTTGCGATGGCCAATGACCATCCGCTTCATCGCAAGGCGACAATAACGCAGGCGGATCTGGCCGGGCAGCCATTGCTGACGTTGCTACCAGGATATCGTCTCGCAGAGCAGGCAGCCGCGATTGCAGCCGAAACCGGCGCTATTCTTCAACGAGACTACGAGGGTACCAGCTTGGATGCGGTCCGCCAGATGGCAGGGATGGGTGTTGGCCTGACGCTCCTTCCAGACCTCTACGTTCGACAAGAGGTAAGAGAAGACGACGACGTAGTCGTGCGGCCGTTCGAGGGGGGACGCTACTATCGAGAGATCGGCCTTTTGTGGCGGATCGGCGCTGGCCGCGCTCATGCCTTCCAGCTTCTCGCCAATTATCTGCGAAGCGCTGGATAGGAATATCCTTTGGCAAGGATAGGTCCAGGTGCATTGTTCCGATGCTGCTAACGTATAGGGTGCGCTGGTAGTAACCCGAAGACGAGGCTCGGCATGGCGGCAAAGCGACTGGGTTTCAGGGAAGCGGCTACGTGGCTGTCAGAGATCATCGGTCCGGACGCCGCATATATCCGGCTCGGTGTAGTCTACACCATCGCGATCAGCCTGCTATCGCTGGCCACTCCGATATCTGTCCAGCTGCTGATCAATAGCGTCGCATTCACTGCGCTGCCGGCACCGCTGTGGACCCTGTCCGGAGTGTTGCTTTTGCTGTTGCTGGTGGTGGCAGGGCTCAGCGCGTTGCGTGTGTATGTGATGGCACTCTTCGAACGACGCGTGTTCGCACGCGTCGTTCGCCAGTGTCCGCTCGCGAGACAGTGACCAGGTCAAACTGCATCGCGCCTCGGGCAGACTGCTCGATCGAGAACAGCGACGCGCACATGATCTCGTTGAGCGGCCAGGTCGGGAAGCGATCTGCGGCGTCGAAATTGGCGGCCGCGCAAGCTTCCATGTCGGGGATGGTCTCAATGTCGAATACGATATTCTTCATGGTGATCTCTTCGTTCTTGGGTTTCGGTAAAGGTGGGGAGTGACGCCGGGCGGGCGTGATCGTCGCGGGCGGACGCCAGCAGCTCGTCAGGCGGGGCCGCCCAATTGGGCCCGATGATCGTCCCACATCGTCGCGAGCATTTTCTGTGCGCGAGGAAAGCACAACGCGTGTTCGTACGCGCCAAGTCCCATGGGTCCGAGCTTGCGAGGACCCATCATTGCGAGGTGAACATGGACGAGAGACCCACAAGCGGCCATTCCCAGGCACACCGCTGCCACGCAGAAGCGAACGTTCATTCACGTAAGTGTCGATGTAGTTGCGCTAGGTTCTTGCGCCCGGTCCCTTCAGTCGGACGTTCGCATAGGCAATCACGACAGGAGTACCGATGACGACTTATCCGCTCAGCGAGCCAGCAACTATCCTTCCCCTTGAAGCCGGCAAGAACGCAGCATCACTAGCGATCGGTCGCGGCACGCTCGAGGAGTGTGCGGGCATTGTCGGCGACTTACCGGTGGACGAACGGCAGTCGATTGCCATCCAGATGGACGACATGGATCTTCGCTTCGATCCCGAGGACGTCGAAAGCCTTATACGATTCTTGCACAATGAAGAGCCTGGCCTCACCGACAAAGAGATCGCGAACATCAAGAGCTGAGGGTGGAAGTGACAGTGAGATGATCGCGAGCTTCTTCGATGCGCGAAAGCGCGCCCGGGCTTCAGCAGACTAGACGCTCCTCATATCGTCGAGCAGTTGGGACCTGGCCTGTGAACGAATGGCCGGGTTCGGGGAGCGGCAAACTATTGCGGAGCGGTAGATTGTGGGCCTTAGCTACCGGTCTGCTTGCGTCCAGGAAGAACCAATCCCGGCCATTCATGCTCGCTCTCCAGCATCCGGAACCGGCCGTTCATTCAGGCAGGATGCTACAACAGGAATCGGAGCGGAAACGGCCGGCTGCTATCCACCAGAGCTGGCACAACGTGCCCTGCCTCGCCAGTCGAACGATCGACTGCTTACCGCTCGCCTGACCCTAGAATTGATTAGCTCAGCACCTGCTCTCCTAGCCCAACGAACGCCCACCTACCGCCAGTCACGGTCAAAACAGGTCGACGATTTGCTTGAGCACGGCGAAATGCCGCGCATGACAGACGCTGCGTGTAGATCCGACCTTTGTCGCCTTCGTCGTCCTGGACCGACTATCCCGATCGACCGATTTGTACGCCTTTAAGGCCGGACGTGCGCCTGGATAGGCGAGCCTGCTGATAATCACCGCTGTTGCTGAGCTGCTTGCCAGGGCCTTGGATGGGGCTGGTGGACGGTGCGCAGCAGGACTCAGACCGTAAGGCAGTTCGCGTGGGGTCGAGGACACTTCAGGGTTTCTCAGCAGGCCTGCCTATGCCGGTCGACTGACTCTTCTCCTGAGGTGAGTCGCTTTGCCCAGACGACGCTGCAAAACAGGAGCCCGATGACGGTGTTAGCGATAAGGGGCACCGCAGCGGCTGGCATTGCCAGCAGCGAAGCAGCGATGAAGATGCCCGTTCCCTCCTGACGGACCAAGTGCGCATATATCAAGGCGCCTTGGTCTCGCGTTTCCAGGCGGCAGACTCGACCTAACGCAGTCGCGATAACAACGGCAGCCACGTCGATCAGCAGTATCGCCACGATAAGCTGGGTCGATGCACCAAGGAGGATCTCGCGATTGTCGATGATTATCCAGGCGAGGACCGCGGCCAGCGCGGGCGTAGTCACTCGGCCGAGCGGACGCGACAGACGCGCGGCCTCGGTCGGATCGCGCAACGCCAGCAGCGCTCCTGCCAAGGACGGCAGCACCGTTACAATAAGGATCTTTCCCAGCAGGAGGTTCGCCGGAAGGGTGAGATGATTTACCGAAGCGCCGGTGAACCGCAGCAGCGTGACGATCAACGGTGGGGCGAGCAGCAGATAGATGATACTCGTGCACAGTGTGAGCATCACGGCCAGCGCAACGTTCTGCCCTGCACGCGCCGCCACCGGGCCGGCCAGCAATCCGACGGGCGAGATGGCGAGCAAGATCAAGCCTGCCCTAAACGCGGGATCGCCATCGAACCCCATGGCGACCGCAACCCCCGCCGCCGGCAACAGGATTGCAACGCCCGCTATGCCCGCGAGCACTGGTCTCCATTTCAAGTATTCGAACGGTTTGGATTGCACGCGCAGATCCAATCCAACGCCGAACATGATCAGCGCCAGAAGGCTCGGAAGTATGGCACCCTCGATCATCGCGCCCCCAAAGCGTTCAGCCGTGTCGCGGCGCAATGCCGTATATTACTGGCAATCACTTGCGCGCCTCGCATCAGCACGTTCAGAACGTGGCGGGCAAGCAGAAATTCATAGATGCGCGCGGCTTTCGAAACGCGGACGTTCGATCAAAATCGCCTTTGGTTCAGCAACATGCGTGCGTTCGCCGGTCACGAGGGGCGTGCAGTCGCTTTCCGGCGCGCCGTTAAATACAATAGCTCGCGGGTGCGCTCGATACCGAGCATTTTGCGCTTCAAAACTACGTAGTCGGTCGCACTGACCGCCCGCCTACAATGTAGCCGCTGGGGCTGATGATTCTCTGTCCAGCAAATCAGCGGCTAACTCGCATCCGAACGCCAACTCCTCGAGAGGTTCAAATCTGCCCCCTGGGGCTAATCGATCGGTCGGCCCAGCCCCGTGCTGCGCCGCGGATGCTCATAGTTTACGTGCATTTGAACGCTTCACGAACACGCGGGTGTGTGTTCGTCAGGTCACGTTACGCTTCAAGTTGCTACCGATTATCTGCAACGTCGCCACGAACCTTTGCAACTCGTCATGGTCCAGCCCACGGGTTGCCTCGACGAACAACGGGGCGACTAGTGGGGTCAACCTATCGAGCAGACCGTGCCCTTTGGCGGACATCCGAACGTCCGTCGCTCGACTGTCCTCGTCGCTCTGGTCGGTTTGGACGAGAGCCATTTCGCGCATCCGATCGACGATCCGGCTCACCGTCGACCGCTTTATGAGCGCCATATCGGCCAGGTCAGTCATCCGGCATGGCTGATGATCACGCAGCACGGTCAGTATGCGATAGATGGACTTATTGACGCCCTGTGTGGCGAGCGCCTGCTCCATTGTTTCATGGTACATGTAATCCGCATGAGCGATTAGATAGAATGGCGAAGTCGCCAGTCGAAATGCGTCGCTCGTGGGATCGAACACCCTGTTCCTGGCCAACCCGTCTGGTCCTCTCGTAACGTCAACATCGGCCTTTACCGCCCTTCGTTCTACTTGCTGGCCGGCCGCTCCTAAGTGCCCGCCTCGCGCGACCCTCTGAGGACGCCGCCTTTTTCGTAAGCAGCCACGACCCAAGAAGAAACAGCGAAAACAAGGCTTGACACTTTTATACATTTACGTTCATTTTCACGCAAGTTGTCAATTGCGGCGGTCTTAGCGGGGTTCTTATGGGCAGGTGGAAAGTGGCACGCCGGTTGATGCTGGCCGGCGGGGCTGCCCTGCCGATGCTGGCCAACGGCGCGATGGCGCAAGCCCCATCGCAAGCGCAGATGGGCCAGCGGATGGCACAGTCGACCGTTGATGCGCCTATCGTGCCGATGAGTGACGTCGAGCAGGAGAAGCCAGCAATGCCTGCGATCCTGCAGGTCCGAGATCGAGCTAGGCTGCAAAACGCGATACTCGCCGATCGGCTGGAACAAGTGGTGCCGACGCTAATGCGCTCACAGAAAATCGACATGTGGGTATTGATGGCGCGCGAGTATTTCGAGGAGCCGGTCGTTGCGACGATGCTCAACTCGGAAAGCCTGCACGCCCGCCGCCGCACGATCCTGATCTTCTTCGATCCCGGTCAAGGCAAGCCGATCGAGCGGCTTACAGTCAGTCGCTATGGGCTTGGTGGACTATTCAAGCCTGTGTGGGATCCAGACAAGCAGCCCGATCAATGGAAGGCGGTTGCCGACATCATCGCTGCCCGCAATCCGCGGCAGATTGCGATCAACACGTCGGCGGTCTCCGCCTTTGCCGACGGTATGACGCTCAGCCAATACAAGGAGATGATCGCCCCTCTTCCGGAGGCGACGCGCGCCCGGATCGTGCCAGGCGACAAACTGGCAATCGGCTGGCTGGAAACACGCACGCCGATGGAGATGCGGATCTATCCAGGCATTCTGCGGCTAGCGCACTCGATCATCGCGGACGCCTTTTCACGCAAGGTCGTGACTCCCGGGAAGACATCTACCGACGATGTAGTCTGGTGGTACCGTCAGCGCCTGTCCGACTTGGGCCTGGTCCCCTGGTTTCAGCCATCGGTCGGCATTATACGCCAAGGATCGAAAGACATGCTGGAGGGCGATGCCCCGATCATGCCGGGTGACATGCTCTGGACCGATTTCGGCATCACCTATCTGCGACTGAACACCGATACTCAGCACCTGGCCTATGTTCTCAAGCCGGGCGAAACTCAGGCGCCGGCCGGGCTGCGCAGCGGCCTACGCGCCGCCAATGCAGTGCAAGACGCGCTGCTGTCTTCATTCAAGGTCGGCGACAGCGGCAACACGGTGCTGGCAAACGCCCGCGCCAAGGCCATCGCCGCGAGGCTGAAGCCATCCATCTACTCGCATCCGCTAGGCTATCACGGCCATGCCGCCGGGACGGCGATCGGATTCTGGGACAATCAAAAGGGCGACGAGCGGGGCGAATATCCCGTTCATGCGAACACCACCTGGTCGATTGAGCTGGCCGCCTATTTGCCGGTGCCCGAGTGGGATGGGCAGGAGGTTCAATTTCGCAGCGAGGAGAACGCCTACTTCGACGGCACATCGGTTCGGTTCCTCGACGGGCGACAGACGGAAATCACGCTCATCCCGAGCGAATAGCGGCGTCGTGACAGCATTTGGGGGAAGCGGGATGAAGAGGTTCAGCAGGGCAATCACGGCAGCTGCGGCGATCGCAATGGCAGTGACGTCGGCATCAGCCGACACCTTCCGTGTGACTATTCCCGCGGGTGGCGACGAGGCCAGCTACGATGGGCGTTTGATGGTCATCCTCACGCCTGACGGGAAGACAGAACCACGCTTTCAGACGCGCCCGGATTACTCCGGCGCGCAGATGTTCGGCGTCAATGTGGACGGACTGAAAAAGGGGGAGAGCGCCGCAGTCAACGGTACCGTACTCGGCTTTCCCGCGGAGAACATCGGCAAGGTCCCGGAAGGACGCTATCACGTCCAGGCGGTGCTGCATCGCTACGAGACCTATCGGCTCGGCAGCGGCAAGGTCGTCAAGTTGCCCGCACCGCGTGGTGCGGGCCAGAACTGGCGGTTGGAACCGGGCAACCTCTTCAGCACGCCGATAACAGTGGCGTTCAACCCGAACGGCACAAAGACGATAGCGCTTACCTTAGATAAGGTGAATCCGGCGATCACGGAGCCGAAAGATTCCGAGTTCATCCGGCATTTCAAGATCCGCAGCGAGAAGCTGTCGGCGTTCTGGGGTCGAGACATCTTTCTGCGCGGCCATGTGCTGGTTCCGAAGGATTTCGACAAGCATCCAGAAGCGCGGTACCCGCTCATGATCTTCCACGGTCATTTCCCGGCCGACTTCGGGGGCTTCCGCACGACTCCTCCCGATGCCGACCTGAAATGCGAACCCAGCGAGCGGTTCAACTTGCCCTGTTACAACCGCGACGAGCAACAGGAAGCTTACGACTTCTATCGCAAATGGGTGTCGGACAAGTTTCCGCGCTACCTTGTCGTCGAAATCGATCATTCGAACCCCTATTATGACGATTCCTATGCGGTTAATTCGGCCAACCTGGGTCCGTATGGGGACGCGATCACATACGAGTTCGTACCCGCGCTAGAGAAGCGATATCGGGGGTTGGGCGCGGGTTGGTCCCGATTCCTGTACGGCGGTTCGACAGGGGGATGGGAGGCTCTCGGAGTTCAGATCAAGTATCCGGACCAGTATAACGGCGCCTTTGCCGCTTGCCCTGATCCCATCGACTTTCGCCAGACGATGACGACCAACATCTACAAGGATGCCAACGCCTATCGCTACGAAGGGGCCTTCGGCAGCGTCGAGCACCCCGGCAAGCGCGATTATCTTGATCATGTCCCCTACACGATGGAGATGGAGAACCGCTGGGAACTCGTGATGGGTGACAAGTCGCGATCCGGCGGTCAGTGGGACATTTGGGAAGCAGTGTATTCTCCCCAAGGAGCCGATGGCTACCCTAAGCGGATTTGGGACAAGCGGACCGGTGTAATCGACCCGGCTGTCGCGGCCTATTGGCGCGAGAATTACGACCTCCGTCACATCCTTGAGCGGGATTGGCAAACGCTGGCGCCCAAGCTCCAGGGCAAGATCCACATCTATGTCGGCGATATGGACAATTTTTACCTCAACAACGCCGTTTATCTGATGGAGGATTTCCTGAAGAAAGCACAGCCAGCCTATGGCGGTGAGGTAGACTACGGCGACCGGCGCGAGCACTGCTGGGCGGGCGACCACGCCACGTCCAACGCCATCGGCCGCCTCCGATACAATACGTTCTACCTTCCGAAGATCCTGAAGCGGATTGAGGCGAGTGCGCCGAAAGGGGCCGATCTGAAGAGCTGGAGATACTGACGGCCGCAAAGGGCGCGGGATTATCCGACCAAGGAGGCGGGCGCACGACGTGCGTCCGACGGGAGAGGTGTATCCGGGGATGAATACCCGGCAACGCAACAATAAAGGGGTAAGACCATGACACGTGCCGTCCGTCGAACGATGCTGTTGACTACCACCACCATGCTCATCGCAATGGCCGCCGCGAGCGGTGCCAGTGCACAGGAAGTTCCCGTTGACCCCGCCGCGGCCGGTGCCGGATCAGCGACCAGCGACGTCGCCGACAGCCCAGACATCACGGTCACCGGATCACGCATCAGATCCGCCAATGCCGACAGTGTCAGTCCGATCATCCAGATCACAGGCGAAGAATTCGCGACCCGCGGCGTGACTCGCACCGAGGATCTGGTAAACCAGCTTCCACAGGTGTTCGCAGCGCAGGGCTCTGCGAATTCTAACGAGGCAACCGGCACGGCACAGGTCGACCTTCGCGGGCTTAGCCCGTCGCGCACGCTCGTACTCGTCAACGGAAAACGGCTTCCTTATGGCAGTCCGAAATCAACGCCCTCCGATCTCAACCAAGTGCCGACGGCGCTGGTCCGCAACGTTGAAGTCCTGACCGGTGGCGCTTCTGCCGTCTATGGCTCCGACGCGATCGCTGGCGTGGTGAACTTCAACCTGCTGGACGATTTCGAAGGACTGAAGCTGAACGCGGGCCTCAGCATTTTCCAGCATTCAAATGGCAACGACGAGCTCCGCGACCTGCTCGGGCGGAACGATGCGCTGGTTCCCGGCGCCTATCCCAAGCCGGACAAATCGGTTTGGAACGGCTTCACCCAAGATTACTCGATCGTCATGGGCAGCAACATGGCGGAGGGGCGCGGCAACATTACGGCCTATGCGACCTATCGCAAGATCCGGCCGATCCTTCAGGCCGACTATGATTACAGCGCCTGCGCGCTGGGTACGACCGGCACCGGCGGCGACACCTACTCGTGCAGCGGATCGGGGTTCAACTCACCCGCAAACTTTGCAAACACGGGCGGCCTTACGGGGGTGCCGACACAGTTCCGCGCAGACACCGCCAATTTCGTGTCAGGACGTCGCACCTATAACTTCGCGCCGGCCAATTATTACCAGCGCCCGGACGAGCGCTACACCCTTGGCGCGATCGGGCATTACGAGATCAGCGAGAAGCTCGTTCCATATTTCGAATTGAGCTACATGAACGACCGCTCGACCGCGCAAATCGCGCCCGGGACGGTGTCCGGCGGGATCTTCGGCAGCGCTGGCGGCATTAACTGCGACAATGCCTTTCTAAGCGCGCAGCAGGCCCAGTTCCTCTGCGGCGCGGCTGGACTATCGACGGCCGGCAACTATGACGCAGTCGGCAACTACACCGGTCCGGCAGCCATTGCGAACGGCATTCTTCTAAGCCGCCGCAACGTCGAGGGCGGCAACCGTCAAGACGACATCCGACATGCCACGTTCCGGATCGTCGGAGGCCTGCGCGGCCAAATAGATCCTGCGTTCAGCTATGACGTCTACGCCTCCTACGCGAACGTTAACTACAGCAGCCGCTTCACCGGCGATGCCAACCAGCAGCGCGTCGGCAACGCGGTCAACGCGGTTATCGACCGCCGAAACGGTTCGGCAACGTTCGGGCAGGCCGTCTGCGCGATCAATGCCGATGCCGTGTCTTCGAACAACGATGCCGACTGTTCCCCACTCGATTACTTCAGCGGCAATCCGGCCAGCGCCGCTGCGGTCGGGTATATCGCCGAGTCCAAGAGCATCATCGGCGACACCGGGCTGACGAACATCGTCGCATCGGTAAGCGGAGACTTAGGGAAGTATGGTGTTACGTCGCCGCTGGCGACCAGCGGCATCGGTATCGCGTTCGGGGTCGAGTATCGCAAGAACACGCTCGAGCTGCTGCCGGACGAAGCCTATCAGAACTCGCTCTCGCCGGAATTCCCGATCAGCGGGTCGACAACGGCCAAGGAGCTGTTCGCGGAACTCATCGTGCCGCTCATCGAACAGCGACCGTTCTTCGACCTGCTCTCCTTCGAGAGCGCCTATCGCTACTCGGACTATGACACCGGCTTCAAGACGCACACCTACAAGCTGGGTCTGAACTGGTCGCCGGTGCGCCCGATCCGCTTTCGCGGCAGCTACCAGCGGGCAGTGCGGGCACCTAACGTGGTCGAGCTCTTTGCTTCTCAGTCGCTGTTCGAGGTCGAGCTGACCGAACTAGCGAACGGATTGTACGACCCTTGCGCCGGCGAGACACCGTTCGCGACGCTCGCGCAGTGCGCACGCACCGGCGTCACCGCCGCGCAGTACGGCTCGATCATCGACAATCCGGCCGGGCAGTTCAACTCGCTGATCGGCGGCAACCGCGATCTGCAGCCTGAAGTGGCCAACACGTTCTCGGCCGGAGCTGTTTTCGAGCCGAGCTTCGTGCCGCGGCTGTCGATCTCGGTCGATTACTTCAGCATCAAGGTCAAGGATCTGGTCGGCAGCGTCAATCCGAACCTAGCGCTCGGCAATTGCCTTGCATCAGGTGACGCGTTCTTCTGCGACAAGATCGTTCGCGGCGCCGGCGGTACCCTGTTCCTCAACGACTCCGGTTACTTCGAACGATTCAACGTGAACACGGGCTCCCTCAAGACTAGCGGCGTTGACGTCTTGGTCGACTATCGCGTGCGGACCGACACGCTCGGCTCGATCAACTTCAACCTGGCTGGCACTTATCTGGCAGAGTATGAGACGGAGCCGCTACCTACGTCGCCATCGACTGACGTCTTCGACTGCTCGGGCCTGTATGCCGGACTCTGCGGTCGCCCTCGCCCCGAATGGCGGCACAAGATGCTGACGAACTGGCAGACACCTTGGGACGTCGGCATCGCGTTCACTTGGCGTTACGTGTCGTCGGTGAAGATCGCGCAGACCAGCGATCAGCCGGCATTGACCGGCAGCTTCGCCGCGCTGAATGAGAGACTGAACAGCCGCAGCTATTTCGACTTGGCGTTCAGCTTCGACGTGCAGGATAATATTCGTTTCAACTTGGGCATGAACAATATCTTGGACAAGCAACCCCCGCTGACCACTACGGCGGCTATCGAGGACGGCGGCAACGGTAACACCTATCCGCAGTTTTACGACGCTACGGGTCGTTACCTTTTCACCAGTGCCTCGTTCAAATTCTGACCATCAGCATGACCGGCCACCGCCCGGGCCAGTCATGCAACAGGAGAATGCCATGGTGCGGCTACTATTCCCAACGTTCGCCGCAGCAATTGGACTGTTCTCCGCCGCACCGATCGCGGCGGAGCCGACTGACGCGGACCGAACGGAAGCGCGGGCCTTGTTGAAGACGCTCGTCGCGATTCCCACTGCCAAAGGTCGAGGACAAGTTCCCGCGCTTATCGACGTTCTCGAGACCAACCTGACAAGCGCAGGCTTCTCCAAAGACGATATCGTCCGCCGGCCGGTCACGATCGACGGCGAGGTAACGATGGGGCTGATCGTGCGTTACAAGGGAAGCGATCCGAAGGCGCGGCCGGTGGCGCTGCTCGCCCATATGGACGTTGTCGATGCCGTGAAGGAGAACTGGGCGACAGATCCTTACACGCCGGTGGAAAAGCAGGGCTACCTCTACGGACGCGGCACGCAGGACAACAAGTTCGGCGTCGCCGTCCTGACCACCAGCTTTATGCGACTAAAGCGCCTTGGCTGGTTGCCTGAACGCGACCTTTTCCTGGCCTTTTCGGGTGACGAAGAAACCGGAATGCTGTCGACCCGTGCAGTCATTGCACACCCCTGGATAAAGCGCGCCGACTACGCGCTGAATTCGGACGCCGGCGGCGGATCGGTTACGCCGGATGGCAAGCCGATCGCCTTCGGCATGCAGGCGGCGGAGAAGACCAACGCGACCTTCCTGGTCACTGCGGCGAACCGAGGTGGGCATAGCTCGGTGCCGCGCACCGATAATGCGATCTACGATCTCGCTCGCGCGTTGTCGGCCATCGAAACGCTGCGCTTCCCGGTCAATCTAAACGAGGTGACGCGGGGCATGGTCGCCCGCGCCGCTGCTGAGAAGGGCGGCGAGCTCGGGGCGGCGCTCACGACCTTGCTACGGGATCCCTCCAACAAGGCCGCGATCGCCGTCACCAGGCGTTATCCCGAAACCAGCAACATCCTCTGGACGACGTGCGTTGCGACGATGCTTAAGGCCGGTAATGCGCCAAACGCCCTTCCGCAGAATGCCAGCGCTACTGTCAATTGCCGAATACTCCCCGGGACGAAGGTGGCTGATGTTCAGACCACGATAGCTGGGATCATCGCTAATCCTGCGATGCAGGTGAGGCTCGAGGGCGAAGCGGTCGAGAGTCCCGTCTCCCCGATACGTCCTGATGTCGTGGCCGCCTTACAGCTAGCGTTGTCGGGAACCTACGAGGGAGCAAGGCTGGCGCCGGTCATGTCGTCGGGAGGCACGGAAGGACGTGAGTACCGACGCGCTGGCATCCCGACTTATGGCGCAGGTAGTCTAGGCCTAGTGCTGCCAGAAGACTCGCGCGCGCACGGAACCGACGAGCGCATTCCCCTTGCCGCGTTCGATAGAGAGTTGAACTATTGGGAGATCCTACTGAAAGCAGCTGGTGGCGCACGAAGTGCAAAGCCGAACTGAACCAGGTACTTCCACCATTAAAAATCACGTGATCGTAGCCTGCACCTATCTGGTAACAAGGGACTTCTGAGTGCGCCGTCGGCCACCCCCACAGGAAGGGGCCCTCCGCCGCCGACGGGCGTCGGAGCCTGCGTCCTGCTGCTCGGACGACGAGCCGGTGCCAAGCGTCGTGGATCCGAGATCCGACCGGCCACTGTGCCCAAGCGGCACTGAACACCCGCCTGTGCAAGCTTCACCAAAACGACGCTTATGGACCAGCATCGAAAGGCCTCCCCGGCCAAACGACGCAACGGCCTGACAGGCTCGCCCTGGTGCCTGACCGGTCTTCCAGTGAAAATGTTCGCCACCCGAGCGGACAGAGCCGTATGTTCACCAGAAAACGATAGTTCGCCGCCGGTCCCGCCGCCTGAACGAACGGCCGTTTACGCTGACTGCAGCTTCAAGGCGGCCATTCTGCTACCCACCAAGGAAGCTGCGATGCGACCGCCACGCGGCAACTAGAACGGCCGATCCCCATCTCGCGCTACAAAGCCCCACCGATCGCTTGCGAGCATCTAGCAGCACGGTTGCCGCTGCAAAATACAGGTTCAGAAGGCGATGCCCCCACCTATGACACGGTGCCCCCTGCCGTGCCCCCGACGGCCATCGGATCGTGCCGGACTATCCCGGACTTCTTTGACCGCATTGGCCGAGTGCTTAGAGCAATTTACGCGAGGCCTAGACAGCCATGCAAGCGGTTGGACAACCAAGTGGCGGAGCGGGAGGGATTCGAACCCTCGATACGCTTTTGGCGTATACTCACTTT